>JBGCEB010000001.1:0-112894 GCA_045106075.1 Phycisphaerales bacterium
GCCCGGCGGCGCGAGCAACAACGGCGTGTGCGTCGAACTCAAAAGCCTGAAGATCTACTACCAGAGCTTCCGCAACGAGGGCATCTTCTACGAAGCCGTGACCAACGCGATCCGCGACGATCTGGTCGAACTGATGAACCCAGCGTGGCTGCAGATCGTGACGATGTGGAAAGGCCGAGGCGGGATCAAAAGCAACATCCGCGCCGACCACGGCGACGTGCCGGGGCAGTATCTCGGGCGCTAAACCAGTTTGGTGAGGTCTGGTCGGTAAAACAAACCGATTGAGAACTCGCGGTCATCGAACGCCCCCCAGAACCGGATGTAGATCCCGCCTGCATGACACACTCTCTTGGCAACCTGTGCAAAGTCCAGATCCTTGTGTTGGCTTGGTCCGCCGGTGGTTTCGAACCAGTCTCGAACAAATGACTGATCGAGTACAGGTTTGCTCCCAGGAAGCCAAAGCCATCCAGTTGAAGTCTGCTTTGCGAGGATGGAATGGCGTGCGACCGCAGCAGCTTCAATCCTTGCGGCTGTCGCGTAGGTCAGGGTACTGCCCTCATCGCTGATGACCACTTGCAGCCTCTGACCTATGCCACTCAGGTCGCGATCTGAGTGGTACCTTTGCCAGTAGTCGGTTCGTCTTTGAACGTGACCACGCATGACGTGTTGAATCCTGAAGCTATCGAAGAACACAAAGCCGCGTTCTTGGGCGTCTGCTTCGATGGATCCGAGTGAGGTTGCCATCCCTTTCTCGTGGGCGGAAGCCCAACTCTCATCGGGCGTTCGGGGGAACTCAAACAGCCGGCCCGAGATGCGATGCGATGAATCGGCAAACGGGGCATGGGCGCACGCGGGGTTGGGCTCGCGAACGTCCGACACGTCGACCATTCGAGTTGGACTCTCAGGAGTACTCATTTTTCGTTTACGGGTAATCCTGCTTCGTCGGCCGAACGACCGTGCCGCTCAGGTGGACGCCGGCGGGCTGTTTCACGATAAACCCGATCAGCCGAGCGATGTCTTCGGGGGTCAGCACCGGTGCGAACTTGTCCATCATCGCGCCGAACGATTCGGGGTCATAGCCGGCGACGCCTTGGAACTCGGACTCGACGATGCCCGGCTCGATCAGGGAGACGCGGACGCCCTTGGGCCCAAGTTCACGCCTCGCGGCTTCGGCCAGTGATCCGATCGCGAACTTGGTCGAGCCGTACATGGATGAGAACGGCGAGATGTGACGCCCGACGGTCGAGCCGAGGATGACGATGTCGGCCGCGTGGTTGGGCCACTGGCGATGCTCTTGGAGTTCGGTCAGGCGTCGCCCTGCTTCGCGGAGCAACTTCGCGGCTCCGAGGTAGTTGATGCGGATCATCTCGTCCCATTGCTCGGGGTCGCTGGTCATGATCGAGCCGGCCAGCCCCCTACCAGCGTTGATGACCACCAGATCGACGGGCGAACCGAACCTTTGGTGGGGCTCGTCGAGCATGGCGTGGATGACCGATTCATCCGAAGCGTCGCCGACGACCGCGATGGCTCGGTCGTCATGAGGGCCCTGGTCCCCTCGGTCGGCCAGCTCTTGGATCAAAGCGACCAGCCGGTCTTCTCGCCGGGCGTTGACCGCGATGCTCGCGCCCAGCATCGCCAGTTCGCGGGCGGCCGCCTGCCCGATTCCCGCGCTGGCGCCGGTGATCAGAGCGACTCTGGACGAGAGTGGGTGATTGGACCGATCGGGCACGGGGGACCTCCGGGTTCGGGCGGGGCTGACATTGGGCCAGATTCGTACCGACCCCGGATGAACCAAGGCGGACCGAATCGACTACGGCATCAAGTGTATCGAGACCTAATGCGATAGGATCATGGCATGAGCACACGCAGAGCGATCATCGGGGCGGCGACGGTTTCGGGGTTGATTTTGGTCTCGGGGGGGCTGGGCGGTTGCCGGGCGCTGCGAGCCAAGAACGCCGAGGCTGCAGACCAGCAGGCCTCAGCGACCGAGCCCGGTGGCGCAGCGCCAGACGCGAGCACGAACACGCCCAGCGCGACGGTTGTGGTCGACGAGCGTCCCAGCACGCGGTACCGCGTCGAAGAACGATCGCCGACCAAGATGCGATCGACCGATGATCCCATTGTTCGAGAGCCTGCGCTGACGCCGGAAGATCTGATCGTCTCGGGTGATTCGGGCACTGGGGGAGGCACACGCGAAGCCAGGGCGCTCGCATCGGCAAAAGAGCTGCGAGCGATGGGCGACATCCAGTCGGCGCTCGCTGAGCTTGAACGGGCGATCGCGATCAACCCGAGGTTCACGCCCGCATTGCTCGAGGCGGGCGACTTGCACATGGAGATGGGCGAAGTGGCGCTCGCCGAGCGGAGTTATGCTGCGGCGGCTCGCACGCAGCCGCGGAACTACGACACCCAGTACCGACACGCCACCGCGCTCAAGTCGCTCAACCGTTCGGAAGAAGCAGTGCGTGCCTACCTGCGTGCGCTCGCGGTTCGACCGAACGAGTTCGATGCGATGCTCGGGCTTTCGACCGCGTATCTTGAATCGGGAGACGCGGAGCAATCACTCCCGTATGCCGAGCGGTCGGCCAGGTCACGCCCGCGGTCCGGCGAAGCGCGAATGCACCTTGGGAACGTCTATGCCGGACTCGATCGGCATGAAGAAGCGGTCATTGAGTATCGGCAAGCGGCCGAGCTATTGCCCAAGCCTGCGCCAGGCCTGCTGTTGAATATGGCTGAGAGCTTTAGCCGACTCGGTCGCTACGCAGAGATGGTGGGGGCGCTGAACGAAGTCGTTGCCACCGCGCCAACCCCGGTCGCGTACGAACGGTTGGGGTCCGGGATGTTTCGGTTGCGGCGGTACGACGAAGCGTTGTCAGCATTCCGTGCGTCCGCCGATCTGGACACGACCTATGCACCGGCGCTCAACGGCATCGCGGTGTGCGAGCTCAACAACTATCTCTGGTCGGGAAAAGAAGACGGCATGGCCCGCGAACGGGCCGTAGATGCGATGCGTCAGTCGCTGCGGATCGATCGACGCCAGCCCAAGATCGTCGAGCTGCTCCGCCGATACTCGAACGCGGCACCACAGGAAAGAGCGGGCTAACCGCGATTGCGATCAACCCGCTCGATGTTTGCACATGATGCGATCGGCAGTGTTACGGGCAGCCGGCGTTGAACAGGCTGATAAACGTCGACACATCAAAGAAGTTGAGGTTGCCTTCGCCGGTCAGGTCTGCGTCTGGATCGCCCGCGATAAAGCGTGCGATGTACGTGCTGATATCAAAGAAGTTCAGCGTGCCGCAAGGTGGAGCGATGTCAGCCAGGCAACTGTTGTCGATCTGAGAGCGAGTCACCCAAGTGGCCATGTTGCCAAAGAGCTGCTGAAAGTTGGGGTCATTGATCTGATTGACACCGACCGTGGTTGAGAAGTTCACGACGCGCCCGCCGCAGATATCCCAGCCAACCACTGCGGCGCTGGTGTCTGGGCCTGAGACCCAATCTGAGTCATAGAAAACCGTCGCGTCCTGGCGTGGGCGCAGGAAAGTTTCGGTGCCGCTAAACGAGGTGAGTGGCATCGTAAACGAGTTCGGCAATCCATCGGTGAGGAATGGCTCGGGCGTGTTGAGTGTGAAGGTGACATCGGCGGTACCGCGGAAAGCGGTGTTGATTTCGACCGGCATGGCTGCAGCAAGCACTTGGAACACGTTGCGAGCGCCGACCATCCAGACGACCCATTCTGAGAAGATGATGCCGCCGCCGTCTTGGGTGAAGTCGAGGATCATCGACTGTGCGTCGACGGGCATATCGCTTTGGGTCCAGTTGCCGTTGCCTTGGATGTAGACGACGTCGTAAACACTCAGGTCAACGTTGGTGTCAAACTCCCAATAGGTCGGGCCGATCGTGGCGTTGTGTCCTTGGTTCACGAGGGCCGTCACGAGCGCTGCGTCGGTCACAGCCGAACCGGCCGAGACAATCAAAACTTCGGCCGCGTTAGCGGTGGCCGTGGCGGCGGTGAGTGCAAGCAGTGCTGCGATTCGCATATGGATTCCCCTCGAAATAGTTATAACAGACTGGTCTTGGAGCGATATTGGACGAGAATTCTCACGCGCGATCAAGAAAAATCTAGCAAGAGGGACCCATGAAAAAGCCCCTCGCGGGAGGGGCTTGTGGTTGAGTACGAGATGGTTTTCGGGCTTTACGGGAAGATGCCGCGGACGCGGTATACGTCGCCGATGTGCTCGAGTGCGGTTGAGAACGCCGCATTACGGAGCGAGCACTTGAGCTTGTTGCGGTTGGCCAGGGTCCGCTGTGCGGCGACCACCATGTGGCGGTTCAGTTCTCGGTCAACCTGCTCGGCAGACCACGTCACCGCATTCTTGTTCTGCACCCATTCGAAGTATGAGACCGTCACGCCACCAGCGTTGGCAAGGATGGCGGGGATGATCTCGATGCCCTTCTCGGTGCAGACACGATCGCCCGATGGGTCGCAGGGGGCGTTGGCCGCTTCGGCCATGACTTTGCAGTCGAGCCAATCGGCCTGCTTGGCTTTGATCATCTGCTCGAGCGCACCGGGGATGAACACGTCGACCTTGGTGCGGTAGAAGTCTTCTTCGCTGACCGGGTCGGCCTCGCCGTATCCGGCGATGCCGCCCGTTGCCAAGTTGTGATCAAAGAGCTTGTGGCAGTCGATTCCATTTTCATTCTGGATGAACCCGGTGTGGTCTGCGACCGCAACGATCTTGGCGCCCATGTCCTGGAGAATCCGTCCGCCCCAACCGTTCACATTACCAAACCCGAGCAGGCTGACCTTCATCCCTTCGAGCGGGATACCAATTCCCGGGAGCATCTCGGCGAGCACGTCGGCGACGCCCTGACCGGTCGCTTTCTCACGACCGGCCGACCCACCAAACTCAACGGGCTTGCCCGTCACAACGCGGAGTGCGTCGTGGTGCTGGTGGGAAGAAGACATCATGTAGGTGTCCGCGAACCACGCCATGATCTGCGAGTTCGTGCCGACGTCGGGCGCGGGGATGTCCACGTCTGGGCCGATCTGATCCATGATGGCCGAGCAATAGCGGCGCGACACGCGTTGCAGTTCGCCCTCTGACAGTTCGCGGGTGTTGACCTTGACGCCGCCTTTGCCGCCGCCGAATGGGATCCGGACGAGCGCACACTTCATGGTCATAAGGAACGCGAGCGATTTGACGTCATCGAGGTGAACGTCTGGGTGGAAGCGGAAGCCTCCCTTGTAAGGCCCGCACGCGTTGTTGTGCTGGATGCGATATCCCTTGAAGAGCTTGTGGTGCCCGTCATCCATTTTGACGGGGAAGTGGACCATGATCTCGTTCTTGGGTTGAGCGAGGATGATGCGGGTGCGGTGTTTGAGATTGATCAGCTCGGCCGAGTCGAGCATGGTGTTGACCGTCTGTAGGTAGAGATTGTCGGGGTCACTGGGGAAGCCGAGTTCCTCGATGACGGATCCGCGAGGCAGTTCGGTCGTGTGTGGTGTCATGGTGGCGCTCATGGTTTCAACCTGCCTCTTGGACGCCCGGTGGCTGCCGGGTGGTGGGCTTTAAGACCGGAATTCGGTCAGAATGGGTTCCCGGCGGTTTTCAACCCGTCCGGGGCGCCCCGCGTCCCTCACGCGTGGGCGAGCGAGGATGATACCCGCCGTGGGCAGGAAACTCGTTCTTTGGACATCGGCGTGATCAATGCAACCTCTTTCATAATCCCTTCTTTGTACGATTTTCTCGTCGACGACGGCCGAGGGTATGGTCTAGACTTTCGACCCGACTCAGCGGATTGACCTCTGAGTCTGGATCGGCCGAACCCGGTCGGCGGATGGTCCGCCAACCCCGGGCAGAACAAGGCTTTGAGCGCCCCACCATAGGGGCACCCGCGAGCGCCCCGAGGGCGATCGTGGGGGACGCCCAGCCCGCAGCGACCATCGGCCGGTCGCAAGGCGGCAACGCGTCCGACCCGGTGACCGTCCATGACGAGCCGGGGAGAGGAAACAGTACATGATCGATGAGACGCTGATCGCTTCACTCGGAGTCGCCGATGACGAGACCATGGCCCTTTTGGGTGAGGTCTTTGGGACATCCGAGGACGAGTCGCGGATGGACGAGATCCTGGTTGACCAGGCCAACGACCTCCGCGCTGGCAAGCTGATCAAAGGCCGCGTGATTGGGTTCGCTGGCGACGATGTCGTCGTTGATGTCGGACTCAAAAGTGAAGGCCTGATTCCCCGTGAAGAGTTCCCCAACCTCAACGAACTCCGGGTCGGAGATGAAATCGACGTCTTGCTCGAGTCGCTCGAGGGTGACGGCGGACTCATTCAGCTCTCGAAGCGTAAGGCCGATCGCCAGATCGCCTGGCAGCGCATCGTCGATACCTCCAACGAGGGCGACGAGATCGAGGGCACCGTGATGCGCAAGATCAAGGGCGGCCTGCTCGTCGACATCGGCGTGCCGGTCTTCATGCCTGCGTCGCAGGTCGACATCCGTCGCCCGCACGAACTGGGCGATTTCATCGGCCGCAAGATTCGCGCCGAAGTCCTCAAGATCGACACTGAGCGTCGCAACATCGTGATCTCCCGTCGCAAGCTGATCGAGCGCGAGCGTGAGTCGGCCAAGAGCCGCTTGATGGAAACCATCAACGAAGGCGACATCGTCACCGGTACGGTCAAGAACATCGCCGACTTTGGTGCGTTCGTCGACCTTGGCGGTATCGACGGTCTGCTCCACATCACCGACATGTCTTGGGGCCGCATCAATCATCCGTCCGAGTTGCTCCGCATCGACGACAAGGTCGAGGTCAAAGTCCTCAACATCGACCGGGACAAGGAAAAGATCGCGCTGGGTCTCAAGCAAACCGAGTCGAGCCCTTGGGAAGAGATCGAAGCCAAGTTCCCCGTTGGCTCGCGCATCAATGGCGCGGTCGTCAACATCATGTCCTACGGCGCATTCGTGCGGCTTGAGGACGGGATCGAAGGCCTCGTGCACATCTCCGAGATGTCCTGGACCCGACGCGTCAACCACCCATCCGAGATGGTCAACGTCGGCGAAGAAGTCGACGTGGTGGTGCTCGAAATCGACAAGAACAAGCACGAGATCTCGCTCGGCATGAAGCAGACCGAGGTCAACCCTTGGGAACTCGTGACCGAGAAGTATCCCCCCGGTACGTTGGTCAGCGGCACCATCCGCAACCTGGCCAACTACGGCGCGTTCGTCGAGATCGAGCCCGGAATCGATGGCTTGCTCCACATCTCGGACATGTCGTGGACCAAGAAGGTCACGCATCCCAACGAGCTCTACAAGAAGGGCGACGATGTGCAATGCGTGGTGCTCGAAGTCGATCAGGACAAGCAGCGCATCAGCCTGGGCATTAAACAGCTCACCGAGGACCCCTGGCACGAAGCCATCCCCGGCGCCTACCAGCCCGGCATGGTCGTTCGCGGCAAGGTCACCAAGATCACCAACTTCGGCGTCTTCGTCGAGCTTGAAGATGACCTTGAGGGTCTGCTCCATATCTCCGAGCTGGCCGACCACAAGGTCGAAAACCCGCAGGATGTGGTCGGTCAAGACGAAGAGATCGACGTCAAGATCCTCCGCGTCGATACCGAAGATCGCAAGATCGGCCTCTCGCTCAAGCGTGCCCAATGGGGTGACGCAACCGGCGCTGAGGGCGAAGGCGGCGAATCCGGAGGCGGCGGCGGTGGCGGCTCGGGCGGCATGGGCAAGCCCGGACCCGCTCGCGGCGGCATGGACGACCATGGCGCCATGGGCACCGACAAGATCGAGTTCTGATCGGCCGGCTCGACCGTCACGGACGGGATGAGTCGATTGAAGGAATGAATACAAACTGAAAGCCCCGGCAGGATCATCCCGCCGGGGCTTTTTGTGGGATCGAACCTCGGACCCGGGACAGACACCGGGCGGGGATCCGGGAACCGGCATGGCGCCGGGTTGGTATCACTTGCGGGGACTAGAGTCCCCACGCGAACAATCCGGCCTGATCACGCGGGACAACCCTGCACGACCAGCCGGCTTCAATGTGGTGCGGACTGATTGATCGGCCCGCGACTCTCTAGCACAGTGCGACGAAGCTCAGCAGCGTCAACAGGAAGAGACGCTTGCGGAGTTGGGTCATCAGAAAGGTTTGCTGCATGATCTGCATGTTCGGCTCCTCTATGCGGTTGTTACGAAAGAACATACAACAGGCGTGCCAATGGATGCCAACCGGGCTTACAAGCCCGTTGGGTGGCATTCGGGGGGTTCGGGGGGTGGTGCAAAGAGGCACCATGTTGCCACGGCGCGACGCGCTGCGTCAACACCTCAGTATCAGATCCACCAGATTATGGGGTGCGTGGCTTGTTGGACTGATGGGCGTTATCGGCTCGCCGGTGCTGGCCCAGGATTTGCCGAGCCCATCTGAAGCCTTGGGATCGCATCAGGTCGTGCGGACTTGGGTCAAGGGGTGGAGCGTTCCATCACCTGTTGAGATGGAGGTGGGCACGGGTGTCGGTATGCCCGCGGTTTGGGGGGCGGCCGTCACTCTCCGGTTAGACGGGCGGGTGTTGTCGCGTGGCGCTTGGATCTCGCCGGATGGGCCTTCGCCGTTGGCGGTGTGGCATGCAGCCGGTTCGGCGGTGCGTATCGGACGTGCCGGGTTGAGCCTTCCCAACGACGCGCTGGCGGAAGAAAAAGCGTTGGCGATGGGTGGGCGTGTGACGGTGTCGTTGGAGTTCTTTGGCACGCCGGTGCCAATCGCAGATGACGAGCTGGCGATGCCGTTTGCGGGCAGTTCACCCGGCGCTGAGGCGATGGTGGTCCGGGTTGAGAATGAAGTGCGCGTGGTGGGGGTGGATGCGCAGTTGACTCGTGGTTCGGATCCAGCTCGCGAGCTGGCAGCGATGGCTGCCGAGATCACGGGCGAAGGCGAAACAGCCCTGAAACCGATCGCCGATCTGAAAGAAGATGGGTTCACGTTTTCGCGTGCTCCGGTGGTTCACTTGGCGATGCCCTTCGAGGGTGCTTCCCCGGTGTTTCTGGATCGTGGCAGCCGACGGATTCCCGTCGGCGCGGTGCGATCGGCGACCATGCTCTCGACCGCGGATCTGATTGCAGCGCACCTGCGTTCACGCGTTTGGCCGGGTGGTGAGCGGTACGGTATTGGCGGCGATTTGAACGCAACCACCGGAAAGATCGATCCCATCGCGGGCGAGCCTTTTGCGCAGTCTCTTGCTGCGATCGCGTTGTTGCGGCACGCGGAATCGCGGTCCAAAGATGCCGCTGCATCGGCGGAGGCGGCAGTCCGGATCGTGCGTGATCTTGGTTCGGTTGAGCGAGACGAAATC
Source organism: Phycisphaerales bacterium (assembly GCA_045106075.1). GTDB lineage: Bacteria > Planctomycetota > Phycisphaerae > Phycisphaerales > UBA1924 > UBA6054. The sequence goes on from JBGCEB010000001.1 coordinate 9,356, forward strand.
TCTGCATGGGCATCGCCTCTTTCGGCCGCGGGCGCGATCGCAGCGCTGCGAGATATCACACCAGATGTTCGTGCGACGGATGCGGCGTTTGAAGTGCTGCGCGTTCGGTGTCTCGACACGCTGGGCAATGCGTTCGATCCGGATGCTGGATTTGCCGAGGATCTGCCGAAGGGCGGGTATGGATTGATCGCATGGGCGCATGTTTGCGCGATGGAGCTCGACCCCGCGTTTACTGCCGAGCGTGCTGATGCCGCGATTCGGCGCGCGTTCCGCGAGACAGAGCCCGGGCAACTGGTCGGGCAGATGCCGTTTCTTGCTTGGGCCGACATGGAGTTGTATCCCGAGGGCGAGTTGCCTTCAGCGGTGGCGCTGAGCGCGATGCGTGAGCAAGTCTGGGCGTTCCAGTTGCATTGGCGCGATCTGCGTCCGTTGGATCGCGACCTTGCGGGCGGCGTGGTGTTTACGCGTTCACGTGTGCCGTTGCCGACCTGGCAATCGCTGCGTCCGATGGCTGCTCTGGCAACCATGATTGGAGACGAACGCATGACACCCGGCGGCATCGCGGCCGGTCCGGTGCCGGGGGAGATCGTCCGCATGAGCGATGGGATCCGGTTTGTTCGTCAGTTGGTGATGGAGGGTGATGGGCTGTTCCTTGCCCGGAACTCGACGCAGGCACTCGGCGGCGTTCGGCGAGCGATGTGGGACCCGACACTCAGCCCAGAGGCGGGGGCGATCGCGTTGCTGACGGTTTGTGAGACCATGGATTCGATGAAGGCGGTGACCCGACGGGCAGTTGATGCCGCGAGGGAGGCGCAACAGCAGCCTTGACAGCTGCTTAGGCGTTCAAAATTGCACGAATCTCGGGGCGTAAATTGTGGGCTTTCGCGGCGGGTTTTGCCTATGATTCCCGGTTGATCGCGGGGCGGCGGATCGGGATGTTTCCCGGCCGACACGACCCGTCATCCGGAGCGGTGCATGACCGACGACCAGTCCCCCGATTTGCCCAACGAAAACCAATCCAACGACGTCCCCGATGCCGACGCCGTGCCGGTTCTTCGCGCCCCTGGCGCAGGGGTGGTCGATCTCGAGATCGAGCACGAACTGCGCGACTCTTACCTGACTTATGCGATGAGCACCATCATGGATCGGGCGTTGCCCGATGTCCGCGACGGTCTCAAACCATCGCAGCGTCGCATTCTCGTTGCGATGCACGACCTGAACCTGCGTCCTGGTAAAAAGCACCTCAAGTGTGCCAAGATCTGCGGCGACACCTCAGGCAACTACCACCCGCACGGAGAGTCGGTGATCTACCCGACCATGGTGGGCATGGCGCAGCCTTGGAAGATGTCGGTTCCGCTGGTCGACCCGCAGGGTAACTTCGGCTCGATCGATGGTGATCCGCCGGCTGCAATGCGATACACCGAAGCGCGCATGACGCACGCGGCGACGGACTTGCTGGCCGACATCAAGCTCGGCACCGTGGATTTTCAGGCAAACTATGACGACCGTCTGCAAGAGCCAACCGTTCTGCCGGCCAAGTTCCCAAACTTGCTGGTCAATGGCGGCATGGGCATCGCGGTGGGTATGGCAACCAGCCTCCCGCCGCACAACCCCAGCGAGATTCTCGATGCGATCGTGCGGGTGGTCAATGACCCTGAGATCTCGCTGACGGATCTGATGACCGATGAGCTGGATGAAGAAGGCAACGTCGTCCGCCGAGGCGTGCAGGGCCCAGACTTCCCGACCGCGGGTCGGATCTTAGGGCGTCGCGGTATTCTCGAAGCGTATTCTTCGGGTCGTGGTCGTGTGCCGGTGCGTGGTGATGTGCATGTCGAGCCGCTCGGCACCCACCGCCAGCAGTTGGTCATCGATCAGATCCCGTTTGGCCTTGTTCAGAACACGCTGGTCGAGAAGATCGTCGATGCGGTCAAAGACGAGCGGATCAAAGACATCTCCGACGTGCGGAACGAATCCGGGCGCAACGCCCAGACGCGGATCGTTCTTGAACTCAAGAAGGGTGCCGACCCGGCGGTTGTCGAGAATCAGCTGTATCAAAACACGCCGCTGCAGCAAACCTTTAGCATCATCAACATCGCGTTGGTGAATCGCCAGCCTCGGACGCTTGGGCTGAAAGAGTTGATGGAGTGTTTCATCGACCATCGGGTCGAAGTCATCACTCGACGCACGCAGTACCTGCTTCGTGAAGCCAAGAAGCGAGCGCATGTGCTCGAGGGAATGATTTACGCGGTGGTTGATATCGATGAGATCATCAGGCTGATCAAGTCGAGCAAAACACGTGAAGAAGCGATTCAGAAGTTGATGGATCGTCGCTACTCGATCCCCGCGGGGCATCCTGCGGCCCCGACAATCCCGCCGCGACTGATGAAGATGGTGCGAGATGCGGACGCGAATGGCGGCACGCTGCTTTCCCGCGTGCAGGCTGAGACGATCGGCGGCATGCGTCTGATCCAGCTCGTCGGACTTGAGATCGAGCGTTTGGTCAACGATTACACCAAGATCGTCAGCGAGATCGAAGGCTACGAAGCCATCCTCGCGGATCGTCGCATGATCTTGGACATCATCGTTGAAGACTGCGAAGAGATGAAGGGTCGTTACGGCCGAGATCGACTGACTCGGATCGAAGAAGCTGCCGGCGACATCGACATGGCTGCGTTGATCCAAGAGCAAGACATGGCCGTCACGATCAGTCATCAGGGTTATTGCAAGCGTCTACCGGCTGAAACGTACCGGGCCCAAGCCCGCGGCGGGAAGGGAATCCGTGCGAGTGATTCGAAGGACGATGACTTTATCGAGCACCTGTTTGTGGCATCGACGCATGATGATCTGTTGTGCTTTACCGACACCGGACGGGTGTTCAAAATCAAGGTCTTTGAACTGCCCGAGATGAGCCGGACCAGCAAGGGACGGCCGATCGTCAACTACATCGAGCTCAAACCGGGCGAGCGCACGTGTGCGTATCTGGCGATCAAAGACTTCGAGTCAGGGAGCAACTACCTCACGTTCGTGTCGCGCAACGGAATCGTCAAGCGAACGGCGCTGAAGGCATACGCCAACGTCAACAAGTCCGGCCTCATCGCGGTCGGGCTGCGTGATGATGACGCATTGCTCGGTGTGCGCCTGACCACTGGTAATGACGATCTGATGCTCATTACGTCGAATGGCATGGCGATTCGGTTCAATGAGCACGACGAGCGCGGCGGGCTTCGCGACATGGGCCGCACGGCTGCGGGTGTGAAAGGGATTGACCTCTCTGATGGCGCTGAGGTTGTAGGGATGTTGCGGATTCCGATGGTGGTTGATGAAAACGATCCATCGGTGACCATGACCGATCCGGAAGTGTCGCCGGAAGGCCGCAACCTATGCCTGTTGACGATCACGGAAAACGGATACGGCAAGCGCACGTTCGTGGATGACTACCGGGTCGCGCCCGAAACAGGGCCGATGCGCAGTCAGTCTCGTGGCGGTAAAGGACGCCAGGATATCAAGACCACAGATCGAAATGGTAACTCAGCCATTGCGATGGGTGTATTCGAAGACGAAGACGTGGTCGTGATATCGAGGGGCGGCCAGTTGGTCCGCATGCCGGGGGCGTCGATTTCAAGCTACGGGCGTGGCACGCAGGGCGTGCGTGTGGTCTCGTTGAACGCCGGTGACAAAGTCATCGCGGCATCGCGTGTGGGCGATTCATCTGACGAGAACGAAGGGCAGGAAGCCCCTGCCAATACCGAAGCCGGCGGCACCGGCGATGGAGACGCCTGATGGCTGTCGAATGGTCGGACAGTATTCTGATGGCCAACTTGGCCGACGAACCAGCACTTTCCGATGAGCTTTCGCTCATCATCGAGAAGCTTGAGTCCGCAGAGAATCCCCCGCACGCAGTGCTCGATTTGTCTGAGGTGACCTATATCAACTCATCGAACATCGCGCAAATGATCCGTCTGCGAAAGGTCCTCGAAGACTCATCGCGAGAGATGCGGGTTTCGGGTGTGCAGGATGAAGTCATGTCTGTATTGATGGTGACCGGGTTGGACAAGGTCTTCAAGTTCGCGCCTGACACGTTGACTGCGATCGCGGGTCTGCAACTCATCGATACCGAATAAGACGCGTTTCCGCGTGTTGTGGGTTGAGAGGAATCCGGATGCCGCTCATCGCATTGTTCATCATTGCGTTTGTTTCGTTGGTGATTGTTCGGATCGGCGCGACGGCATTGATGATGACTGGGTTGTCGCGTCCGGTCGCCGAGTTTCAGGCGGTGTCGTGCTTCTTTGGCGTGGGATTCACGACGGCCGAAGCAGAAATGATCGTCAGCCACCCGGTCCGTCGTCGGATGGCGATGCACCTGATTATCGCCGGCAACATCGGGATCACTTCAGCTCTCGGTGCGTTGATTATCAGCTTTGTACAGAGCGAGCCCGACTGGTTGGACGGGTTGCTAAGTTCGGACGGTCCTGCTTCGTTCTTTGCTCGACTCGGTGTGATTCTCGCGGGTGTGACGGTGATCGCGATGCTCTTTCGGCCGCGAGTTATCAAAGCCTTGCTGGAGCGCATTATCCGATTCTCGCTCGAACGTGCCGGTGTTGCGCGTGTGCTTGACTATGAGACGGTGCTGCATGCCAAAGACGGGTTCGTGGTCGCCCAGTTTGAGGTTGACGCCGGGCACCCGTTGATTGGCTCGACGTTGCGGACGGCATCGCTTGGGAAGCGGGGGGTGCTCGTGCTTGGCGTGCAACGTGACGCGGGCGAACATATCGGAGCGCCGGGGCCGGGCACGGAGATTGAGTCCGGTGACGTCCTCACGGTGTACGGCAATGAGGCAAAGATCCATGCCGCCCTCGACCGTCCAAAGATTCCGATCGCGCCTGTGGATGCATCGGGCCAGGGGCAACTTGGCGAATAGCAATCGGTAGATGAAGACGGGCGGATGCCCGGCATAAGGAGCATCGATGTCCACCGTGACCCCGGCACAGCCAGCGACCACCGAAACGACCAAAGCCAGCGCGGTCGCGCGTCTCGAAAAGATCACAAAGACCTACTACAAGCCTGATGGCTCGATCATGGTCGAGGCGCTTCGCGGCGTCGATCTTGAAATCCCCGGCGGCGAGTACATCGCCATCATGGGCGCGTCTGGGTCGGGTAAGTCCACGCTGATGAACATCCTTGGTTGTTTGGATCGGCCGACTTCCGGGCGTTACATCCTCGATGGCACCCCGGCTGAAGAGCTCGAAGACGAAGCGCTCTCCGCGTTCCGCGGCAAGAAAATCGGCTTCGTCTTTCAGGCGTTCAACCTCATTCCTCAGCTGACGATCGAAGAGAACGTTTCGGTTCCATTGTTTTATCAAGGCATCAACAAGCACGAACGCCTCGAGCGTGCCAAGTCGAAGCTCGACATGGTCGGGTTGGGTGACCGCTTGGGGCACCGACCGCGTGAGCTTTCAGGCGGTCAGCAGCAGCGTGTGGCGATCGCACGATCGCTCATCACAGAGCCTGTCATTTTGATGGCTGACGAACCGACGGGCAACCTAGACTCAAAGACCGGTGAAGCAATCCTGACCATGTTTGAAGGATTGCATAGCGACGGCATGACCATCATCATGGTCACGCACGACGACTCTGTCGCTGATCGGTGCGAACGGATCGTGCGCTTGCGCGACGGCCTAGTCGAGCGTGACGAACGCCTACGGACACGCTGAACCGAAGATGTTCTCTCAAACCTGCCGAACCACCTAGGCGGCTGAATGAACACTTTGGGCGTGGGCGTTGACTCCGGTGGATGCGATGAACAACGCTGTGATGTCATCGGGCTGATGGAGTGAGCCGGCGGCATTGTCGAGCTCACCTTCGAGTACTTCGACCGCTTCGGCCAGTGGCATCCCGCATTCGCCTGCGTGCGCGAGTTTGTCGAGATAGGTCAACGTCGGACGCTTGAAATCATCGCCCTCAGAGCCCGCTTTGGGGAACGCGACCTCGAAGCCGTCTGAGAACAGAATCAACAGATCGCCCGGTTCGAGGCGGTGGGTGGTCTGTCCGAAGTCCGCATCCGGGAACACGCCGAGCAGCGGTCCTTCCGGCTCGACGCGGTCGATGGACTTCCCGTCAGCACGAACGATGATGGGCGGCGGGTGTCCGGCGCCGGCGATGGTCACTTCTCCGGTTCGTGCATCAAAGATTCCGTAGACCGCCGTCGCGAATAGTGATGAGCCGCCGGTGTGTTCGGTCATCGCATTGTTGAGCCTGTAGAGTGCTTCTGCGGGTGGAACGACGCGGGCATCCTCGCCAATGCCATCGACCTTATGTAAGCCGCACGCGATGATCATGGTCATCAGTGCGGCCGGCACGCCGTGGCCGACCGCGTCTGCAATGAAGAACGCGCTGCGGTGTTCGTCAAGCTGCGCGACGTCGTAGATGTCGCCTGAGACATAGGTCGCGGGCCGGTACACAAGCCCGACATCGATGCCATTGATGACTGGGATCTTGCGAGGCATGTGGGCACGCTGAATCGTGGCTGCGGTCTGCATTTCTTCTTGGAGCTTGGCCATTTCGCCGTAAGCACCATTGACCGACATCTGTGCGATGCGGAGTTCGTCGCGGAGGCGCCCGATCATGGCTTGGCGGGCATGGAGTGCGTGCGCGGACCATGCGATCTGTTCGCCGGTCGCGTCCCAAGGCAGGATCATCATCCCCTCTGCTTGGAGCATCGATGAAACACGCTCGAGTTCGGGCGGCAAGATGATCAAGCCGGGTGTCAGCGAAGCTTGGGCACGGTCGGCGAGCTGATAGATGTCAGAATCGGGTTCATCGGGTGCGAGCACGGTGAGGCAAACGTCGGCGATCTTGGCGGTGAACGCTTCGGGCATGGTGATGCTCGTGGCGTTGAGGCCTTGGGTTCGGCAGAGCTCGGTCCAGCGGTCTGGCCCGCCGGCCGACGAGAGCCGGTCGCTGCCCGCGACATGGATGATCGGACCTGATGCGTTGGTCGAGCCTGGTGCCATGTACGCCTCCCGGGGGAATCCCTGCGGAGAATCGGCGGGCGAGGCAACCCCCTTTAGTTGGTGATCTCTGCTAATCGCTTTGTATCCAGCTCGATGGTCTGCCCAACCTGCAGATCCAGATTCTCCAGCATGCCGCCTTGCAGTTCAATCGCATACCGGGCGTTGAAGCGGCTCGAGTACCGTTTGAGCCGGCGTTCATATTGGACGTCGGTTTCTTCTCCGGTCTGCGGCGGCTCAAGGGGCATGTGGTGCATCGCCGTGATGTTGCCCATCGCATCTAAAAAGATGATGTCAATCGGAACCAAGCAATCGCGCATCACAAAGTGCCGGATCTTGGAATCGGGGAACGAGAACAACATGCCGCCTTCCGCGGGCACTTCGGTTCGTCCGCCGAGCCCGAGCTCGCGTGTTTGGTCATCGGCGACCACTTCAAGCGTGAACGTTCGAGTTCCAACTTCGACAACCTCGAATCCAGCGGGCGCTGACGGCTTTGAGCAACCCGGCGCAGCCATGCAGGCAACGATCACAATCGGAGAGATCGCTGCGAGAGTTCCGGTCATGCGCCAGCCGTAAGCCATTGGTCATCCTCCATGCGGAAGGTGATGTCCTCCCGCGGAATGGTATCGAGGTTGATCGCGTGGATCAGGTCGGTGCTTGAGACTGAATCCCCAGCGTCCACGCCGCACCATCGGGCGAGGAGGGCGTTGATCCTCTCTGCGGGCACGCCTTGGTCGCGATATTGATCGATCCGGGTATCGCCGTGGCGTTTGGCGAGTCGTCGCCCGTCCTTGCCGCGCACCAACGGCAGGTGGGTGTAGCGGGGGGGATGGCCAAGCCCGAGGGCCCGGTAGAGCAGTGTTTGTCGCCCGGCCGAGTCGATGAGATCATCGCCACGGACCACTTCGGTCACGCCTTGACTCGCATCGTCAACGACGACCGCGAGCTGGTAGCTGGGGCAGGCGCGTTTGGTCCACACAAGAAAGTCACCGACCGATCGAGCGATGTCGAGCGTGATCAGCCCGATGAACCGGTCATCAAATGTCAAGGTTTCCTCTGGGACCACGAGTCTCCAGTTGCTCGCTTCGTTGTTGAACGAATCGCTGCGAATCGTTGGGCGAAGGACCGGGTCGAACCGCGTTTCGTGATCGCCTTCGTTTGGCGCGGACGCGGCAGCTTCGATATCGGTACGGGTCAACGCGCATGCGTATGCGTGCCCGCCGGCGGCAAGGGTTTGCATGGCATCGCGGTAAGGATCCATGTGGTCGGACTGGGTGGTTGGGCCTTGGTCCCAGTCCAAGCCCAGCCAGCGGAGGGTGTCGATCGTGGCGTCGATCACGCCCGGCTTGACGCGGGGGGTGTCGAGGTCTTCGACGCGGAGGATGACCTCCCAGCCCTTCGCACGGGCCAGGCACCAGTTCACGAGGAACGTCCGGGCGTTGCCGAGGTGCAAGGCACCGGTCGGTGAGGGGGCCAGGCGGGTCACAGGGCGATATCTGGCGGATGGGAGAGACACGGGGTCATTGTGGGTACACTCGACCCGCGGGGCAACCCGTTGGATGACACGGAGGAGAATCCTGATGCCCGAGCAAGCGATCGCGAAGATGAAAGAAGACCAGATCGAGGCCGCCCTTGAGAAACGCCCGGACTGGTCCAATGTCGCGGGCAAGATCCAGCGGACGTACCAGTTCGGTGACTTTGTGGCATCGATGGCGTTCGTGAACAAGATCGCCGAGTATGCCGAACGGGTCCAGCATCATCCTGATGTCCTGATCCGCTACAACCGGGTCACGCTGACCGTGTCGACTCATGACGCAGGCGGGATCACGCAGAAGGACTTTGATCTCGCCGAAGAGTCGGATCGCTTGGCGGGGTAAAGACTCGCTTGGCGGCTGCGCTGCCGGCGAACAAGGTGCATTCTTCATGATTGTGTTCGAGACCGATCGGCTGATCATCCGCCGACTTGTCACAGTTGACGAGGCGATGTTGTTCCACGTCTACAGCGATCCGGACGCAATGCGATATGTCGACGATGGTCATCCGATCGAGCGTGATGCGTGCCGTCGGTGGATCGACGTTACGCTGAACAACTACGAAAAGTACGGCTACGGCATGTTCGCAATCGATCTGCGTGGAACGAGTAAGACGATCGGATTCTGCGGACTTGTACATCCAGGTGGGCAAGCCGAACCGGAGATAAAGTACGCGTTCTTGCGAGCGTATTGGGCAAAGGGTTACGCGACAGAATCCGGGAGGGCGTTACTCGATTGGGGGCGTGACATTGGCGGACTGACTCAGATCATCGCAACGGTTGCAAGCGGCAACGCTGCTTCGCAGCGAGTTCTTGTCAAAATAGGCATGAGTAAGGTCCGCACTGACCAGTCAGATGGCGCAGCGATCGATGTGTACTCGATTTCGTTTTGCTGAACGGGTTTATTTAAGCTCGACCGACCAATACGCATCATCGAGGAACGCTTTCCACGAGTCGTACTTCTCGTGCCCCAGCCGCACTGAGATCAGCGGATTGCGTCGCGGCTGCTTTGGCTTGCTGATCAACTTCATCCGTGCTTGTTCTGGAGTTCGACCGCCCTTTTTGCTGTTGCACTTCACGCAGGCGCATACCAAGTTGTCCCACGTATCCGGGCCTCCTTGGGTGCGGGGTTTGACGTGGTCGATGGAAAGCTCAGACGTGGGGAAGAGCTGGCCGCAGTACTGGCAACGATTGCGGTCGCGTGCGAACAGGTTCCGCCGGTTGAGCTTGACGCCCTGGGCGGGGAGTTTGTCGTATCCGATCAAACGGATGATCTTGGGCACCGCGAGGTCAATACGGACCGTCCGGACCCAGTCGTGGGCATCAGGCTCGAACTCGTAGCGAAGCTCGGAAAGCTCGGTCCAGCTGGTGAGGTCGTAGTTGGCGTACGCGCCGTCTTCGGGATCGATAACCTCGGCGACATCACGGGCAAGCAGCACAAAGGCCCGGCGTGCTGAGACGACACGGATCGCTGCGAATGCACGGTTCAGGACGAGGACTTTGGCGTCGAGCCCGGAAGGTAGTGCCAAGCTGTTGCTTGGGAGCTCGGCGGCGGATTCGGGTGCGATGCCCTGCCCGCCGCTGGATGGAGACGGGTCTGAAGGCTTCCCGGTACGCTTGGGACGACGCGACATGGTGGTGGGTTCTACCAGACTTTGGGCCTCAGATCAAGGATTGAAGCTCGAGAGGGGCACCATAAACCCCGTTTGACGCGATCTTTGCGGACCTGGTGACACAAAGTCGCACGAAAAAGCCCCGCGTCACTCGACGCGGGGCTTGGTTGAACTTCGTCAAACTGGGTGTTTAGAGAGACGATCAGTTGATGTGGAGGATGTCGCCGATGACCGGGCCAAACTTGACGATCAGGCCGGCGAACACGACCGAGACAATCGAGATCAGCTTGATCAGGATGTTGAGGGCAGGGCCCGAGGTGTCCTTGAAGGGGTCGCCCACAGTATCACCGACGACGGTGGCTTTGTGGTCTTCCGAACCCTTGCCGTAGACGATCTCTTCGGGATTGCCCGACGCAACGAACTCTTTGGCGCGGGCCATGATGCCGTCGCGGACCGCGGCGGGGATCTTGGCCGAGTTGCCAGTGCCGTCGACCATTTCCTGAGCGGTGGTCTTGCCGTAGGACTCGAGGAGCTTCTTGGCGTTGTCCCATGCACCGCCCGCGTTGGCCATGAAGACCGCGAGCGCGAAGCCCGAGGTCAAGCCGCCTGCAAGCAGACCCATGACACCCGGCACGGAGAGCACCAGCCCGACGGCGATAGGAATAACGATCGCGATGATCGCGGGGATAACCATTTCCTTCTGGGCACCCTTGGTCGAGATGGCGACACAGTTGGCGTAGTCGGGATAGTGATGCCCTTCGACGTCGAGGCCTTCCTTCGGCCAGTTGTCTGGGTTTGCCACGTCTTCTTCGGACATGCCGCCGGCGCGGAGGCCATGGCGCATCTTGGCAAACTGGCGACGACACTCAGCCATCATGGCGTATGCCGCACGGCCGACTGCGTTCATGGTGAGAGCACAGAAGAGGAATGCGAGCAGCACACCGATGAAGATGCCGCCAAGCAGGCGTGGGTTCGCCAGCGTGACGTCGTAGAACTCGAGAACATCAGAGACCGAACCTTCGCGAGATGACACGATGCTGATCGTCTCGTTGTGGGCGTGGTCGCCGTGGTCGAAGCTCAGGTGGATGGTGTACTTTTCCGAGAGCTCGAGGTGGTGAGCTTCGGTGTTTGCGTCGTGGTTGTGGTGATCTTCGCCCAGGGCATGGACGTCGGTGAAGACTTGCCCGACGCTGAGGTGCTTGATGACCCCGGCGGGGTTGTCATCCTTCATGTACATGCCGCCGTCGATGATCCCTTCATGCGTCGCTTCGCCGTCGGTGTGGGCTGGGATGACCACCGCGAACTTGCCGTAGCCCTCGTAGACGGCGTATGCGCCGTCGGCGGGAACGGTGTAGGACGCTTTCTCAACGAAGGTTTCAGATTGCGTGGTGATCTGGGTCTGGACGACCTGGATGTAAGCAGCAAACAGTGCGAGCGCGGTGAGCGCTGCCGAGCCGATGGCAAAGCCCTTGCCGGTCGCGGCAGTGGTGTTGCCGAGCGAGTCGAGCATGTCGGTGCGTTCACGGACATGGGGGGGCTGGCTGGTCATCTCGGCGTTGCCGCCCGCGTTGTCGGCGATGGGGCCATACGCGTCGGTGGCAAGCGTAATGCCAAGAGTCGAGAGCATGCCGACGGCAGCGATGCCGACGCCGTAGAGACCCATGAGGAAGTTCTCGTTGCCGCCCGCAAAGGTGAATGCGGCGATGATGGCAACGACGACGGTGAGCAACGAGGCCCAGGTGGACTTCATGCCTTCGGCAATACCCGCGATGATGACAGTCGCCGGGCCGGTCAATGCCTGCTCAGCGATGCGCTGCGTGGGGCGACGCTCGTAGCTGGTGTAGTACTCGGTCGCGTACGCGATGACGAGACCGGACACCAGGCCCGAAGCGATCGAGAGACCCAAGCGCCACCACGTGGTGATGTTATCGAGTCCGGTTTCGCCATTGAAGATGAACCAGAGAAGTCCGAGTGCGCCGAGCATGATGAGGACCGAGGCGACATAGACGCCCTTGTGCAGCCCCTTGAGCAGTTCGGCGAAGGAGGCGTTCTCTTTGGCTTTCACCATATAGACGCCGATGATCGAACAGAAGATGCCCAAGCCGGCCAGCGCCATTGGTGCCACCGCAAGCTTGAGGGCAAAGACGGTTGCCTGCGAATCGGCGAGACCGCCGATGGTGAACGCAGCCGCGGCACCGAGTGCCATGGTCGCCAAGATCGAGCCGTAGTACGACTCGTAAAGGTCTGCACCCATACCCGCGACGTCGCCGACATTGTCACCGACGTTGTCAGCGATGGTTGCGGGGTTGCGGGGATCGTCTTCAGGAATACCAGCTTCGACTTTACCGACGAGGTCTGCGCCGACGTCGGCAGCCTTGGTGTAGATACCGCCGCCAACGCGTGCGAACAACGCCTGGGTCGACGCGCCCATGCCGAAGCTGAGCATGATGGTGGTGACGACGGTGATGTTGATGCCGTCAAAGAATGTGTTGAACACGAAGAACCAGATCGAGATGTCGAGCAGCGCGAAGCCAACGACATTGAGACCCATGACCGCACCGGAACGGAACGCAACGGTGAGCCCTTCGTTGAGCGACTGCTTGGCGGCGAAGGTGGTGCGTGCCGACGCATTGGTCGCCATCCGCATCCCGATCCAGCCGCAAAGCCCCGAGAAGAATCCAGCGATCGGGACACCGATCAGTGTCCACGTGCTTTGGAGATTCAGGAAAGACATGAGCGCGAGGAAAGCAATCAGCAAGACGAAAACGCCTGCGACGACTTTGTACTGGCGGGTCAGGTAGGCCATAGCGCCCTGACGGACTGCCTCGGCAATACGGATCATTTCCGGCTCGCCTTCGGAGCGTTTCATGACCGAGCCTTGGAAGACTTTGGCCATGGCCAGGGCGACCACTGCGCCGACCGGGGCGAGCCAATATGCCGGGATGTCCGACATGGCTGCCAGGGTTGGAATCGTCGTAACTGTCATTGGTTTCCTCGCGTGTGCGTGGGTTTGGAGGACGGCCAAATCGCCGACTCCGCCGATTCGGTTGAGACACCCGCCCCTGACGATCAGGGCGCACGGGTTCCGGCCTGGCCGGAAGGGTTGCGAGTTTAGGATCGGTAAAGCCGAACGTCACCCGCCAGAGGTTGGCGAAAACACTTCTGTGGAACTCGACTTAGGTGTTGGAACTGACATCTGGATCCATCAGGTCTGGGCGGCGGGCCCTGGTCCGCTCGATCATCCGCTCGAGTCGCCACTTTGCCACCGCCTGGTGATCTCCAGAGAACAGAATTTCCGGCACCGAATGCCCCATCCAGTCCCGCGGACGGGTGTATTGGGGGCAATCTAAGAGCGTCGCCCCGGCGGGAAGATCGAGTTCTCGCACGGTCCGCTTGGTTAGGGGCGATCCCACCGCGTCGGTGGTGGGGGGCTGGGCAAAGCTGTCTCGAACGGCGGATTCTTCGTGACCGAGCACGCCGGGCAGCAGGCGGCTGACCGCATCGATGATGACCATCGCAGCAAGCTCGCCGCCGGAGAGCACAAAATCGCCGATGGAAACCTCTTCTGGCTCGAGCTTCTCGATGACTCGCTCGTCGATGCCTTCGTAATGCCCGCACAAAAGGAGAAGTCGCTCGGAGGACGCGAGATCTTCGGCCAGGGATTGATTTAACCGCTTGCCCTGCGGCGTGAGGTAGATGCGCCGAGCAGGACGCGGATCGAGCGACTCCGCATGCATGGCCGCATCCCACACGGGCTGGCACATCATGACCATGCCCGGGCCGCCGCCGAATGGCCGGTCGTCGGTCTTCTGGTGCTTGTTGTCGGCAAAGTCTCGGATGTTGGTCGCGTGCAGATCCAGCAGACCGGCTTCGCGTGCGCGTCCGGGGATCGACACGCCCATCGCCGCGGGGGAGGCAGCGGAGAACATCTCGGGGAATGTTGTCAGGACGTCGATGCGCACGCAGAACGATACGAGCGGTTTTCAGTGAATGCGCAAAAGAAAACACCGCTGATGTGACAGCGGTGCAAGAGATCACTTCAATGCCGGTGTATCAGTCGCGGCGGGGCGCGGACTTGCGGGCAGCACGGCGGCGGCGCTCAGAAGGCTTCTCGTAGAACTCCTTCTTTTTGATGTCCTTGGTCAGCCCTTCTTTTTCGCAGAGCTTCTTGAAGCGTCGCATCATCTGATCGACACCTTCTCCACCACGGGCCTTGATCCGGATCGCCATACCAACTCCTTATTCGGTCTGCCGGGTACCGATGACCCGGGCTTCCATCCAAGGCGGGCAAAGCCGCAAGGTCAACCGAATCTGCTCTCACCTGGCTCAAACGCCTGCAATTGCTGAGGCTGAACCCACAAGATCAGAGGTTTCGGGGTGGGTCGGCTAGGCTCGCACCGATGCTTCTTATCGATGCCTACAACGTGATTCGGGCCCAATGGGCCCTCCCCGCATCCCGGCGGGGCATCGATATTCGTGGATTGATCGGGCTGATCGGACAATCTCGATTCAAAGAAAGACGCCTGCGGGTCGTGGTGGACGGCAATCCGGGGCCTGAGTGGGTTCGGCATGGTGTTGTACAAACCATCACCGGTCTGGCGTGGACGCGGGTTGGGCGGGCGGAGGTCGTTTTTTCGGGACGAGATCTCGAAGCCGACGACGTGATCGAAGACATTTTGGGCCGATCCAAGGGCATCGAGATCACTGTGGTGAGTTCGGACCGGCGTTTGATCGCAGCTGCGGGCAAGGCAGGGGCAAGCCAGATCGGCAATGGATCATTCCTGAAGCTGGTCGATTCAGATTTGGCCAAATCAGAGAAGTCCGCGATGCCCGCGTTCGCGGTCGACGTGCCTTTGGACAAATACGCGATCGCGCACTGGATGCATGAGTTCGGGTTTGATCCAAACGGTTTGCTCCATCCGCCAACGACTGAGGTTCCTAAACCCGCCGAGATTGCAGAGCCACCTGCGTCCCTTTCTACCCCAAAGCCAAGGGTCGAGAAGCCGAAGAAGACCAAGCCCCCCAAGGGCGCGGGATTTGGGTCAACGCTCGGAGTTCAACTGCCGGAAGTGACTGCAGAACCAACGCCCGAGCAGACAAAGAAGACGCGGCAGCCAGAGCAAAGTTCCGAGTCAAAGCGAGAGCAGGATTCGGATCGTGTCGCGCACGAACCGCTCGACCCGCTGCTACGCGAGGCGTTCCAAGAATGGTTCGGCGAGTTGCATCTTGATGACCTCGACATGCGCAAATGGATGGACGGCGTCGAGCCTTTGTAGCTTGGTTGTGTGTTCAGCGCAAGAAAAAAGCGGGCCCCAAGGACCCGCTGTGGTTGGATACAAGAGTCTGATGTGATCAGCGTTCGTTGATCGGTGAGTAGGCAACGTCGTGGTCGCCGACGTACTCGGCTTTGGGGCGGAACAGGCGATTGTCGCCCAGCTGTTCGATGACGTGTCCGGACCAGCCGGCGATTCGCGACAGCGCGAACATCGGCGTGAACAGATCGAGCTTGAGTCCGATGCAGTGGTACGTCGTCGCGGAGTAGAAGTCGACGTTGGGGTAGATGCCTTTTGCGGCATACTCGCGTTCCATGACCTGCTCGATCTTGTGAGATTTTTCGTAGAGATCGCTGTTGCCGGTGTCTTCTGCGAGTTGCTTGGCAAGGGTCATCAGTTCGGCGGCCCGGGGGTCTTTGGCTTTATAAACCCGGTGACCGAAGCCCATGATGCGTTCTTTGCGTTCGATCATGCCCATGACATACGCCTCGGCGTCGGCGACGTCGGGGATCTCGTTGAGCATCTTCATGACGCCTTCGTTGGCACCGCCATGCAGCGGGCCGCGGAGGGATCCGATGGCAGCGGTCATCGCTGAGTACAGATCGCTGAGGGTCGAGATCACCACGCGTGCGGTGAAGGTCGAGTTGTTCAAGCCGTGATCTGCGTGGGTGATCATGCAGATGTCGAAAGCGCGAGTCATCGCTTCGGTTGGCTTCTCGCCATTGAGCATATAGAGGAAGTTGGCTGAGAAGGACAGGCTGGTGTCGGGAGCGACCGGCTCGAGCCCGCGGCGGTGGCGATCGAACGCTGCGACAATCGCGGGCGAGCAGCCCAAGATCCGCAGTGCCTTGGCACGGGCGGCTTCGACGGAGTTGTCGTTGGGGTTGTTGTCATACATCGCCAAGGCGGACACCATCGTGCGGAGCATGTGCATCGGCTCGGCGGTGGTCGGCAGCGATTGGATGCGTCCGATGAAGCCATCGGGCAATGCGTAGTTGCTGCGGAGGTCGTTGGTGAACGACTCGAGTTCGGACGCGGTGGGGAGTCGCTTGTTCCAAAGCAGGAACACGGTCTCCTCGAAGGTGGAATGCTTGGAGAGGTCGCCGATGGAGATGCCGACGTACTCGAGGACACCCGCAACGCCGTCAATGTAGCTCATTTCGGTCTGGGCGGCGACGATACCTTCGAGGCCCTTGACAAAGCTGGACGATGCGGTGGTCATAGTTGAGTCCCTCGGGTCAAGAAGGCTCGGGCGTTGGCCCGGGCGGTTCGGATAAAACGTGTCATTCGAAGCTTGTATCGGCAGGTCGGGCTTCGCCCTGAGCGCCGGATTGGATTCTAGCCGAGACTCGTGTTCGATTCCGGTCGATTCAACCCGCGTTATCGACCGATTCCGGACGTTGGGGCGTACGATCCGCCGAATGATCCCCCTCGGAACAGACCGCCCGATGACCCGAAAGCCGGTGGTAACGCCTGCTTTGATCGCCATTAATGTGGGGGTTTTCTTCGCCATGGCGATGCTCGGGCTCGGGGATCCCGAGTCTGTCGTCCGGTTCGAACGTGCAGGCTGGATCTCTCGCGGCGACCCGGATTGGTACCGATTCCTCACGAGCGCGTTTTTGCACGCTGGGTTTATGCACATCGCGGGCAACATGCTGTTCTTGTGGGTCTTTGGTCCGCCTGTCGAAGACCGATTGGGACGGTGGTGGTTTCTGCTCTTCTATCTGGTTGCAGCGGTGTTCTCTGCATTGGCTCATATCGCATCCGACCCCGTGCCCGCGATCGGGGCATCAGGAGCAATCGCAGGGGTGGCCGGTGCATTCTTGGTGCTCTTCCCGCTCGCTCGCATCCGCACGCTGATGCTGTTCATCATCATCGGGATGTGGATGGTGCCGTCGTGGTTCTTCGTCGGACTCAAGATCGCGTTTGACTTGTTTGCACAAGGGTTCTCTCAGGACAATGTCGCGAACATGGCCCACTTGGGCGGATATGCGTTCGGGATCACGGTCGCGATCGTGCTGCTTTGGACTCGTGTGCTTACCAGCGAGCCGTATGACTTGATGACGGTGCTGCGTCAACGTCGACGTCGTCAGCAGATCCGTTCAGCGGTATCGGCCGCGGGGCAAACCGGCCCGCGTCAAACCGTGAAAGACGCCAAGCCCGATCCGGAATCCGAAGAGTTGGCCGAGCGACGCGCCAAGGTTTCGGCGTTGGTCGCAGACGGCAGTCTTGACGAAGCAGCCGAGGCGTACAAATCGTTGGTCGACGCATTTGCACATCGCCCGCACGCGGGTACGCTCTCGCGCGATGCCCAGCTCAAGTTGGTCGGCTACTTGCTGGGCGATGATCAACGAAAACTCGCAGCGCGGGCGCTTGAAGGGTTCATCGGCACCTATCCGAATGATCCCGAACGAAACTCGTTGGCCGTTTTGCTGGGACGTTTGTATGCGCATGATTTAGGCAATCCCAAGCGAGCACGCGAGCTGCTAAAACCGGTCGCCGAGCAGGACCGTGACCCCGAAAGCAGAACGATTGCGAAAGAAGAACTGGCGGCGTTGCCCGCGGAGAACAGCCCATGACCAACGATTTCCGCCCGCGGACCCGCATCAAAGTCTGTGGCATCACGAATCCCGAAGACGCGGCGGCGGCCGTCGAGTTCGGTGCCGACGCGTTGGGTTTTATCTTTGTTGAGGACACCCCCCGGTACATCGAGCCGGAGGAGGCGGCGGCAATCATGCACGCGCTGCCACCCTTTGTGTCGGCAGTGGGCGTGGTTCGTGACCTTGATGTCGATGCGTTTTGCGAGCTCGAACAGCTTTGTCCATGCCCGCTGATGCAGCTTCACGGAAAAGAGCCCGAGAAAACCGTCGCGATGTGCGGGCCGGGCGTTGTAAAGGCATTTAGATACGACAGCTCGACCATCCGTTCGCAACTCGATCGCTGGGCAAAGGTCGACGAAGTCGATGCGTTGCTTGTTGATGGTTCAGATGGTGGTGCCGGGGAGGCGTTCGACTGGAACGAACTTGCAGGGCACCTCGAAGACTATGAAGAAAAACCAATCATCGTCGCGGGTGGGCTTGGGCCGGGCAACGTCGCCGATGCGATTCGTGCGTTGCGTCCGTACGCCGTTGATGTTTCTAGCGGAGTTGAAGCAGTGCCTGGTCGAAAGGACCACGAAAAACTCGCTGGGTTTATTGACGCGGTGCGCCGTGCGGATCTCGGCTGATGTTTAGCGGGGTGTCCAAGCTTTGAGCATCGCAAAGGCACTCGTTTCATCGCACGAACCGGCGTGCAGCACACCGTCGGCGAGTGTTCTATACAGCGGATCACGTTGATCGAACAGCGTTTGAATTTCTGAGACCGGGTCGTCGCCGACCAATGCGGGACGATCCGGTGCGCCGGATGTAGTAAGCCGAGACTCCAACTCGCTCGGTTCGGCCCGGAGATACATAACAAGCGCTCGGCCGTCGGATCGGTGCTCTCGGATGAGATCGGTTGCGCCGGGCGCGGTGGGGGTACCTCCGCCGAGCGCGAGAATCGAGCCCTGCTCGGTCAGGGCGTGTTGCAAGGCCGAGGATTCGGCATCACGGAACGCTTCGATGCCCGCGGCACGCAACGCGGCGCCGGGTGTTTGGTGCCCGAGTTTGACAGCGGTTCGATCATCAAGATCAATGAACGGTTTGCCGAGTTCATCCGCGAGGCGTTTTCCGAGCGTTGATTTGCCCGAGCCGCGCAGTCCAATCAACACAATAGTTGGGGAATCATGCACGCTGGGTTACCCGCCAATACCGAGGGGTTGAATGGAAACTTTGGGTTCACTCACCGTGCCTCGGACGCGATACTTAAGCACCGAGTCTGTTACGGCGCCGAGGATCTTGCCAAAATCGCCGAGCTTCTTCTGGATTGCCTCAATCGGGCCGCCATTGACACGCATGTCGAGTGAACGATCGAACCCGATCGTCCCCGAGCCACGAGCATTCACAGCGGGCGTTGTGAACTCGAAACCATCCAGTGTAAGGCCCGCAGGCGAAAGCGTGAATGGGCTCTTGAATGTATCGCGGAAGGTATCGCCCCGGAGCAGCCCGGTCGCTTCCATGATTTCGACAACATCGGTGATAACCTTTACCTTTGTCAAACGCCCTTGCGTGATGTCGATGTTGCCGGCCCCTGAGATGCCGGCGGTCGGTGCGTCAAGCGGGAATCGAACTCGCCCGGTTGACGCCATCAATCCTGCGAATCTCGGCGGCTGATCTGCGGGGCGCGATGCGAGCAACTCACGGAGTTTCATCCCATTGACATTCCATTCGAATGATGCATCACCACCGAAAGCAACTCGCCCGTTCGCGTTCGCGGTGCCTCCGAGCGCGGTCGCTTGTATGGAATCGACATCGAGGATCTTCGATGCCAGCCGGGCGTCAAGACTCAGGGATTGCAGCGGGATTTGATACTCCCCGAACACGCCCCGGCCGTCTGAGAGTGTTGATCGGATGTCCAGCTGCGCTCCGCCCGGTTCGAGCAAGGGCACACGCCCGGAAATGGTTGCTTTGAGGTCGCCGCGGAGTTGGTATTGATTGACGATTGTCGCGAGTTGCTGAGGCAGCGTTGTGGCAGTCTGGTCATCGAGTTTGGTTTCGGCAACCACAGAGTTGAGCGCGAGTTCAAAGGTGTTGATGTTGATCTGGCCATCAACATCGAGCTCCAGCCCGGGCTTGCGTCCAGATTTGAGCGCGAGTTTGTACCAGCCGTCTCCGGCGTCGGTCGCGGGCACAATGTCAAGATCGGCCGAAAGCGCATCAAGGCGCATCGGTGACGACCCATCTCCCGCGTCGTAGATCAGGTCGATGCCGGCAATGGTCAGCTTGCGGAGTTCGAGCACGTTGCTGAGCTTGAACTCAGGCTTGGTCTCAGCCGTTTGTTCTCGCTGAGGCTTGGGTTCAACCAACGGCGAGAAACCACGCAGCCCACCCAGCGATTCATCGCGGATCAGATTCACCGCACCGTTGCTCATCGCGATGCTCGCGATCTTGATCGGTTGCCCGACCTTTGGAGTTTCAGCCAGCGTGACATTCATCGAGCCGAGATCGAGGACATGCGTTCCGTCGGGCGCGGTCAACTTCACGCCGCCAAGGACGAGCGTGTAAGGCGGGTCGTAGCGGAGGGTCTCATAGGAAAGCTCAGGAACGAGTTGGGCATTGGCGATACCGACGACCTGGGCACCGAGATAATCGAGGAGCTTGGTTTCACCTTCGACGAACTGCTTGATCTTGCCTGGTTGGAGGTAAAAGAACATCGCCGCTCCGCCGCCCGCCAAGAGCAGCAATAGGAACAACACGCCGAGGAAAATGAGTAGTTTTTTCACAGGGGATAGTACGAAGAAAAACGCCCGATAGATCGGGCGTCATCCAAGATCGAAAAGAATGATTTGAAGTGTTTGGTACGCGTTGGGCAGCTCGCGAGCGTTAGACGCGAGACATGTACGAGCCGTCATCGGTCGAAACCTTGATCTTCTCGCCATTGGCGATGAAGGGGGGGACGCGGGTCTTGAGCCCCGTGTCGCACTCGGCTTCTTTGAGTTGGTTCGTCGCGGTTGCGCCCTTGATACCGGGAGCGGTGTCGGTCACGGTGACCTCGACCGAAGCCGGTAGTTCGACAACCACGGGCTTTTCCTCGTGGAAGAGCATGTTGCAGGATGAGTTGGGCGCGAGGTAGAGCAGTGCATCGCCAAGCATGTCCGAGTTCATCTCGATTTGATCGAATGACTCGGTGTCCATGAAGGTGCCGCCGCCGTCGCCATCGGGGTAGAGGTATTCCATTTCGCGGCGGTCAAGGGTTGCTCCGTCGACGACATCGGCGCCGCCGAATCGCTTCTCAGAGGTGCCCGATCCGTCCACGGCACGCATCTTTGCTTGGATGTATGCCGGGCCTTTGCCGGGCTTGGTGTGCTCGGTTTTCACGACAACAAACAGCTTGCCGTTGAGGTTAATGGCAACGCCGGGACGGAGTTCATTGGCTTTCATGGGAATCGCTCGCTGATCAAACGTGTTGGTGGTAGGAAAGGCATATATGCTAGACCGTTCAAGGAGGACCTGAAAATGATAACCCGACGTGACGCGATCTTGACCGGAGTCGGCCTGGCGGCCGGAATGCTCTTGCCCAGTTCAAGGGCATTGGCGGGGCGAAATCGATCCTTTGGGGTTGATGATGCCAGTTTCTTCCCGTGGGAAACGGTCGCCGACGGGGTGCATGCGGTGGTCGACTTCCAGACCGGCGGCAACGTCATGCTGGTTTCGGGCTCGGACGAGGCCATCCTGGTCGACACCAAGTTCCCCAGCATCGCCAAAGCCCTCCTGCGGGAAGCCAGTGATCGTGGTCCTCGGCTGAAGTTTGCAGTCAACACCCATCACCACGGCGACCATACCGGTGGCAATGCTGTCCTTCAGGCTGATGGGGTTCCGATCGTTGCTCACAAAAACACGGAAGCCCGGATCCCGGGCAACTGGCAGTCATACTCAGGCGGCGTGACCGGAGGTGCGCGATTCGTTGGTCAGTTTGTTGACCGCCCGACGAGTTCACGGGTCCTTGATGAAGCCGGCGAGCTGATGAACGATTTTCAACACATGGAAGCCGACGACTGGATGCCCAGCGACGTGATGGAAGGCAACGAACGCACGCTTGGGTTTGGCGGACGCGCCGCCGAGCTAACCCACTTCGGCATGGCAGGCCACACCGACAACGACGTGGTTGTTCACCTCAAAGATGTCAATGTGATCCATACGGGAGATCTGGTGTTCGCGGGGCTGCATCCGTTCTTTGATCCAAGCGCCGGTGTTGATGCGCATGGCTGGATTAAAGTCCTTGGCAAGGTTCGGGCGCTCTGCGACAAGGACACGGTGGTCATACCCGGGCACGGTCCTGTGGGCGGTGTTTCCGTGATCGACGATCAACGGATCTATCTCGAGAAACTCATCGAATCTGTCCAGGCAGATATCGAAGCTGGGGTTTCTAAGGACACAATCGTTGCCAAGACGTATGACTTCATGAATGGGCTTGGGTTTGAGCAGATCCGTGGCCGAGCGATCGGCGCGGTGTACGACCAACTCAGCGCAGAAGATTGATTGAGTTCGACGTACTCGGCAAGATCACCAAGCCCACGCAATCAGCGCAGCCAGTCCGCCGAGCACACCGGTCCAAATGATCAGTGCGCGTTTTGTGGCTGCCGAAGCGCGGTCTTTGTCCCACCATGCGTTCGGGCGGATGCCCTGAACGAGGAACACCGCGGTCGCGCTCAAGTTAATACACACGATGTTGGTTACTGCCATCGTGATTGCGCCGCCGGCGAGTTTCCACTCGCCAGCTCCAATCAGCATGCCGCTGGCAGCAGTGGGGGGTAAAAGCGCAACCGCAACCATCACGCCGACAATCGTCGAGGAAGCCCCGGACGTAAACGCGATCGCGCCGGCGGCACCCGATGCGAGCGCCAGTAAGATGTCGAACCAGTCGACCATAGTTCGGGCGGTCATCTCGCTGTTGAGATCAGATGGCAGTGCGAACAACCCAAAAAGCCAGGCGAGTGTTACGGCGATCGCAAGCCCGATGAGGTTCGATCGGGCCGCGACCCGGATTAACTTAACGTCGCCCAGAGTCGTTCCCAATGCGAGCGCGGTGTTCGGGCCAAGCAACGGAGCGATCACCATCGCGCCGATGATGATCGCCGGCGAATCTTTGATCAACCCCACGCATGCAACAATCGTCGCGAGCGTCACCATGATCAAGAAAATCGGATCGGTCTTCGCAGAGCCTCGGATGTCTTCTTCGAGTTCGTCGCGTGAGATTCGGCCAAAGCGTGGCGCCCATTTTTTCTCTGTCTGCGAAGCATCGTCTTTGCCCGTGGCATCATTTTCCGGCTCAGGGAGCTTTGGTTGGGTCGCTTCAACAGGCAGAAGAACAATCCGGAAACCATCGGTGTTCTCGAACGTGTTTGAAAGCTTGTCAGAAAGTGGTTCGACCAGTTGAGATCGCATCAGCACGGTCGTCATACGAAAATCGCCATCGATTTCGGCGTGCCAACGTGCTGGCGGATCGACGCCATCAAGCAGGACGTTGAGTTCATCGCGGTGGCGTTTGGGTAAAATGATCTGAAGAAGACGGAGTGACAAAGCGATCCCTTCGAGGTGATATCTCTCAGGGAGACTGTAGCGTGTTTGTTCGACGGCTTGACGCAATCTCAAGCATCAAAGATTCGAACTCGGCACTCAAAGTTGCCCGGGCGCCTATCGAGTTGACATGGTCATCGTCGGAGTAGAAAGACACCGCGTCCTCGTTAGCGATACGAGAAAAGCCATCTTGAAAAAACGACTCAGAGAGATCGATGACCCGCGTCTTGTCGCTCACGGCAGCGGTAACGGCATTATTTGCTCTAGAGACATGATTCTTATGTTCCTCAACTGAGATGCCGGCAGTAGTCAGATGTTCACGCGTGAGGTGACAGCGGATCGCTCGTTGCTGTGGCGTGCTCCTTTGCCGAGGAACTTCGAGGAGAATCCAAACAGTCACACCGTTCGACTCAAGACGTGAAACAAGCCTGCCCAAGTGCTCAGTCATCGCGTGGGCTGCCGTCTCGGGCGATGCACGGACTTGATCAAGAGAACGTACAAGAGTCTGGTGACGTCGGTCATGCGGACCGGTCGATCGGCCATCGATCTCGACGGTCCAGCGCGCACAAATGATCACATAATCGATCTGATTCTCAATAATGTAATCACGAATGCGTTCGTTTGGTTGAGCGGCATCGCGCCCGCCCGATTCAGACCAGAGCCCTGGAACGGGAGTGGTTGCCGAACGCAAACGTGCGATCCCCGAAACTCCCGCCTTGCTCGCGTGCTCGTGAAGAACCCTGCTGATTGCCATCCCGTGACTATCTCCCCACAAAACAAAGCTCGGGTCTCCTTCGGCACCGATCGGCTTCGTGAGCTTTTCGATGTCGTCTGAGGACGTTTCAAGTACTTCCCAATCTTTCGCTACGCCCTGAGGATCGATATGGGCAAGCAGTGCGGCGTCAAATCGACCCTTCCAGCCATCACTTTGTCTGATACTCAAGCTCACGACGAACGTGATGATTGCAACGGCAATCGACCCCGTCACGATTCGACTCGGACGCGCTGCTTGCTTGCTGTTGCGAAAACGTTGTTCGATGAATTGATAAGAAAGATACCCGAGAGCAAAGCTCGCAGCGAGGGCCGCAAGACGCCAGGCCAGTGTCGGTTCGTCAGGAAACGCAAGCGATCGCATCATCGCCAAGATGGGCCAGTGAACCAGGTACAACGAGTATGAAATGAGACCGACTCGACGCAACGGTTCCCAAGCAAGCATCCTTGAGATCGCGTTGTTTCCGTTAGTTCCCGTCAAGATCAGCAGCACGGTTCCCAAGCACGGTGGCAGCGCCGCAAGCCCTGGAAACACGGTCGAGCGGTCATACAAGAACAGCGGGACCGCGATCATCACCACGCCAATCAATCCAAGCAGTGCACGCGGCCGATGCTTCAGCGTGACCGGTGCCGGCCATACAGCCAATACCGCGCCGATCAAAAGCTCCCACGCCCGAGTGGGGAGCATATAAAAAGTTGCCGACGGGTATCGGTCGAGGGTTGCGATGCTTAACGCAAAGGAAACCACGCATACCAAGACAAGCAAGGGGAGTAAGGCCTGTTTCCGCCAACGCCAGATAGAGACGACAGCGAACGGGTAAAACAAATAGAACTGCTCTTCAACCGCGAGCGACCAAGTGTGGAGCAGCGCTCGCAAATCTGCGGAGACACCGAAGTAATCGGTGCCACGCATGAACTGCACATTGGAGAGCATGGCCGTTTGTGCGATCGCGTCGGTCGCGAGTTGGTGGTAACCGCTCGGATCCAGCAACAATGCTCCGGCTGCCAGCGTGCAGAGTGTCATCACAGATGCAGCGGGCCAAATTCGGCGAAGACGGCGTATCCAAAAATTGGCAAACGAGAACCGATCACGCTCTAGATCGTTGACGATCAGCCGTGTGATCAGGTAGCCCGAAATCACGAAGAACACATCGACGCCCACGAAACCACCCGGGAACGAAAGCCCGGCGTGGAAGAAAAGTACGGATAGAACCGCCACGGCGCGCAAGCCGTCTATGTCAGCTCGATAGCCCGGTTTGCCCCCCATGCGTCTCTCCCCTTTGGATCGGCGTTATGTTATCGAGTGATCCGCAGCGGTATGTGTGGTGCGCATAATTTCTCAATAGCCTGATTTTTGAGAAATCGCGGCGAACTGAATCGCTGGTTTATTGATCAATCTGGTGATCTGGCATTCGTTCGTAGGCATCAGCGATGTATGCCATCGCAACATCAGGACGGTCAATCGAACTCAACCAATCAATGAACGAATCGAGACGCTGTTTTTCCTTCTGCCCCAAAACGCTCGCGATCTGTAGTTGTCGTGCTTTCTCACTCGCCTCCTTGGCGAGTTTCTGTTAATAGCTTGTTGAACAAATCAGATGCAAAGCGTCGTGCAGCCCACACGCGCGGAGCGCTTCCAGTTCTCCCGGATCCAACCAGAATGCTCCCGATGCGGCGTCGAAGTCGATGCGAAATGACTGCCCGAAACCGACGTCGAACTTCCGCATCAATCGCCCAGATTTCGGAGAGATCAGCGGGCATTGGGAATCATTGACAGCTTCGAGCGGTACTGTCGAAAAGTCTGGAAGGGTGCCCGGGAACTCCGGCTGACGGCGTACCCATTCCCAGTAGGTTCCCGCGTCAATCCAGCAGCCACCCGAGTCCGGATCCATCTTGACGACCAGGCCATCTTCGAGTTGTTTCGGAACCAATCTCGCGTGAGGCGGTATCGGCGACTTCAACTGTCGGTCCGTCCGACGGTCAGTTCTGCCTTGGCCTCACCTGCAATTCCCGAATGGTCGGCTTGGGCTTGAAGTTTCTGCGCCCGGTGTGTCGACCAGTCTTCGACCAAGCGGTCCGGTGCATTCGGCCCATCGTGAACGGTCAGTACGTCATACACGTTGTTCCGTTGCGCGGGCGTGAATCCAGCGTCGCGTATCAAGCGAGACAGCACCGCCTCGTCGAGGCAATACGTTGTTCCCGCCGACGAAACGACATTCTCTTCCATCATCACGCTGCCCATGTCGTTGGCACCGTAATACAAACCCACCTGCCCGACGTGCGGGCCCATCGTGACCCAGCTGGATCCGATCGAATAGATGTTGTCCATGAACAAACGGCTGGTTGCCTGCGTCCGCAGATACTCAGTCGCACCGGCAAAGCGGAGGCGCCTGCCGAACTCGGGATGCATGTCCTTGGTGCCGCTTCCATCGAGTTTGGCGACCGCGTCTCCGGGAAACACATCGCCGAACTGTTCAATGTCGCCGTCTTTAGGCCATTCAGGAACGCGGCCGAGCGCCGTGTTGTCAGGCTGAAACGGCCAAGAGATAAACGCGGTGTAGTGCCCGCCGGTTTCTTGTTTTTTGATCGACGGGTCGCCCGCGACGTCAGCAGGCACTTCACCGGTACCAAAGTCTCGGATCGCTTTATCCTGCCATTCACGCACAAGCTTCATGTGATGGATGCGGTCTGCGTGGCCTTCGATATGACCGAACATCATCGTGGCGCTGGTGAACATGCCAAGTGAATGGGCAGCGTACATCGTCTGAAGCCACGCTTCAGCGGTGCACTTACCCAGGCCGATCTTCGTGCGGACTGCTGGTGCGAAAATCTCTCCGCCGCCGCCGGGCAGTGAGTCCATGCCCGCGTCCTTAAGTCGTGCGAGCACCCATCGGATCTTCTGGACTAAATCGGCACCAGGAGGGTCAAAGAAGTTCACAAACTCGATCATTTCTGGCGGGCTAAACGCATGCACGTGGATGTGCGGATAGCGCTCTTTGATTCCTGCCAGCAGGTTGAGGTACCAATCGAGTGAAAGCTCGGGATTCATCCCGCCTTGCATCAGGATCTGTGTCCCGCCGATCGCGGAGAGCTCGCCGATCTTTTCGTAGAGCTCTTCGTATTCGAGTGTGTACGAATCATGATCTTCGGCGACGCGTTTGAACGCACAGAAGATGCACTTGGCTGTGCAGATGTTGGTGTAGTTGATGTTGCGATCAATGACATATGTTCGGTGGGTGTCGCCGTGCAAATCGCGGCATCGAGCGTCGGCGTACCGCCCCAACTCATGAAGCGGAGCGCCTTGAAGCAACTCAAGCCCTTGTTCGGGCGTGAGTCGGGCCTCCCCCCGCGCAACAGCGGCAAGCAGGCCTGCATCGCGGGAGTCCAGCGAAGCGTGTTCTGGAAGTGGCTGGTAGATGGTGGTCATGGTGGGCTCCGGGCCTTATTTTCAAACACTATTGAAACTATACGGTCGTTCAGAGTGGGCATCCAGTCATTTGGATGAACGACTTGATTCCTGCAAAGCAGTAACAAATACTGTAATGCAGAAACCGGAGGCCGTCATGTCTCGCTACGCAGATATCGAAACTCGTTGGGTACCGCTGTTCGACCGGATAGATCAGCGGATCGCAGGCCAGCTCTCTCGCATTTCCATCCTGCTGATGCGATTCGGACTCGGGCTCGTGTTCGTTTGGTTCGGCGCCTTGAAGGTCGCCGGCGTGAGTCCGGCAGCCGAGCTTGTCGCGAGGACGACCGATTGGGCGTTCAACCCCGCTTGGTTTCTTCCCATGCTCGGATGGTGGGAGGTTCTGATCGGTTTGTGCTTGCTCGATCCGCTCCGGGTGTTTGCAGGCCGGGCCTGGTTGACTCGGCTGGGTATCTTGCTGCTCGCGCTACAGATCCCAGGCACGTTTCTGCCGCTGTTTGTCGTGCCCGAGCGTTGCTTTGATGGCTCGGTCTTTGTGCTCACCCTCGAGGGGCAGTACATCGTCAAGAATCTGGTCTTGATCGCGGGCGCTATTGCGCTTGGTGCCACGGTTCGCAAACCCTGAAACGCAAGCCCAGTACTTTGACGCGACAATAATCGGGTATGAACATCGCCTTGGTCAACTGCGCCGAACTTCCCGAGCCTGACCCAGACGAGCAGCCATTGCTCGAGGCCCTGCGATCGGCCGGGCATCACGCCGAATCCGCAGCGTGGGATGACCCGGACATCCAATGGGCGTCATTCGATGCAGCAGTCTTGCGTGCGACATGGAACTACCACACTCAGCCGGCTGAGTTCTTAGAGTGGTGCGACCGAACATCGAGGCAGACTCGGCTGCTTAACGCGCCGGACGTTATCCGCTGGAACAGCCATAAAACATACCTCACACATTTCGAAGAACGGCGAATTCCAATCGTTCCGACACTGTGGGGGGCGAAAGATGCGTCGCCAAGCGATGATCCGATTGCCGATGCGGTTGCGCGAGGCTGGACAAAGTTGGTCGTCAAGCCAAGCGTCTCCGCCGGTTCGCGTGATACCAAAGTGTTTGATGTCGCCCCAAACGGTTCATGCGACGACGCCACGGCATTTGCCGGTTCTCTTCGTGCCAAAGAGGACATCATGGTGCAGCGCTATATGTCTTCGGTTGCGACGGTCGGCGAGACGTCAATCATCACGATCGCCGGCGAGATCTCTCACGCGATTCAGAAGTATCCCCGTTTCGCCGGGCAAGACGAACGCGTCGAACCAAAGCATGAAGTTGCCGAGGAAGACAAGCGATTTGCGCTGGCTGTGCTCGATGCATGCCCATTCAAAACACTGTTTGCTCGCGTCGACATCATGCGAGACGACACGGGTGGGATCATGCTCAGCGAACTTGAACTTATCGAGCCCTCGCTGTACTTTTCAGGAAAACCCGGTTCGGCTGACCGGATGGTTCGTGCGATTGAATCTGCGTTCCATGAACATGCAAACTAGGGCTTTGCGGGGTCATTGAGATCGTCGAGTGCCCCGGCCACACGCTCTTGACCCTTCTTGTCAAACAAGCTCACAACCACGGCGACTGCGAATCCGACTGCAAACGATGGGAGCAGTACATCGAGCTTCTCGAGGTATTCCGCCCAGTCTTCGTGCCCCATCGCCAAGAAGATCTTCGGAACGACAAACTTAAAGATCGGTACACCCAGGAACCCGGCGATCATCGCACACTTGGCGCCGAGTGAGGTCAGCTTTGTCCAGAACAACGACAAGATAATCGTCGGGCAGAACGTTGCCGCGATGCCCGACCATCCGAAAATGATCGTCCAGAAAACGCCCTGATTCTTGTCCTTTAGAAGGATGCCCATGCCAAGTGCATAGGCGACCAATGCGAGAACGACCGTCACCTTACGGCTGGTCGACACCAGCTTCTCGTCGCTCATGTCTGGGTGGCGGGTCTTCTGCCAATAGTCACGAACGCCAGCAGACGAGGCGACAACGAGCAGCGAATCGATCGTGGACATGATCGCCGACAGCACCATCGCGATGAAGAGCCCGGTGACAAACGCGGGCATGAGTTCCTTGGCCATGTGCGGCAGAATCGAGTCGTTGGCTGAAGCAACCGTGGGGGCGATCACATCGGGTGTCAGTGCTGCTGGGAGGTAGATCGCACGCCCCAAAATCCCGATGCACACCGCACCCGCGAGCGCGAGCGTGGTCCAAGCGACTGCAACGACTGTGCCTTTGTTGATCTCGTTTTCCGACTTGATGGAGATGAATCGGACGAATACCTGAGGCGAGCCAAGGAACCCGACGCCGATAGCAATGAACCCGAGCGTCGCGAAGATTGTGCTGGTGGTCCAGCCGCCCGTGCTTGGCGCTAACACACCGTTTTCGTCGGCGGGGCCCGGTCCGTGGAGTGCGAGCAGGTGGGGATCGATCGAGCGGATGGTGTCGAGCAGGTTGGTCATGCCGCCAATCTCGAGCAGGGCCACGACGGGCATGACCACCAAACCCAGAAGCATGAGCGAGCCTTGGAACACATCAGACCAGACGACCGCGGTGAATCCGCCTTGGGTGATGTAGAGCAGCACGATCGCAAAGCCGAACGTGGCTCCCAGGTAGTGGTTCCATCCCAAGAAGTCGAAGAACGCACCGCCCGCGGCATGGACCTGCGCGGCAGCGTAGATCGGCACGAAGATCATCAGCGAGCCCGCAGCAATAAGGCGGAGGTTGTGCCCACTGTCGCGTAGGCGCGATTCAAGGTAGTCGGGTACGGTGATCGAATCGTAGTGGTCCGTGAGGCGTTTGAATCGCTTGGCCATGAACAGCCACGCCCCCGCAACACCAATGATCTCACCGACCACGATCCAGAATGCTTGCACGCCGAAGGCATAGCCCGCGCCGGTCAGCCCGATCAGCAGCCAAGCACTCTCGCCGGTTGCTCGGCTTGAGAACGCGACATTGATAAACCCGAGATTCTTGCCAGACGCGAAGTAATCGCGGATGTCGTGCATCTTCCGCGACGCCAAGAACCCAATGAGAACAAGGATCGCAACGTAAAGTGCGACCGCCACGGTCTTCCAGATCATGTCAGGTTCCATGCCGGCGGCTCCTTTGGCGAGTATGAAACCCCCACCCTACCACGAATCACCCAATCGTGCAGAAAAGCGCGTTGAACGCCGCTCTGGCGTTTCAGCCACGCGGGTGCATGGTCTTGATGACTTTGTTGAGTTGTGTCCGGTCAACGTGCGTGTAGATTTGCGTTGTTGTGATGTCGGCGTGCCCGAGCAATGTTTGCACGATCCGGAGATCAGCTCCACCCATGAGCAGGTGGGTCGCGAAAGAGTGCCGCAACATATGGGGATGGACGTCATTGAGCCCGGCGACCTTCGCCCAATGTTTGACGATTTGCCACACACGGACCCGCTCGATGGGTCGCCCGGTCTTCGTAAGGAACAGGCGTCCCTTGTCGCGCCTTTCCGCGGCCCGTTCGGCGGTGATCAGTCTCGATCGACAGTCGCGGATGTATTCATCCATAGCCTGCATCGCGGGCGTCCCCATCGGCACCAACCGCTGCTTGTCGCCCTTGCCCAACACGCGGACCACGCCGATCTTTTCCATGAGATCAGACAGCCCGATGTTGCCGACCTCAGACGCGCGGAGTCCTGATGCATACATCAACTCAAGGATCGCGCGATCGCGTTTCCAGAGTGGTATGGCGTCTGGCTTGGCATTCGGCGCGAGGGTCGGGGCATCGAGTAGCCGGCGCATCTGACCGGGTGTCATGACACCGGGAA
This sequence comes from Phycisphaerales bacterium, assembly GCA_045106075.1. Classification (GTDB taxonomy): domain Bacteria; phylum Planctomycetota; class Phycisphaerae; order Phycisphaerales; family UBA1924; genus UBA6054. Next base: position 40,967 of record JBGCEB010000001.1, read on the forward strand.
GCCGCTTCCACTTTGCCGGCTGATCGAGATGGTCGGCCGGGTTGTCCGGGTGCCGCCCGGTGGCACACATCCATTTGCAAAGGACTTTGATCGTTGCGATATGGCGTGAAACGGTGGCTGGGGCGTACCCGTGGTCCTTGCCGAGTGAGCGGATGTGGTCGATCAGGTGCTTTGGTGTCAAGTCTTCGATCTGATTGACTCCATGAGTCTGGAGATCGAGCAGAAAGACATCGAGATCGCGTCCGTACGCTTCGAGGGTCGCCGGGAGCAGTCCGCATTCGACGCGCAGGAAGATCATGAACGCCCGGCGGAGGGTCTGCATGGGTTCACTAAGCTGTTCGACGCGTCGCGTCTCAGCGGGGTTCATTGCATCTAGATCGGCGACCATTGAATCGGCGCATGAAAACACCCCGGACCATGTGATCCGGGGTGCGGAGTTTTCAGCCAGTTACTCCGTTAGGAGCGTCTTAGCCCAAGAGGCTCAGAACGTTCTGGGGGCTCTGGTTTGCCAGGGCGAGGACGTTGGTCGAGGCCTGAACCAGGATCTGGTTCCGGGTCAGGGCCGCGGTCTCGCTGGCGAAGTCGGCATCACGGATGACCGATTCGGCAGCCGTGGTGTTCTCGAGGCCGACGTTCAGCGAACGGATGGTCGCACCGACGACGTTCTTCTGGAACGCACCGAGACGGCCACGGGTCGAAGAGACCTGATCGATGGCCTGACCAACGATCTCTTGAGCCTTGTTCAGGTTGTTGCCGTCAACAACATTGAACGACTTGCCCGAGCCAAGGTCATCAAGGAAGCCCAAGGATGAGCTGCCAAGCTTGCGGGTCGAGATGTCGCCGATACCGATCGAAACCTTACCTGCGATGTTCACCTGCGAAGCGAGCTGGAAGTCAGCACCGCCACCGGTGATGGTGAACGCGTTGTTCGAGCCGCCGACAGCTGCGAGGGTCTGCGAAGCAGATGTGTCGAGCGTGAAGGCAACATCGAGGAAGTCGCTGTTGACGCTGAGTTCCTTGCCCTTACCGACTGCGAGCAGACCGTTGATGGTGCCGCCGATGTCCTGGCCGTCATCACGGATGCCATTGGTGGCATTTGCCGAAGTGAATCCAGCCGCACTGCTTGCATCAGCGGTGCCGAACGTGGTTGCACCGTAGTTCAGGATGCCCGAGCCACCATTGATGGTGCCGTCATCGATGACCTTGACCGACACGAACTCAGAGGAACCGAAGTCATCGGAGTTGAGGGTGATACCTGTGCCCGAGACGGTCGCGGTGACGCCGGTGACGTCGTTGACCGAGTTGATCGCCGAAGCGATGTTGGCAAGCGAGGTGCCCGAAGCGAACTGAACTTCACGGTTACCGAGGGCACCGCCGATTTCGATGACGAAGCTCGAGCCAGTTCCAAGATCGATCTGCGATCCACCGAACGAAACAAACACACCGGCCTGCTGAGCGGACTGGGTGACGATCGCGCTGACGGACTGCGAAGCGCCATCAAACTTGGCACCGCGAACCTGGAAGTCTGTGACGGACGAAGCAACCGAACCGACCTGGTAGTCGAGTGAACCGTTGAGAAGCTTGCTGCCCTGGAAGCTGGTCGAACCGGCGATGCGGTCGACGGTCTGCAGGATCGAGTCGATCTGGAGCTGGTTTGCTTCCTTCTCAGACTCGGACAGGCCGGCGGTATTTGCCGAGGTCGTCAAGAGGCCCTGAAGCTCGGTGAGGAGCGACGAGACTTCCTGGAGACCGCCTTCTGCAATGTTCACGACCTGGTCGGCACGCTCGGAGTTGCCGATCGCGGCACTCAAGGCTGCCTTCTCCGAACGCAAGTTTTCACTCGCGATCAGACCGGCGGGGTCGTCCTTACCGCGGTTGATTTTCAGACCGGTCGAGAGACGCTCGAGTGCGGTGCTGAGGGTCGAGTTGTTTTGACCGAGCACACGCTGGCCGAGGATCGAGGGGATGTTTGTATTGATGCGACTCATTGGCTGAAACCTCCGTGCAACTTGCTAAGAGCAACCTGCTCCCAGACTGACCGACCGGCAGGCCGGTCTGCCCCGATTCCATTCCGGGGCTGTGACCGAGCAACACGCTCAGCGCACGGATGGTCGATCGACCTACGGCTGGGGCGGATGAAGCGCCGCACCCAAGGTCTTGCAAGATTTTGGAGGGTGTATCCGTTATCTGGACCAAATAAGGCCCGTCTTTGGACTTTGCGCAGCAAAAACCCCCCGGAACTGGCGTCCGGAGGGTGGGGGGGTTTTCGTATCGCGACCGGGCCGCGTACCTTATTTAAGTTAGCCGAGAAGCTGAAGTACGTTCTGGGCAGACTGGTTTGCCAATGCCAGGACCGAGGTGCCGGCCGACTGCAGGATCTGGACCCGTGTCAGTTCAGAGGACTCAGCCGCGAAGTCGGCGTCACGAATCACGCTGCGGCTTGCAGTGAGATTCTCAAAGGCACTCTGCAGCGATCGCGTGTTGGTTTCCAGTACGTTCCGTTCGAACGCACCCAGTCGCCCTCGCAAGATTGTGACTTCATCGATCGAACTGGAAATGATCGATTCCAACGGCGTGAAGTCATTCCGATCGTTCGCCTCAGCAAGCGAGTTGCCCTGGCCGTCCTGCAGACTCGCCAAGAACTGGATCGTTCCGTCAACGAGCGAGCCCCCCAGAGTCTCAGCCGCCGTCGACTGGATACCGATGTTGGTCTGCTGGAGTGCGGTCACGTTTGGACCAAGCTGGAACAGAGCGCCGCCGCCCGTGATTTGGAACGTTTGGCTGGTCAGCGTCGGATCAATCGCGAACGACTCGTCGAGCAGAAGCTCGAGCGCGAGGGTGGGGGAGTTGACCGAGACACTGAGCCCGTCGCCACTCGCGAGCACACCATTGATAAGTGCTGAAACATCGCGGCCTTCGTCGCGCGTCGCGGTGATCAAGTTGGGGTCGCTCCAGAACGTTGCTTGCGGCGCGGTGTTTCCGTCGAGCTTGAACAAGTTGAAGTTGTCGTCCGCCGCAGAAGTTGGCGAGTCGACGCGATCGATGCTCACGAACGAATCTGAGCCATACTCGGTCGCACGGAACACGATGCCAGAGTTCGCGTTGCCATTGATCAGGGCAGCTTCAACACCGGTCAGGGTGCTGTTGTTGTTGATGGCGGAGACAACACTAGCGAACGTTGTTCCAGACTGGAACTGGATCTGCTGGACGCCGTCGGAACCTTTGATTCTCAGTGTAATCGTTGAGAGAATCGTTCCGTCCGCCCCGGCAACATTGTCGCCGTTGAGATAGAGTGCGCCCTTCTGGGCGGAGGTGATGACGTCGACGCCGACATCGATCGACGAAGTGCCGATGAAGCTGGCGCCGAAGATCTCAGCCTTTTTGATCGTGCTGTTGGTGATGCCACTGGTGAGGTAATCCAACGATCCATCAAGCAGCTTGAGCCCGCCGAAAGTTGCAGTGTTGCTGATTCGGGTGATCGACTGGATCGCCGAGTTGATCTGGAGCTGGTTTGCTTTCCGCTCCTCGTCAGAGAGAGCGCCGGTATTCGCCGCCTCGACGACGAGTGACTTGATGGAGTTGAGCAGATCGGTGATCTCGGTGAGGGATGCTTCGGTGGTCGAGATGACCGCGCTCGCACGCTCGCCGTTCTTGATCGCCTGCTCGACACCTTTGATGTCGGTCGCGATGCGTTCCGAGATGATGAGCCCCGCGGGGTCATCTTTGCCTCGGTTGATGCGCAGCCCGGTCGAGAGTCTCTCGAGTCTGAGCTGGAGATCGGCACCCGATCGGTTGAGTCGCTGTTGGGCGATCAGACTGGGTACGTTTGTATTGATGCGTGTCATGGCAATCCTCCGTGATTGCTGTCCGGGGTAGTCCTTGTGGAGCCGGCCCCGATCCGGCTTTGAATCGAGTTACGCGTTCGCTCGCGTTACGCGGTTTCCTTACCTTGATTTCCCTCTGATGCCCCTGCTGTACGGACGGTTGTCGCGTGCAGCAGATTTGCATGAGGCGTGCTTGTGGTTTCGGTGGGGGCGTCGCCAAGTCGCTTGGCGGGCCCTGGTCGTACGGTTTGTGCGAGGGATCCAAGATCACCCGCGCCGAGCCGAGACGCCTGAGCGTTCTCGCGCTTGATCGACTCGTACACCTCTTTGCGGTGAACGGCGATCCGTGTCGGCGCGGTGATCCCGAGGCGGACTTTGTCCCCTCGAATATCGACGACTGAGATTTCAATCTCATCGCCGATCATGATCGTCTCGTCGCGCTGCCGGGAGAGCACCAGCATTCATGAACTCCTTGCTCTCGCCTGCGCTCCGGCCCATGCTGGGGCGCAGTGGTGGTACTTAGCTCGCAGAGCGGGTCCTTCCGCTCTGGGTGAATGGCTTCGAACGGACGCACCGATCGCGCAGGTTTCTGCACCATCGAACCACGCCACGCCCGTCGCCCGCTTACGCGGAGGCGGTCTGCTGCGCGTCGGAAGTGACTCGCATCAGATGGTGGCGGGTGGTCCAACGCTTCTCAGCGAGAACCATCTGCTCGGCTTGCTTGTTGACCGTGTTGATAATCAGCGGGCCCTGGAGATTCCCAGTGAGCTGATCGTCGATCTTGTTCACGATCACAAAGACCTGAGCATCCTCGAGCTTGTCCATCGTCAGCGATTCCATCTGCTCTTGGCGGATGGGCACCGAGTAGTCCTTCTCGAAAAATGTCGGGTCTGTGACCACGAACGCGAGGTTCGGGTCTTCAACCGATTGAAGCCAAAAGAAACAGGCATCGTCCCCCGGTTGCAGCAGGCAATACTGCGTCAACCCAGGGAAGCCCAAAATACCTCGGGAAAAGTTGATCACGCGGTCCTCCGCGAGCTCAATAACCCCGAAACGTGTAGTCCGCACCTCCATGTGTGCGCTCCGTATCCTCGGCCGAGACCAATCCGGATCGACTCCCGGAGTTCCGACTCCGGTCGACATCCTGCCTGCGGTTCCGAGAGCGGCCGAGCTCCCTGGGAACCATCGATCCAATCTCCCAGACCGGTTTTCACCGGTCCGAGTCCAAATCCGGCGTCAGCCGAGGTAGTCAAGCAGCGTGAGCTGCTGCGCCTGCGATGCAACGCTCAAACCTGCCTGCAGCTGGAGCTGCAACTGGGCGAATCGTGACGATGCCGCGGCAAAGTCCACGTCTCTCAGCTGGCTTCTTAACGACTCGTCTAGCACCTGCCGATCCTCCTGCCGAAGCTGCTCGTCTTCGAGCCGCTTGCCGTATCCGCCGACGACGGCCCGCGTCTGACTCAGCAGATCCACGGAACCCTTCAGTTTGCCATACGCAACTTCGATGCCAAGCGTGTCGTCGTTCTTGAGTGCCTCCGAAAGATCTAGCAAATGCGTGAACAAGTTGTCCACGCGGACCGACGATCGATCTTCAGCCAGCAGCGTCGCGCCGCTCGGATCCAGGGTTCCATCGAGCAATCCGAGGTCTTCGAGCGCCTGGGAGTTGTTGAGTCGAGTCACATCCAGCGGGCCGGTCCCGGCAAGGGTTGCATCCTGGTTGAACGTGATCCCGTTGCCCGGAGAGGCAAGCCCTGCCGTGAAGTCCGTGGTTGGGCGACCGGCGGCCGTCAGCTGGTCGTTCGCTTGCGTGTTGATCGCATCAAGCAGATCTTGGACCGTCCCGATGTCTTGGGCGGTCAAATCGATCGTGATCTGGAACCCGTCGCCAAGCGTGATATCGAAATCTGGTTCGGTGTCGTTCAAGCGAACGCCGAGCCCGTCATTGAAGTAGCTGAGTTGGGTGTCGCCTTGAAGTGTTCGGACGCCGAGCAGGGTCGCCGTGTCGTTGCCTCCGGCGGTCTCGGCGATGGTCATGGCCATTTCGCGTGTTCCAGCGACCGCTGTTTTCACGTTGATCGATTTGCCGTTCTCTGAGATCTCAACGACAACATTCGTCCCACCGGCTTCAAACGCCGACCGGATGTCAGCGAGAGTCTGGGCCCCGGACAAATCGATGTCATAGTCGACACCGCCCGTCGTGAGGGTGATGTTGTCGAGGGCGTTGCCGCCGAGCCCGTTGAGTGCCGACACGGGGGTCGTCCAGTTGAGTTTGGGATCGAGATCGGCGCCATTTGGATTGGCTGCGTTGAACGGCGTGCCAACGGTATCGGTGAGTCCGAGATCCAATGCGACGAACGAGCCCTGGACATCGCCGACCGCGAGATCACCAGCGGGCACGTCGATCGAGAGTCGGCCGCCCGAAGTCGAGACCCCGCCGGGCCCAAGAACGGTCACGCCGTTGTCGGTTTCATATTGCTGAATGCCCGCTTCGAGTCTGTCGGCGACGTCACCGATGCTCTCGGCACCGGTCAGATCAATCTCAGCAGACGCGCCGCCGTTGAACCGGATCGTGACGATGCCGGTGTTCACGCCGAGCTGACGAGCACCGTTGAGATCCGAAAGTCGCGTCGCATCGGTGAGCGAGGGGTCGAGATCAACGGTGCCTTCAACCCTGGCCGAGATGGCGCCGATCGCGTTGTCAGCGCCCAGTGTAAGCGGCACGTCGGAAACGCCACCGAGGTCGGCGAGTAGTCCGCCGCGTCCGCCGACGAAGCGATATGCGTTGCCGACCTGTTCGATCGGGCCTCGGCTCGGCGAAGTTCCGCCGAAGATGTGCCCGACGACCGACTCGCGATTCGAGATCGTGTACAGGGATTGGATCAGCGAATCAATGATGATCGCTTGTCCATTCCGCGTGTCTGGGTCGGTGGGCGTCGAGATTTGCTCGTTGCCAATACTCAGCGCTTCGTCGATGAGGTTCTTTGCATCGCCGAGTGCGATATCGAGCGTGTCCAGCGAATCGGTCGCAAAGCCAAGGTTGCGGAGAATCTGGTTCGATCGCTCGAGGCGAGCGTCGATCGTTGAAACGGTGGCCGACCGGATCGGGTCGTCCGATGGACGAAGCAAGTCGAGACCAGTCGAGAGTTGCTGGTTCACGCGCAGGAGCTGATAGTTTGTGCGGTTGATCGCGTTCAGCGAAGACTGCGTAAACAGCAAGTTGGGCGAACGTGTGTATGCGGTTGGGAATGTACTCATCGCGTTGCCCTCCTCTATACGAGACTCAGGAGCGTGTCGAACATTGATTGCGTAACCTGGACGACCTGAGCCGCCGCCTGGTACTGGCGTTGGTACAGCAGCAGGTTCATCGATTCCTCGTCGATGGAGACGCCGGAAATCGCGGCCCGTTGTCCTTCAAGGCTTTCCCGAACGATGTTGGATGCGTCGGACTCCGTCCGGGCCGCGGCGGTCTGGGTGGCGACGTCTTGGGCGTGTTGCGACCAGAACTTTGAGAAAGTCCGGTCGCCCAAGCCGCCGATGGCACTTTCAACGAGTGTTCCCATCTCGAGCGCGTTCCCGTTCTCGACGAACTGCCCATCAACGGTTCGTCCAAGCATCACTTCAACGCCTTCGCGGACATCGATGTTCTGAGCGGTGGTTCCGGTGAAGAAGCTGTTCACACCCATCACGGCGAGGACACCCGAGGTGTCGTCAACGAACGAGAAGCTAAAGCCCGGAGACGCCGCGATATCGAGCTTGCCGTCAGCGGTGAACGTTGCATTGACACCGGGGATTGCATCAAGCGCTGCACGAATGTCTTCGGGCGTTGTGTCGTCGTCTACGCCGGGAAGGTTGTTCGCGTCGAGTCCATCAAGGTCGACGGGGATCGTCACGACGTTGGATGTTTCAGTGTCGGCGTTGTAGACCTCGATCGTGAATGATCCGTTTTGTGCCGCGAACGGCAGGTCGGCGAACGCGGCGTTATTTGGATCGTTGATCGGTAACGTGCGATTGGTTGACGCGATCGAGAGGGTGCTGCTTGTCGCTGATAGCCGGTCAACGTTCCGCCCGGTCGAGTGGATCTTGTTGACTTCGAAGATGATGCTTGAAGCAAGCGTGTCGAGTTTCTCGATCGTTGAATCGATGGCGCCGTCCCGCGACTGCAGCAATCCGCCGATCGATCCGCCTTCCACGGGAAGTGGGGCGCGGTTGTCCTTGAGTCGAATACTCACAGAGGTCACGCCGTCGATGGTTTCGCGGTCTACATCGACGCCCCGATTGCGTGTGCCGAGCACGACCGGGGTTGATCCGACGAAGACGTCGTAGAGACCTTCAGCGTTTTCGTTGACGTTGACATCGACAAGCTGGGAGAGCTCGCTGACAATCTGGTCGCGCCGGTCGCGGAGAGCAGCCGCTTCGGCATCCCCGGTTTCGAGCGTTGAGACCGTGCCATTGATGTCGGCGATCTCCTGGAACAATGCATTCGCCTGAACCGTTTGCGCGTCGAGTTGGTCCTCGATCTGGCGGCGTTGATCCATCATTTGCCCGCGGATATTGCGGATAAACGAGGTCAGGGATTCACCCTGATTGACAATCGATGATTGTGAGTCGAGCAGCGTTGTTGCTTCGGACCAACTGTTAAAGAACGCGGTCAGCTGGCTGGAGGTGTCGAACTCGGTGCCTTCGTTGAGGATGGCTTCGAGTTGATTGAACGCGTTGAGTTTCTGAGCGCTCGCGAACTGGTCTGAAGTCCCGCTCCAGAGTCGTTCTTGCAACGCCTGGTCGATCTGTCGACGCACCGATGCAACGCCGACACCGGCGCCGATTTGGAACGGATCGGATCGTGAGCCGCGAACGGCCTGAAGCAGCGCGATCTGGCGGGCATATCCCGGAGTCGCGGCATTCGCGAGGTTATTCGAGGCGACCTGCAGCCCGATCTGGGACGCGATCAGCGACGAGTTGGCGATGCTAAGTGTGGAGTTGAGGCTCATCGGGTGTGCTCCATTACGCGCCTACATCCACGCCGGTGATGATTTGTCCGTGCGTTTCAACTCGCCCGGCCCGCCCGTATGTCCCGGCGTGCGAGAGTTTGGACGCAACCTGCTGCATCAGTCCTTGCATGTGTGCCGCGAGCGCTTCAGACGCAACGCGGACCGCTTCCTGCTCTTCCTTTACCTTGTGGATCAATCCTCGCAACGAAGATGCACGCTCGGAAAGGCGCTTCCGGTCAGCAGAATCGACGACTTCGAGTAGCTCCTCCATCGTACTCGGGCGTCCGTCCGGTCGAGCGATCAGCCGTTGACGCTCACTTTCGACGCGATGGACTCGACCGATGACTTCGCCGGTCTGGTCGATCACTGCTTTGAGTTTGTTCATATCTGCCGAAGCAACCGCGTCGCGGTGCTCGTGCGTCAGGTCGAGAAGGGTCTCGTGCTCGACGACGAGTGAATGCAACATGGCATCGAGCCGGTCGACGTCGGGCTTGGCAGGCGGGCCGTTGGATTTGACAGCCGAGGCCTTGTGGTTGCGGATCATTCGATTTCGTGCGGCAAGCGTGGTCATGCGGTCACTCCACCTGACCGAAGCAGATCCTGTGCCAATCGGTCCACAATCGGGAAGTTCGATGATGCCACGATGTCATTGGCCAAGCGATGGTCCAGCAGCGATCCGAACTGCTTCTCCGCCTGAGTCGGCGCGAAAGGAGCGGCTGCTCGGTTGTTGGCGCGAACCTCTTTGAGAATAGGTTCGATCAGGGTGGTTGATACCAGTTTTTCAGCGGCGTCCCGGGCACGCTGCTCTGGCGTGAGTTTTTCGCCGGCCTGGAAGCGTTTGGCGTTGCGTTCATCACCGAGTGCTTCGGCGAATGATCGCTGTCCAGCCAGTCCCTTTCCAAACGACGAGCCCACGACGCCGCCTGGATTCAGATTGGTTAAACGCGGTGCGTTCGACATCCCGGGCAACGAGTTGCTGATTCGTGGGTCCATCAGATCTCCTGCTCGTCGATGATGAGGCGGGCGTGGAGCTTTCCTGCTTTACGCAACGCGTGGAGGATGTCGATCTGATCGCCTGGCGGGATATCAAGCTGGTCGAAAGCACCGATGAGGTCTTCGAGTTGAGACATGTCGGCGTCGTCGGCGTCGGTTTCGATGGCTGCGAACTCCGAACGGATCTCACGCTCAAAGTCTTCCGGCGGCGGTGGGACGATCGTCGAGATGCTCAAGTCACGATGCGTGATGACCGCCGGAGAAACCTGAACATCGCCCGTGATGATAATGATGCCTTTCCGCGTGTCGCAGATCACTTGCGCGGGCAGGTCCCGCAATGCGCTGGTGATATCTGTCCGCATCACGTCGGCGTAGAACGCCATGGCGTTGTTGCGCTCGATCGGCGGCACGATCACACGCACGGTCCGGTTGTCCAGCGCCCGGGCGATCGGTTTTTCATTCGGATCGGTCGTGAGCAGGTATTGCTCGTTGATGTCCGACGCAACACGGGCGGCTGCACCGGTGAGTGCGAAACGGGCATCGAGAATCAGATCAAATCCGTTGGTGAGCGAAGGCGTGGTGATCACGTCGCGCACGATCTGCGCACCGGCAGCTACTCTTGCCGATGTCGGGATGTTGATGTCTGGCAGATCAAGATCGCCGCGTGCCATTGCATACACGGGGGCATTCGGCCCCGGTGTCAGCGGGCTGATCAGCAGCGTTCCGCCTTCGAGCGATTTCGCAGAGTTGATGACCGAGACGGTGATGTTCAATCGGTCGTCGGTGAGGGCGCCCTCTTTTGGAATCTCGCACGTGACAAGGACGAGTGCGACGGACTTTCCAGAGCCCATTTCTTCGATCGAGATGGGGTTGCCCATCCGCTTGTAGACTTCAGCGAGCGGGCGAGCAACGGCGAGTTCAGCCAGCGAATCGCCGGTGCCTTGCAGGCCGACCACCAGACCGAGTCCCTGGACGGTCGAAGCGCCTTGCCCGCGGACGCGAGCGATCTCGCGCAGAGAGCGCCCCGCTTCTACTGGTGGGGTGAGTGATCCGATTAGGATCAGCAAGATGGCGAACACATTGGACCTGCGCATGCGGCGGACTCCCTTCCAGCCGTTTCGGACCCATGACATACGCGAACGGCGTGCCAAAACGAAACACGCCCGGCGAGATCGCCGGGCGTGTGCAATGCAATGGCCGACCGAGTTGATTTAAAACGCAAACAATGCGTCAAGGACCTCGGTGATCAATCCTTTCTTGGCAGCGTCACGAAGCGCTCCCTCGTTTTCGATCGCGATGTTCAGATTGGCCATCTGCGACGACAGGATAGTGTTCTGTTGGGTGATGTCGTCTTCTCGGACAATCCCAGAGAGCACAAGCGTCTGGATTTCATCGTCCTTTTCGATCCGTTTGATCGCTTGAAGAACGAGGTTCCCGTTGGGTTTGACCTCGAGTACGGTCGCGGTGATGCGTGCGGTGAAGCGATCGCTGCGTTCGTAATCGCCCTCACCGGTGAACTCGCGGGTGGCATTGAAGTCGATGAGTTCGAGATCCGTTGTATCGCCCGCTTCGAGGCGGAGTTCGAGCAGCGAGAGCCATTTGAGCATGTTGTTGAGACGCATCTGAGATGACGCGTCTTTCTCGGTCTCCAGGCTTTGTGAGCTGGTGGTGCTTGAGTTTTCATCGACGATGATCGTGATGATGTCATGCTTTTGGTAGATTCTGCGTTCTGGTTCGGGCACCCAAAGGAGGCTGACTTGCGACGCTTCGATCGAAGGCTGTTGGACCACACCGGGGGCGTCGCTTTGTGCGGCGTGGTTCTGAACCAAGAACAGGCTCTGGGCGTTGGCGAGACCCGTGCTCAGCGCGATCGCGGCGAGGCAGGCGACATTGAAGATGTTTTTCATGGTTTGGTGCTCGCGCGGAGTATTAAGGCAAATCGCGTTGGGCGGTGGTTGATTCAGTCCGGAGATTCGGCTGCGAATCGACGTTGATCGGTTGGGCGCTGGTACGGTTGGATGTCGTTTGGGTCATGACAGCGCGACCAGGCCCGGCCACGCGTGCGGTGTATCGGCGGCGAGAGCCGTCTTTGGCTTCGAGTTCGATCAGTTCGCCCATCGATGCGTTGTGGCGGGCGCGGGCGGTGGTCGAGACCACGATGCTGCCGCGAACCGTTTGGACGCTGACATCCTGGCCTCGTTCGATCATGACCGCGGGCTCGAGGTGGCTGTCGCGGAGCACCTGTCCACGTTCGGCCGATCGAAGAAGGGCCTGTCCGATCACGGAGCTCAACGGCGCGGGGGGCTCGGTTGGGTCGTACCAGATGGTCTCTTCGCGGACATCGGTTTCTCGGATACGAGCGCCGCGTCTGAGTGGTCTATCAACGATTGCCGCGGTGCCGCGGAGTTCGACGCCGACGCGCACCGATTCGGTGAGCACGATGCGGTCACCCTCATAGACCGTGACGCGGAGCGCCATACGGCTGGACTTGCCGATTTCAACCACGCCAACCATGCGCCCGTCGGTGGGGGTGGTGATCACATCGAAATCGCGTTCGTTGAACTCCACGCGAAGGGCGTTGGGTGCGACTCGGAACCGTGATCGTAACCACGATTCGATATGATCGCGAACGGTGATGACCGATGTATCAGGCTCGGTCGGGGTATTCGATTCGATTGTTTTGGATGTTGCCCGTTGTGCGACGCGGGTCAGGCTGGCAAGCTGTCCGATGACAACGATCGAGCCTTCCGGTGCGTTCGCATCCACGATCGACCGGCGGACCGTCTTTGCGTCGATTTCAGTCCAAGCGCCTGCCAAGACGGATTCAGAATCAATCACGATCGATTCGAGTTGCTCGGCGTGCTCGCCTTCGATGGTCGCGATCGAGCCGAGGGTGACCGGAGCGGTGGGTGCGAGTCGGACGGTGCCTTTGAGGGTCACCGTGGTCACGCCGGCATTGGCAATGCCGACGGAGGCAGCAAGGGTTGCCATGACGGCGACAAAGACGCGTGTGAGTCGGTCCATGAGACGGATCCTCCGTTCAAGGGTGCTTAGAAAGATCATCGACGGAGCTGGGCGACGGATTGCAGGGTCTCATCGGCGGCGCGGATCGACTGCGAGTTCATCTCGAATGCCCGCTGGGTGCGGATCAGTTCGATGAGTTCGCGTGCCGGGTCGACATTGGATCCTTCGAGCTTGTTGCCCTGGATCCGTCCGAAGTTTTGTGTGGATGGCTCGCCTTCGATCGGTGGACCGGATGCAGCGGACTCGACCCAAAGATTCTGTCCGACCTGGGTCAAACCTGCGGGGTTGACGAACACGGCCAGATTGATCTGCCCGATGATCTGGGACGCGGCTTCGCCCGACCGGGTCACCGAGACTTGGCCTGAAGAATCGACACTCACGGTCTCTGCGTCGTCTGGAACGGCGATGTTGGGTTCAAGCCGGCGACCGTCGGAGTTGGCGAGCACGATCTCGCCGTCGGAGTTGAGCGTGAAGTTTCCGGCGCGGGTAAACGCCAAGCCGCCCTCGCCGAGGTCGTCTTCAACGGCGACTTGGAAGAATCCACGACCCTCGATGAAGAGATCGAGGGGGTTGTCGCTGGGGATCGGTGGGCCTTGATTGAAATCTTGCTGGGTGCCAGAGACCTTCACGCCGAGGCCGACGTAGAGCCCGGTGGGGCGTTGGTCGCCGTTGTTGTTCTCGATGCCGGGCTGAGCCCGTTCGATGTAAAGAAGGTCTTCGAAGTTTGCTCGGCTGGTTTTAAAGCCCTCGGTATTGACGTTTGCCAAGTTATTGGCGATCACGTCCAGCCGGGTGTTGAGTGCCCGGAGACCGGTCGAAGCGGATTGCATCGCGATGACGCCCATGGTTACAAACTCCTGCGGTGTATGCGTTTAAGAGAGTCGTGCGTAGGTATTGACAAGGCGATCGAGCATGCGGTTTTGCATGTCGATCATGCCGATGTTGGACTGTGCTGACTTGGAGGCAGCCGAGATTTGCATCATGGCACCGATCTCGTCGACGGCGGACGACTCGACCATGTTCTGGCGGATCATGCCGGTCGCGGGCGTGAGGCCAAGTGGTTGCCCGCTCTGGTCGGCAAAGAGCCCGCCTCCGACTTTGATCAGTGACGATCGGTCGGGCACGTCGGCGAGCCCGACGGTGGCGATGATGGCGCCGCTCTGCTCGATGGCACCATTGCCGTTGATGTTCAGTGGGCCGAGGGCGGGATCGACCTCAATCTCATCGCCGGCGTCATCGAGGAGGGGAAGCCCGCTGGTGGACATGACGATCCGATTGTTCGAGTCGAGGGTGAACCGACCGTCTCGGGTGAGGGCGGGGTTCGCGCCATCGCCGACGGTGAAGAATCCTTCGCCCTGGACTGCCAGATCAAGGGGGTTGCCGGTGGTTTCGAGAGCGCCTTGCTTGAAGTTGACGACGGTTCGCCCGCTGAAGACTCCGCCTCCGAGTTGCTCGAGCAGGGTGTCGCTGGGCATGTTCCAGAGGTTGTCCTCTGCCCGGACGTGTTCGCGGTGGACGGCGCTGGCCATGACGGGCTTAAAACCGACGGTGCCGAGGTTGGCGAGGTTGGCGGTGATGGAATCTTGGCGGAACATGGCGGCCTGTGCGCCGGACGCCGAGATTTGCATGCCGTAGGTCATCGCCGAGCTCCAGCGAAGGTACTGAGGCGGGCGTCCATCCGTGGACCTCCCGCTTCGGTTCATACGCGAACGGCGTGCCAGATCAGAACGGGTGGACTGGTCAGGTGCTCGGCAAGGCGTGCGCCGGGCGCAGAAGATGCCCGCGCATGGTCTGCGCGGGTATCAGAAGGGGTGGTTTTTGTTGGTGGCTGAGGGTTACGGGCAGCCGGCGTTGTATGCGTCGATGTAGGCGGCGACATCGAAGAAGTTGAAGACGCCGAAGGGAGCCGCGAAGTCGGCGGCGGGGTCCATCGCGTTGAAGGCGGTGATGAACGCCGAGATGTCGAAGAAGTTCAGGACGCCGAAGGGAGCTGCCAGATCTGGAGCGCAGCCGGTTTCATCGCACGTGTTTAGGTAGACCATGATGTCGTTGCTGATCTCGAAAATGACGGCGGCGTCGGTCGCGCCGTCATTGTCGAAGTCCGACATCACCACCCCGTTCGCGCCTTGCAGCCCGGGATGAGCGATCTCGGCCCCGAGCGTGCCGTTGCCGATGCCCGAGAAGAGGGAAATCGTCTGGGGATTGGTCGACGCGGTGGCGACGAGGACATCGATTTGCCCGTCCAAATCAAGGTCGGCGAGGTCGAGGGCGAGTGGCACGCTGAGCGTCGTGGTGCTGTTGTGTGTGTGGAACGACCCGTTGCCCGCGTTGATGTGGACGGTGACTTCGTCGAACAGGCCGCACACGACGACGTCGAGGTCCCCGTCTTGGTCCATGTCGGCAAGCTTGAGGTCGGTGGGCGTCATGATGGTGTCGTATTGGTTGAAGGGTTCGAAGCCGCCGGCCCCGTCGCCAAACGCGACCTCGAGTTCGAATCCATTGAAATCGGAGACGACCGCGTCTGGGATCTGATCGCCGTTGACGTCGGCGAGTTCGACCGCGGAGACGGTTCCGATGACGACGGTGAAAATCGGCGGTGCGAACGAGCCAGTGCCGTCATTGTGAAGGACGCGGACTTGATTGGCTTCGCTGCTGACGACGATGTCGGTGTCACCGTCGTTATCGAGGTCAGCGGTCGCGATATCGCGGGGTTGTACGAAGAAGCCCGCATCGAACTCGCCGCCGGCGGTGAAGGTGCCGTCGCCAATGCCCACGAGAATGGTGACGGTACTCGAGCCCGCGTTGCCGATTGCGAGGTCGGGAACGGTGTCACCTGTGAAGTCAGCGACCGCGAGTCCGGAGGGGTTGAGCCCGATGCCGAATGTGAAATCGTACCGATCGGGGGCTGCGAACGTGCCATCGCCGGCGCCGAGCATGACTGCGACGGTGTCTGAGCTGAACTCCGTGATGACGAGATCCTGATTGCCGTCATTGTTTAGGTCCGCTGCCCTGATTTCTGAGGGCCCCGAGATGGCGCTCAGGAAGGTGCGGATTCCGGGTGCGAGGACCGTTGCCGGGTCACACTGGGCGATTACCGGCGTTCCAAGGAGCACCGGTGCGAGGCAGAAAAGGGCGGATCGGTGCATGAGATTCTCCGTGCGTTCGTGGTGCATCGCACGTGCCCGTGCTCCGGTCAGGAAGCGAGGATGCCACGAATCTGTCACGGAAAAATCATCGGACGATGTGATCGGTCTCGGCCAGGGTCTGGTCGACCTTGGTCAACCATTCGTCGTAGCCGTCGCGTCCCATCAAACCGAAGGTTGCCTTCTTGCCGGTCTCGACGGCTGGTTGGTCGTACGCATCGATGTTGAGCATCAATCCCGCATACGCGGTTGCGATCTGCCAGAGTGCGATGAACTCGCCGACGTGATGCGCGTCGACCTGCGGGAACGTGATCGTGAAGTTCGGTCGGCTGGAGTCGACGAGGGCGTATTCGGTGGCGCGCTTCTCGGCGTTGAGCAGCGCGGTCATCGATTTGCCTTCGAGGTACGTCAATGCGTCGACGCCCATGCCGGTGGGGATGGTGATGTCGTCAGCGCCGAACGATTCGACTTCGATAAAGCCGAACACTTTGTCATTGGGGCCTTCGCGATAGAGCTGGACCTGGGAGTGCTGGTCGGTGGTGCCGAGCGCCTTGATCGGTGTGAAACCGGCGAAGACGGTGTTGCCGTCGGTGTCTGTCTTCTTGCCGAGTGATTCAGCCCAGAGCTGGCGGTACCAGTCGGCGAGCAGGTAGAGGCTGTTGCAGTAGGGCATCAGCACATGGTTGGGCTTGCCTTTGCGGGTGCCCATTTCGACGAGCAAGAACGCGAGCATGGCTGCGGGGTTCTGGTGAAGGTCAGGGTTCGAGCACCGATCGTCCATCGATTTGGCGCCGTCGAGCAGGGCTTTGATGTCGATCCCGCCCATCGCGGCCGAGAAAAGGCCGACGGGGCTGAGCGCGCTGAACCGTCCGCCCACGCCCTCGGGCACGGGCAGGGTCGCGATGCCTGCTTCGTCGCAGATCGTTCGCATCGTGCCTTTGGCAGGGTCGGTGACAGCGACGACGTGGTCGGCCCACCGGGCACCGACCGCTTGTTTGAGTCGGTCGCGGATGATCATGAACTGGGCTGCGGTCTCGGCGGTTTCGCCCGATTTGCTTACGACGTTGAACAGGGTTGCCTTTGGATCGCAGAGTTTGAGGACCGCGCCCAAGTTGGCCGGGTCGACGTTATCAACAACGAATATCCGTGGTCCGGGGCGGTCCGAGGCGGGCAGCAGGTTGTAGGTGGGGGGGTTGAGTGCGGATTGGATGGCGATGTTGCCGAGCGCCGAGCCGCCGATGCCGAGGACGACGACGTTCTCGAACCGTCCCTCACACTCGTTGGCGATTGCTTGGACCGAGTTGAGATGCTCGGTGCGCATGGGTTCTGTCCAGAGTTCACGCCAGCGCTCCCATCCGGTGCCTCGGGAGGCAGCGAGCTGTTCGGTCAGGGTCGCCATGCCGGCCGCGGGGTCGCCGCTGGGGTCGAGGCGTGCGGGATCGAGCCCGTGTGGGCCGACGCGATCAGAGAGGCAGTTGGCATAGTCGATGGTGAGCATTGGGGTTCCTTCGCAGCAGTTATCGGGCAGATCGTTGACTCGATTTGATGGGATTCAAGTAGGACAGATCTTTGGTTATCCGAGGGCAGCTTGTATGGGTCGGGCAAAGATAAAACACAAGATAGCGATCCAAGTGTTCATTCGTGCTCGATCTGGAGGGATTGATGGACGATCAGCGTCGAGAACTACTCTTTGTACCTCGACGGAGCTCGTAAATGGCGTTGACACTAAAAGCCAAACTGTTTCTCGGATTTGGTTCGCTGATTGGGATTTCGCTGATTAGTGGTTTGGGGATTATTCAGCGTGCCCACACGATCAAAGATCGTTCCGATTTCGTGCTACAAGAATCTGTTCCAACGTTGCTTCATGTTTCGACGCTGCGAGGTTCGATTCACCATTCCTTGTCGATGCACCGGGGATACATGATCCTCGGGCTTGAGGAGTTGGCAGAGGGTCGTCTGGAGGCTTGGGAGAGCATCGATGACTCGCTAGCGAACTTGAATGACATTAGTGAGGATTGGCCCGCGGATCAGCGTGCATTGGTTACAGAGCTTGGCAGCACGCTCGCCGAGTTCCGAACAGCACAGGATCAGATCGCGGCAGTGAGCCATACCGATGATGATCGTCCCGCCGACACGCTCTTTTTCTCTCGCGCCATCCCGAAAAGCAAAGAGGTTGTCGCGGAGCTGGAAGCGATCCTAAAAGAAGAGCAGGGGCTTGAAGGCACTGCAGAACGAAAAATCCTCGTTGAGCGAGTTGCTGAGGCCAAGGGACACTTGCTCAAAGCCACGACAGCGGTCAGCTCCTTTCTTAACTCAGGTTCGGATGAAGCGCTTGAGTATGTCGACTTTCGTGTTCGCGAATGCTCAGCATCCGTCGATCGTTTGAAGGGTGATGCTTCTTTGTTCACCCCAAATCAACAGGAAAACTTCTCGAACTACCTCGCTCGTCGAGATGAGTTTTTAGCACTGGCGAGCGAAGTCATCGAAATCAGAAGTTCGCCCGGCTGGTGTGTCTCGCAGGACATCTGCCTGAGCACTGTGACACCATTGGCGAACGCATCTGACGCTCTCGCTTCGGAGATTCTCAGCAAACAAAGTGAGGCTCAGTCGCAGGCTGGGGCTGATGCCGAGCAGCAGCTCGCAAGCGCTGTTGGGTCGCTACCCATTCTGGTGATTGGTTCGATTTTCCTATCCGTTGGTGTCGGGATTGCGGTCAGCGTGTTTCTCCAGCGAAACATCGGTTCGCAGATTCGCAAGGTCGCCGAGGCTGCCAAATCAATCGCGTCGCGTCAGCTCAATATCGAGCCGCTGCCCGTCCATACGAATGATGACCTTGGCGTGATGTCAGAGAGCATGAACGACATGCTCACTTCGCTCCGAGCGATTATCGAAGAGGTTCGTTCTTCATCGATGGATGTGGCTGCGGGTTCCGAGCGGATCATGTCTTCTTCGTCAGGGGTGGCTGCAGGCGTTGATCAGCAGATCACGGAGGTTGAGCAGATTTCAGCAGCGATCACGCAAATGTCGGCATCGGTCGGTGAAGTTGCCAACTCATCCCGTGCGGCTTCCAGCAGTGCTTCAGAGTCGGCGGCAACAGCACAGGACGGCGGCGACGTTGTCAGTGCGATGGTCGTTCGGATGGGCGAGATCAGTGACGCGGTCAGCGAGAGCGCAAGTTCGATCGAAGAACTCGGACGGCGGAGTGAAGAGATCGGCGAGATCATCAGTGTTATCAATGACATCGCGGATCAGACGAATCTCCTCGCGTTGAACGCTGCCATCGAGGCGGCCCGAGCGGGCGAGCATGGTCGTGGGTTTGCGGTGGTTGCCGACGAAGTCCGCAAGCTGGCCGAGCGGACGCAAGTCGCAACCGAGCAGGTAAGCAAAACGATCTCAGCGATTCAGGTCGAGACCAAGGCAGCGGTCACCCGAATGGCGACCGGGACCGAAACCGTTCGGGATGGTGTCACTCTGACGACTCGTGCGGGCGAGAGTCTCCACGGGATTGTCGAGAAGGCAGGGTCGGTGACCGAGCAGGTCGAATCGATCGCAGCGGCAGCCGAGCAGCAATCGGTGGCAGCAGAAGACATCAATCGGGGTGTCTCTGAGATCAGCGAGGTGGTGCGATCATCGAAGGTAGGGACCGACGAAACCGCCGCGACGGCACATGAGCTTTCTATGAAGGCCGACCAGCTTCGCGAAGTGGTTGCTCAGTTCACCCTATAAAACAGGGATCTAACCGGATTCAAGGCGGCTAGCGTGCAAGCGTTAGCCGCCTTTTTTTGTTTTCATGGAGCGCCCAAGAGAGGGACCGGGTTCGGTGTCTAGGCTCGGTGATGTTCCATCCATGGCATGACGTGATCCCCGGCATCAAATCCCTTTCGCTGCCGCAGCACTTCCGGGCGATTATCGAGATTCCGAAGTCGTCGAGTAACAAGTACGAGCTTGACAAAGACACCGGGATGCTGCGTCTGGACCGGGTCCTGAGCAGTGCGGTGTATTACCCGGCAAACTATGGATTCATACCGCAGACACTGGCCGAGGATGACGATCCGTTGGACGTGTTGGTGTTTTGCACCGAGAAGGTGCCGGCGTTGTGCATCACCGAAGCTCGGGCGTTGGGCGTGATGACCATGGTCGACGACGGCCAGCCAGATCACAAAATTGTCGCGACACTGATTAACGATCCCGAGTTCGCTGACTATCGGGAAGCGACGGACTTTCCCAAGCACACTTTCAAGATGCTCAAGCGATTCTTTGAGGACTACAAACATCTGGAGGGCAAAGCGGTGGAGGTTGACGAGATTCAGCCGGCGAGCGTGGCCCACGAGATCATCGACGACTCGCTGCAGAGATATTCCGAGGCGAGGCGGGCGGGGAAACTCTGAATCATTAGAAGCGGGCGATCTTGGTCTGGCGGCAGTAGACTTGCGGTATGTTTCCAGAGATTGTCCAGACATTGGTGAGTCGAGAGCAGATCGCGGGCCGGGTCCATGAGATGGGGTTGGCGGTCGCTCGGGATCTCAAGGCGGATCTTGCCCGGGATGGGCATTCTGAGCTTGACGAAGGTCGGGTGGTGCTGGTCCCGGTCATGACCGGCGCGATGATCTTCGCGGCGGATCTGATCCGAGAGATGCCTGTAAAGCTCTCAATCGGGCTGGTGACCGTTTCGAGCTATCCGGGGCAGTCTGTGAGCAGCAAGGGTGCGAAACTCGCTTCGGCGTTGCCCAGTGATCTCGAAGGCAAGCACGTATTAGTGATCGATGACATCCTTGATTCAGGACAAACGCTTGATCTTGTGACGCGAGTGATCGCTGAGCAGAACCCTGCTTCATTGCGATCGATTGTGCTGCTCGACAAGAAGGCCCGGCGAAGCGTGGATTTCGAGGCGGATTACGTTGGCTTTGAGATCCCGGATGAGTTCGTGGTTGGATACGGGCTCGACTACAACGGGTATTACCGCAATCACCCGGAGATCGCGGTGCTCGATCCGGCAACGCTTGGAGATGCCGAGTGACTCGCAATGAGCCGGACGGGGGGCATCCATTGGTTCCGCACGGCGAGCGCGTGCTGCACGATGCACGCCCGAGCTTTGCGTATGTCATTGTTCGTGGTTTTCCAGACGTCTTACCAGCGGTGGTTCTTTGGGTCGTAGTTTGGCTGCTCCGCGGGCTGTTGGTTACTTCCGCCGGAATCCTCGATCCGGCGCTTGCGGCATCGATCAACGGATCGCTCGGGTACGTATTGATCTTCACGGTTGTTTATGGCGTATTGAGGCTGATATGGGCGTTGCTCGATTGGTTTACGCGCCGGTATGTGTTGAGTGACGTTCGGTTGATCGCCGTGCATGGCGTCATTCGGACGGTTCGATTTGATGTGCCGCTTCGCCGCGTGCAGCACCTCGCGGTCACTCGGAGTTTTCTTGAACGGCTGTTTCGCGTTGGTACGGTTTCAGCCGCGACGGCGGGAACGGATGGGCATGAAGCCGTCTGGCGTTCGGTCGCGATGCCAGAGGAAGCGTTGCGAAAGGTCAGTGCAAGAACAGACCATGTATCGCGCCGGGGTGATGAAGCTGAGCCGGTACCGGTGATCGGGTTGGTTGGCGGCATTGGTTCGGGGAAATCGGCTGCGGCCGCGGCATTTGCCAAAGTTGGTTGCGTGGTGTCGGATTCTGATGCAGCGGTCCGCAAGGTGCTCACGCAGCCTGAGGTGATCGAGCAGCTCTCGTCTTGGTGGGGCAAGGTTGTGCTTGATGAGCACGGCGGGTTAGATCGCAAGAAGATCGCCGACTTGGTATTCAATGATGAGTATGAACGTCGGCGGCTGGAGTCTGTGGTGCATCCGTTGGTTCGACTGTCGCGTGAGGCGTTGGTTGATCGGGCCCGCCGGGCGGGTGCGACGGGTGTGGTCGTGGATGCTCCGTTACTCTTCGAGGCCGGGGTGGATGCGGAGTGTGATTCGGTGGTGTTTGTTGAAACACCCAGATCGCAGCGTCTGAGCCGTGTTCGGGAGACGCGCGGGTGGACCGAGTCGGAGCTCGATCGGCGAGAAAAAGCTCAGATGCCCCTTGAAGAGAAGCGTCGGAGATCAGATCATGTATTGGTCAACCACGGGACGATTAGTGAGCTAGAATCCCGGGCAGCCAACCTACTGGTTGCGATCCGTAAGCAAACCCGCGATTAAGACCGTGGCTAGGGCAAAGGTGCCTCAGCCGAGAGTGTCTGGTTTTCAACGGTGCCGATTTTCGCAATGTGTTCGGAAGCGACCAGGTTGGTTGTTTCTAGCCAATGCGACCCCCTCCTGTTCTCTAGCCGTTTGTTCCAAGCGGTTGCCTTGATCCAAGTGATCGATCGCAAACTGACTTTCTCTTCTTATGTCCATTTCTTGATCCGCAGGGTGCGGGTCCCCACGACGCTTGGTATGAAACCGGCGTCGACCCACGCAAGGAAACGCCAGATGCCGAAGTCATCCGAGTTGACGGATCAAGACACCCCCGTTCGCAAGAAGCGGACCGTCAAGCGTCTTGTCAAGCACAAGACAGACACCGAGGTTGCGGGCGAGGGGGCGGCTGCAGCAAAGCCAGAGAAGAAAGCTCCCGCGAAGAAGAAGACTCGCTCGACCAAAGCGGCGTCCGATGCGCCCGCGAAAGAAGCCCAGTCGGTCGAGCCGAAGGCATCCGAACCCAAAATGGAATCAAAGTCGTCTTCCTCTTCTGCTGAAAACGGATCGAAGCAGGGTGAAGGCGAGCAGTCTCGCAACGACTCTGGTGGCCGAAACAGTTCGAGTGGTCACAGCAATCAAAGTGGGCCGGGTGGACAAGGCGGTCACGGTGGGCATGGCGGACCGAATGACCAAAAGCGTCGTCGTAAGAAGCGTCGCAACGGGAAGTCCGGCGGACCTTCAGGCGGTGGTGGGCACAGCCGTTCGGTCAGCTGGGATCATCTGCCAAGTGACGAGGATCTCGAACGCGAAGCTGAGGAACTCGAACGCATCGTGGCGGCTTCTGACGGCAAGATGCCCGAAGATGGTCTGACGATCGGCGACTTACAGGGGATGAAGCTCGATGATGTTTTCGAGGTCGCTGAGAAGGAGGGGCTCGAAGATTTTCATCAGATTCCCAAGCAGGAACTGATCTTTAAGATCTTGAAAGCTCGCGCTGCCAAGCAGGGCATCATGTTCGGCGAGGGCACGCTCCAGATCATGCAAGATGGCTTCGGATTCCTCCGTTCGCCCGAGTTGAGCTATCTCCCTGGTCCGGATGATATCTACATCTCGCCAAGCCAGA
Organism: Phycisphaerales bacterium; assembly: GCA_045106075.1. Taxonomy (GTDB): domain Bacteria; phylum Planctomycetota; class Phycisphaerae; order Phycisphaerales; family UBA1924; genus UBA6054. The sequence continues at coordinate 64,224 of JBGCEB010000001.1, forward strand.
TCCGACGGTTCGGGCTGCGTCGCGGCATGACGGTCAAGGGCGCGATCCGCCCGCCGAAAGAATCGGAGAAGTACTTCGCATTGCTACGAGTTGACAAGGTCAATGGGCGTGATCCCGGCGCGATCCACGAGTTGGTGAACTTCGAAGACCTCACGCCGATGCACCCGGAAGAGCGTTTTCTTCTTGAGACGACTCCGGATCAGATTGAGATGCGGATTGTGGACCTGGTCGCGCCGATCGGTAAAGGGCAGCGAGCGTTGATCGTTGCGCCGCCTCGGACCGGTAAGACGGTGCTGATGCAGCGAATGACCAAGGCGATCAACACGAACTATCCGGAGTGCAAGATCTTTGTGCTGCTCGTGGATGAACGTCCTGAGGAAGTGACCGACTTCAAGCGTCAATGCGCGGGGACGAACGTTGAGGTTGTTGCGTCGACATTCGATGAGCAGTCCGACCGGCACGTCGCGGTGGCCGAGGTGGTCATCGAGAAAGCAAAGCGGATCGTTGAGTTTGGCGAGGATGTCGTCATCTTGCTCGACTCGATCACCCGTCTTGCTCGCGCGTACAACTCGAACATTCCGCACTCGGGCAAGATCATGACCGGTGGTCTTGATTCGAACGCCCTCCAGCGTCCCAAGAAGTTCTTCGGCGCTGCTCGTGCGATCGAGCGCGGCGGATCATTGACCTTCATCCGTTTCGCTGTGGTTGATACCGGGTCCAATATGGACGATGTGATCTTTGAAGAGTTCAAGGGGACTGGTAACTCAGAACTGCACCTTGATCGCCGGCTTGTTGAGAAGCGGATTTATCCCGCGATCGATGTGGCCGCTTCGGGCACCCGCCGAGAGGAACTGCTCATGGACGCGAAGGAAATGGAGCTGGTGTACCGGCTCCGCAAGGTCTTGGCGGATATGAATGTGGTAGAGTCGATGGAGCTGCTCAAGAGCCGTTTGAGCAAGCAGAAATCCAATGCTGAGTTCCTAATGTCGATGGCGATGGGCGCCTGATCGGGCTTGCAATGGGATTCGGCGCGATCCGCCGAACTCGTTCGCTGGTACAGTGCCCGTCGGGATTGGCGGGAGGTTGCGTTGCCGAAGCGTCGGATGGTGAGCCTGTTCTTTGTCTTGCTCTTGGTAATGCCCTGGAGCGCCGCGATGAGCGTGGTCGGCCTGCATGTGATCTTCGGTGGGTTTTCCGAGACTCTGCTCGCGGATCGGGGCACCGCGGTGGCGGTGGGGGTCTCGGCATTGGCTTGCGGGCAGCTGGTGTTCATGTTGTGTGCGTGCGATCGGATCTTCCCGCGTGCAGCCCGGCGTTTGGTCGTGCCGGCGGAGTTGGTTGCTGCCGCAGTGTTTTTGGGCGGCATGGCGGTCGCGTGCGTACAGGTATTGGCATGATGGGCAGGTTGGAAAGGAACTCAATGACTCGGATCCGGATGATCGTGTCGGTCATGTCGACGCTGGCGTTGGTCGGTGTCTGCTCTTTTGAAGTTGCCGGTGCGCAACCCGAGGGCATGACTGGGTTGCGAGGTGAAGAGCTTTCAAAGACGACGGTTGGTGCGGAACTCGCAAGAGTCGCGTCGATCGATCTTGGGCTGCGTCCCAATGTTCGTCCAATCGATTATCTGATCGCGGCCCACGCGTTGTCTCATGCGTCTGCGATGCGGCCTGGGGATGCAGAGTTGGCACGCTTGGCTGCAGTGGCTGCGTGGTCGGCCGGTGATCAGCAGATGCTCATGGATGCCACACGCTCGATTATCCGTGCGGATCCAAATGATACAGTGGCGCAACTCCGTGTGATCAGTGCCAACATCAACGGCCGACAAACGGTGGAGTCTCGGATAGAGGCGTACGACCGGATCCTTGGACCGGCGGGGAAAGCGCTGGATACGACAATCCGATCACGTCTTGCTTTGGACGCAGCACTACTGCTTAGGGAATCAGGAGACAACACTGGTTTTGAACGACTGCTACGCGAGTCGGTCGATCTTGATCAGACCAACAAGGATGCGGTCTCCCTCGCCACACGGACGTTTTCAAAGGCAGACAGCGGCGTAGAAGAGTTGATCGATTGGCAGATCCGCCTTCTCTACGCGGATCCTTTCGACCCGCATGTTCATATGACGATTGCTCGGATCTGCGCTGGGCAAGGGGCACTGGATGCTGCGGAACGATTCGTGGACAACGTCGTTGCAATCTATGAGGTCTCGGGGCTCGATGCGCCGGCGTTGATCCGGGAACAGAGGCTGGCGTTGCTTTGGCAGCAGCAGGGCCCGGAAGCGGTTCTTGAGAATCTCAATGGGCCGTTGGAAGACATGCGTGCGCAATCGGCAGCGGTGATCGAGGCCCGGATTGAAGCGGGCGAGCCCCACGACGACATTCGCAATCCTGAGGATATTCGGTACGAAATCGGCATCGAGCGGATCAGGCTGTTAGCAGCGAATGCAACCGGTGACGTCGATGCCGTGAACGCGTCGCTGACGGACCTTGCGCGATCAACCGAAGAAACCATGAAGCAGCTCGCAGATGCCACGCAGCGGCCGGGCGTTGATCAGGTTGAGTTGGCGAATGAAATCGTCAGGGTCTTCGGCGACTTGCAGATCATGCGGGGCATCATCGGTCGTGATACCGAAAGAATGCTCGAAGAAACCAGGGTGCTCATGGAGCAAGTTCCGGCTGCTGAGCGGCTGCTTGCGCGCGTCGAGCCTTGGGTCGCGTATGCAGAAGGTAAGTACCAAGAATCGCTCGATCGGGTGAACTCTGGGCGGCCGGGGCCGTTGATGGTGCTGCTCGCCGGTTTGTCCAACGAAGGGCTCGGTGACATCGATGCTGCCGCGAGTATCTATTCGAGGTTCTCGCAGACCCAGCCCTTGGACGCGTATGGCACCTACGCGAGATCACGATTGGCATTGATCGGGCGGGAATCCGAAGCGATCACAACCGATGGAACGTTTCTAGAGCAGCGATTGGCGCGGCTTCCGGGATGGCTTGACCGGATGCTCTCAGATCCGCGGGCATTCATGCTGTTGAACGTTGAGGTTCCTGAGGGGACAACAGATGCGCTAACTGGAAGTGTTATCCGAGTCCGTTTACGCAATACTTCGCCGATCCCGCTCGGGCTTGGTTCTTCACGCCCTTTGGGATCGCGTTTCTTGATCGCGCCGCGTGCTTCCTCATCGGAGATCGAGTTTTCGGGTGAACTGTCGGCCAAGGTCGTGGATCTCGATCGGCGTTTTCGGCTCGGTCCGCTTGAGGAAATCGAAGTTGTCATTCGTGCTGACTCTTCGTATTCAGAGTGGTTGCGGGCGGTGAACTCGCATACATCTCAACGCGATCGCTATCGCGTGCTTCAGAGTTTTCAGCCTGGCCCGCTCGGTGGTTTGGTCGCGGGTCCGCTTGGGCTCGTGAGCGAATCGCGGATCGTGCAGCGTACCGCTCTGAGTCTTTCTCGTGCGAGCGTTGATGAGATCGTTGCTGCGATCGACGATGCCCGTGACGACACGCTTCGCAGTGCTCTGGTCGCTTCGATGTGCCGATTGATGCAGTCGGATGAATCTGGGTTACATCTGTCGACCGAGGAAAAAGCCCGGGTCGCGGCTGCTTGGGAAACTCGATTCACTTCCGCATCAGATCTTGAGCGTGCATTGATTCTTCTCAGCCTTCCGCACGCCGGGCAGGTGTTCGAGTTTGAGTCGTTCGATAAGAGTGTGCTCGAAACGCTTGTTGGTTTGAGTATCGAAGACGCCAAGTCGAATGAGACGCTTTTGATCTCAGCGTTGTATACACGGGTTCGGAGTGCCGATAGCCCTCTCTTTGAACTCGCTTCGGCATCAGCAAGCCACCACGTGCGTGAGCTTGGCCGACTTCTTTCTGATCGTCTTCGTGCGTTCGAGAAGGCCTATGCGACGATTGGTCCGGGCGTGAATGCGATGGGGCCGCCGCTTGATGTTCTTCGGGTGGAATCTGGTCGGTGAGTGAGCCGGCGTTCGAGCGTGATTCGTCGATTCGATCTCGATGGCTTGCTTGGTGCGGCTTCGTGCTGGGTGCGTTGTTGCTTGTCGCAGCGATTGTGACGCTTCTCAAGGGTGACGCGGTCGCGTTCAGAGAAGCGTTTGATCGGGTCAGAGAAGCGCCGCTGTGGGCGGTGGCGGTGATTGCGCTCGGGCCCGTCATCAACTGGTTGCTGATCTCTGGTTGCTTGTGCCTGCTGTTGCGGCGTCACGGGCACGTCGGGTGGGGCGAGATGAACGCGCTGGTAGGATCTGCGTGGCTGATCAATCACTTGCCCATGCGGCCGGGGTTGATCGGGCGGGTTGGATATCACAAAGCAATTAACGGCATCCGTGTGCGGGATGCGATCGAAAGCACGGTGTGGTCTATCTCGCTTGCCGCGGTGGCGGGCGTGATGGCGATCGGGCTCGCGTTCGCGCTACCGGCAGATGCGGGCGGGCTCTCGGCGGGTTGTGTCATCGGCGGCCCGGTCATCGTGGTCGGCCTGTTGGCATTTGGCTGCCGTTTTGCCGAGCGTCGGCGATTCGCGCTCTTGCTGGGTGCTTTCGTGCTGCGATATGCCGACCTCGGGCTTTGGGCGATTCGTTACGCGGTGGTATTCTGGGTGCTTGGTATGGAAGTGGGACCGATGGAGATCGTATTGGTCACGGGTGTGAGCCAGGTTGCTCAACTTGTTCCGATCGCCGGAGGCGGGCTTGGATTGCGTGAGTGGGCGGTTGCGATTACTGCGGGTTCACTCGGGTCTGCGTTCGACGCGGCGTTGGCTTCCGATTTGCTAAACCGTGTTTTCGAAACCATCGCCGTGATTCCGGTGGGTGTGATAGGTTCGGTGATTGTTGCGAAGCGCGTTGCTGCCGTCCGTCGAGACCGAAGCGATGCATCGAACTCCGAGGCGATCGCGTGATTCCGTTCTTTGTCGGGTATGCGTTTCTCGTTTGGTTTCTTACAGCCCGGTTTCGGCGCACGTTTTACGCCTATATCGTGATTGCATTGGGCGTGGGGTTTTTGCTGCTTCTGACCTACTTACATTCGTTGCTTGGTCGGATTGATCCCGAGCTTGCAAGGCAAGGTGTTCAGATATTGCTGTATCCGTACACCGCGATGGTGGGGGCGATGTCGTTGTTCATCTCGGCGATGCCGCGTCGTCATCCGCCGGGTATTTGCGGGCGTTGCGGGTATGACTTGTTCGGGCTTGGGCATCCCGTCGATCGATGCCCCGAGTGCGGGCAGGTCTCGCCGCCCAAGCCTCCGGTGCATCGGCCGAGCGGCGTACAACGCGAGAATCTTCGGTCATCTGATGTGGGTCGTTCAGCCTCGCAGCCCGCGGAGGCCGGCACCGGCCAGCAAGATCACGCCGGGTACAACACCGAGCAGCACCCATCGGATTGAAGAAAGCTGCGTCGGGCTCAGCGGTTTGACGGTGGCAACCGGGCGGGCATCGGTGCCGGGCGCGATAAGCTCATCTTGACCGGCAAGCCACGAGATTGCGGTGTCCAGCAGTGTGCCGTTGCCGGGGAATCGTGTGGTGATGCGTCCGTCAACCATCTGTTCGACCGAAGCAACGACACTGTCGGTGGCCCATCCGTTTGAGCCTACGACGACGATGCGTGCATTGCCGAGCGGGCCGGTCCGTTCGCCGGCCGCTGCAAGCATCCATGATTCTGAGCGCCGATCACTTGCGTCAAACACAGGCTGCTCTCGCAGGAGTTGCCTTGCATTCGCCGGTGTTGACCACAGTCGCAACCAAGCGGTCTCTGCCCATGCCGAGGATGCGTCATTGTCTGTGATCGTGATCAATGGCCAGGCGCGGGCGTCGCTAGTTTCTGAAAGGTCTATGGGGACTGCCCAAGGCAGCGCGGTGCGTAGCCCGCTGGTCGCGCTTGCAACAGGGTGCTCGTTAGCTGTTGATATTGCGATGGTGTTCGGATCGGCCAGGTTTCCCCCGGGCCCGACACGCTCTCTCAGCAGCGGTGTTCCGGTTCGAGCATTGATTCCGAATGGCTGCGCAAGCTTGGCCATGGGATCAACGTCGCCATAGGTTGGGAAGACTGACGGGTTCAATGACAGGAGGACCGGTTCTCCGGCGTCGATCAAGCGTTGTGCCGCGGCTGCGAGTTGCTCGGCACGTTGTGCGCCGGTCAGTCTGCCTTCGCCGCTTCCTGTGGTCGAGTCGGCGCTGATCACGAGGTAGACAACCGGTCGAGCACGTGCGGGGTCGAGTCGGTCAAGGGTTGGCGGCTCGAGCTCTTCTGCCGCGGCCCATTCAACCGCATCAATGCCACGCTGTGCGAACCGCTCGACAACTTTGGTGAAGAAATCGGATGATCCGAGAAGTTCGCCAGAGCGTCCGCCGTGCGTGAAAACCACGATCGGTCGTTCGGGTCGCACGAGCGTGCCAATTGCGGTCGCGACGAGTTCTTGGGCGCGTGGGCCGATGTATCCCGCAGCGGAGACCCCGGCCCGATCCAGAATCTCCGTCGATGGAAGCAACGCTTCGAGATCGACCGCGGAGATCCCCCGGCCGGGTGGCCCGACAACGAGCAATGCTTCGCCCGTTTCAAGAGCTCGTGCGACGCGGAGCGTGTCGATGATCGGGAGGCGTTCGAGTTGTTCTTGGGCGACGGCAGCCCGGTTTCTCAGCGCGATCGAACGCTCGGCCGCAGCCCGTGCGAGCAATCGAACGTTCGGGGTTGCGAGTTCTGATTCGGCGAAGGCTCTGGTTTGTTCTGCTAAATCGTTGAGTTGTGTTCGCTGGGTTTTCCATGCGCTGAGCGCTGGGGGCGAGAGGCGGTCGAATGGCGGGAATCCGATCGACCCTGAGTTATCGGCGAGTCCGGTTTGCATCCCGATCGCTTGTTCACCAAGCGTGCGGGCGCCAAGACGAGCAAGCCCGGCGCGTTGATCGAAGAACGCGATGTTGGTTTCAGCACCCGGCGTGTCAGGTGCGATGGCATCGCGGACGGCGTCGAGTTCGAACGCCAAGGTGCTGAGCTGCTCACTCGCTAGTTGCATCTCGGACACGTTTGATAGGAGCGTCTCACGCGATCGTTCAATGAGCGGGCGATCTCGGTCGGCGAGATCCTTGAGCAGCACATCGGTTTGCTCGATGCCCTCTTTGTTGCTCAGGTCGATCGATCGATGCGTGATGAGATCGGACGCGTTGGCATACGCATCGAGCACGTCCCCAACAAGATCTGGTGATCGTGCGTCGGCACGAGTGCGGTCGATAGCGAATACCAGTTCGGTGGGTCCATCGAGCAACTCGACCATGCGATCGGCACGCGGGCCGAGCTTGTGGGCGCCGGTCGATGTAACATCGATTCGGTATGCGTGATCGGTCGTTAGGACGCCGGTCAAGACGGCGCACGCTCCGGTCGCGATAAGGAATCCAGACCAGAGCATCGCGGTCACCGCACGCGGGCGAGACATCCGTCGTGACTCGAGCACGCCGGCAGCAATGACCACCGACCAAATGATTCCGATCGCAAAGAATGCGATGGCGCTGGTGTCGAGCACGCCCTTGGAGAGTTCGCTGACTCGGGCCATGATCGAGAACGCTCGGAGTGGCTCGCCAAAGCGGGGTCCAAGCGTGCTGGCAATCGGTCCAGAAACCATGAGCAGGAGCACAAGTGCCATCAACGTCCCAAGGAACGCGAGTGTCTGCGAGGAGGTCAGGGAAGACGCGACGAGCCCGATCCCCAAGCAAAGCCCGCCGAAGAAGATAAGCACGAGGTATCCCGTCACCACGGGTCCGGGATCAATCGACGGCTCGGAGACCAGTGCGAGGGTGATCGGGAGTAGAAGCGTCGGTGCCAGGGTCATGCCTAAGAACAACCAGGAACCAAGGAACTTGCCGAGCGCGATGGTCAGGTCGCCCACGGGTGATGTCCGGAGCATTTCGATGGTGCCCGAGCGAGCTTCTTCAGCGAGCACACGCATCGAGATTGCGGGCGCTACCGGGACCATCATCCACGCAGCGGCTGCAAAGAAGTACCGCATGGTTGCGGGAACGCCTGGGATGAGGGCGTACTGCACGAACACCACAGCCGACAGGAACGCATAGAGCGCGACGACAATCCACCCGACCGGCAGTCGGAACAGCCCCGCGATCTCACGGGAGGCAATGGTCCAAACGCCCCGCATCATGATGCTTCCCCTTCAAGGGCGCTGACCGGGTTGGTTGGGCCTGCGTCATCGATCAGTTTGACGAAGAGCGACTCGAGCGACGGCGTGACGCGGGTCAGCTCCCGGACAAAGAGTCCGCGGTCTTCGAGTGCACCCGCGATCGGTTCGCGCAAGTCATGCGCGTTCGGTGCGGCATGGACAACGGCCCGATTCCAGCCCCGGTCGTGGTCTTCGGGCTGATCCTTTGCGAGCTCGGCCGACCCAACACCTTCGAGCGATGCCAGCGCGCGGAGTGCCAGCTCGGGCGAAGCAGCGGGGTTGGTCCGCAGTTCGACGATGTATCGCACCGGCCCGCCCGCGGTTGAGAGAAGGCTTTGGGGCGTGCCGTCGGCCCGGATCTTGCCGCCGGCGAGCACGAGCACACGATCACACGTCCGCTCGACTTCTGGCAGGATGTGCGAGCACAGCAGCATCGTCTTGTCTTGAGCGAGATCCCGGATCAGCGAACGGGCGGAACGGATCTGAGAGGGATCCAGGCCGTTCGTGGGCTCATCGAGGATCAACACACTGGGATCGTGCACAAGGGCTGCTGCGAGCCCGACACGCTGGCGGTAGCCCTTGGAGAGATGCCCGATGCGCCTTTTGGCGACGTCGCTGATGCGGCAGCGTTCCATGGCTTGCCCGACGGCACCGGCGAGTTCACGCCGAGAGTAGCCCCAAAGCCGGGCGCGGTACCTCAGGTAGCCCTCAGCGGACATTTCTGGGTACAGCGGTGCCGATTCAGGCAGGTATCCCACTTGCCGCCGGGCGGCAGCGGGGCGGTCCTTGGGGTTGACGCCGTTGATCGAGACCGAGCCGGAATCGGGAGCGAGTGATCCGGTGATCATTTTGATCGTGGTGGACTTGCCGGCCCCGTTGGGTCCGAGTAATCCGGCGATCTGCCCAGAAGGAAGCTCGAATGAGATAGCATCGACCGCATGGACGCTGCCGAACGATTTCGATATTTCTCGGACGGAAATCATGTGTGTGCGAAGCCTCAGACCCGGGGTGGACGATACCACCTTCGGCCGATCCCGGCCAAACTGTGGACCCGACAGCGTTCGGGGTGCGAACAATGGGTGTCAGGTCGGGGTTCTGGGCACCGTTCGAGTGTTCTCCTCGGCAGCAGATAAGTGGGGATTCGTCCTCGGGGCAGCATGGTCGAAACACGTCCAAAGCTTGTCATCGTCGGAGCCGACGCGCACACCGCGGCGGAGTTGGCCGGTCTTCTCGAAAATCGGTACGACGTGGTCCGTCAACCCAACGAGCCCGTCCTTGCCGAAGTGCTCCGGGCGCTTGGCGAGGGTGTGCTGATTACTGGTTCTGATGATGAGCCTGCGTGGTCTAACAGTTTCTTTGACGCGCTCGAAGATCGCACGCGTCGGGCGGTCGTCGAGTTGTGCGATCGTGCCCGTCAGACGGATATCGGGGTGAACGGAGCCGTCACGGGCAAGCACGAGATCGAAACATCCGATGGGAAGCGGTGCTTCGAGGTGTACATCACTTCGTTGGCGATCGACGAAGATGGGCAGCGTCGTGTTGCTGCAATCGTTCGCGACGCAACGATCGGAAAGCGCACACAACAAAAAATGGACGCGATCGATCGTGCGGGCTTTGAGCTGGTGCGGATGGACGCGGAGGAAGTGCAGCGAATGAACGCGCTCGAGCGTATCCAGTTGCTCGAAAAAAGGATCGTTGCCTATTCGAAAGAGTTGCTGCACTTCGATCACTTTGGAATTTTCTTGATCGATACGAAGCGTGATAAGCTCGAGATGGTGATGCAGACGGGCCTACCACCGGAGATCCAAGATCTCGATCTATACCTTGAGGACGAAGGTTCAGGCATTTCTGGGTATGTCGCCAAGTCTGGGCGCAGCTACATCTGCCAGGATACCACGCTTGATGAGAAGTTCCTGCCCGGGTTGACCGGTGCGCGGTCGAGCCTGACGGTCCCGCTGCGTATCCATGACAAAGTCATCGGGATCATGGACATTGAATCGCGAGAGCCCGGCGGGTTTGATGACCAGGATCGCCAGTTTGCCGAGATCTTTGGCCGGTATGTCGCGATGGCGCTGCACATGCTTCAGTTGCTTGTCACCGAGCGGAGCACCGTGAATGAAAAAGTCAGCGATCGGTTCGAAGGAGAGATCCGAGAGCCTCTTGATGACATTTTGCACGAGGTCGACTGGTTGACGGCCCGCCCGGACGCCGATCCGGAGACCCGCCGGCACGTCGAGCGGATCCTCAGCGATGTTGAATCGATCCGTCGGCGGGTCAAGTCGGTCGCGTCTGGGCCGCAGACGTTGCTGGGTGTTGACGAAGCGATGCAAACTCGCGAGAAAGACCCGATCATGGTCGGCAAGCGGATCTTGATCGCAGACGATCATCCCAAGATCCGCAAGATCATCGGCGATGTGCTCGGGCATCGCGGCGCGACGGTCGAGATTTTTACCGACGGTTCCAAAGCGATCACGCGACTCGAAGAGATCGCCGATGGCAAACCGGCATTCGACCTGATCGTCTCGGACATTCAGATGCCCGATCGGAATGGGTACGAAGTGTTTGCTTCAGCCCGCACCAAGTGCCCTGACGCTCCGGTTATCTTGATGACTGGATTCGGCTATGACCCACACCACTCGATCGTGCGTGCGAGTCAAGAAGGTCTGCACGGCGTGCTCTTCAAGCCGTTTGAGATCGAGTTGCTGATCAATCAGGTCCGTGAGGCGCTCGGCGCTTCGTCGAGCGGGTGAGCGTTGGGTCCGAAACTCCTACGGGCAGCCGGCGAGATATTGATTGATGTATTCAGATACATCAAAGAAGTTTAAAACTCCATCAGGCGCGCCAGCTGGTGCGAAGTCTGCAGAGAGATCTCCCGCGGAATAGAGCGCGATGTAGGCGCTGACATCAAAGAAGTTGAGCACGCCATCTGGTGCGCCGGTGGGCGCCAAGTCAGGGGCACAGCTGCTCTGAGATGAAACGGTGAAGCTGGTAAACATGCCGCCAAAGTTCTGCGCTGCTCCGCTTGGAAAATAAGAAATCCTCGGCGATTCAAACACGCTTACTTGCGGCAGTGAGGTCGGTATCGCATCGCTTGCCAGAGCGGATCCGTCTTCGTCGCGTAGCGTAATCGTGAGTGAGTCTCCATTGAATGAAACTGAGTCGATGGGAGGGCTGCTGGCGTTGTAAAACGTGCTGACACTGTTGCCCTGGATGACTTGATCAAAGCCGGCATCGACAACGACGAGCCGAATGCTGTATTGGGGAGAGAAGCCGAAGATGCCTGCGTTGGAGCTTGGGTTTTGATCACTTGATGCTTGATCTGTATCGAGGGTCATCTCAATGGTGAACGTCTGACCATTCACAAACGAGCCCGCGACTGGTTCCGCCGCGTCGATGACTCCCGATCCCGAATAGACGAGCACATCAGCTTGGGCGATCGATCCGATGGCGAAGGTTGTAAGGGCGAAAAGCGTTCGGAGTTTCATTGAAAATTTCCCCCGGGAGTTCCTGGTTGTGCGGCTGTACTTTTCAATCTACCAGAGGTAGCGAGGTCGCTATAGCAGATTCACACTAATGCTTGCTATTTTCGCTCTGCGACGAGAACGCGATCCAAGCCATCCGAATCCTTGAGTACACGTTCATTGATCAGATTCTCGTGAGACCGGGCGAGCGTGAGTGCCTCTTGAGCATGCGACTCGGCGAGTTCGATGAGGAGCAATCCGGTCGATTCGACAAACTTAGGGCCATCGCTGACCAATCGGCGAATCAGATCAAGCCCGTCGGCGCCTCCTCGCAAAGCAAGAGATGGTTCGTGGTTCTTCACGTTTGGTTCGACGGCGTCCCACTCATGATCAGGAATGTACGGCGGGTTCGAGCAGAGGTAATGCATCGACGCGTCTTGGCCGGCGACAGGATGAGTGCGCAGCGCGTCGAGCAGATCTCCCTCTACGAGATCAACGCGATCGTGGAGCCCATGAGCCTCAAAGTTGATCTTGGCGACATCGAGCGCTTCGGGGCTGATATCGGTCGCGACGACGCGGGCTCCAGGAAGGTGCTTGGCGAGAGCGGCTGCGATACATCCGGAACCGGTGCACACGTCGGCGATGAGAATTCCGTTGCCCGCGTCAGAGTCACGAACCGATCCCGCGTCAGGATTTTTACGGCTGTGTTGGAGCACCGTTTCAACAATCGTTTGAGTGCTTGGTCGCGGAATGAGCACCCGTCGATCAACCTTGAAGGTCATGCCGAAGAACTGTTCTTCGCCGATGAGATACTGGATTGGTTCATCGTTGAGCGCCCGTTTGACCAAAGCCCGGAGCGTGTCGAGCTCGAGTGGAGCTGCGGGTCGGTCGGGATCCATGTAGAGCTTCAGACGCTCGCAGCCGACAATATGAGCAAGCAGCATCTCAGCTTGGCGCCGGGGAGCGTCGAGGTCTTTGCCTTCAAACGCTTGCGTCATCCATGTGAGCAGCTTGCGAGTCGTCCAGTCTTGTTTGGTAGCTTCGGTCACGAGGAAAGTGTATCAGGGCTTCGTTTGAAACGAATGCTGCCTATTTACCCTCGAACCAGTTCTTGCCGATGCTGGCGTCGACCTTGATGGGTACTTTCAGGTTCATCGCGGCTTCCATGCGGTTAACGACGGTTTGCCGAACGGATTCGGCCTTTGGGGATGGAGTTTCAAAGACCAGTTCGTCGTGGATCTGAAGGATCATCAAGGCGTCCGCCAACGGATCGCCCTTCTGGGCATCACGGATGCGCTCGTGTAAATCGATCATGGCGACCTTGATCATGTCAGCCGCCGAACCTTGCACCACCGAGTTGATCGCGGTCCGCTCGGCAAGCGCTCGACGCTGGGGGTTTCGTGATTCGATCTCGGGGATTGGTCGGCGGCGCCCGAGCATCGTTTCGACGTATCCGTACTCGATTGCCTTTTGCACGCATTGGTCGAGGAACGTGGTGATCCCAATGAACTTCGCTTTGTATCCATCGATGATGGCGGCCGCTTCCCCGTTTGAGACACCGAGGCGCCGCGCGAGGCCGAAGGGCGTGACGCCGTAGACAATGCCGAAGTTGACCATCTTGGCACCCGAGCGTTGCTCTCGTGTGATGTCTGAGAGCGGTACGCCGTGGATCTGCGCCGCGACGGCTTGGTGGATGTCTTCACCCGCTTGAAACGCTTCAATCAGCGCTGGATCTTCGGAGAGGTGCGCCAGCACGCGCAGCTCGATCTGAGAGTAGTCAGCGGTCACGAGCAGGCGACCTTCAGGCGCGACAAAGGCTTTGCGAATCTCGCGCCCGATGTCGGTGCGGATCGGGATATTCTGTAAGTTGGGATCTGATGAACTCAAACGACCGGTGACAGCGATGGTTTGGTTGAAGCTCGCGTGGATCCGCTTCGTTTCAGGATGGATCTCGTCTTTGAGTGCCACCAGATAGGTGCTGACGAGTTTGGTCAGTTGCCGGTACTCAATGATGAGTGTTGGGATTTCAGTTTCGATCGCGGGATCGCTTGCCAGTTTGTCGAGGACTTCGGCATCGGTAGAGAATCCGGTTTTGGTTTTTTTGATCGGCTTAAGCCCCAGTCCGGGGCGTTCTTCGTGTTCTGGGTCATTAAAGAGTGCTTCGGACAGTTGCTTTGGGCTGTTGAGATCGAACGTGCGTTCGATCGTGTCGACTGCAGCCTTGTCGATCTGTTTGGCGATGGTGTCGATGCGAATCTGGAGGCGTTCGCGCTGACGATCGAGTTCATCGGGATCGACTAAGACGCCGTTGTGTTCGAGTTCGGCGAGAACCTCGACCATGGGCATCTCGATCTCGCGATAGAGCGTGCCCAGTGATCGTGTTGAAACAAGATCGTCGGCCATAGCTCGGCTGAGTTGCAGCGTGACGTCCGCGTCCTCAGCAGAGTACGGACCCGCGTGCTCAATCGGCACTTCGTCGAAGCGTTTCTGGTTTTTACCGGTGCCGATCAGATCTTTGATCGAGATATTCTGGCGGGCGAGCATCGCCATCGCAAGCGCATCCATGGAGTGAGACGAGCGGGAAGCATCGAGAACATAGCTGGCAACCATCGTGTCGCCAGCAAGAGGTAGTTTTTCAGAAGGTACAAATCCTGCCAAATGAATGCTCGCATTGCGGAGCACGTTGAGATCATACTTGAGGTTGTGTCCGACTTTGGCGATCGATGGATCCTCGAGGATCGGTCGCAACGCTTTGACGACGGCTGCTTCATCAAGATGCGTTTCCGGCTCGGGCGATCGCACGGGAACGTAGTACCCTTCACCCGATTTTGTCGAAAGGCAGACGCCAACAAGCTTGGCAAGCATGGGTCGGAGGCTTGTGGTTTCTGTATCGACCGCGATTACCTTGGCCGACTTTAACTCTGCGATCAGTGCGTCGAGCTCTGTTTGTGTCCGCACAATGTGGTAGTCACCCTCAGCAGATTCGGCGGCTGCCTGCGCCGTGTGTTCGAACAATGTTCCGAATGCTGATCCACCTTGCTCGGTTGGCTTGGCGTCGTCGGTAGTCTCGCCGAGTAGGGCTTTGAGATCGTCTTGGTAACGGTTAAAACCCAACTCACGAAGAACCGGCATGAGTTCGGCTAGATTCAGTGCGTCGGTGCTCGCAGCATCGAGATCGAGCTTGATCGGGACATCGTGACGCAGCGACACAAGTTCCTTCGAGAGCGGCAGCTTGTCTTTGAACGCGACAATGTTCTCTCGGCGTTTGCCTTTGATCGTGCCCGCTTCGGCAGCAGCCACGACCGCGTCGAGCGTTCCGTGCTCGGCGATGAGTTGGCACGCGGTTTTCGGGCCGATCCCCGGAACGCCCGGCACGTTGTCGGCGGTGTCGCCCATCAGCGCCAGCATGTCGATGACCTGCGCGGGCGTGATGCCGAGCTCTTGCATCAATGATGCTTCTGTGATGAGCTTGTCGGTGTGCACGTCGTACATCTCGGTGTGCGGCGTGCCCGAGCCCAGCAGTTGCTTGAGGTCTTTGTCTTTGCTGATGATGCGGACGCGGACATCAGGGTGCTTGGCGGAGAAATCGCTGGCGATCGTCGCGATGACGTCGTCGGCTTCGAACCCCGGGGCGCCGATGACCGGCACGCCGAGCAGTTCGAGGATCTTGATCGCCCGTTCCACCTGCGGCTTGAGGTCCTCGGGCGGCGCGTCGCGGTTGGCTTTGTAGTCGGGGTACAACTCGGAACGGAAGGTGCCGCGGTCGCCGCCGACATCGAGCGCCACGGCCAGGTACGCCGGGTCGCCGTCGCCCTTGAGCTGCTCGGCGTCGCGTTTCAAGATTTTGAGCAGCATGCCGACGAACCCGAAGGTCATGTTGGTCGGCTCGCCGGTCACGGGCGAGGTCATGCGGCTGCGGATCGCGTGATACGCGCGGAAGAACTGGGCGTAGCCGTCGATGAGGTAGAGGGTTTTCATCGGGTGATGTTAGTGGGTGTGGCCGCTCAGGGGTGGTTCGGTTCGGAGCCGCATTCCGGGCATCGCGGCGGGATGTTTCGCAGGTCGTATCCGCAGGTCTTGCATGAGCCGGGCGGGCGTCGACTTCGCCACACCTCGCGGGTAGCAACTACGAGTTTCCAGCCGGTGAAACCGGTGACTGCGAGCATCAGAATGGTCACCAACAGCCATGACGTCGCTCGGGTTCCCCAATCGATCCCGTTGGACTTCTGGGGTACTGCCGTCTGCCAGGCACAGAATGCACACATGTTTGCCGCGTAGAGCAGGCCGGGAAGCGTCATCAGGAGTCCGAGCAGCCAGAGAACGGGTCCGAGAGACCTGGGGTGCTCGGTGCTCATCTCCGCTCACTGGTCGGTGCTTGCAGATGACTCGTGTCCTTTCCCGGCCAGTCGAATGCGGCTTCGCCCGTGACCGTCTCGTGCAGCACGGTCAGGCGGCGGGCGTAGGGCTGGGTCTGGGTCACGCCGCGGCGTTGCATCACGGTCATCGCGACCTCGACGAACTTGCCCAAGCGATAGGTCTTGGTCCCCGTGTCGGTCACCCAGTCGAAGGCTTTGGACGTGCCGCTGATCGGCGTCGAGGCGGCATGCATCACGCCGGTGCCGGTGATCGCGCCGGTCATGATCCGCGTGCCGATCGCGGTCTTGGTGTGGTCGCCCATGGTCACGCCCAGGAAGGTCTGGCCGGTTTTCTCCATCTTGGCGCCTGGCGCCGGGCGGGCGTTGACCTCGGCGTAGGTGTTCAGGAGGTTCGAGTTGGTCGTGTCGGCGCCGAGGTTGCTCCACTCGCCGATCCACGAATCGCCCAGATGCCCGGCGTGCCCTTTGTTGGCAAAACCCTGGAAGATGGTGCCGCCGATCTCGCCGGCGACCTTGCACACCGGGCCGATCGCGGTCTGGGCCTTGATCAACGCGTGCTCGAGCACGGTCGAGCCGGGCCCGATGTAGACCGGCCCGGTGATGATCGCGCCGGGGCGGATGACCGCGTTCTCGTCGATCACGATCGGACCATCTTCGGCATTGAGCACCACCGTCGGCGCGACCGTCGCGGACGGATGCACGCAGATCGGGAACTGCCCCAACTCGTGCACCGCGTCGGCGGTGGGGGCCTTGGGCATGTGCTCGGTGAAGTGGTCCAGGTCCCACGCCAGGCAGCGGTCGCGGAACGCCCGCCACGACCACGGGCGTGAGAGCAGGACTTCGTCGTCGATCTCGACCGTCTGCATGTCCGGGTTGCCGCCGGTGAGCAGAGACCGAACGTCGACCGCTGTGAGGCGAACGGCGACCATGTCATTCGATGACTTCTCCACCGCGACCTCGCCGAGTGTGAGATTCGCGACGACATCGAGTGGCAACGGGCATCGGCCGTTGATCAGCAGCACTTCGGCATCGTCATCGAGCTCGGTCGGTCGATTGACCGGGACTGGCGATGACTCGCTGGTCAGCTCGACCAATGGTGCGGGCACGACCATCCCGACCAGCTCGATGTCGAGCCCGGCCACGAGGCGTTCGGCCGTGGTCAAAGCGCCAGTCCGTATCTCGAAGGATGCACGGAGGTCGTTGAGGGGGCTTAGCAAGCCCTTGGCGTCGTCGAAGAGAATCGCGGGTGTACCCATGTGCCCAGTTTAGCGGGCGTTGGGGTCAGTCGCGTCGGGTGAATCGCCCGGCGTTGACCATGGGGAACCCAAACACGCCGGCAGCCGCGAACAACGGGAAGCTCATCACCAAAGCGCTCAATGTGGTGTACAGGGCAGACCAAATCCCGGGAATCAGCTCACTCGCTCCGCCCCATGACATCGACGAATCGGTCGCGGATCGGAGTCCGAGGACGGCGATCGACGTAATCGAAACCACCAATGAGCCGATCATGGAAAGCACGATCAGCGTGAGCGGGTTTCGTCGAATGACCATTCCGCGCATCGCCATGGTCAGCTGGGCAGCGAGCAAGAAACCCAATGCATGCGGGCCGGGCACTACGACCGTGCCGCCGCCGACCAATGGCACTGGAACAAGCAAGTCCATCAGCACGCCCAATAGCAACGCCGCCCAAAGTGTCGCACGGCTCTCAGCGTGCAACGCGACAAACACCATGAGTGGAATAACGAAACTCGGGTGAACCCCGCCAGAACCAGCGTCGAGCACCGGTGGCAAAGCAAACTCCAGTCCGAAGCACACCCAAGCAGCAATCGCGAACACAAAGATGTTCATCCGCCACTCCCGCTAGCCTGTAGGCGAACGATGACTTCACTGACACGGCGAAGGTCCAGCCGTGGTCGGACGGTGATCAGTCGGCGGAGTGGTTGGGTGGGGCTTGGCTCGATCCGTTCGATTTCTCCAATGACGAGCATCTGCGCATGGCGTGGCCAGCTCTCATCGAGCAGTCGCACGGTTTGGCCGATTTGAAGTTCGTCGGCCCGCCCGTCGATCGGCGGAGAAACCTGCCCTTTCAGGGTCCCGTCGCCAACTGGTTCGAGGTTGCATGTTGCCCGCCGTCCCCCGAACTCATCCAGTATGACCACGCCCGCGATCGCTTGTGCATTTTTCGAAGTGATCGGCAAGACAAGGCTTGTCCGCGCATCGACCGATTCGACTCGCCCGATGATTTGTACCGATCGTGCCGTGACGACAACGCTGGGATAGATCCCTTCATTGCTGCCAGGGCGGATGATGAGGAACTCGCCAGACTGCCCGATGCGCGGGCGCTGGAGTTGGGTGACTGGGATGTCTGGCTGCAGTGCCGCACCGCGGGCGAGTTGATCGGCGAGCGCTTCCAACTCGATCGAGCGTTCTTCCGCCTGAAAAAGCCGGACATGGAGGCGGTCGATCTCTCCGAGCAGTTCGCGTTCACGAACGGAACCGAAACCTGATGCCGATTCTACCGGCACGATGGCATTGATGGCCAACGTGATCGGATGGATGATCGGGGCCATCACGACGCGTGCCTGCCCCGAGAACCAGTCCGCCCACCCCAGGTATCGGCCGGGCAGAATCGATGTGATCAGCAGGACCACCACCATGAGCGGCAGTGACCATTGGAGTAACGGGTGTGCGTTAGGCGATCGGACCATCGGGCTTGTCGCGTGGACGCGTCCCCCATATTGATGCGGTGTTGAAACCGTGCGGCACCGCTCGGCTGCGATCGGTTTTAACCCAGCCCTATTGGCTTGGGTACACCATCAGGATCAAGACTCAAGGTTGTTCTCGAGTGTGTCTTTCCAAAGCTCAATGTTTTCGAGGTAGATCGCGGTTCCGCGTGCGACGCAAGTGAGCGGATCCTCAGCGAGAGTCACATCGAGTCCGGTGGCCTTCTGGACGCGTGCGGGCAAACCTCGCAGCAGAGAACCGCCACCGGCCAGCGTGATACCGTTTTCGACAAGGTCGGCTGCGAGTTCGGGCTCGGCCCGCTCGAGCGTGCGCGTCACCGCTTCGATGATCGCTGCAACAGGCTCTTGCAAAGCTTCACGGATCTCGGTGCTTGTGATTTCTGTCTTGCGAGGCAAACCCGAGACCATGTCGCGCCCGCGGACTTCCATCCCGGTCTCTTCACCGACGGGTGATGCCGATCCGATCTGAATCTTCACGCGTTCGGCGGTTTGCTCACCGATCATCAGGTTGTACGTGCGCTTCATGTAGCTGATGATCGCTTCATCCATGTCATCGCCGGCGACGCGGACCGATTCGCAGGTCGCGATGTCGGCCAGGGTCATGATGGCGACTTCGGTGGTGCCGCCCCCAATGTCGACGATCATCGATGCGGTGGGCTCAGCAAATGGCAGACCCGCTCCGATGGCAGCGGCGATCGGTTCTTCGAGCAGATACGTCCTGCGTGCGCCGGCGCGTTCTGCGGAATCGAACACCGCTCGTTTTTCGACGGCCGTGATACCCGACGGAATCGAAATCACCACACGCGGAGCAAGGAACCGGGCCCTGCCCGTGACCTTGGTGATGAAGTAGTTGAGCATCGCCTCGGTGATTTCGAAGTCCGAGATCACGCCGTCTTTGAGTGGGCGGACTGCGGTGATGCTGCCGGGCGTCTTGCCGAGCATTTCTTTCGCGACCCAACCCACAGCCTGGCCGTTTTTGAGCACTTGGTTCGTGCCCTTCTTCACCGCGACGACGGAGGGCTCGTTCAGAACGATTCCTTGTCCGCGCACCGCAACGAGTGTGTTGCAAGTGCCCAGATCGATGCCCATGTCGACGCTGAAAGCTCCGAGGAGTCGTTCGTACCACACGCGGGGTGGGTCTCCGAGGTTCGAGGTGACCGGGGATGAACGCCGCACACAGGCGACTCCATCCACACAGAGGTGCCAAGTATCGTAGCGCGGACGGTACCGTAAATCGGCGTCCTACGCCACTCTCACCGATTTCTACGTGGGTCTTGGGCGCAAAAACCGCGTGCCTGCCGGGGTTTCCGACAGGCACGCGGTGATTGGGGGTCCGCCGATTCGATCGGCGGGGTGTGATTGAGTTAGCGGGACGATGCCTGCGACTTGGAGGTCATCTGATTGCTCCCGTCGGGCTGCACGTCAATGACCTCAGGCTGGATCGTGAATCCGCCAGCGGGCAGTGCGTGCTCGTTTGGGGTCTGCACGTCACCATTTTGATCCACCAGGTACTCGGCTTCGTTCACATAGTCCTTCGCTTCGTCCTTTCGGCTGATCGCTTCGAGGCGAGCACGCTGCTCGTTTCGGACCTGTGAAAGACGCTGATTGAGCTGGTCGACCGAGTGTGCCTGGAAGCGGCTGTGCTCGTCGATGGTTGCCTGGCGGTCTTCCATCATGTCGATCAGGCGTTCGTTGCGTGCGATCGTGTCGATCTGGGCATCGAGCTGGAACAGCTTTGCTTGGAACTCGGCCTGCTCGGACTCAAGACGAGCGAGCAGATCGCCCAGCTGGGCTTCCTGTTCGGTCAGGTAACCGAGGTCAATGGTGAGGTCTTGAACGCGGGTTGCGTAGAGGTTGCGGGTCTGTTCGACCTGCTCCCGCTTGGCATAGGCGTCATCGAGGTCCACCGGGCGGTTGTCAAAGGACACTCGCACGATGGCGCCGGGGTTGGCCGACTGGGTGACGCGTGCCTGTCCAAGTTGCGCGTCCATCTGATCGAGATCGATCGAAGCGAGTTGGACAACCTTGGTGGCAACTTGCTGCTCACGGTTGAGCTGGGCGACTTGTGTCTGGACTTCGCTGAGATCCTGGCGGACTTCGGCGATCTTCTGAGGATACTGGGCTTCGAGTTTTCGGATTTGGGTCCGCAATGCGACCGGATCATCGATCATCGAGTCGAGGGCGTGGTTGACGCCATCGCGGGTTTGATCGAAGAGGGCGTGAACCCGATGGGGACCGGCGACGGCCACGAGGACCCCGCCGGCCAAGGCCGAAATCACCACGCCCCGTACTACTGTCTTGCCAATGCATCCCATGACTGACTCCTTCTGCGTTCGGCTCGAGCCCGGTTTCCCGGATCGCTCAAGCACCGTTGCTTGACCCGGGATCACCCGGGGATTGTGTTGTCCTGCTGCGGCCCGCGGTCGGGCCTCATGTTCATCTCTGGGAGGTTGGCTTTGGCGATTTCATATCTGGGCAAAAAATCCGTCCAAACGCCCGGAAACCCTTCGAAACCGAGTTCTGAGCCTTCCATTCCACTGTGAGCGGGTATCCTCTTCTGCGGCGGAACCCGGAAGACTGGGTTCCGAACGAGCTGATTCAGCACGTCTTTTTGACCACGCCCGGCACAAGACCGGGAACCACTGGGGATCAATTGCCCATGCTCAGCAACCTGACAACCGGGTTCATCAGCCGGCTTCGTGCCAACGACGAGACGGCGTGGTTCGAGCTCTGGGAAACCTTTGGGCCCGTTATCCGTGCCCAACTCACGAAGTGGGGACGCGGGCGTGTTGGCGTAGAAACGGTGCGGGACCTCTCGCAAGAAACTCTCGCTGCTCTTTCGAACTCGATCGAACGGTACGACCCCGGGCGTGGGGCTCGTTTTTCGACATGGCTGCTGGCGATCGCCAAGCACGTGCTCGGCGACGAGATCGACCGCCGAATGGCGCTTAAACGCGGGGGCGGCAAAGCAAACGCATCGTTTGATGAATCATGGATGCTTGCAGGCTCGGAGATGGGCGTCGACGATGCATACGAAGCGGCCGTGTTCCGGGCAAAGGTCGAAGCGGCGATCCGAGCAGTCGAGTCAGAGTGTGATTTCACGGACTTTTCGATTTACCGGATGCGGGTGTTCGATGGACTGCCCGGCAAAGAAGTTGCGGATTCAATCGGGGTTTCAGAACCCACGGTTTCTCGCCGTCTCGCCAAGGTCCGGGATTTGCTCCGGGTTCGGCTCCGCGAAGTTGTGACGACCTATTCGTTCACAAAGGAAGAAATGGAAGAGGCCGAGCGAAACGGACTCGAGCTAAATCCCAATATGGCCGGTGGGTCGGACGGTTCAGCCGGACTTTCCGACCGCTCCGCGGATGTGTCCTTCGATGAGGCGATCGCGGAGATCTACCACCGGCAGATGCAACTCCGCTCCGAGGACATTAATTTGACCTCGGGCGGGGGCTGATTGGAGAGGGGTCGCCCATGTCGGGTGCAATCGCCATCCCGCTCGTGATTCTCGGAATCCTCGCTGGCGCTGTTGCGCTGGCGGCGATCGTCTACCTGTTCACCGTCCTATTCGGACTGACATGGAAGATACTCCGGAACGTCTTTACATTCATCGGAGCAGAGTTGACCGACCTGCTGCGTCTGATCGGCTCGATGCTCTCGATGCTTGTCTTTGCACCGCTTGTGGTGCTCAACATCGTCATCGGGCGTTGGTCCGCGTCGAGGCATTTCGCGGGGGCGCTCAACTCCGAGTTCCGCTCGATGGGCACATGTTTGTACCGTTTGTTTGCGGGGAACCCTGCTCGTCTGTTCGGGGTTGGATCAGCGCTTGAAGGTGTTGAGCAGCGCGTGCCCCAGGCGATGGCTGCCGCTCCCGGTCGGGATAAACCCGCCAAGCGAGTCGGTCAGTTTGACGGATACAAGATCATCGGTTCGCTGCAAGGCGGCGGCTCGGGCGGCAAGCTCTACATCGCCGAGCCCGACGACATCAAACAGGCCGGGTTCGCACGCAACAACATTCAGAATGTTGATCGTGTTGTGATCAAAGTGTTTAGTCTCAAGGACGGATCGAGCTTGCCTCAGATCGTCCGCGAGTCACGGGCGCTCGATGCAGCGAAGAAGCTTGGTTTGGTGCTCGAGCATGAGCTGACACCCGAAAGATTTTTTTATGTGATGCGGTATGTTCCGGGCGATTCGCTCGCGACCATGACGCAGCGTTTGCACGCTGAAGCTCCGGTCGAGGGGCTCGACAACATGCGGCTTGCAACCGCGCTGGGTTACAGCGCCGATCTTCTCGCCGCCCTGCAGGCCTATCACAGCGCCGGTCTTTGGCACAAAGATGTCAAGCCCGACAACATCATCATCGATGGCAATGACAACAAGGCCCACCTTGTCGACTTTGGGCTCATCACGCCGCTCCGCTCGGCGATGACCCTGACCACGCACGGCACTGAGTACTTCAGGGATCCGGAGCTTGTCCGCCAAGCCCTTCGCGGCGTCAAAGTCCATCAGATTGATGGCAGCAAGTTCGATATCTATGCAGCCGGTGCGGTGCTGTTCTCGATGATCGAGAACTCATTCCCCGCGCACGGCGGACTCAGCCAAGTTTCCAAGCGTTGCCCCGAAGCGCTGCGCTGGATCGTCCGCCGGGCGATGACTGATTACGACCGGCGCTATACAGATGCTGCGGAGATGCTCGCCGATCTCCGTGTCGTTGCGGCGGCTGAAGATCCGTTCACGCTCAAGCCAGTCGACCTGCCTTCGGTCAATGGCAAATCGCCCGCGTTTGATCCTGAACCGGTCGTGCAGGACGCGTTCGATGCGGCAATGCCGCCCCGCGCCGAAACGCCGCCTGTAGAGGCTCGACGCGCACCGGTTCCGCCGCCACCGGCACCCGCGATGCCATCGCCGACCGTCGCCGCCGGTGTTGGCGGGCGTCCAAATCTCAGTATCGCGAGTTGGTGGTCTGGGCGGTACACCGTGCCGGCAGCTGCTCGTGGTCGGGGTGTGCCGGCGGCAGCTTCGGTCATGCCTGTCGCAGCTCCGATCCACGATGCTCGGTCGAACCTTGTTCCGCCTGAGTCTCGTCGCCCCGCTGCCGATCAGATTCGTGATGCCCGCGCTCGCGCTCGGCAGCGTCGCAATGGCGCGCAGCATCGCATCGCTGCCCGTCGGGGTCAGAAGAAGAGCTATGACAACACGCCGGGAGCAGCGGTTGTCTTTGCGGGTTTGCTCGGGCTTGCGGTGCTCTTTGGCCTCGGAATCGTTGGCGGCGCGTTGTACAAGCAAGCCAGCGAGAGTGGCTCGATCTCGATCAACGCCCAAATCCCTGAGCCACCGGCGATTCCAGACTTCTCGAATAGCTTTAAAATCGAAACGAAAGTGGCCGGGCCATACCTCTCGATCGGTTCAGAAGAAAACGAACAGATCAAGCACGGCAAGGGTCGACACGTCACGAAGTCTCATTCGCACGGCCCGTGGTCAGATCAACTCGCGATCATCGATGCAGAACTGTTGATCATGTCCGATCTGTCGTTGCCGATTGAGTCTGATTTGTTCAAATCCTTGGATTCTGGATTTTGGTTGCTAGATCATCAAGGCGCGAATCTCTCCGGAGATTTGATCAAAGGTTCTAGCGATTCCATCGACGCCATCGCATCATTGCGTGCCGAGCGTGGCCAAACTCCGATTGATTCCTCGGAGCTGCCAAAGAAAATCCGGTCTTGGCTCAACTCCCGAAACTACGACGGTGTCATCGTGCTCGGGACGAACCCAAACTACGAGGACAAAGTGCGAGCATTGCTGGTGACCGACCGCTTCTTCACGCGATTGGACTGGGAAGATGCCCCGGATCAGTTCGTGACGATTCTGGCAGGCAACGGCTTCGAACCCTGATCAACACTCATTCGGCGTGCGAGACCCTTACCAGGGTTTCGAGCGCTTTCTGAGCTCGTCGGCCCGAGATTGACTCCCGCGCGAGTTCAAGACCTTCTTGGATCGTACTTGCAACTCCGGCGACCACCAGTCCGGCAGCAGCCGTGATCGCAACCATGTCGCTGGCCGATCCTGGCCGACCTTGCAAGACATCGTGAACGATTTCAGCCGCATGGGATTCGTCTCGTGCTCTAAGCGATTCGATCGAAGCTCGCTCGATACTCAAAGACTCAGGATCGATCCGTTCGGTGATGATCGAGCCGTCGCGGACGATTCCCAGTGTAGTGGGTGCGGTGACGGTGACTTCGTCGAGCCCGTCATCTGAGTGTGCGACGATCGCGTGGGTGGCGCCCAAACGCCGGAGAGTCTCGCACATCAATGGTACAAACTCAGGGCGATAAACACCGATCAGTTGCCTTCGAGCACCACACGGGTTCGTCAGCGGCCCGAGCAGGTTGAAAATCGTCGGAAAGCCCAGTTCTCTTCGGACCGGTGCGGCATATCGCATTGCGGGATGGTGGTGAATCGCAAAGCAGAAGCACACGCCCGCTTCATCGAGGCAGCGTGCCTGAACCGCCGGCGAGGCATCGATGTTGACCCCGAGCTGGGCGAGCACCTCGGCGGAACCTCGTCCTGTCCGAGATCGGTTGCCGTGCTTGGCGACGACCACCCGTTCGATCTCACAGCCGGCGGGGGGCTGGCAGCCCGCGATGACAAACGCGGCAGCCGTTGAAACATTAAACGTCTTTGGAGCACCACCTGTGCCGCACGTGTCAACGACGGCTGTGCGATCCGGAGCTTGATATGGGACGCGGTCGACTTTGGCCCGCATCACGCGAGCCGCCCCGGTGAGTTCATCTGCGGTCACGCCCCGAATCTGGATCAGTGAAAGCAGGGAAGCAATCTGGGTGGGTTCGAGCTCTCCAGCGAGCAGTGAGCCGAAAACCTGCTCACTGGACGCCTCATCGAGGGTGCCGCCGGCACAAAGATCAGTGAGCATGCGCGTGATTTCAAGTGTTTCCGGCATCCGGTCAGGGTAGCCGAACCGCGGGGCCCGGGTGTTTGTACGATAGAGAGAAGCATGCCGAAGACGCCGACGATCC
The DNA here is from genome assembly GCA_045106075.1 of Phycisphaerales bacterium. Classification (GTDB taxonomy): domain Bacteria; phylum Planctomycetota; class Phycisphaerae; order Phycisphaerales; family UBA1924; genus UBA6054. The sequence goes on from JBGCEB010000001.1 coordinate 90,013, forward strand.
CGAACACGTTCCAAGCCGCCCAGACGGCCCGTCGGGTTTCATTGCAGCGTCGGTTCGTCACGTTATCTGGTTACTGGGTTGGCGGGGCATTGGCGATCGCTCTCATCGGGGTGGTGGGTGTCCAACTCATGGCCGGGACTTCCTGGTGGTGGGCAGTGCCCGCGTCAGCCGGCGTGCTCGGTCTGGCGGTCGCCGGTGGGTCCGCGTGGGCTCACCAATGGTCGATCGCACACGCTGCCGATTTCATCGATCGGAGCAACCAGACCGAGAGCGCTCTCTTAACCGCGATCGAGATTCAAGACTCCGACGGCGAACCCGGTTTGGTCGACATGGCTCGGAGACGTGCCGAGTCGGTCGCCAAGGGGGTTGATCCAACCAAAGAGATCCCTCAAGCCCAGCTCACCGGTTGGTGGTCGGTCCCGGCGTTTGCGGCTGCGTGCGTTGCCGCTGGTTCGTATATCACGCCGATCGGGATTGGCAGCCAGACGCCGGATATCGCACCGATCGTGCAACGTGCGATCGAGGAATCTCGATTGGCAGTCGCCGATGCCAATGAGATCGAGCCCGCGGCGTTGCCAGAGCCCGAGCGTTGGCAGAAAGCCCTCGACGAGATCGAAGCACTCGAAGAAGAGCTGCTCGAATCTGGAGACGCGGAGGCGGCCATCCGGACCGCCGCGGCATTGGAAGAAGCTGCCGACGAACTCGAGCGACAGACCGATGAAGCAGCGCAGTCTGAGCAAACCGCTCGTGATCGTGCTTCATTGTTTGATTCTCAGGACGATTCGGCGGCGTCACCATTGGTCAAGCGATTGGCCGACGCGCTTTCCCGCAACGACATGCTCGAAGCGGAAGAGGCAGCCCGTGAACTTGACCAAGCAGGCGAGTCGCTGTCAGATGCCGATCGCCGGGAATTGGCTGAAACGCTCGAAGACCTCGCGGATCGTCTCGAACCAGACTCGCTTGATGAACGAATCCCAAATGGCATGCAGGATTCTCCGGTTGAACCTGCTGAGAACGAGCCGGGCGACGCTGAACCGATTGATCAACCGATGCCTTCGAACGAAGACTCATCGAACCCAAGCTCAGAAGATGCGACGAGTTCTGATCCATCGATGCAGCAAGAGCAACCGGAACCGGCAGCGTCCGAGCAGCCGAGGTCTAAAGACGAAAGCGTGTCTGATGCGCTCCGCGAGCGAGCAAAGGACCTTCGGCGATCCGACTCGCCGCCAGAACAAGATCCGAGCCAAGATCCTGCCACTCAAAACGATTCACAACCGAATGACCGACCTGCCGAACAGAACACGCAGCGAGACTCCGACCCTGCCGCCGACAACTCAAACAGCAGAAACGAAACGCCCCAAGAGGAAGAGTCATCCAGTTCATCGAATCAGGATGACACCTCATCTGCGGACAAAACCGGTCAAGAATCTGAAAACCAGTCTTCACAAGATTCCGAGAAAGCGCCCGGAGAAAGTGGATCCGAGCAATCAAACGACTCGCCTTCGTCACAACCGAATGAAACTGGTAGTGAGCCAAAGTCAGGCGAGCAATCAGGCGAGCAATCATCGGAGCAGCAGCAAAGTCGTGATGGGTCCAAGCCGGAGCCGTCGACCGACGGAGCGCAAAGCGGACAAGAACAGAACGCGGCGGAACAGGATTCATCCGGGCAAGATGGTTCGCAACAACAACGGGGCGAGTCAGCAACAGATTCGGATCAGAACCGTTCGCCCGAGCAAACCGACGCTCAGGATGGTCAGCCGCAAAGCCAGAACGAACAACAGCCTGGTCAACAGCCCGAACAACAGCCAGGCCAAGACCCAGGCCAGCAACAGGGTCAAGAGCAGGGTGAGCAATCAGGTCAGCAACCGGGCGACCAAGCTTCCGACTCGCAGCGTCGTGGCGAGGGACGTCGAGGCGGGGGGGATCAGCCCGGCTCTATCGAACGATCCGTCCGTGAGATGCGCGAGCGACAGGACGCCCGCAATCAAAACCGCCGAGTCGCAGAATCGCTGCGAAAGCGTGCGAGGGATCTCGTCAACAGGAACGCGCCGGGCGATCCAGCGGATCAAGAGTCAATGCCCGACGCCCGGAGTACGCAGGATCGTCGATTGGCTGGAGACGATCCTGCGAATCCCAGTTCACCAATCGATCCATCGCAGTTTGAGCCAGTAGACGCATCGGGAGATTCGCCTCCAGACGCAGGCAGCTCTGATCGGGTCGTCGGAGAATGGTTCGATCCCAATCGGTCCGAACTTCCCCCGGCCGAGCGGGCCGCGGCTCGTCAGGAGCTCACCAAAGCAGCCAGGCGTGCACGCGACGCGGTGGATAATCAAGAAGTCCCGCGTCGCTATCGCGATCTGATTCGGCGCGTATTTGATCGAGTCCAACGTCAGGCCGACGACGCCGATCCGTCTGCGCCCGCACCGGCCGGGCAGGATGCAGGGCAATCTTCGGGCGGGGATACATCGCCGTGAGTTTGTCACTCGATGATCCCCGTTGGCTGTGGTTCGTTCTGGTTGGTATTGGATGCTCGGTCATCGGTTGGCAATGGATGCGTGCGATACCTCGTTTCCGGCGTGCGATGTCGGTGATCGCACGTGTCGCGCTCATCGCAGCGGTTGCGCTGGCGTTGGCCGGTCTACACACACGCAAACCGACCGATGTGGTTGCGGTCATCGGTGTTGTCGACCTATCTCGTTCGGTACGCTCGTATTCCAGCTTTGGGACGCTTGAAGGTGGAACGAATGTGCCGGCGCAGGACGCCGCGATCGCACTACTTGCGTCGGCATCGCAAGGTCGTGAACCCGATGATCCGTTTGGTTTGATCGTTTTCGACGGCCGCGTCATCGCGGTCGCAACGCCCAGCAGCGATGACCCGCTCGTCCGCACGATTACAACTTCTGATACCAACGGTTCGGACATCACAGGCGCGATCTCGCTCGCACGCGCGATGCTGCCAGTGGATGCAAGGTCAAGGATCGTGCTCGTATCCGATGGCCGCCCGACGACCGGACGGCTTGACGAGATATCGCCAGGAGTTCCTGTCGATGTCGCACCGATCTCGTACGAAGTCGAGCGTGAAACGGTCATTGAGTCATTCGATCTTCCGCCACGATCAGCGCCCGGTGCCATGGTTGACGGCCGAGTCGTGCTCCGATCAAGTGCCGGTGCTCGGGGTGTGTTGACGTTGCTTCGCGACGGTCGGCCGGTGGATCTTTCGCCGGGGCAAGAAGGTGTTGGGATTCGTGTTGAAACCGATGCCGGCCGAACGATCTTGCCGCTTCGATTCGCCATCCCCGACGGTCGAGTGCATCGATACGAAGTCGTCTACGAGCCGGATCGGTATCGTTCTGATTCGGGCGAGCTGCTCCTCTTTGGCGATACCTCTGCGGGCAACAACTCAGCGGCATCGTTCACGCTCACGCGAGCACCCGGTTCGATTCTGGTCGTAGACGGCACTGGAACGGGCGAGCAGGGGCGTCTTGTCCGCACGCTGCGTCAAGCGGGTCGACAAGTCGAGATCACCACGCCTTCTGCATTCCCGACCGATCTACTTACACTCGAGAGTCACGACTTGGTCGTTCTCGATGACGTCGCGATCGACACGCTCCCCGCACGAAGTGACGAACGGCTCAACAACTATGCACGCTCATTCGGGGGCGGGGTGCTCTTCATCGGCGGACGAAGGGCGCTGACGGCGGGTGGATGGCGGGGATCGAAAATCGAGTCTGCGCTCCCGATATTGCTTGAGATCCCCGATCGCATTGTCATGCCAGAAACTGCGGTGGTGATCGTGCTTGACCGATCAGGGTCGATGCGCAATGGCGTGCTTGGATCCTCGCGATCGCAGCAGGATGTCGCCAATGCCGCCGCAGCTGCTGCGATCGACACACTCGATCCGACCGACTTGGTGGGGGTCATCGCATTCTCGAATAGTGCGAGTGTGGTTGTTCCGCTTGGCCCGAATGAAGAGCCGGAAGAAACGCGTGCTGCCGTGCTGGGTATCTCGAGTGACGGAGGTACCAATCTTCCGTCGGCGCTCGAAGTCGCGTTCGAAGAACTCTCAGCCATTGAAACCAAGTCAAAGCACGTCATCGTGCTCTCTGACGGCGAGAGTCAGAACCCAGAACAACTCCCAGAACTGGCCAATAAGCTCCGGACGGCAGGCGTGCGCGTCTCCACGATTGCCGTTGGCGATGGCGCGGATGTCGCATCACTTCGTGCTGTTGCCGAGCAAGGAAACGGCGTGTTCTATCGAGTGACGAACCCAAGCGCACTCCCGCAGGTGTTCATCAAAGCGGTCCGTGTGATGCGCGAGCCGGCAATCCGCGCGACGCCGTTTGAGCCCATCGTGGTCGATCCAGACGCGCCGATCTTGGCCGATGTCGGCTCGATCCCTTCGCTGGGCGGGCTCGTGCTGTCGACCCGCAATCCGCTTGCGTCCACGCCCATCGTGACATCGGACGATGAGCCGGTGTTTGCTTACTGGCCGGTCGAACTCGGACGCGTCGCGGTTGTTGCAACCGATGTACACGAGTGGTCGGCGCGATGGATGGACAGCCCAGGGTTCGATCGGTTCTGGACGAATCTAACCGCATGGAACGCCCGCGCTATCGAAGACGCGCCCGGCGAACTGCGCATCACACCGGTCGGCGAGGACGCCGAGCTGGTGTATGAAGCCCAAGACGATGACGGCGCGCCGATCGATGGGCTCGATGTCGGCGTCAGCATGTATCTGCCAACAGGTTCGGTGCGTCAGGTCGAACTCAATCAGGTCGGCCCCGGACGCTATGAAGGCTCGGCTCGGACGTTGCCCGACGGCGTGATTGTCGCGGCAGCCCGGGCGGTGCTCGGAGGCGCGCCGCTCGCTCCGAGTATCTCGGGCGTGCAGATCCGAGCGGGTGCGGAAGATATCTCGCTCTCGAGCGACGACGCCGGCTTGGCCGACCTCGCCCGGCGAACCGGCGGGCGGGTGTTGGATTGGACCAATCCGCAGCAGTTGTTCACGCGTCAAGGCCCGCCGGAGATTGCACGCTCGGCGCTCTGGCCGATGCTCCTGATCCTGACTCTTGCGTTGTTCCTCGTCGATGTCGCGATGCGTCGCTTGGCGTGGGACCGCTGGGTGGAGTCGGCCAAAGAGGGCACCATCGCCGCGACCGCGACACAAAGCGGATCGCTCGGCGATCTGCGTGCGGCCCGTTCCCGCGAGTTTGGAGAGGGTTCTGCGAATCCAAGCACGATCCAGACCGATCCAGACGCCGAACGCCGCCGAATCGACCGCGAGCGCGTGCAACGCCAAGCCGCCGAAGCGCGGGCGCGGATCGCGAAATCAGATTCGGATGTCCAGGACGCTGCGCCGACAGCCGAGCCCGAAACAGAAGAGACCGGATTGCTGGCCGCCAAGCGACGGGCACGGAAGCGTTTTGAATAATCAGGGATTCGAATCTAAAACTGCTCGAGCGAGATCAAAATGCGTCCCACTTTCGGCGGCATTGAACCAGCTATCGATGTCTCCCATCGAGATCATCGATTTCGGGCTGCTTGACGCGACTGAATAAGCCATCGTAATTGGCGAAATCCGTTGCATGGCATCTTGATAGCTATCCGAGTGAACGCGTGTATATTGCTGCAATCGCGCTGCGAAATGACGGCGGACGTCATCACTCGCGTGATATGTTGTCAACAGACGATCGAATGATTGCATCCACTCCAAACGATCTCGTAGGTTTGGATTCCTCGATCACTCTTGAATGGACGACGACCCACTGCGGTGGTTCTGTCGTCTCGAGCCATGGTGTGGCCCAAGAGTCATACTCACGGCGATCCAAAACAAGAAACAGCCAACTCCGATTCTCTCTTGTTCTGAGCGTATTGAGCTCAATCTCTCGATGATTTGAGTTCGTCGGAAAAGTCAGTATTAGTATCGGAAGTAGCAGAAGCAGTGCGAAGAGCGAAATGCTGGTCAGAATGAGCCTGCGCTGGCTCACACCAAGGCGCCTGTGAGCGCCAATCGATCCGCCCCAGTGACTTCAACATCCACGATCTGCCCGAGTAGTTTCTTGGCACGTTCGCCGGTCGGTGCTTCAAAGAACACGATCAGGTCGCCGTCGGTTCGTCCCGAGAGTTGGATTCCCTCGGCGGTCTCGGGCAGCTCCAGCGTCGCGGCTGCTGCAGGATCACGCCCGCCCACGGTGATGCCGACCATGCCCGCACCGGGCTTGACGTCGGTGCCGCGTTTCTTCATCTCGGTTCGGCTGAGTCCTTCGACGAACACCTCGTATCGCCGTCCGATTTGCTCGCGGCTGATCGAGTCCGACACCTCGTTTTGCAATGACAACAACTCGTTGTTGCGAGCACGCTTCACCGCTTCTGGCACGTCATCGGGAATCCGGTCATACGCGACCGTGCCAGGGCGCGGCGAGTATTTGAAGATGAACTGGTTCTTGCAGCGCGATCGCACCAGCATCTGCTTGGTCATCTCGAAGTCTTCGTCGGTTTCCGTGGGGAAACCGACAATGATGTCACCCGAGATCATCAACGGCCGGCCGATCTCAGGCTGATCCAAAATCGCACGGGCCCGATCGATGAACTCGTAGTATTCCTCGATCGTGTAGCCGCGGTTCATGGTCTTGAGGATGCGGTTGCTGCCAGATTGCGCGGGCACATGCAAGTACCGGCACAAGCGCGGGTGGTCGCGGATGACCTCCAACACGTCATCGCCGAAGTCGCGCGGATAGCTGGTGACAAATCGAAGCCGCTGGATCGCGGGGACCTCGTCATGGATGCGCCGAAGCAGATCCGCGAACGTTGTCGTGTGATCGCCCGCGAACGCGTCGCGATGATGCGATCCCTTGTACGTTCGGCCCTTCTGCGGCTGGGTCACGCCATCAACAACAATCGACGACCCATGCTCATAGCGGTAGTGATTGACCGTCTGCCCAAGCAAAGTGATCTCGATCACACCAGCGTCGGCAAGCTTCTTGCACTCATCGATGATGTGCTGGGGCGGGCGGTGGATCTCAGCTCCGCGTGTGTGCGGTACGACGCAATAGGTGCAGAACTTGTTGCAGCCACGGGTGATCCGGACGTATGCCGATCGCTTTGCGTCATAAGAAGTGGGGGAGACTGCACGAGAAAGATCCAGCATCTCGAGCCGATCTTCGGCCGCTGCGAGCGTTCCCGATCGACGCGAAGAGGATCCCTGTAACGCGGAGACCTTGGCAGATCGAAACGCAGCCTGTGCCGGCTCGGATGCAAGCGAGGCCCGCGTCCGCACGGCGTTGTCGAGAAGCTCGGGCAGTTTGTCAAGTTCCGCCGGGCCGCACATGACATCGACGACAGGCATCCGCTTCATCAGGTCCGCGCCGTCCCGCTCGGCCATGCATCCAAGGACCCCGACGACCAACTCGGGTCGCCCTGTTTTTTCATCTTTGAGTTGCCCGAGCCGGCTCCACACCTTTTGCTCGGCCCGCTCTCGGACAGAACAGGTATTGTACAAAACGATGTCCGCATGCCCGGCATCGCCCGTGAACTCGTAGCCCAGGTCGGCGAGCCGCCCCGCGACAAGCTCGGAGTCCAGCTCGTTCATTTGGCAACCGAACGTTTCAAGATAGACGCGTTTCGTGGGCATAAGAGTCGATGATAGGTCCGCAGAGACCATGAATACCCAACCCCATGCCCCGTCAGCGGATAGACTCGCCGCGCGTGAGCCGAACCGATGACATCCGGGCCTGGTTCAGCGAGCTGTCGCTGGCGACGAAGTGCCTCCTGCTCTTCGGCGGTGCCTCCGCGCTCATTATCGCGATCTCTCTGACCCTGCCCTTGCTCCGAATGAACGGTCTGGTCGGTGATGCTGAGCTTGGTTTAGCACGGGCTGTATTCGAATCGTGGAACAATCAGGAGGATCCTGATGCCGAGCCCATCGCCCAGGCGACGGTGACAATCATCCCCGCTGATGAAGCAGCCGACTACGACTCGCGGTTCATTCAGCGCGCGATTCAGCGATTCGAAGCGTCATCATCGTCAATCGAGCGATTCGAGCCAGACTGGTCCGGCTGGAGCCGGGTCTACCGATACGCTCGCGTTCGGCGCGCTCCGGACGGGTCCGTGCGGGACATCGTGTTCATCGAACGCACAGCCGACGGCGCCGCTCGCAGTTTGCTGGTGAACTTCTTATACGTCGCCGCTGCTGGCTCGGTGGTGCTGGCGTTGGCGTTGGTCGTTTTCGTCACACTGACAAGTCGTTTGATACTCCGTCCGGTTCTCAGTTTGCAACGCACTGCCGAGCGGGTACGCGAGGGTCACCTTGATACCCGTTCACACATCGATACGGGCGATGAGTTCGAAGAGCTTGCCGAGACGATCAATCTCATGCTCGCCGAACTTCAGCGTCAGCAAAATCAACTCAGGGCTGCCAACGTCGCCCTCGATTCGCGTTTGACCGAACTCACCGAAGCAAACTCTGCGTTGTTTGAGTCGGCAAGGCTCAAGGGTGAGTTCCTTGCGTCGGTTTCGCACGAGCTGCGTACGCCGCTGAATTCGATCATTGGGTTCGCCGAGCTCTTGCTTGAGATCGCTCGTTCGGATGTTGCTCAGATCGCGGAAGGCGAACCGATCGAACCGGGCCCTGACGCGCTCGCCAAGCGCGAGCGATACCTCGTCAACATCGTCAGCGCTGGTCGCACGTTGCTCGAGATGATTGAGACCCTGCTGGAGATGGCCAAGATTGAAGCTGGGCGTATCGAAATCCACCCCGGACCGCTGAATCTGACCGATGCATGCGGCGCTCTTGTGGGTCTTATCCATCCGCTGGCACGGAAGAAAGATGTTGAGATCTCGCTGGAACTCTCGCCGGATTTGCCCGTGATACAAACCGACCCGAAGAAGTTTAATCAGATCGTATTTAATCTGCTCAGCAACGCGGTCAAGTTTTCGGGTGGTTCCGACCTTGGTCGTTCGGGCAGGGTGGTGCTTCGTGCCGAGCCGCTTTCTGACTCCTCGGACTCCGCCGAGCGTGTCCGCATCTCGATCATCGACAATGGGCCGGGCATCGCACCCGAGGATCGCGGGCGGATCTTTGATAAGTTCCAGCAAGTGGATTCGTCGCACACACGCTCGCATTCTGGAACAGGGCTTGGTCTCGCCATTGTCGCGGAGCTCTCTCGACTGTTGCAGGCCGATGTTCAGCTCGAATCAGAACTAGGCCAGGGTTCGATGTTCAGCGTGATCTTCCCGATACGCATCGACACGCAGGCGATCGAGGAAGCCCGTCTCGAAGCAAGGTTCCGCGGCACACTCGCGCCAGCTCCACGCGAAGGCGATCAGTCGGACGAGATTGCTCGCTCGTAGTGACGCGTCGCAGCCGGACGCCATTGTCCAGAGACAAACTCCACCGCGACAACATCGATCCGGATCCCCGATCCACGCACCTCTTCGTCACGCATCAATGCCTTAGCAAGCAGCAGCAACTTGCGTTTCTTCGCAGCGGTAATGGAGTCTTCCGGGCGACGGCTGCTCCCGTCTGCCATCCGGGCCTTGACTTCCACCAGGACAAACTGCCCGGAACGCCGCTCGCGGCAGAGTAAGTCGATCTCGCCCGGCGGGATTCTCAGATTGCGTTCGATCACTCGGCAGCCCGCGCGACGCATCACACGTTCGGCCGCCTTTTCCCCGCGTTTCCAAACCGAATCGTTCCGCGAACCGACACCAAACTTCGAAAGAACGCTCCGCATCCGATCGCCCATCACTCGGGCCCGTACCGTTCCTCAGCGATCTGAAGCAGCTCGATCAACATCGCGTCGCGGTTGCTCACGCGAGCCCGCTCAAACAGCCGGTTGAAGTACTCGGTCCGAGTTTCTGTCCGTCGCTCTTGTGTTAGCTCGTAGTTGATCGCGAGCTGCGCGTCATACAGCGATGTTGTTTCTTGCTCGATCGATTCGAGTTTCAACCAGCACGTAAACCGACCCAATTCGAAGGGGCCTGCAATCTGGCCGGGGCGAAGCGTTCTTGCTTTTTCGTTGAGCGTGTCTGATCCGAAGAACTCAGCGTCTTCGTAAGGCCCGTCGTATTCTGCGCGATGTAATCCGCCGTCGGCAGCCCGGTGCGTGTTGCTCGATTCGGACGCCAGCACCTCGAACTCCTCGCCGCGTGCAATGCGGCTGCCCATCTCGATCACCGGCTGGTCTTCGGTGACAAGACGCAACAGACGAAACACAGCAGTCGGTGGCGGGTTGTACTTTTCGATATCTCGGTCATATCGCTGCTGAATGTCGCGCCAAGACACATTCACACGCTTGTTTACCTCTTGAAAAAGCGTTAGGCCGACGAGTGTTTCAATCTCTTTCTCTCGCATGGCATCATCAAGATCCTGTCCACGGCGACTCGCCAGCTGGGCGGACCCGAGGTTCTTACTCAATGCGTCTTTCCGGAAGTTGGTGAGGAACGAACGAAGGCCTTGGCGTTGTCCTTCGCTGAGCGCTGCAAGCGCTTCGGCTCGCAGCAACTCGTCCATGATCACGCCGTCGAGACGTTCGCGGATGATGGCCAACGCAGTGTTGCGCCAGCCCGCCAAGCGAAGGCGATCTGCTTCAGCAGACAAGCGAGCCTCGATCGGTTCAAAGAACGAGCTCAAATAGATCGGTTTCCCGTTGATATCGCCCACCTTGGCTTCGATGAGCGCGAGCCCTTCTGGAGCCGCCGGCTCAGGTCGGTTGCCTTGGACTGGGCGCGTTGATCGGACAACGATTCCTTCGTCATCGATCGGGTTGTCTGTCGCCGGGTTGGAATCAAAAACTGCGATTGGGTCTGGCTCGCCGACGGGTTGATCCGACGCAGTGAGTGCGAACGCTTCGGCGCCCACTTGTTTCTGTGCTTGCGGGCGCTTCACCTTGCTCGAGCTCTGGCAGCCGACGAGCGGCAAGCCCACGGTCGCCATCATCGCGATCCCAGTCAGGGCAACGTCGGGCATCTTGGTCTTGAATCGCGGCATGCTTGTCCCTTCCAAATCCCGGCTTTCGGGCGAGTTATCGGCTACGATACCCTGTTTGACCACGAAGAAGGAGCGCCGCGATGGCAGATGCCGACCAGCCCAAGATTATTGTGGATGACGACTGGAAGTCCGCGGCACGTGCCGAGAAGGAAAAACTCGCCCAAGCTGAACAGGAAAAAGCCGAAGCTCCCCAGCCCGGTCAACTCCCAGATCAGCCCTCAATCGAGCACCTGGTCTCTCTTCTCACGTCCCAGGCGCTCATGTACATGGGTCAGATCCCAGATCAGTCCGGCAGGGCTGTCTTGGCGCTCGATGTTGCGAAAATGCAGATCGATCTCCTCGGCGTGCTCGAAGAAAAGACCAAGGGAAACCTCTCTGAGGACGAATCAAAGCTCCTCGTGGGAACGCTCGGCGAGCTGCGGACTGTGTTCGTCGAGGTCTACGACGCGGTCATCAAAGCCCAGGCGGAGGGCAAGCTCGCCCCTCAACCCGGCGGAGTCGACCCGCTGGGCGGCGCGGCACCGGGAGCGCCCGCGGGCCCCGATCTGAAGATCTAAACCCCACGGATCCGTGTCTATCCGCGAATCGCGTCACGGACCCTACCCGAATCGACCGATACACCACTCGGCCGATAAGTCCATTGATTCTCTTCTACCTGTCCCCAACTCAGGGCGACTGCCGGAGCCAGAACGTGAGCCAGACCGCTGAACCGAAGCAGGGCTTGTTCCAGAAGCATCACTTCTTGATCCGCCGATTGCACTCCCTCACCGGGATCGTGCCCATCGGCGTCTTCCTGATCGCCCACCTCGTGACCAACTCGTCGCTGGCGTGGGGCAAGTGGGGGCTGCGGTCCGAGGGGCACGGGTACTCGGTGGCCGAGGGCGGCATCAAGTACTTCCAGAAGGAAGTCTCTTGGATCAACACCCAAGTCCCGCACTTGCTTTTGATCGAGTTCACGCTGTGGGGCGCGATCGCGTTCCATTCAATTTTGGGCTTCTACTACGCCACGACCGGCAAGGGCAACCTGACCCGATATGCCCACCAAGACAACTGGCGCTATTCGCTCCAGCGTTGGTCGGGGTACTTCGGCATCCTCTTCATCTTCTACCACGTCGCCACACTGCGATGGGGCTGGTCGTTCCTCGTGCCCGAGGGCACGAAATGGTCGCACGACTTCAGCGCTTCGACGCTGGCGGCTGCACTGCAGGGGTCTTCTGAAGGCTGGACCGTGTGGGGTGTCGGGATCTCGCTGTTTTACTTCCTGGGTATCTCGCTGTTGGTGTTCCACTTCGCCAACGGGTTGTGGACCGCGGCGATCACCTGGGGTTTAACCGTGTCCGAGAAGGCGCAGAAGCAGTGGGGCGTCGCGTGCTTTGGTATGGGCTTTGGACTCATGCTCGCTGCGTGGGCATCACTCGGCGGCGCCCTCTTGATTGATCACGACGAAGCGAAAGCCATCGAATCCAAGCTGATCGTCGACAAGTACGGCCCCGAGAGGCTCGAAGAAATACTAGAAGAACGCGCCCTTCCAGTCGAAGTAATCGACGAGCAAGCCCTGATCGAAGACTGATCCTGAGTCCAATGAATACCGCATCGGAATGCTCAGAACGAGCGAAGCCGATTCTGGCCTCCACCGGCCAAGTCCCGCAAGCAGACGAGGTTTGATATGACAGAACAACGCGTCATTGTGGTCGGAGGCGGGCTCGCCGGGCTCGCGGCAGCCGTCCGCGTCGCCGAAGCCGGCGTCCCCGTGGACCTGGTCAGCATGGTCCCCGTAAAACGTTCACACTCCGTGTGCGCTCAGGGCGGCATCAATGCTTGCAATGAAGTCGCCCGCCAGCAGGGTTACTCCGAGTACCAGCACTTCGACGAGACGATCTTCGGCGGCGACTTCCTCGCCGACCAGAACCCCGTTCTCGAGATGGCCAACTGGGCGCCCCGCATCATCGACCTGCTCGACCGCATGGGCGTGCCCTTCAACCGCACCGCCGAAGGCTTCCGAGACTTGCGTTTGTTCGGCGGCTCTCTGTTCAAGCGGACCCACTTCTCGGGCGCGACAACCGGCCAGCAGCTCCTCTACGCCCTCGACGAACAAGCTCGTCGGTACGAGTCTGAAGGCAAGATCAAGAAGTACGAGTTCTGGGAGTTCCTCTGGCCCATCACCGAGGGTGAAGGTTCGGACAAGCGCTGCGTTGGCATCGTGGCCCAGGACATGCGAACCATGCAGATTCGCTCGTTCCGCGGCGCTGCGGTCGTTATGGCGACCGGGGGCAACGGGCTCGTGTTCGGCAAGTCCACCAACTCGGTCATCTGCAACGGCGGGGCGGCAGCACGCTGTTACCAAGCAGGCGCTCACTATGGCAATGCCGAGATGATCCAGGTCCACCCGACCGCGATCCCCGGCGCCGACAAGTGCCGCCTGATGTCCGAATCCGCACGCGGCGAGGGCGGACGCGTCTGGGTCCCCAAGAACAAGGGCGACACCCGAAAGCCTGCCGACATCCCGCACAACGAACGCTACTACCTGCTTGAAGAACGCTACCCCGACTACGGCAACCTCGTGCCCCGCGACATCGCGACCCGCGAGATCTTCGACATCTGCGTCAATGAGGGCATGGGCGTCGACGGGCAGAACCAGGTCTACCTCGATCTGACCGAGAAAGACCCTGACTACCTCACCCGCAAGCTCGGCGGCATCCTCGATATCTATGAGAAGTTCGTTGGCGAAGACCCACGATACCACCCCATGAAAATCTTCCCTGCTGTGCACTACAGCATGGGCGGCATGTGGACGACCTACACCGCGGGCGCGTACCAGCCTGATGCCGCGCTCCCCGGCCATAAGCCCGGCAACGCCATCCCTGTCTCATCGGAGCCGGGACAGGGCATGACCATCGGCGCGCCCAACAACATGATGACCAACATCACCGGGCTCTACGCGTTCGGCGAGGTCAACTTCGCGTATCACGGCGCGACGCGACTCGGCGCCAATGCCCTGCTGAGCTGTATCTTCGACGGGCTCTGCAACGGGCAGTCGGTCGTCAACTACGTCCGCGACGAGGCACCGGCAGTCGACAACATTGCCAGCTCAGTCTTCGACGGATTTGTCAAGCAAGAGCAGGCCAAGCACGACGCGCTCGTCTCGTCAAGCTCGGGCGGTACTGGCGACAACTCATTCAACCCGTATCTCATCGCCAAAGAAATGGGCGAAGAGATGAACGCAGCTTCGACGGTTGTCAAATCAGGCCCGCGCCTCGAGAAGTGCATGAATAAGCTGTCTGATTTGCGAGAACGCTACAGCAAGGTTGAGCTTGGCGATGCCGCCACTTGGACGAACCAATCGCTGAGCTTCTCACGCGCTGTGGGTGACATGCTCATCATGGCCGAAGCAGTCGCCAAGGGCGGTTTGCTTCGCGAAGAGTCCCGCGGATCGCACTACCGGACCGACTTCAAAGATCGCGACGACAACAAGTTCTGGAAGACGTCGCTTGCCAAGTACAACACCGACACCCAATCGACCGACATGGAGTTCGTCGAGGTCCGCACCGGGCTCGTTCAGAGTCGCCCGCGGACCTACGGCAAGTCAGCTCCCGAAAAGACCGAGACCAAGCAGGCTGCTGCCGCCTCGTAGTGAACCACCCAACGCCCGCCGTGTTATTGCCCGGCAGGTTGAAGTCAGGAAGGACCGCGCACGATGAGTGACGCCCAAGCCCATCTCCACGACGCCGATGAACGCCGCCAGAACCGCAAAAACGCGGTGCCGGGTCGCCACGTGATCATCAAGATCAAACGCTGCGACGGCCCCGGAAAGCCGACGCGTTGGGAATCGTTCAAGATCAAAACCGAGGTTGGCTCGAATGTCATCAGCTGCCTCAAGTCCATCGCCGCCGAGCCAGTCACGGTCGACGGCAAGAAGACAACACCGGTCGTCTGGGACTCAGGCTGCCTTGAAGAAGTCTGCGGTGCATGCACCATGGTCATCAACGGCCGCGTCCGCCAATCGTGCTCCTGCTTGATCGATGAATACGCGCCCCGCGAAGGCGACACACTCACCCTCGAGCCGATGAGCAAGTTCCCGGTCATCCGCGATCTTTGGGTAGATCGTGAACGCATGTTCCACGCGCTCAGGCGCGTCCAAGCATGGGTCCCGATCGACGGCACCTACAACCTCGGCGCTGGTCCCAAAGAATCGCCCGAGCAGCAGCAGACCCGTTATGATCTTTCCGAGTGCATGACCTGCGGCTGCTGCCTTGAAGCATGCCCCCAGTTCAACATTGAAGAAGACGAAAAGACTTGGGATACCGCGTTCATCGGTGCTCAAGCGATCAGCCAAGCTCGCCTGTTCAACGAACACGAAACCGGCAAACGCCTCAAGGGTGAACGCCTCGACACGCTCATGGGCGCTGGCGGCGTCTCCGACTGCGGCAACGCCCAGAACTGCGTCAAGGTGTGCCCCAAGGGCATTCCGCTGACCGAGTCCATCGCAGCCGTCGGGCGATCTACTACGTTGCATGCCGTGACGCGATTCTTCCGTGGCAAATAACGAAAAAGCACACGCGTCGTGATGACGCGTGTGCCAGGTGGGTCCCGGTCTCGTCGTGATATGACCGGTGTGGGCTGCCCGCGATAGGCGGAGCGAACAGCCCTTGTTTAAGTTGTCTTACCGGCGACGGCGTCCAGCAAGAAGGCCGCCCATTCCGAGAAGTGCGATGACTCCGGGTGCGGGAACAACCTCGCCGGTGATTTCAGCCGAAAACGCGGTAGCGTCGAACAATCCGTCATTGTTGGCTCCGAGCACAAGCTCGATCTGTGATCCAGCAAGCACGTTAAGGTCAAAGCTAAAGCTCGTACCTTCGAAGTCATCATTCGCCACGTCATAGTGGTATACGACAGCGCCGTCAAGAAGGATGTACGCCTCGGTTCCGTCGCCGAGCGCGCCGCCGTAGTTGTACTTGCTCACCGAGCCGTCGATGGTCACATTGCCATCGACTTCGCTTGTCCAGCGGCGCGATGCCCAGCGGATCTCGGACGCAACATCGGTTGAGCCCGCAACAGGTGCATTCGAGTGCATCAGATCAGCGGTGATGACCGTGAGGAAGAACGGCGTGGCTCCGAGTCCAGCATCAGCTGATGCAGCGTCGTGTGTCCACCAACCGGACGGGGCATAGTGTTCGAACATCTTGAAATCGGCCGTGTCGAGTGAGCCAACGCCCCCGGAGAGGGCAACGTCGTCGCCGGCGTACCAGCCATACGACCAAGAATCTTGGCCTTGCACGCCGGAAAACTCGCCGATGGAATCAGCGACTTTGACTACGTCTGCGGTCGCGGCGGTTGTGAGAAGCGTTCCTGCAACGATCGCGCAGGCCTTGTACATACGGTCCATTCTTCACCTCCATGTCGGGGTGGCTCTTTGCCACACTTGAGATCGCACGAGGCTGCAGTTCGCAGCCGCGAACCTTGCGATCGCGTCATCACAAGCATGACACGGCGTGAACTACTTCACAAGTAAAGCGCAAGAATTACCGGCCTCCAAGGACCGAGAATCCTGACTTCGGTTCAGAATGCAACTTTATGTAGCAGAAAGGCTTACGTGAATGAAGGAATCACGCGCTCAGATCGATCCCGCGACCCGGACCATCTCGATCGAAAGGTGTTTGTTTGGATTTGAGAAGCGACGCCTCTCGGTCCTCCCGGGCGTCTTCCTGGTCGGCATCCGCCAATCGGCGAACCGCTTCCGCGCCTTCGACCGCTTGGAGTTCGCTATCAAACCGATCTTCATCACGGCTCGCGCCGTCAGTCGCACCAGGATCTCGGACCCGTTTTCGAGCGGACTCGATGGCAGCCTTGCGGGCTGCTTGGGCTGCGAGCAGGTTGGTGATCGGGCCGAGCATAGAAAGAGTATCGACAAAGAAGCCCGCGTCGCACCAGCGACGCGGGCTAGAAAGCCTTGCAAGTTCAGGGGTTATCGGCGACGGCGACCGAAGCACATCATGCCAAAGCCCAAAGTCGCCAAAGCGGTCGGGGCTGGAACGATGGTCGTGATGACCGTGTCGAAGCGAACCGCGTCGAACAGCGCGTTCTCGATCGGATCGACCGCGAAGTCGATGACCGAGCCTTCGGCGACGGTCGTTGACAGGTCGAACGAAAGGCCGGCGTCGTTATCGGCGAAGAGTTCGACCGCGAGGGTCTGCACTCCATCAATGAACATCCGAAGAACAACTCCGTCGCCAGCGAACTCAGGGTTCGCACGGGACAGGTTGACGTTGATGTTCACGTCGGCCGAGACGCCGCTGACCCAGCGACGGACGGACCACTGCTCACTCGAATCTCGCTGATCGTCCAAGAACGAGTTGGGATGCATGAACACGGCGTCGATCAGCGTGATCGGGCCGTCGGACGAATCGTCCGCCCACCAACGATCGTTTCCGTCGTCGTAGACATTCATCAGTTCAAAGTCGTCCGGCGTGAACGCGGCATCGACGTTTCCGTCATAGAAGCCGTAGAACCAACCGTTTTCACCCTGGTTTCCGCCGAAGTCAGCCATGGAATCGGCGAGCACGAGCGTCGTGTCTCCGCCATCTCCCAGTCCTGCTTGGGCAGTCCCCACGCTCATCAACAGCGCCGCGGCGCCTGCAATTACTACATCTCTCATCATGCACTCCCGGTTTGAGACCCGCCCCCAAATGTGGAAGGTCATCCGAACCGAAAGGTGCGCCATACAGCCGGGATTGCCAGTCAACTCCGAAGAATTCATCCAATCGGATCAAACTCTCCAGACTACCAGGGCATCGATTGCAGGCCCTGAGAGCTCTTCTACGCTCCCAAGATGTTCATGCCGCAGTCGACATAAATATTCTCCCCGGTCACGCCGCTCCCAAGGTCGCTGGCCAGGAAGACGGCGGTTTTGCCCACGTCTTCGCCCTCGACACCCCTTCTGAGGGGGCCCTTGGTTTTGGCAGCATCATCCATGGCATCGACGCCGCCAACAGCGGAGCTGGCAAGCGTGCGGAGATATCCCCCGGAAATGGTGTTCACCCGGATCCCGTGCTCACCCAACTCGGACGCGAGGTAGCGGCTGGTGGTTTCAAGGGCTGCCTTGGCAACGCCCATCACGTTGTATCCCGGGATGACCTTCTCGGCTCCGTAGTAGCTCATCGCCATGATTGACCCGCCGCCGTTGGCAGCCATCTGGTCTTTCGCCCGTCCAGACATGGCCGACAAGGTGTACGCGGAGATATCCACCGCATCCAGATATGCCTGTCTTGGCGTCACGCAGAACTTGCCAGGCTGCAGCCAGTCCCGGTCGGCAAACGCGATCGAGTGGACCAGGAAGTCCAGGCGGGGGAAGTCTTTCTTGTACTGGTCGAAAAGTGAATCGAGGTCATCATCGCTGCCTGCGTCACAGGGGTGGAGCCAAGGATCGCTTTGGATCTTCTCAGCCGCTTTTCCGGTGCGGCGGGCGTTTTTTTCGCCCGGGATGTGGGCATATGCACAGGTCGCGCCGTGTTCGGTCAGCGATTTGGCGATGTGGAATGCGTATGAACGATCGTTGGCGACGCCGACGATCAGACCCTGCTTGCCGTCCATGAGACCCATGTGGATCGCTCCTTCATCTGTGGGTAACTGCCCCTCCGCCGATCCTCGGGGGCGGGCGTTGCCGCATCAGCCATCGTAGGTTCCATGCCGGGCAGCGGCCCCTGTCGGCGTAGGATCGTGTGTGCATACTTTCGACGCGATCGAACCGAACGAAGTCAGCCTGCCAGAACTGGCGAGGGCCTTGATGCAATCCGAGGGTGTTGGGCGTCTCATCGAGTTGGCACGCGACGAAGACCTTGGTGTTCCGCCGCGTGATTTCACCGGCGAGTTGATGTTCTCAGAATCGGATCGCCGCTCGATCCGTTTGGTCTCTCGGGCCGAGGGCATCCTGGCGGGCATGGCATGCGTCCCCAAGATCATCGAGGTCTTCACCGGTGAGCATGTAGATGCCATCACCTTTGAAACGCATACGGACGACGGCGCATGGATCAAGCCCGGCGCAAAGCTGGTCACGTTTGAAGGCAGCGCCCGGGCACTGGTTCGGATGGAACGCACGCTGCTCAATCTCGTTTCGCGTATGTCTGGTATCGCGACGCGCACCGCGACGTTTGTGGACGCGGTCGAGGGCACCGGTGTGAAGATTTGCGACACGCGTAAAACGACGCCCGGGCTTCGCTTGTTCGAAAAGTACAGCGTTCGTTGCGGCGGCGGCTATTGCCACCGCATCGGGCTCCATGATGCGGTACTCATCAAGGATAACCACATCGCAGGGTTGACCGTGTACGAGTTGGCTGGCACGCTTTCAAAGGTCGCGACGGAAGCAAAGTCACGCGGCGGGCTCTTGCGATTTATTCAAGTTGAGGTAGACACGCTCGATCAGTTTGAACACATCCTCGGATTGCCGAATGGTTTGATCGATATGGTGCTGCTCGACAACATGCCGCCTGCGCGGTTGCGAGAAGCGGTGCAGCGACGCGATGCTGAGGCGCCGAGTCTCTTGCTCGAAGCCTCCGGCGGCGTCTCTCTCGATACGGTTGGGTCGATTGCAGACAGTGGGGTCGATCGGATATCGGTGGGCGGCTTGACCCATCAGGCGGTGTCGCTCGACTTCGGTTTCGATGCAGAATGAGCGGATGGCTGCTGCAAATGAAGACATCACGGGCTGGGCCGATCGAATCGAACATGCGATCGAAACGATCGACGGTTGCTGCGTTTCGGAGGTCTTTGTGTACCAGCGGGTTTCTAGCACCCAAGACGCCGCATTTCGCCATCGGCATTTGAATCATGTAGCTCGTGGCGGGGTCGTGGCGATCGCGTCAGAGCAAACCGATGGCCGAGGTCGACGAGGTCGGCAGTGGGACGATGGAGAATCGCACACCCTCCCGGTATCCATCGCGATGGAGTCGGATCTCGCCGACGTTTCCCTCGCAGCCCGTGCCGGGCTCGCAGCATTGGACTCGTGCGCCGACCGAGTGCCCGATTCTAAGGTGTTGATCAAATGGCCGAACGATATCGTGGTCCGTGCGGATGGCATCGACCGCAAACTCGCGGGTGTGTTGATCGAACGACGCGAAGGCATCGCGATTGTTGGTGTTGGGATCAACGTTCGATCGTTCGATACGACAGGTGAATATCACCCGATATCTTTCGAAGATCTCGGCGCGCGAGTCGAGCGGTGCGAGCTTGCGATCGGATTGATTGATCGATTGAGCTACTGGCTCAGCGCTCCTGAAGATCTTGTCAAGGCACATTGGCGTGAATTCGATGCGATGCTCGGAACCCTGCGCGCATTCAGCAGCAACAGCCAAACGGTCCGCGGCCGAGTCATCTCACTCGATCCGCTCGTGTCGATCGAGCTGCAGACGAACGATGGGCGTCGATCGCTTGACGTTGCGACCACCCAGACGGTGTAGATATGGCCCTGGCCTTTGTGCCGCCCGATTAGAGCAGGCGCTTGATGTGCTTGCCGATCTCGTGGGCTTCTTCTGGCGTCAGTGTGCCGGGTTGCCAGTCGAAGCTGAGCCCGGGGCCGTTTTCCTTGTCGGGTCGGCCTTCGACCGGATTGCCTCGACCTTTGAAGCGGGGGATGACATGGAAGTGCACGTGCGGCACGGCCTGCCCGGCGTCGGAGCCATTGTTCTGAAGGATGTTGACCGCGTCGGCGCCGACCGCCCGCTTGAGCGCCCGGACCACACGGGGCAAGACGCGTCCCACCGCGGCGGAGAACTCGTCCGAGAGCTCGTCGATCGATTCCGCGGGCTCTTTGGGGATGACCAATGCGTGCCCCTCGCTGAGGGGGGCAACGTCGAGGATCGCAATGACATGGTCATCCTCATAGATTTTGTGCGACGGGACTTCGCCCCGGATGATTTTCGAAAAGATGGAATCAGTCATACCGGGATCGTACGAGATCCTGGGTGTTCGTGGGGCGTTCCTCAGCCGTCACGCGTACGATTTCATGATGTCCCCAGAACGATCGGCACAACTCGACCAGCCTGAGTCTGGGCAAACGGATTCCGGTCCTGCAGCGACGATCAGGCAGTTGCCCACACTGCTCGTGAACCAGATCGCAGCCGGGGAAGTCATCGAACGGCCCGCATCGGTGGTCAAAGAGGTCGTCGAGAATGCAATCGATGCCGGAGCGTCTCGGATCGAGGTCGAACTCGAAGGTGGGGGAGTCGAACTTATCCGTGTGTCCGATGACGGGCACGGCATCGCGCCCGAGCAGATGGTGCTCGCGATTGCTCCCCACGCGACGAGCAAAATTACCCAGGCTGACGATCTGGATCGGATCGGAACCATGGGTTTTCGTGGCGAGGCGTTGGCATCGATCGCGTCGGTGAGCCGATTGCGGATCGTCTCGCGGGTGCAGGGCGAAGACGAAGCCCGCGAGATCAGCGTCGCGGGCGATGCGGTGAACCCGGTGGTCCCCGCGGCCCGCGCGCCGGGCACGACCATCGAGTGCCGG
Organism: Phycisphaerales bacterium; assembly: GCA_045106075.1. Taxonomy (GTDB): domain Bacteria; phylum Planctomycetota; class Phycisphaerae; order Phycisphaerales; family UBA1924; genus UBA6054. The sequence continues at coordinate 111,504 of JBGCEB010000001.1, forward strand.
AACTTGTTCTTCAATACGCCGGCACGTCGGAAGTTCCTTCGGACTCCGGCCACGGAACAAACGCGGTGCCTTGATTGGGTCCGTGATCTCGCGATGGCGCATCCTGCGGTTGCGGTGCGATGTGTGTGCGACGGGAAAGCGCGGCTGGACCTCCCCCCGAATCAATCCCCCCGTGAACGAGCGGTCTCGATCTTGGGCAAAGAGTTCGAGGATCAGCTGGTCGAGGTTTCAATAGATCGGTTTGACGATGCCCGAGGCGTGTTGGTTTGGGGACTCGTCGGCCTACCTTCCATTGCCCGTGCCACTGCCAAGGCGCAGCATGTGTTCCTCAACGGCAGACTGATCCGTGACAAAACCGTTCAGCACGCGATGCGTGAAGCGTATCGGGGTTTGATCGAGCCAGGCCGACATCCGACCGCGGTCCTTATGATCGAGATGTCACCAAGTGCGGTCGATGTCAATGTTCATCCAGCCAAACTCGAGGTCCGATTTCGGGATCAATCGATGGTGCACCGGGCGATCTATCACGGCGTTCGTGATGCGCTGCAAAGGGCAGACGTCACGCCGACGGTGTTGCAACGCCTGCCCGAGTTGGGCATCGGTCCGGGTCACATTGAATCAGCACCGATGCAGGTTGATCAGCAAGTGGATCGACTGGTCGAGTTTCTAAAGGCCCGGCCGGCTGAGACAGATGATGCAGAGACACCCGCGCCGCAGCAACTGCGTGACGATTTACGCCGCGTTCTTGAGACGGCGCCCGCACCGCGATCGTTCGCACCGTTGCAAGAAGTCCATGCAGCCGGCAAACAGGCGGCCGACCTTCCAATGATGCGGCCGGCCGACCGCGTTTTACAGGTGCATTCAAGCTATCTGATCACACAAGACTCGCAGGGCGTGGTCATCATCGATCAGCACGCGTTGCACGAGCGTGTGATGTTCGAGAAGTTACTTTTGCGTGTGACTGGGGGGCAAAATGGCAACGAGAAACTCGAGCGGCAGCAAATGCTGGTGCCGATCTTGATCGAAACCAGCCGGGGTGTGATCGAGATGCTCGATTCGCTCACGCCGATGTTCGATACGCTCGGGTTTGAGATCGACGCGATGGGGCCCATGACGGTGGGGGTTCGGTCGGCGCCGAGTTTCTTGATCTCGCGGAACGTTGAGCCCGGATCCTTCGTCGAGGAGTTGCTCGATCGCGCCATGAACGAGGGCTTTGCGCCCGGCAGCGAAGGAGCATTGCACGAAGTCTTGGACATGATGGCGTGCAAAGCAGCAATCAAAGCAGGTGACCGTCTGAGCGATGATGAGATGGACGAGCTGATGCGGATGCGCGAAACGGTGGAGCGGTCTGGCAGCTGCCCGCACGGGCGAGCAACGACGGTCCGGCTGAC
>JBGCEB010000002.1:0-23669 GCA_045106075.1 Phycisphaerales bacterium
TCCACCATCGGGTCGTTAAACCCACCCACGTGCCCCGACGCCTCCCACACCTTCGGGTTCTGCACAATGCACGTGTCCAACGGCACGATCTCCACCGGCTTCCCGTCCGGCCCATCCTGCCCGTCGCACCCCATCATCACCACGTCCTGCCACCACGCGTCACGCAGGTTCTTCTTCAACTGCGCACCCAGCGGCCCGTAATCCCAGAAGCCGTTGATGCCCCCGTAAATCTCGCTGGCCGGGTACACAAACCCACGCCGCTTGCACAGCGACATGATCTCGTCCATCGATTTCGTCTGGGCATCGCTCATCGCAGTCTCCTCGCTGAAAAACAGGTCCCCAGTCTAGGTTCCCTCCCGGTACCATCCCCGCGATGACCACCGAGCCCAACCCCTTCACCGACACCCTCGCCCAGATCCGGGCCTCGATCGACGAGCCATTCGAGTCGATCCGCATGACGCTCGACCTGCACCCCGCCGACACACTGGGGGATCCAGCCGACGAAGGCTCGGCCGCCTGGCACCTCCGCCACGCCGCCGAGGTCTTCCGCACCCACGCCCACCACCTGATCGGCCCCGAGACCAACGACTGGCCGCCCCTCCCAACCGACGCGACGAAACATTTGGACGCGATCGAAACACTCCGCGCCGACGCCGCCCGCGTCACCGAGTGGGCAAGCGAACACCTCGACCCATCCGCCACCGTCCACTACGGCCGCGACCTCACCGTCTCCGACATGCTCGGCGTCATGCTCCGACACATCGTCTGGCACGCCGCCGCCGCCCACTACTGGTGCCGATGGAAACGCCCGAGCGAGCCGAGCGACTGAACCTATTCAATTCCCGCCTATCACCGCGCCGATCGCCTCGCGCCACCCCACCGCTTCGACCTTCGCGTCCACTTCGCCCTGGATCTCCTCGAAGGTCTTCACCTCCGGCGCCTCAGCCAGCGAGATCACCGCGTCATCCGCCACCCGCTCCAAACCAAGCGCCCCGTCGCCGCTCACCCGCACCACCCAGCGCCCTTCGCCCAATGTCCGGTACACCGCCTGCCCCACCGAGGCATTCGAACCTTCCCAATCAACGTCCGCAAGCCTCGGGTCGATCACAGTGGCGTCATTTGGACGCGTCGCCGAATCGAACACCCGCCGAATCCAGACCCGCCCATCGACGAGCGCAAAATCGACGTAGACCTCTTTCGCTGGGTCCGCAGCCGTCGCCACTTCAGCCACCGTCCCATGCGCCGAACGCACCAACGCCGTGACCTTTCCATCTGCCACGACCAACTCGGTAACCGCCGTTCGTCGAATGGCCTGGTTGTAGTCGCTGCGCAACGACTCATAGTCGGTCGCCATTGCCTCGAGCCGCTGGCGATACACCCGCTCGGCCGCGTCGGACTTGGCCAGCCGCAAACCAACCATCCCGAGCACGATCACCGCACCCAGCGCCGCCGAACCCGTCAAAATCCCAGAGACCGCCGTGAGTTTCCCAGCCATAGCGTTGATATCGACCGATCGAACCGGATTCAATCAGCCAACATCACCGCGTGACCCGCTCAAAAGCATCCAGCATTGTAAAGGTCGATGTAGGCCGCCACGTCGAAGAAGTTAAACGTGCCCACCGGCTCTGCGAGATCCGCCGAGACATCTTGTTGGTTGTACAAGTCAATGAACGCTGCCACATCAAAGAAGTTCAGAAAGCCAATCGGGCCCGCCAGATCTGCGCCGCTGCACGCGAGCACGGTTGGGCTAAACGCAACCTCGGCGAATCCCCAATACTGGCTCCCGTTGTTTTCGAGAATATCCACACGCACCGAACCGACATTGTCGAACGCATCAAACGAAAACAACTGGGCCCGCGCCACGTTCGCCTCAGCAGACAGATTCTCGACCGAACCCAGCTCTCCGCCGGACGGATCAAAGAACGTCAAGCTGAACCGCTGAACGGCATAGAAAGGATCAGCCGCCACGCCGTTGCTGCGATGGTTCCATAGAAAAAACTGCGCGATCATTTTCGGCTCATTGAACGAGAACACAGCGTTTACATCAGTCGGATTCGATCGAGTCGTCCAGTGGTTGTTCTGAACGTACGTCGCGTGCGGGGTGTTAAAGCTAAACACAGCCGGCAACCCAGAACCATCAATCGTGTTTCCAATGTCATACGAAGAACTAAACTCGCTCGACGCAACTGCTGAGTCCGGCTGGAACAACTGCGCGTGCGCTGTCCCCGCAGCCAAAGCAACCAAACCACCCATCGCCACGAAACATCTCAACTGCTTCATATCCATGACCCTCCCCCGTATTCGCACCATGCGAACCAAGGATTCCAGAATACCCCAAGCAAAGCCTGGCGTTCAAGGTGAGAATCATCAGTTCACCAGCTTTTTAGCCCTCAAACCGACGCACACACACCGAATCGTTCTGCCCCCCAAACCCAAAGCTATTCGACACGCACACCGACACGCCCCCAACGTCATTCATATCACGCGCGTCATTCGGCACATGATCGAGCGCGCAAAGCGGATCGATATCGTTCAGATTCGCCGTCGGCGGAATGATCCCCGTCTCGATCGCTTTCACACATGTGATCAACTCAACCGCGCCCGCCGCCTGAATGAGGTGCCCAAGCATCGACTTCACACTCGTGAACGGCACCCGCTCGGCCAACTCACCAAAGACCAGCCGCACCGCCGCCGATTCGATCTTGTCGTTCTCTTTCGTCCCGGTCCCATGCGCATTGACCCAATGCACCATCGGACGACCATCCGCATCCAACCCATGAGGATCAATCCCAGCCTGATCAAGCGCAGCCTTCATCGCACCCGCGCCACCTTTCCCCTCGGGATGAATATCCGTGATCCGATACGCATCCGCCGTCGAACCAAACCCTGCCAGCTCGGCCAAAATGTTCGCCCCGCGCCGCTGCGCGTGCTCAAGGTCTTCAAGAATGACTATCCCGGCACCTTCACCCATGACAAACCCGTCACGCGATACATCAAACGGCCGGGAAGCATGCATCGGATCGTCATTGCGAGTGCTCATCGCAGTCAGTCGAATAAACCCGGTCATCCCGAGCGGGTGAATCATCGAATGCGAACCGCCCGCGATCATCACATCCGCATCACCGCGCCGGATAATCTCGACCGCTTCACCCACCGCCTGCGTGCTCGCAGCGCACGCGGTCATGCAGTTCAGGCACGGCCCTTGCGCATCAAACTCGTTGGCCAAATGGGTCGAAGTCAGCTGCGGCTCTTGCTCAATCTCACGCGCCGCGTCAAGCTTGGCCGCCACGGCCGCAAAGCGCTCACCGTCGATCCCGCCGCCCTCGAATGCCGCTGCATGAGCCTCTATGTACGCGCCATAGTCGACCTCGCCCTCACCAGCGCCGAGATAGACACCAACCGAACCCCCGTCCGGCTTGCCCCGATCAAGCCCGGCCATCCTCCAGGCATCATCGCACGCCGACAACGCGAACTTGGTACTCCGCGAACCGTGCACGTGCCGATCAGCTCGAGCACCCATCCGCTCGCGAAGATCAAACCCCTTCACTTCCGAAGCAAACTTGGTCGCCCACGTTGAAGCGTCATATCTCGACAACGGCCCCATCGCACGCTCCCCGCGCACAAGCCGCTGCCATACGCCATCCAAATCCCACCCCAAGGGCGTGACCCAGCCGACTCCTGTGATGACCACACGTCTTGAAGCCATGATCACTCCTCGCCGTCGTCGTCATCCTCGTACTCATCATCGTCGTCGCGACTGGCATTGAGCTTGTCCGGATTCAACACCCGAACCAGCCCATCCTTCAGCCGCCGCTCACCAAAGTTGATGACCAACCCCAGCTCAAGGTCCGCTGCACGCAACTGTGCACGAAGCTCGGCACGCTCTTGCACACCGATCTCCTTGTGCTCAGCCATCAGCTTCACCAAGAACGTCTCGCCGGCAAACATATCAACCCCGACCTCACCGATGACTTCATCATCAAACTCAACCTCGAAGATCTCATCGAAGTGAGGCTCGACACCGTCAGCTTTGCACGCCTTACCCAACGCGTTCTTGTACACCGCCAAGGGAAAACCCGGGCCGAGTGCTTTGTGCACTTCAATCGCAGCCCCAATCACCTTGCGTGAAACTTCTGTCACCGCCGGATCAAGATCCGACAAAGGCGTCGCCCGTCGGCCACGATCTCCCCCGCCGCCGCCGCGAGAATCACGCCCCTCGTGACGCCCGTCATTTCGTCCATATCTGTCGTTGTGCATGTTGTTCTCCTTCGAAGATGTTTCTAGTTTGGACCCGTGCAAACGCATCAGATCAATCTGCCATGATTCTATTACAGAAGCTTGCTACATCGAATCAATCCGCCCTTCGCAGCACCAACGCCGCAGCCTGCCCTCCATACGAACCAGCACAGACAAGCACGTTCCGCAGTACCGCCGGCACGCTCTCGCTTCGGCCGGCGATTGCACCGTCGGGCGACCCGCCATGCACACGAGCAGGCAGCTTCTGTTCCCGAATCGCCATCGCGCCCACCGCGGTGGTCAATCCTCCATGCCCAGCAAGCATGTTGCCCGCAACCGGCGACACCGTAATCATCGGCTGCCCGGATACGTCGCCCATCGCCGCTCGCAACGACCCAAGCTCACGACAATCCAACGCAGGCTCTCCCGCCGCCATGGGTACGATTGCATCGATATCTTCCGCCGAGACATCAGCGTCCTTCATCGCACGCTTGATCGCGCCAGTCAGCCCACGATCCTGCGACGCATCGCCGACGCCCGCCAAGCCCGGCGTCATCGGCTTCGTATCCATCCCACACCCAAACCCCGCAACCTCTGCATACACCGAGACGCCGCGATCGCTTGCGTGCGACGCATCTTCAACAACCAACATACCACCGCCCTCGCCGATCACCCCGCGAGACGAAGAATCAAAGGGCTTTAGCACCGTTCCGTAGTCGGCATGAGCATCAACATCCGATGCACGGCCAGCAAACCGCATCCGGGCCAAACCCATCGGATTCACCCGCGACTCGGCGCCGCCCGTGAAACACAAGTCGGCCGACCCGCGCTCGATCACTCGCATGCTTTCGCCAATCGACTGCAACGCGCCCGCTTCAGCGCCCATGATCGTGTTCGACGGGCCTTCAAGCCCGTGAATGATCGTCACGTGACATGCCAGCATGTTCGGCAGGTACTTCAGCAACCACAACGGCGGCAAGTTATTCATCGCCCCCGCGCCATCTCCCTCGGTGCCCCACTTCTGCGTATCAAAGATCCCGTCGTCACCCATCGACACCGATAAGGCACGACCAAGCTCCGCCGGATCCGCTGAGATCTGACCCGCTCCGATATGACACCCCGTGCGCGCTGAATCGATCGCGAACCCATTCGAACCGTCCTCAGAGCCACGAGTCACCAATCCAGCATCCTCAGCCGCCAGCTTCGCCGCAGCCACCGCCAACTCGATATCCCGAGCCATCACCTTCGTCGCCTTGCGATAGCTCTTTGGAACCAAATCGCGAATCTTCAGCCCTTCGACTTCGCCACCGATCGCCATCCCGAGTGCAGCCGCATCGAATGACCGGATCGGCGAAATCGATGACGCTCCGCTGCACATCGACGCCCAAAACGCATCGATGCCAATCCCGCCCGCGCAGACCGGCCCAACTCCAGTAATAACGACTCGTCGATGCATCGCACAAGTCTACGCAACATTGAGACGCGGACCCCTCAAACATGCCCCTGTGCAGACCAATGCAAACCAACAACTGCCCAACTCCAGCCAAGACCGACGCTGCGCCGATACAAACCCTGTGACCCACCACGCCAGCGCCCATCCCGCGCCCGCCCCCACCCGCTCGTTCGCGGCCCTCCCCGTTGAACCCGTGTGCCGCTGGATCGCATTCATCGCCGGCGTGATCCTCTTTGTTGCAGTCGCCCTCACCCCGCCCACCGCCGACCTCGAAGGCATCCGCCTCACCCGAGATCGGGTGCTCGCCCTGGAACAAACCGACCTCGCCCGACTCAACAACTACCGCTCCATGCTCACCGCACTCGAAGCTGGCGACCCAGACACCATCCGCCTCGTCCTCGCATCCGAACTCCAACTGGTCCCCAGAGACTCCACCGCCCTCGTCGCACCCGGTCAGCCCGAAGACCCACGCCTCTTCGAACTGCTCGAACCCGAACCCATCCACGCAGCTCCAAGACCGGCACCGGCGACCCCCTCCGCCCTGACCAAACTGGCAAGCGATGACACCGGCCGATTGATCCTGCTCTGTATCGCTGGATTCGCCGCGATGTGGGGCATCATGCCGCATCGCAAATCCTGATTGACAGACGACTTCCGTTTTCACACGCCACCGCCAGCGCACTAACATCAATTCATGCCGACCCACCGCTTCCGAGCACGACACCGAATCTCGCACGCACGCGACTATCACGCGGTTTTCAATGCCCGATCTGCCAAGTCGCGTGGACCACTTACCGTGTTCCTGCTCCCAACCAACCATCCAGAACATCGACTTGGGCTTTCAATCGGCAAACGCGTCGGTGGAGCCACGGTTCGGGTTCGCCTCAAACGAGCAATCCGAGAGTCCATCCGTCTAGACAGACCAGTCTACCCAAGTCCTAGCAGCTGCCGCTCTTACGACATAGTCATCTCTGCCAGACGCCACAAGCCATTGTCGTTACAGGACTACCGGTCGCACATCAAAACTGCGATCGAATCGTCTCATCGTGAACTCGAACATCGCTCCCAACAGATTGACCGGTCCACATGACGCCGACGGATCCAGAGAAACCAGCCAGCGAAATCAGCCGGCTTGCCCGGCTGGGTAACATCCCGTTCCTCGCAATCGTTCGGGTGTATCGATTCACACTCTCGCCATTCGTCGGACGCCAATGCCGCTATCACCCCACTTGCTCAGCATTCAGCCTCGAAGCCTACCGACTCCACGGCCCGGTTCGCGGGTCATTACTAACTTGCGCGCGTATCCTCCGCTGTCACCCCTTTGTCAAAGGCGGATACGACCCCGTGCCGATCCCACACAACCCTGAGCAATCGACGCCCGAATCAACCCCCGCACCGCCGGTCACCGGCCAGAGCGACCCATGAGCCGACTCCCCGCCGCCCAACGGCGCGAACAACTCCTCGACGTTGCAGAAACCCTCTTTGCGCAACAGGGATACGCGGGCGCAACGACTTCGCAGATCGCCCGGGCCGCTGGCGTGACCGAGCCCATCATCTACAGACACTTCAAGTCCAAACGAGATCTCTTCGTCGCGCTCATCGAACGGACGGGACGCCGAACCCTTGAGCTCTGGCAACGCGACCTCACCGATGAGGACGACCCCGCCGCCCGCCTTGCACGCATCCTCGCCGACAACCCGATGGTCTCTCTCGAAGGCCGGGCCGGATACAAGGTGATCCTCCAAGCGATCCCCGAAATCGATGACGAGATGATCTCCAAAGCGATCGCCGACCACATGGGCGTCCTGCACGAGTTCATCACCGACGAAATCAAACGAGCACAAGACGCCCACCGAGTAACGGCCCGATTCTCTGCTGAGGTCATCGCGTGGACGCTGATTCACATCGGTATGGGCTATGGCGTGCTCGATGCGATGCGCGTTTCGGGGCATGGCCGTGACGAGAAAGGCACCCACGTCCGCGAAGTGCTCGCCCGTATCCTCGTCGGCCCACAAGCAATGGGTGACAAACAAGGCTGATCGCCAGAGCCCGCTGCACCACCGAACTCGCGATGCGACCAATCTACCTCGACAACAACGCGACCACGCAACCCACGCCTAACGCCGTCGCAGCAGCCACTCGTGGACTGACCGAACTCTGGCAAAACCCCTCGTCTGTTCACCGACCAGGGCAAGAAGCCCGCCACGCGTTCGAACTCGCTCGGGCCGAACTGGCCGGACTCATCGGCGTCCCGCCCCGCAGACTCACACTGACCGGATCGGGCAGCGAATCGATCACCTTGGCCATCCGCGGCATCCTCGCCACTTCGCACAAACGCACACTCATTACCACTGACGTTGAGCATGCCGCGATCCGAGACCTTTGCGAACAGCTCGAACAAGACGGCATGACTGTCAAACGAATCCCGCTGCTGAAAGGCGGCGTCGCAGACGTGACAACCCTTGAAACACTGATCGACGATGACACCGCGCTCGTGAGCGCCCAGTGGGCAAACAACGAAAACGGCGCGATCCAGCCCATTGATGCGATCGGCCAGATATGCCGCGCACGCGGCGTCGCTTTCCACACCGATGCGACCCAGTGGGTCGGAAAAATGCCCTGTAACCTCGTCGCACCCGACGCGCCGCCGATCGACATGCTCACGTTCAGCGCCCACAAGTTCCATGGCCCCAAAGGGGTCGGCGGGCTGTGGACGGGCGCGAACATCCGCCTTCGACCACTGATGCCAGGCTCGCAAGAACTCGGACGCCGAGGCGGCACCGAGAATCTCTCGGGCGTGCTCGGCGCCGGCGCCGCTGCCCGCGATGCTCTCGAATGGCTCGACGACGAACAAGACCGAAACAGACTCCGCACCATGCGCGGTGCTTTCGAGCAAAGCGTGCTCGATCGTTGCCCCGGCGCCATTGTCAACGGCCCGGCCGATCTCGCTCAACGCCTCTGGAACACCACCAACATCGCATTCCCAAGGCTCGAAGCAGAAGCACTGCTGATGGGCTTCTCAGAGCGCGGACTCTGCGCCTCGGCCGGTGCGGCATGCTCGTCGGGATCGCTCGACCCCTCGCCGGTATTGCTTTCGATGGGCGTTCCACCACACCTCGCCCATGGCTCGGTCCGGTTCTCACTCTCCAGAAACACCACCCAAGACGAGCTAGATCAGGCTGCATCGATCATCGAAGCAGTCGTGGCTCGCCTGAGCACCATGCTCCCCTAAACCACCAAAGACTGGCAGGCGGGTCTCTACCCGGATAGGCTGATCACATGAACCATGACGCAGGCTATGACGTTGACATCTATCCAGAGCCCGAACGCACCAGCCTCGCAGCGATCTTCGGATTCATCTTTTCCCTTGGGGGTTGCTGCTTCGGCGTGACCGCTATTTTGGGTGTGCCCTTTTCGATCTTCGGACTCATTAAGAGCTCCAAGTCCCACGGACGCATCGGCGGCAAAGGTTTCGCCGTCGCAGGCTTGCTCATCGGACTCCTCAACCTCGCACTGTGGGGCGGATGTCTATCCGCGGCCACCTTTGGAATGAAGTCTGCTCTGACCGACTTCGGGCAGCCGCTCGAACGCATGTTTACGAGCATCGAGTCTGACCAGTTCGATGGGGCGCGAGCAAGCCTGATGTCGCCCGCAGCCGATTCGTCCGACGCCGAACTGATCGCGTTCCGTGAATCCTACCAAGCTTCACTCGGCGACTTCCAAAGTCTCCCCGGGAACCCAATCGATTACATCAGCCAGTTCATCGAGCTCGGCCCGATCGCCCAGGGCGCTTCAGGACAAACAAATGTCTTCCCGGTGCCCGCAACCTTCGATGCCGGACCGGCACTCATCTTGATCAAGTTCGATCCAAACGTTGGCCCTGGCATCTCATCCATCACCGTGATCGACATGAACGGCGACGAATACACCTTGCCCATGACCAGCGGTTGGGATTCGACACAGTCGCTGCCCGATCCGACCGATACCGACAATACAGACAGCGACCAAAGCCCCTGATCACGCCGAGACGACCCGAGGAGCACCACGCCGTGACGACCAACGCGCCCACCGCCGAACCGGTGATCCGGGTGCGTAATCTGGTCAAGAAGTTCGGCACGCAAACCGTGCTCGACGGCATCAACCTCAATGTCTATCCCGGCGAGACCATGGTCATCATGGGCGGCTCGGGCTCTGGTAAATCTACCCTGCTCCGCACTATCATCGGCAGCCACAAACCCAACTCCGGCACAGTGGAACTCTTCGGCGAAGACATCTGTAGCCACAACGAAGAGCAGATGAACGAAGCCCGGAAAAAGTTCGGCATCCTGTTCCAGTCCGGTGCCCTCTTCAACTCAATGACACTCGCCGAGAACGTCGCCCTACCACTCCAAGAACACACCGATCTCGATCCCGAGATCATCGACATCCAAGTCAAAATCAAGCTCGAGCTCGTCGGGCTCCGCGAACACGCCAACAAGTTTCCCGCCCAGATCTCTGGCGGCATGAAAAAGCGGGCCGGGCTCGCCCGCGCGCTCGCGCTCGATCCCAAAATCCTCTTCTACGACGAACCCAGCGCCGGGCTCGACCCAGTCACCAGCGCACAGATCGATCAACTCATCATCGCGCTCACCACACAACTCGGCGTGACCAGCGTAGTTGTTACCCACGAGATGGACTCCGCATTCACCATCGCAGACCGCATGGCGATGCTCGATCGTGGACGCATGCTCACCGTCGACACCCGCGAGTGGTACGAAAAACTTCGCGATGCTTCAATCGAAAACGCCCAATCGCTCGACGAAGACCAACGCCTGATCCGCCAGTTTCTGCGTGGCGATGCGGAAGGACCGCTCGCCGCCCGGCGCAGCGAACAGGGATACGAACAAGACCTCTTCGGGTTGACGCCCGACCGTGTGACACGGACCCCGTCGCTCGAACCGACGCGGGGCTGATAGCGAGATACAAACAATGAGCGTCGTGAACCGCAACAACACACTCGCTGGGATCTTCGTGCTCGGCTCGCTCGCCTTGGCGGTCGCGATCGCGTTCGTTTTGGGCGATGCGCTCGACAAGTTTGGCAGCAAGCACGAGTACACCGTGCGTTTTCCCACAACCGTCGGTGTCGCCGGGCTCCAGCCCGGCGCAGAGATCACGTTCGCGGGGCTTCCCGTCGGACGAGTGCTCTCAATCGAACCCCATTACCCAGGCGGCGAAGATAACGCGGCATCCGCAATGGATGTCCTTATCGCAGTTGATGCGCGCATCACGCTTTACGAAGATGCGCTCGCTGACCTCTCCCCGCCGCTGCTCGGCGGCGTGAGCACCATCAACTTTGCCTCAGCCGGTACCGGCACGATTCCCGCAAACGAAACCGACACTAAACTCGCTCGTAATAACGCCGATGGGCGTTTGGATGCTGGCGAAACACTCCGGGGTCGATTCGCTCCGTCCATCCTGGCCCAACTCGGCTTCTCGGTCGAAGACGCCGAACGCATCCGTAACGCCATCGCCGATGTCGAAGCAACGACTGCCAAAGCCCGCGAACTCACCGCATGGTTCGGAGATCGTGCGATCGAAGCCGAACCAAACATCTCCGGTGCAATCACCGAAGCACGGGCAGCCGTAGAAGACGTTCGAGGCTTTACCCGCCGATTCTCCGCCGAGGACGGCTGGGGTCCGCAGATCGACACCATCCTGCGCGATACCGGAGCCACCGTCGCACAAGGACCCCTCGTCGCCCAAGATGTCCGCGACGCCATCGCTTCGGGCCGAGACCTTATCGACACCAACAAGCCCACCATCGAACGAATCATGGCCAACGTTGAAGCCACGACCGAACGCGTCCGCTTCGAGACCATGGATCAAGCCGAAGAACTCATCAGCCGCGGCACCCTCGCCGTGACCTCATACCGCGAACTCGCTGAAAACGCCGACAGCCTCGTGACCAGCGCCCGACCAGACATCGGCATCACGCTGACCAACGCCCGGGGCATCTCCCAGCAAGCCCGATTGTTCCTCGACGAGATCCGTGCGCAACCTTGGAGACTGCTCAAGCAGCCCGGCAAAGCCGAACTCGAACGCGAACCGCTCTACGCCGCGGCCCGCGCCTACGCGTCGGCTGTTGGCGACTTGCGAGCCGCATCCGAAGCACTCGACGAAGCAGTCAGCTCAGGTAACCCAGATGCCGCGGAACAGATCGCCCGCATCGCCCAGGCGGTCCAAGCTGCATATGAAGACTACGGCCAAGCAGAACGCGCCCTGCTGAAAACACTCAGCGCGGAAACCCCCTAAAAACCCCTAACTCGTTCCTCATACGCAATCCGACAATCCGCACGACAAACCTTGAACCCTGAAACTTGAACCGACGAAACGAAAACCCGCCCCGCATCCTCGCAATCGCATTGGCTGTTGTTGGCACGAGCTTCATCAGCTTTGCCGGATGGCGCTCCGAAACACTCCCAGCACTACTCGCGCAGGCCGAACCGGCCGCAGTGGGCATCCGCTGGTTCCATGAAGAACGCTGGCAGTCCGAAGCGGCCCACACCCCGGCTGACATCGTCTTATTGGTACATGGGCTGGACGAACCGGGCGGAATCTGGGATGCCCTCGCACCCGAACTTGCACAAGCCGGGCACTACGTCGCCCGCTTCGATTATCCGAATGATCAGCCCGTGACTGATTCGACCGACCTCCTGCAAGCAGCGCTACCGGCACTCGCGTCGCTCGGCGTCGAGCGGATCCGCGTGGTCGCCCATTCGATGGGCGGGCTTGTCACGCGGGACCTGATCACACGTCCAAAACAACAGGGCTCGCCATCTGTCCCGCTATTGATCACACTTGGCACGCCGCACTTGGGTTCACCTTGGGCCCGCTGGCAACCGATCGCCGAAGCCCGCGAGCAGATCCAACGCTGGGCAGAGTCTCCTGATCTCGACCCGGCATTGCTCTTTGGCTGGAACGCCGACGGCATGGGAGAAGCCGGCGATGACCTCCATCCAACCTCTGCGTTTCTTAAAAAACTCAACGGCAGACCGACACCTACAACGACTCGAATCGTCTGCGTTGTCGCCGTCGTCCCAGACATCCCGCTGAACACGCCGCTCACAGAGATCCCCGAGTTCGCACGCAAACTCGGGGATGGCGTCGTCCCAACCGACTCGGCCACGCTCCCAGGTGCCAGCCGCACGATTCTTGTCCGCGCCAACCATCGCTCGATGGTCCGCCCGGTCGAAATCGGAGCGTGGCTGCGCCGCACCGTCGGGGCCGCCCCTCCGCCGATGCCGCCCGCGATCCCGCACGTGCTCGAAGAGCTCGCGGGAACACAGCCTTCCCAAACACACCCCTGACGAGTATGATGCGGCCATGGCCCAACGCCGCAACCATGCCGAACGAGCCTTTGAAAGCCTCATCCGTTCCAAGCGCATCCCGTATGTCGCCGTGAACGAGGCCCGCAAAAGCCTGCTCCCCCCAGGTGCCAAGCTCACCCTCGAGGGTCAAGCTGGCGACGCGACCCTCAAGAACTTCGATTTTATCGTCTACGGCGAAGACACCAACCTGCTCGTTGAAGTCAAAGGACGCACCATCCCAAGGCCCAAACGCCCACAGCTTCCGGGGAAACGACCCCGCTTGGAATGCTGGGTCACCCAAGATGACATCGATGCACTCCGAACCTGGCAGCGACTCTTTGGCCCGGGATACGACCCCGTGATCGTCTTCATGTACACCTGCGACGGTCCGCCACCGGACGGGCTGTTTGGCGAGGTCGTGGAACTGGCAGGCGTCTGGTACGCCGTTCGGGCGATCTCGCTGGACGACTATGAACCCAAGATGCGGGTCCGATCTCCTCGCTGGCGGACCGTGCACCTCGGCCAGGATGAGTTCGATCTCCTCAGCCGCCCGTTCGCCGGCCCGAGTACTGCAGTCGCCCCGCTGGGACCGTCCCCCGCGTTCGAACCCATGCCCGCCTAGAGGCAAGTTCGATCATCCCGAATCCAATCAAGCCTTGATCCACTCGACAGATCGGGTAGCGTATTGGCATGATCCGCAACCGACTCTCCATGTCCGTCCTGCTCCCGCTGCTCATGCTCGCTATGAGTTCGGCGTCGGCGATCGCCCAATCCGAGCTGCGCCCACCCAAGATTACAGAGTCACCCAGCTCGCCCAAGTTCTGGATGTTCGCGGTCTTTGGACTTCTCGTCGCCGCGGTGGTCTTTGCCGGCAGCCTCAAGCCCAAACGCACCCACCAAGACTGATTCACGAATCAGAACTGACACGGGCCGATTCCGAATCGGCGGCTGGAAACCCGACCGCCGTCACGAGCGTATCGGTCTGATACCACGCCCCGGAGGCCCCATGCCCAACCAACATCAATCACCGCGTCGATTGCCTAGAAACGGGCTGATGGTGCTCAACGCCGCACTGCTGCTCGCGCTCGGCGCGGTCACGTTTGCGCCATCTGCTGGCGCTCAAAGTGACTCGTCCCGCCCTCGCGGCGAGTACTCCGTCGTCGGCGGCGAAGTCACCGGCAGCAACACCAACGGCATCTACATCGTCGATTCGGCAAACCGCGAGCTCGTCGCACTGCTTTGGGATGACTCCCGCCGGCAACTCAACGGCATCGGCTATCGCGACCTGGCGACCGACCTCGTAGCGGACCCAGAACGATGAGCAACACCACCGAACAACGTGATCTCCGACCCGCCGCAACCGGCCGTGAAGGCTGGCTTTGGGTCTCTGCCGGTGTCCTCGCGGCACTCGTCATCGTGCAAGGCGCCGGGCTGCTCGATCGTCCCGCGTACGCGGAAATGACGGCGAGCACCTCGGCGTACCGCATGATGACCACCGACGGCGGGTCCGACGAAATTCTCGTCATCATCGACGATCGCAACGAAACCTTGCTCGTGTACCACCAGCAAAACCGCCAGCGGATCTCGCTGATCGATCGGGAATCACTCCCCGAGCTCTTCGTGCGAGCGCGAACAAAGGCGGGCTTCCCCCCCCGCCCATAGGCCAACTTCGACCTCTACCTAGGGTCGGAACGGACCCGGATGTGAGCCGAGTCTGAACGCGACCTCTTAACGCATCGCGAATCAGTCAGCATCGACCATTCAACGACGAGAACGTCGGGCCGCATACCCTCCTGCGTCTTTCATACCCGGAGCGATTTGTGCCTATCCACCCACTCCCACAGTTCGAAGCCGACCTGGCCGAGCATCTCAAAGACGAGCAGGACCGGCTCGCTTACGAGAAGCTCAACGCCCCCAAGACCATCGTGGTCCGCTTTGGATACATGAAAATGGTGGGCGAGTTCCCCTGGAAATCGGACGAAAAACCAGGCTGTGGGTCCAAGATCGTCGTTCGCACGCATCGAGGCACCGAAATCGGCGAGATGCTCACCAGCACCTGCGCCAACTCTGGATGCTCCAAGTCGGTCAGCCGCAAAGAGATGCTCGAGTACATCGAAAACTCCGGTGGCCGCCAATACCCGTTCTCCACCGACGGCCGAGCGCTTCGCGTGGCCAATCGTGAAGATACCGATCAACAAGCCAAGCTCGAGCAATCAAAGCACGGCCTCCGCACAACCGCCAAGCGACTCTGCGAATCGCACAAACTCCCGATGCGCATCGTCGAAGTCGAACCATTGCTCGGCGGCGAACGGACCACCGTCTACTTCTCAAGCGATGACCGCATCGACTTCCGCGAGTTTGCCAACGAGCTGCAAGACGAGTTCGGAGTCCGGATCGACATGCGCCAAGTCGGCGCTCGCGACGAAGCACGTATCACTGCCGACTACGAACGCTGCGGCCAATACTGCTGCTGCAAGAACTTCTTGAAAGTCCTTAAGCCGATCTCAATGAAGTCGGCCAAAGTACAAAAGGCCACGCTCGATCCGTTGAAGATCTCCGGCCGGTGCGGGCGCCTGATGTGCTGCCTCCGCTACGAAGACGAGACCTACGACGAACTCCGCAAGAAACTTCCGCACCGCAAGTCACGCGTCGGCACCCCCGAGGGTGACGGCATGGTGCTTGAAACCCAGATCCTCACCCAACTCGCGATGATCCTGCTCGACACCGGCACCCGCGTTGCCATCCCGGTCGAAGAACTCACCGAACCAATCAGCAAGACCGCGCCCGACCCCGCGACCTTGGCCGCCAGCCGAGCAAGCGCAAGCCGGTCGGCCTCGCGCCCAACGAAACGGGCCGGAGCTGACGCGGTGTCGTCAACAGATGAACGCCCCGCCAAAAAATCCGATTCTCGTTCGCGCGTCAAATCACGCCGCAAGGGACCGGCAGAGCCCAGCGCCGATACCCAAGCACCCGCCACCGCAAACCCTGACGCGCCCGCCAAAAAGAAACGCCGCCGACGACGCAAGAAGCCATCCAATGCCCCCGGCACGACCGGCGAACCCGCTAGAGGCGAACCCAGGACCGATTCCACACCCAAACCGGGCAACGAGTCCCAGCCTTCTGCCAACAACCCAGAATCTGGCCCGCCCAAGAAGAAGCGCCGCCGACGACGACGCAAGCCTTCCGGCGGTGGCTCTGGAACCAACTCGGGCCCGGGATCGGCGCCCGACTCGGGTCCGCCCACGCCCTCAGACAACTGAGCCTTTCGTTGAGTCCAAAAACGCTCTGAGGAATCCGTCCCGCCGCAAGCCCACTTGCGCCGATACCCTTCCCCAATGAGCAGCAAGCCCAATCAAGCTTCCAAGCCCGTCGGGATCAAAGAAACCCTGACCTCGCTGACGATCGCCTTCATGCTGGCGTTCGTGTTCCGCGGGTTCGTCATCGAAGGCTTCATCATTCCCACGGGTTCGATGGCACCGACGCTGCTCGGAAAGCACGTCCGGTTTGAATCGCCCTATAGCGGCTACAGCTGGACCACCGGCCCTTGGGATCGGGTCCGCATCGGCGGCAACACCGATCCGCTCCCCAAACAAGGCGGGCAACCACGCGGCGGCGGCTCAAACACGCCCCCACTTACTCCCACTGACCCGATGACCGGGATCGACCTCTCCGGTCAAACCGATCGCAGACTCGCGGCTGGAGACCGTGTGTTCGTGCTCAAATACCTCCCCGGCCTCCATCAGCCCGAAAGATGGGATGTCGTGGTCTTCAAAAACCCCAGCACCCACGAAAACTACATCAAGCGCCTGATTGCGTTGCCCGGCGAACAGCTCGCACTCGTCGACGGCGATGTGTTCTACCGCCAGTTCGAATCCGGCAAGACCGCCGAATCTGGACCCGATGCGTGGCGCGAGAATAGCTGGTCGATCGCACGCAAAGACGAACGCACCCAACGCACCATGATGCTGCCGGTGTTTGACTCCCGCTACTCCCCGATCACGCCAGAACCAAGCTACCGCCCGCCGTTCTCGCCCGACAACGAAGGCGCTTGGTCGGGCGTCGAGACGTCGAGCACTTGGTCGTACACCGGCACCGGTCCAACCCAGTTGTTCTGGAACAACCGCCGACCGATCACCGACTCCTACGCGTACAACCAAGACAACCCGGGCATCAAGCTCGACGCAAACCCAGGCGACCCCAACATCCGATTACGCCGACCATATCCGGTGTCTGATATCTCGGTCTCCGTCGCGGTAGAGCCCGGCTCGGATTCGCTCACTGTTTCCCCGGTCATCCAAGCCCGCGGCTTCATCTTCGAGGGTGTGATTGACGCGGCATCCGGCACCGCTGGTGTTCGCATGCGTCCAGAAGACCAGCCCGAATCGTGGACCGTGCTCGATTCCGCCGAATACACGAAGCTCAGCTCGGGACGGGTCACCGAAGTCGAGTTCTGGCATGTAGACCAAGCACTCTGGTTGTTTGTTGACGGCAAACTCATCTGCGGCGGGCCCGAAACCGGCGCCTATCAACTCTCACCCGCGCAGCGAATCGCTGCCTCGATGGTGCCGACGTATGACGAACTCGTCGCCAACGACACCACCGGCAACGGCATCTCGTCTCCCGGCGTCTTTGCACGAACCGATCTCTACCGCAACGCACGCCCACGCATCGAGTTCTCCGGCGGCCCACTCACCGTCCACCGAGTCCGAGTCAACCGTGACATCTTCTATCAACCAGCGCCCGTCGGCGACACGCGTGCCACCCGCGGGGCTCACTTTGATAACTTCCCAACGCTCAGCGGCGATCAATACTTCATGTGCGGCGATAACTCGCCAAACTCGCTCGACTCGCGCTACTGGCGCAACAGCCAAATCAACCCGTGGGTCCGCTCGTTGATCGATCCCACGCCCGGCGTTGTGAACCGCGATCTCATCGTTGGACAAGCATTCGTGGTGTACTTCCCAGCCCCACTCGACGGCGGACCGATCCTCTCGCCCGACGTCGGCCGTGTGCGATGGATCTGGTAAGAAGCGTTATCCGACCACACGGACAGCCGCGCGCCCGACATACACCGGGCTCGCAGGATCGACACTGAACTCGGCGTGTGAATCCGACAAGCCCACGTCCTTAGGGGTTAAGTCCTGCCGCGAATCGAAGTCTTTGAGCTGCACGCGGTCCCTGCCGTGCACGATCGCAGCCAAACGTGCGAACTGCTTCTCACCGTCGGCGAGCAACTTCTTAAGATTCCGAGTCGTCTTGTAACTCACCCGCGCATGCATCGGACGCACGCCGTTTGTCACAGGTTCAAAGCGTTCTGCGCTCCACGGCTTGCGTTCTGATACGTTCAGGTACCGGTCTGATTCGATCCCGCGTCGCAACGACGCCGAGAGGCGACGAACCAACGCATCGCTCTCTTCATCGTCAGCCCCAACAACAAACACTTCCGGACGGACAGACGCCGGGCGGCGAGAGACCGCCTGCATGAGTTCGGCACCCTCGGGCATCAGGCCCTTGTCTTCGAGCAACAAAGAAACAACCACGTCGCCCATCGCGAACCCCACCGCCGGTGTCGCCGGCCCGCCCATCAACTCGATGAGCTTGTCATAGCGACCCCCGCCCGCCACCGCACGCTCGCCGTCGGCGATGATCTCGAAGACCAATCCCGTGTAGTACGCAAGCCCCCGGACCACCGCATTGTGCTGCGTGCCCCAGCCGCCCAGTTCCATGTCCGCGATGATCGACGCAGACCGCTGGATTTGGGCGATCGAGTCTGCGACTTCTGGCACGCGCAGAACCGCACGCTGAAACTCCGCGAATGCGGGCGTGCCCGCGGGGTTTCCGCCCATGGCTGCCATGGTTCGGGAATCACCCTGCTGATTGAAAAAGTACCCAATGACCTGTTGAACCTGCTCGGTCGTCAACCCCATCTCGTGGGCTTTGGCGACCGCAGCTTGGGGGTTCTTCGGAATCGAATCGATCCACGCAAGCCACAACGGCATGGTCTGAACGGTCGCGCCGATGTGCGTGAGCACCGCCTCGGCCATCCGCCGATCACTAAACACAATGCCCGCGTACTTTGGAGTTAAACCAACATCTCGCATCAGCGTCACAGCGACCGACATCGTTTCGACATCGGCGAGCGCTCGCCCAAACGACGTGCCGTCATCGCCGATGAAATCAACGTTCCATTGCAAGAACTCGCGCAACCGACCACGCTGCGGGCGCTCCGCCCGGAAGTACGGCCCGCCCGTGAACCATTTGCAAGGTCGAGGTAGCGCACCTGCTTTCGACGCGAACATACGCGCAAGCGTTGGTGTGAACTCAGGACGGATCGCATACGGCGCACGCCCGGTCTGCTGAACCTGCGCAACCTCTTCCGGCGCCTTGCCCGAGTACGCCTGGAACAGCTCGCCCAGAATACCATCGCCGGACTTGACGCTGTACAGGTCCGTTGTCTCGAAAGTCGGCCCGTGGATCTCTTCAAATCCGCAGCGGACTGAAGCGTCCCGCCAAGCCTGTTCGAGATACCGACGCTTCAGGGCGTCCTCGGGGTAGAGATCTCGGGTGCCCTTGGGCGGCTTGATCTTGCCGAGCGATTTCTTTTGGTTGTTTTCACCGGATGCCATCGCGGGTAGGGTAGTCGCAGCCGAGCCTCGGGCCGGGCCGTATAGCGACAAGGAACCCATGACTGCCGCACGCACCATCACGATCATCTCAGTGCTGCTCGCCCTGATGAGCTTCCTTATCGTGCTCTTCGCCGCTCCAACTCCTGACCGCCGCCGACCTGCCCGGCAAGCCACTCCGGAACCCAGCACGGTCGCGACGATCCAGCAGATCCGGACCGCGCTGGCCGAAAATCGGCCAACGACCGCCCTCAGCCTCGCGAAGGTTGCCACCGAAGCACGCCCTCGCAACACCGACGCGTGGCTCTGGCTGGCATACACACAAAGCCGGTTCGGGGACCCGGAACTGGCGAATCAGGCAGCAACCCAGCTCCTCGACATTCTTGCTTCCCGAACTGTGGATACCGATCAGCAGTCCTCCAACCACGTGTACCAGAGGGCGTGGGCATTCGAAGTCCTCGGCCGAACCGACGAATCCCGCACCGAGTTCGCCCGTGCTGCCGAGGCACTCGACCAAGAGGTCTCTCGGCTCAGAAACGAGCTCATCGAGTACAACCTTGCCTGTTACCGAGCCATGGCGGGCGACATCGACGCCGCCTGCACCCATTTTGAGAACTGGGTCCGACTCGGGGGCGATCTCGGACGAGGCTGGTGGGCCGCCGACCCAGATCTCGAACCGATCCGAGAACACCCCCGCTTTGTCGCCGCCTTGCAATATGTGCCGCCCGTGAGAACTCAGGACGATCGAAACAACGCAATCCGCCCCGATGAATCTGGAACTGCAATCAGCCCCGCCGACGATTGAACCGACCTTTC
Source organism: Phycisphaerales bacterium (assembly GCA_045106075.1). Classification (GTDB taxonomy): domain Bacteria; phylum Planctomycetota; class Phycisphaerae; order Phycisphaerales; family UBA1924; genus UBA6054. The sequence continues at coordinate 20,475 of JBGCEB010000002.1, forward strand.
ACTCACAGAAAATCCGGTCTGCCAGCAACCACAGCCCCTATCATCCCACCTATGCCCACGATCACCATCAACGGCGTCCGCTGCGAGTTCACCAAGGGTGAGCGGATTATCGATATCGCCAACCGCGAACACGTCGAGATCCCGCAGTATTGCTACCACCCCGGGCTCTCGGTGCCGGCCCAGTGCCGCATCTGCTTAGCCGAAATCCATGCGCCGAATCCGCGCAATGACAACAAACTCGAACCCATGATGGGCGGCAAACTCCTGCCCACTTGTGCTACCGATGCCTCCGACGGCATGGTCGTCTACACCAACTCACCCAAGTCCGTCGCCAACCAAAAAGCGGTGATGGAATACCTCCTCATCAACCACCCCCTCGACTGCCCCGTTTGCGATCAGGCGGGCGAATGCCACCTCCAGGACTACTCCTACAAATACGGCCGTTCGGGCTCACGCTTCCAAGAACAAAAGCAAAAGCAGCCGAAAAAAGACCTGGGCGACAACGTCCTGATCTACTCGGACCGCTGCATCATGTGCACCCGCTGCGTCCGCTTTGCACGCGAAGTCTCGGGCACCGGCGAACTCATGATCGATGGACGCGGCAACAAGTCCCAGATCGACGTCTTCCCCGGCGTGCCGCTGAACAACGAAATCGCATCCAACGTCATTGATCTCTGCCCGGTCGGTGCGCTGCTTGACAAAGACTTCCTGTTCGCTCAACGCGTTTGGTTCCTTAAGACCACCGCAGCCATCGATCCGCTGACCAGCTCGGGCGACAACATCTGGATCGAACACAACCAAGGCAAGCTCTACCGCATCAAGCCCCGCGACAACGCGGACATCAACACCTGGTGGATCTCCGACGAGGTCCGCTACGGCTGGAAGTTCGTCCACGACGAAAACCGCCTGACCAACCCCCTCCGGCGCCAGCACGGCACACTCATCGAAGCAGAATGGCCCATCGCGTACAAGAAGTCGCTCGAGACACTCCGCGCTGGACCGCTTGCCGTGGTCGTCTCGCCGTTCCTGACCTGCGAAGAAGCATTCAGCCTGGCCAAGCTCGCCCGCGCCATCGACCCCGCCGCTCGGTTTGCCGTGGGCCCTGTGCCTATTCACGGCGAAGACAAATCCTTCCCAAACCCCGCCGCGGGCAAGCCGTTTGAAACACGCGCCGAAAAAGCACCCAACGCACGAGGCGTGAAACGCGTGCTCGACACCATGGGCGGCTGCAGCGACTTCGACACCCTGCTCGATCACTGCCGATCGGGGCAAATCGCGTCGCTGCTGCTGACGGGCAACTATCCCAGCGAATGGATGACAGAAGACGCCCTCGCAGCACTCAAGCAAGCCAAGACCGTACTGATCGACACCCATTCGGGCTATGCCGAATCGCTGGCCGACGTGATCTTGCCCTCGGGCACGTTCGCCGAGAAAGCGGGCACCTTCGAGAACTGTCACAACGTCTTGCAGGCGTTCGAACAAGCGATCCCCAACCAGCACGAGTCCAAGTCTGAGGGCCAAATCGTCAACGATCTCCTCGCGATCATCGCGGGCGAACGACTCGCCGAACACGCCCCGGCGTTCGGCGCTGCCATCGTCGACGACCAGACCGGTCAGGTGGCAAGCGCGACCGACGTGGTCAACCTGCCCCGCGGCCCGCTCTTCGACGCGGGCTCGGTTCGTGCAGAAATGGCCGAGTCCGGCGGCGACTTGGCTGTGTTCGCAAACGGCGTGGTCAAGCCGGCAACCACCGAACCAGTCGAACCGGACATGGTGATGGTCGAGCTTTAACAACAAACGCCTCAGTACAAAACTCCCGCCGGTGTGAACCGACGGGAGCGAGCCGTCAGAAGACGGACTGCAGCGTTTTAGTTCCGCAATGAAGTATCCTAACCAGACCTAGTCGGTAATCGCCGCCCGAACCGCAAGCATCACCGCATCGGTCGCACGATCTCGCTGGCGGTTGATGCGCTGCGCACTGCTTGTTCTGGTATCAATCACTCGCGCAATCATCCAAGTCGGCGCATCGATATCTACAAGAGTCTCAATACACGCATCGGTCACGTTGTTGATGCGTTCCACGCCCGTTCGCGCCCGTGTATTGATCCACTGACGCCCATCGTTTCCGACCCCGACGATAACGAAATCCGGCGCATCCGCTTCGTCCAATGCGCGCACCGCATCGATGGTTGCGCCGCGAATATCCCGCATGTCGCCGCTGGTATTGGTTGTAATCGTCCGCATTGCTTGGATGCACGCTTGGGTGACGTCAATCGGCTCTTGCGCTTGAGCCGCGGGCGCAAACAAGCACATCGCGACCGCCGCAACCATGCCATGGATTCCCACAAACCTATTGAGTACTGCAAACATGTCAAAACTCCTCGGATTGATGGCGCAGACCGACCAAGCCAACACGGACGAGCGGTCACGCCATAGACGAAACGGATTGATCGCTGCAGCCCGAGGAGACGAGCCGAGAGAAGAACGCGACAAAATCTGTGTCATTGCATCAGAAGTTGCAACTTTTTTGTCCCCGATCAACGGGCCCTACGATCCCGCATGCTCGGCTGGATCATCGGAGGCATCGTGCTCGCGTTTGGCGCCGGGATCATCACCGTCGCGTGGTGGCGATTGGGAGATCAATGGGCCGACGATGAGTACAAAAAGTTCGGGCACGGCGGGGGCCGCCCGCGCAACGAAGACAACGCCCCAACCGTGATCAACACCAATCCATCCAAAAACCCTAACCCCGATCCCTGATGGCTGATTCCGAGTCCCCTTCTTCTCATGCCCCGCTACAAACTCAACATTGCCTACGACGGCACCGACTTCAAAGGCTGGCAGAAGCAGCTCCCGCCCGACGAATCCGCCCCACCACCTGCGCCCGGCGAGGACGTTGCACGCATCGAACTCCGCACCGCGCAGGGTGTGCTCGAACGAGCCATCCGCGCAGCCGTCCGCGAACCGGTGATCGTCACCGGCGCAAGCCGGACTGACTCGGGCGTGCACGCATGGGGCCAGTGCGCCTCGTTCCTCTCAACGCCCGACCCGGACAAAGGCGTCGGCTGGCCCGAAGACCGAGGCTTGGACACGCTCGTCCGCGCCATCAATGGAAAACTCCCACGCGACATCCTCGTTCGATCCGCCGAAGTCGTCCCCGACGAGTTCGACCCGATCTCTGGCGCGATCGAAAAA
>JBGCEB010000003.1:0-62735 GCA_045106075.1 Phycisphaerales bacterium
CTTGCGCCAGCGGTAGTAGGTCTGCTCGGTGACCCCGAGCTTGCGTGCCACCTCGGGGACATTTATCCCTTGCCCGAGATGGACCTCCGCCTCTCTGGGTTTGTTGATGATCTGCTCTGCTGAATGCCGTTTCCTGGCCATGATTGCCTACCTTCCAAATACGCCCATTCTACGAGAAGACTCTCATAAGAAATGGACTAGGTTTTGGGGGGCAGGTCACGCAGCATATCCCCGCTTCGACCAGCTTGCCCGCACGGCTGAGCTTTCTTCACGGGGTCACTGATCCCTCGATCGACGGCTGATGAGCACTCAGCAGCGGTGCTCATTCACTGAGATTTCAGAGAGTTCGAGGGGTTCAGTGCTCACCGGGTGCTCTTTTGTGCTCATTTTTGACCCACCATTAAAAAACCCTCGCTCCCGAGTCAGTAACAAGGGTTCGAGGGTATTAACGGAGAGAGGGGGATTCGAACCCCCGTTACGGACAAGCCGTAAACACGGATTCCAGCCGTGCGCCTTCAACCACTCAGCCATCTCTCCGGCTGTGGGGGCAATGGTAGTCGCCCCGTTGACCATCGGCGAGCCGCCGGGCCCATGACCCATCACCATCCAAGCAGATATCCGAAAATCAGCGGAGCCACAATGGTTGCATCCGATTCGACCATGAACCGGGGAGTCTCTGGGGCGATCTTCTCCCAAGTAATTTTCTCGGCTGGGATCGCCCCAGAGTACGAACCATAACTCGTCGTCGAGTCTGAAATCTGGCTGAAGTATCCCCAAAGCGGTACGTCTCGTTCAAGATCCTGGCGGATCATCGGGACCACACAGATCGGAAAATCACCAGCGATTCCCCCACCTACCTGGAAGAATCCAACCGAGACGCCCGCTTCGGCTTTCTTGCTGTACCAGTCGGTCAGGTGGATCATGTAGTCAATGCCGGACTTGACGGTGCGACTGGTCTTGAGCGTCCCGTCGATGACCCGGGCGGCGAATATATTGCCAAGCGTCGAATCTTCCCAACCCGGTACGTAGACCGGGATGCCTGCTTGGGCCGCGGCAAGAAGCCAAGAGTTCTTGGGGTCGGCTTGGTACGAGCCAGTCAGCTTGCCAGCCAACAGGATCTCCATGAGATACTCATGAGGGAACTTGGATTCACCGGCTTTGTCCACCTCACCCCAGTGTTCGAGCACGACCCGCTCGATGCGTCGAACGGCTTCCTCTTCGGGGATGCACGTGTCGGTCACACGGTTGAGGTGACGCTCTAAGAGGTCCTGCTCGTCCTTGGGCGTCAAGTCACGCCAGTCGGCGATTCTGACATAGTGATCATGTGCGACGAGGTTGAAGACGTCCTCTTCAAGATTGGCCCCGGTGCAGGTGATGGCATGGACTTTTCCTTGGCGGATCATCTCTGCGAGCGATCGACCAAGCTCTGCCGTGCTCATCGCGCCGGCCAAGGTCACCATCATTTCGCCACCCTCAGCGAGGTGATTCTCGTATCCCCTGGCCGAATCGAGGGCCGAGGCGGCATTGAAGTGGCGGAAGTGCCCTTCCATGAGTTCGCGGATGTTCATCGTTCACTGCTCCGGTTCGCTAGGAGGGGATTTTAGGACGTTGCGTTAGTGCCTATCAGATCCGCCCCTGGTTGGACGAAACGGCTGCCAAGAGTCACTGGCAAAAAAGAGGCCCAGACGGTAGGTCACGTGTTCGAAGATGGCTGAATGGAACTAAACTTGTCCGATGACCAGTGCACCTGCCCCCCACCCCGATCGAGCCACGATTGCCGCTGACCAATGCCATACCTGGACTGCAAGTGACAGTGCAACGCTCTATCGCGTTCCGGCCTGGTCGGGAGGGTACTTCCAAACCTCCGCGTGTGGCACGCTCCAAGCAATGCCCGAAGGACCAACCGGTCCCGGCATCGACATCAAGGATGTCATCGCAGGACTCTCGGCCCGCGGCATCGACACCCCAGTGTTGCTCCGGTTCTCTGGCATCTTGGAACATCGGTTGCGGTCGCTTCGCGACGCGTTCCAGAACTCGATGACCGAGAACGACTACAAGGGCAACTACATTGGTGTCTATCCGATTAAGGTCAACCAACAAAGCCAAGTCGTCAATGAAATCCGAGACTTTGGTCACGCGCTTGGGTTTGGGCTCGAGGTTGGTTCCAAACCAGAACTCTTAGCAGTCATGGCGATGACCATTGAAACACCCGAACAACCGATCATCTGCAACGGTTTCAAAGATGCACGATACATCGAAGCGGTCATTTTGGCGACCAAACTCGGACGCCGCATTATTCCAGTTGTCGAAAACGTCAAAGAGCTCCGGCTGATTATCCACTTCGCCGAAAAGCACGGCGTCACACCGACCATTGGTGTCCGGGTCAAACTTGCCTCGGGCGGCTCTGGTCGCTGGGCGGACTCGGTTGGCATCAAGAGCAAGTTCGGACTTTCGATTTCCGAACTACTCGAAGCGGTCAAGACCCTGAGTCGCCACGACATGCTTGACTGCCTGCAACTCCTCCACTGCCACTCGGGCAGCCAGCTGCAAGACATCGGCCAAGTCAAACGATGCATCACCGAACTCGCCCATGTGTACGTTCAACTCAAGCAAACCGGGGCCGGGCTAACTATGCTCGACGTCGGCGGCGGACTTGCGGTTGATTACCAAGGCAGCCAAACAAACAGCCCATCTTCGATGAACTACTCGCTCGACGAATACGCATCGGACATCGTGTACCGCATCGCTTCAGTCTGCAACGCCGCGGGCGTCGAGCACCCGACCATCGTCACCGAATGTGGCCGGGCGATGGTCGCCCACAGCTCCGTTTTGGTATTCGATGTGCTCGGCTCGACCGGCCCCAGTGACCTGGTGGACCGTGATTTGATCCATGCCAAACCCGGCCAAAACGAGGCTCAGCCGATCCGCGACCTCCGGGCAGCGATCAGTGTTGCTGATCAACCAGACGGACGATTAGTCGAGTGCTATCACGACGCAGAGCGGGCCCGTGAAGAAGCCTTGACCCTCTTTAGCCTTGGCTACATGACGCTTGAAGATCGTGCTCTTACCGAACGGCTCTTCTGGACAACCTGCTCAATCGTCCAAGCTCAATGCGACGGACTCGAACATGTGCCAGAGAGCTTGGCCGACATCAACGATTTGATGTGCGAGAACTACTTTTGCAACTTTTCGCTGTTTCAATCGCTGCCCGATACATGGGCGATCGACCAACTCTTCCCGATCATGCCAATTCACCGACTTGACGAAGAACCTCTCGAGCGTGCGGTACTTGCCGACATTACTTGTGACTCGGATGGCAAGATCGACTGTTTCATCGGACAACAAGGCAAGCCTGCCCGAACGCTTCCCGTGCACGGGCTCAATAACGATTCGTACTACCTCGGTGTTTTCCTCGTTGGTGCCTATCAGGAAACGCTCGGTGATTTGCACAACCTCTTCGGCGACGCGCATGCCGTCCACATCGGCACGGAAGACGGCAACTGGTTCATCGACGAGATCGTCAAAGGCGATTCAATCCATGAAGTACTCAGCTATGTTCAATATGAGCCAGACGCACTCAGTCGCCAGCTTGAGAGAGAATGTGAACGCGCCGTGCGCCGCGGCGCAATGTCTGTCCCCGAGAGCCGCATTCTGATCACATTCTACGACGAAGGGCTCAAGGGATATACCTACCTTGATCCCGACGCAGAGCTGACTTAAGGGACGCACGCATGACTCAGTTTTTCGATCCGCCCCCCGAGTATTGCGACCCCATCAGCAGCGCAGTCCGCATCATCCCTGTTCCATACGACGGCACAAGCACCTATCGCAAAGGCGCCGATCGTGGACCAGCCGCGATGCTAGAGGCATCTTGCCAGGTCGAGTACTTTGATATTGAAACCGAGTCGGAAGTTCACAAAAACGGCATTCACACTGAAGCTCCCGTTTTCTGCGAAACATCACCAGAAAACCTCGCGCCAATGGTCCAAGATCGGGTCCGTTCCAGTCTGGATAGCGGTAAGTTCCCAGTTGTACTCGGCGGCGAGCACTCCGTGTCGATCGGCGCAATCGAAGCTGCCGCCGCTTTCATAGACAACGCGAACGACTTCTCGGTGCTCCAAATCGATGCCCACGGGGACACACGGGAAACATACATGGGCTCGACCCACAACCATGCTTGCGTGATGGCCAGGGCCCGCGAGCATGCGTCGATTGCCCAAGTCGGCATCCGTGCGATCGATCGATCTGAGTGGGACACCATGGATCGCAACCGAGTTGTTTGGGCGCACGAGGTTGCCGCTGCCCGAGACGCGAAATCTGAACGAGCTTGGATGGACCGCGTGCTCAGCATGCTTGCGATGAATGTATACATCACCGTCGATCTTGATGCGTTTGATCCTTCTTTTCTGCCCGCAACTGGCACACCCGAGCCGGGCGGGCTTGATTGGCGAACAGTCAACGCGTTGGTTCGCCGGATATGCCAAGAGCGAAAGGTCATAGCATTCGACGTGGTCGAGCTATGCCCGCACGAAGCACATCACGGCAGCGATTTTTTCGCAGCCAAGCTTGTTCATCGGATGCTGTCAGAAGTCTTTTTCGCACGTTCTAACAAAGCCTAAGTTTAGGGTTGGCCTGGGCTATCCACTAGACGCCGCGCCCCCTCTACGACTCTCTCCCAATCGAACGCCGGGCCGGGATCAATCTTATTTTCTTGTACATGCCAATGGGCGAGCAGACCAGAAAATGACCGGAACGCATCGTCATCCAACGTTCGTGGATCAACACCGCCTCCTGGCTCCTTTGGATACTCCAACGCGATTCCAGGAAGAGCACGATGGAGCGCAGCGGTGAGTTTAATCAGCGAATCATACTGAGCATCCGTGAGATCATACATCAGCAACTCAGACCCATTCACTGTGCCTTGTATTGGTTGATCGCGTGAAGGGCCGTCTACAAGCCCGGGTGACCGAATGCCACCGTCGCCGAAACGTTCTGGCACCGTGATCCTCGTGTCACCATTCAGTTCAGTTTCGTACCACTCTCGCAATGGCCGCGCATCGACACTCGGATACGCTCCGATGTTGGCGATTTCGATTCCAACGGAACGTGTGTTCGCCTTTGTCGCATGCCACGCACGCTCTTTGACATCCAAGGTCTGATAGATGGTCCCATCAATATCAAGCATGAAATGCACAGACAGACCACGCATGTCATGGAGGACGCGAAAGCACGTGCGGCTGGTGCCACACACGTCATAGTGCATCACAAACTGATCAACAACACTACGCAAATCGTCAAGTGTCCAGCCTCCCCCGCGAACCCGTTCATCAAACGCAGAATCACCCGTGAGACGTTGACCGAACCGATTCGGGGTCGCGAGCCCCCCTTTTATCTCGTCCCATGACGAATCGCCTATCTTGGAAAATCGTCTTTCCACGCGATACGCGTCATAGCCACCCGGATCAATCCAGAGCACGACCGGCGCGCCGGTGTGAATCAGTTGTCCAGCAACCATAATCTCGTCACCGAGTCGTTCCGAAACATCACCCGTCAGCGGAAGAACAAACTTGGCCTCATCGGTCCGTTGCCCGCTGCAACCGATCAGGAACCCGAAACAAACCCATGCTGCCAATACCCTGACCATCCGTGCTCTCCACGTTCGCTGTGCGTCGTAACCCGAGAGAGGGTATCTTGCCCCTCATGCACACGCTCGGCACGATGAACTTTGGAGTCTTGGATTGGTCTGTTTTGGGGCTCTACTTTGTGATTCTCGCGATCACAGGGTGGCATTTTTCAAAGCGTGAAAACGCCAGCACCGACGATTACTTCCTGGGTGGTCGCAAAATGCCCACCTGGGCAGTCGGGGTGTCGATCGTTGCGACAAGTATGTCGGCCGCGTCGTTCATCGGAGTTCCGCAGCAGGGATACGAAAGCGACCTCTCCTACTTGAGCACCAACATCGGGATGGTGATCGCTGCGTTCATTGTGGCGCTCGTCTTTTTGCCGGCATTCTACAAGCGGCGTGTCCAGACGATCTATGAGTTGCTCGATCAGCGATTCGGTCGAGGCGCTATGCAGGCGACCAGCGGCGTCTATATGGCCGGTCGCGTGATGGCCAGCGGTGTTCGGGTCTACATCGGCGCGATCCCAGCCGCGATCATCATGTTTGGCACCGATGGCCTCGAACCAACGAATCTGTGTATCGCGATCGGTGTGCTCACTGCCGTCGGAATCCTCTACACACTTGTCGGCGGTATCGCAAGCGTCATCTGGACCGACGTGATCCAAATGGGTGTGCTACTTGGTGCTGCGGTGCTCGCGATCGTGCTCATCGCGTACCAACTCCCTATCGGTGCGGGCGACATCTTCAGGACATTGCAACACGGCGGAGACGGCGACACAAGTAAGCTCACCCTCTTTGCATTCGGTGACGATTCGCGCCCGTGGTGGATGAACTCATTCTCACTCCCCGCTGTTTTGGTTGGTTTCACCCTGATGGGCATTGCTTCATACGGAACCGATCAAGACATGACCCAGCGCATGCTCACTTGCCGGAACGAAAAAGCCGCGGCACGCTCTGTGATCGGCGGCATTGTTTTCGGTGTACCTTCAGTCGCTCTATTTCTGATCGTCGGACTCTTACTCTGGGTCTTCTATCAACAGCCGGATTTATGGCAAAACGCAGGTCTCGATGCACCAATCACGCCAACCGACTCGCGCAAGGTGTTTCTCGCTTTCATCATGGACCACATGCCCGCAGGGGTCAGCGGCTTGATGATGGCCGGACTCTTCGCCGCCGGTCTATCAAGCCTCAACAGCGGCGTGAACGCAATGGCATCAACGTTCATCAACGATTTTTACCGACCGACATTCCGAGGTCGTGATGAACGCCACTATCTCAATGCCGGACGGATCGCGGTGGTTGGATGGGGTCTGGCGCTCGGAGGATTCGCGATTGCCTGCGTGTTCTGGCAGTATCGTGAGGAAGAAATCCAAGAAAGCAGCACCCTACTCACGTTCGCCCTGACGGTCATGACGTTCGCGTATGCCGGGCTTCTACCCGTATTTCTCACCACCATCTTGACCAAGCGTGGCAGCACCGCGAGCGTGATTGCAGCACTGGTCACCGGGTTCGTGCTCGTCTTACTGATGCAACCGATCTTCTGGGATCAAGTGATTGAGGTCCCATCCCTCCGCTCTGAACATGAAGCAAACTTACTCGCAGATCCACAAACACCAAGGCCGGCCATTTTAAACCTGCTCGACATGGCATTCGTGTGGAAACTCAGTATCGCAAGTTCCGCCGCAATGTTGGTGTGCCTGATTGGCAATGCACCATTGCCGAACGATGACAAATCAACCCATTGAAAAACCGCCCGTACGAGGGCGGCTGAGGTGTGTGTTCTCGGGGAGAATCAGTTGCCTGCCGGGAAAAGGAACTCGAGAGCTTCCGGGAATCGCTGACTCCAAGCGATTTCGTTGTGATTCGCATCAGCATCAATCCGCAGACGACGCCTGCTCGAATCCAACCCCGCGTCGGCTAAACGTTGATCGAGTTCTTTCGCCCAATCAACATACGCAGCGTTTCGTTCGGCATCTCGGCCGTTGTTGCTCACTTCTCGCCCGCCCATCCCGATGAACACGTGGCTAGGCCACGTCGACACCGAATCGAGATACTCGCGAGCAGCCTTTCCATTGTCGTAGAGCATCGGAAGTGACTCGACGATCGCTTTCCCAAAGACCTCAGAATGTTGCGTCGCGGCAAAGAGCGAGATGGCTCCACCAAGCGACGCGCCACCAATAGCGGTGTTCTCGGCGCCGGTTTTCACTCGAAACGAACGTTCAACTCGCGGCATCACTTCACGCTGCATCCACGAGACAAACGCTGGACCATCGGCTGAGTTTCCTTGAATCTGGCCCACCGGCAAGTATTCTCGAAGGCGATGCTCCCCCGCGTGGGGAACCGCCACGATAATCATTGGCTCAACTCTGCCGTCCGCGATCAATCGCTGGGCGGTCTCGTCAGCTCCCCATTCACCAGGAATGCCCGGCAACTGTTCGAACACATTCTGGCCATCCATCATGTAGAGCACTGGATAATCTCTGTTCGCGTTCTCCGGTTCCAGATAGCCTTCTGGCAGCCATACTTGAAGATCGCGGGTCATCGCCTCCGCACCGCCGGCGCCGCCTCGGACTTCGAGGCGGCGAACATCACCCGTGACGTTTAGCGACCGATAGACGCCCGATTCGCGAACCTGCTCGGACAGTGCCACCGGTACACGCCATTCGGGGATCGAAAACTCAAGGACCGGACGTTCGTTCGGCCCGAGCTTCGAGCGGTCAACCAACGGGAATGAGCGATTGTCGACGGATTCGCCGTTGCCATCCAACTCTTCCCGATCCCAACCACCCATCGTGAACTTGAACGCGACGGTCGTATTCGCTGGGACTTCATCAATGATGATTTGCCAACGCGTATCCGAACGCGGCGTAAGAATGAACTCAGGATCCGCAGGATTCCAACCATTGATGCTCGATGCAAGATAGATCGGTTGATCCTGCGTCGCTTCTCGCGGCACATCTTCAACGATGATCACAAAGCCTTGCGGCAGCAACTCGGGCTGAACCATATCTGGCTCCAAATTCTCTTTCTCTCCGGCAGCGATCGCAGATGCAAACGACGGCACGGCTGATGATGCGAGAACTATGACGGCTGAAACGGCAAGCAATCTTTGCATGGTGTACTCCGTGTTAGAGTGGAATGATACACGCCCAACAAACAAACGCCCACGATTTCTCGTGGGCGCTCGTATCAAATCAATCATGAATGTTCGACGTCAACTTACGGGCAGCCTGCGTTGTACAGACTGATGAAGGTCGAGATGTCGAAGAAGTTCAAGGCGCCGAACGGGGCCGCAAGATCGGCACCAGGATCGCCAGCGTTGTACAAGCTGATGAAGGCCGAGATATCGAAGAAGTTCAGCGTGCCGAACGGTGCCGCAATGTCGGCGGGGCAAGAGACCACTGGGTTTGACAAGTTGATGAACTGATCGCCAGCCACCGTGTTAAAGTCAAAGTCAGCGACTCCGTCACCATCGGTGTCACGCGAGCCGAGGTTATCCGAACCGGTGGGGAGACCACCGATGACCTGGTTCGAGTAGAAATCGAAACCGCCGTTGGTGATCCAACCAGCGAGAAGAATGTCTTGCGAACCGTCCCAACCGAGCTCGTCAAGGTCGATGGAGATCTCGATGCCGGTATTCACCGCGTTGACAGCAGAGGCGTCGGCAGTGGTTTCGGTGACGCCGCCAACGTTCGAGTTGTTGAATGCGACCTGAATCAACCCGGCAATGCCGGTCGGGACGACGCCCGTGAATGCTTCGTCCGAAACCAGACGAGGGGCGAACTCGGAGAACAATCCGCCGAGAGAACCGTCCTGGAAGTCAAGACGAGGACCAGAGAAGTCGAGCACCGCAAGGTCGCCACCAAAGAACGAACCGTAATCGGTGATCACGCCAAAGAACGGATCGAGCTGAACACCATTGGTGCGGAGCATGGTTGCGTCAGCGAAGCGGACATCGGTGTTGGTGCCGCCATCGACGCCGGTGTTGACGTCCATCCAGTAGTCGGGCTCGAACCCGGTATCGAACGTGACGCCAGCTTGGTTGTTAACCGCGTTGAACGCGATATCGACATTTGAGTCAAGGATCACGCTTTGACCGCCCGGTGCGACATCAAAGAACAACTGAAGCTTGTTGAAGTTCACTTCCATGTTGCCCGCGATGAACAAGTGCAGACGGTTGTTGGGAACATCAATAAACGTGCGGATGTTGTTGAGCTCCGAGCCGTACGCCCAATCAACGTCCGGCGAAACCGGGGTGGGCTCGGCGGGGTTCCCCTCGACACCAACGGTGTTCGAGTTGTCATACGCCATATCAACGCTGGGCACGCCGGCATCGCCGCCGGTCAAGGCGCCTGCACTGCCGGCACCGTAGCCAGCGAGCTGACCGAGCAGATCAACGCTGGAGTTGATATCACCAAAGAACGCGCGGGGCACGTTGATGGTCATGCCGTCAGCGTCATCATCGAACGTATCAAAGGACAAAACATAGTTAGCAGCAAAGCCGGTATCGAACACCTGACCGGACTGGGCGTCGACGACGAATCCACCCGAGCCGGATGCACCGGTCAAGGTCGAGTCGCCGCCAGCGGCACCCGTATCAATATAAAGATCCATGGCATTGCCGTTGGTCTCAAGGTTACCCGCAACAAAGATGTAAAGGTCGGTGGCGTCCTTAGCCATGTAGATCGCGTCGATTTCAGAACCGCCGCCGTTCGGACCAGAGCCATCGACCGTGCCGTCGGTCTCGTTGCCGAACCCGGTGTAGTTCTGCTGCAGGAAGACTTGTGCATAGGTGTCGCCACCGCTTGAACCATCGACTGTCGCACCAAGCGAAGCAATACCCGAGAGGTCCACAGTGACAAACTGCTGCGTGCCATCAAAGGGAGCTGCATTGAAATCCAATGCGCCGCCCAGGTTTGGGGTATCGACCGGCAGGGCACCGACGATCTGATTGGACTTGAACGAACGATCGCCCGAGTTCACCCAACCGGAGATGCGGATGGTCTCGGTGCCGCTCAGCCCGAGGGCGCTCAGCGGGATGCGCATCTCGATGCCCGTGGTCACGTTCTCAGGGTCACCGAAGTTACCACCGGTGAACTCCCCAGCTTCGTTATCTCCGAAAGCGGTTGGAATGTTGTTGGTCCAAATGATGTCGCCATAGAACGAACCTTCGGTTCCGGCGTCGTACGAGCCATCAACAGTGGGCTGCGCCATGGCGAGCCCTGCAGCGGCGACGATGGTGGTGGCAGAAGCCACTCGGCAAATATTCATTTTGATCTCCCTCGGTGTTCAATCAGCGGGCACAAACCCACTTTTCTTTGATGATCAGCCGCCCTTCCGAGCGACCGAACTTCCAAAGCATAGCGAAACCCGTTTCCATCTTCGAGGGTTTCCTTGCGAAAACGTCATTGGGGTCAAGCAACTTTCAGTCTTATAGGCCCTTTTCAGCCCTCAGCAGCCGGTAACCCGCCCCCGACGCCTCCAAAACGAATCCATCGATGAGGGGAGGCCACTTGGCTTCTCCAGATCGCACAGCAAGCATCTCGAAGATCTGACCGTTCAGTGTTCGCCGAATGACCAGAGCATCACCCCCCTCAATAGGGGAACAACTGGTCCTGCCATCGGTGAGAATTTCTGCAAACTGAGGGTCTGATCGCAGCGCGAGCACGGCCGCAAGCTTGGATTCGAACTGCACATCGGGCTCGTCAGGTGTCTGTGCAAGTTCTTTCCAGTTGATCGGGCGGCGATTGTCTGGGTCGTCGGCACCCGGCAATGCCCATTCGTCGCCGTTGTAAATCATCGGCGAACCCGGCAAGGCCACAAGCATCCGATACGCGACAAGCAATCGCCGCTTTGCTTCACTGCTTGCACGCTCTGCGTCGTACCCACTCGACTCGTCACGATCGTCCGCGCCTGAATCATACGATCTTGCGAATCGATTCTGCATCAATGAAACACCGCGCTCCGTGTCATGCGATGCGATCAACGTCATCTGCGCTGATTCATGTGCTGGTGCATGATCAATGACATCCAGTATTCGTTCGCAACACTCCGCAGCACCGGTTCGAGATTGCCCGATCGACAACCAATCTGCGATCACATACGTCAATGGATAGTTCATTTGCGCATCGAACGCGACACCGTTGAACCACCGCTCGGCATCGGTCCAAATCTCACCAACAAGATACGCTTCGGGATTGATCGATCGCACGTGCGTCCGCCAAGAACGCCAGAACGCTCGCCCTACTTCAGCAGCAACATCGAGTCGCCAGCCGTCGATTCCGTCGCTCGGATCTCCATCGCCATTCGGGTCCATCCAACGCTTTGTCACCGCAAAAACATGCCCTTTCGGACCCGGCGCGAGATCACCCTGCGGCGTCTGGCTAAACTCCGGCAGTTCGCCATTCGGTCGATCCCACGCGTCGTAACGCAACAGGTTGCCGTCTGCATCAAACTCCACTTTGAACCAATCGGCGTACTGAGATCGGCTCCCATTCTTTAGCACATCTTGGAACGCAAAGTGATCGAGCCCGACATGGTTCCAGACGCCATCCAGAATGACACGCATGCCTCGTTCGCGGGCCGCTGGGAGAAGCACATCGACAAGATATCGATCGCTTGGTTCCCAAGCCCATGTCGATTCATCGAGTGGATCTTCGCGGGATCGATCGACTGGGTCTGGCGTGCCGGGATGTCCAAGCGTTGGATCAACGTGCCGATGATCACGCGCGTCATACTTGTGCAGCGAACCGCTATCAAACACTGGACAGAGATACAACCCGGTTGCTCCAAGCGCGGCCATGTGATCGAGCTGCTCAACAACGCCCTGTAAGTCCCCGCCGAATCGTCGTTGGAACACCGACTGCCCCGCACCGCCCCACCATCGGTCTGGATCATTCTTAAATCGCTGAGGGTCGATCAGTCGCCGATTCCAGTGCATCTCGATCTCTTCGAACGAGACCTCCCGGAACGGCTGATCCCACGGAATCACCGTCAGTTCCAATGACCGCGGATCGTTCTCCGGATTGGCGTTTCTGAATCGTTCGGGAAACACCTGATACCAGACCATCCCCCGAGACCAGCCTGGAACCCGGACAAGATCTTCGCTGTGGCCTTTCGGTGACAATTCAGACTGGACCATTCCTTCAAAGTGCTTAAACTCTTTATTTGCAGTGTTTTGCGCACATATGGAACCACCCAAAAGACAACTGTAAGCTCCTACGAAAACAGCACGAAAGCACATTCGGTTGACCTGGGGTGTTGCCATCTATTAGACTCTGGTTGAGGGAAGGGTCTCATTCCGAGGCCGACATCAGAGACCGAGACAAACGGTCGCGAGGGAATCATCATGTCACACTACCGCGCCAACCGTCGCGAAGGCGGTTTCACACTCATCGAGTTGCTCGTGGTGATCGCCATCATCGCGCTGCTCATTGGTATCCTTTTGCCCGCGATTGGCAAGGCCCGCGAGTCGGCCAAGAACCTGATCTGCCAGACCAACCAGCGCGGCATGGGCACGGCATTCCTGCTCTATGCCAACGACAGCAAGGACTGGTTCCCGGTGCTGCCAGCAGGCTTTAACCTCACGGGCACACGCCCGACCAGAGAGGTCAACATCGATAATCAGTTTGCGTTCGGTGGCGTGGCGGGTCTGTTCAGCCTGATACAAGTCGGCGACGGTACCTGGAACGGAACCGTGCCTGACCTCTCAACCGATGTTGGTTATGTCGGTGCTCCTGGCGTCGGTGCGGGCGCATACCCCAACGGCAGCAAGGACCCCATCCTCCGAAGCTACCTCGATTCTCTAGAAGCACTCACCTGCCCGCTCGATCGTGAAGATTGGTACTACGGCCGGGTGGGTGTCCGGGAGAAACGATGGGCCGATCGCGATCCAAACAACAGCGGCCCGAAGATTCCAACGCCCCCTGCCTCAGAACGTGACGTTGTCAGCTACAACATCAGCTATCTTTACTTCGCGGGACTGAAAGCAGATGACAATGCTGTCTGGACTTCGCCCGTCATCTGGGGCGACGAAACGGTCGCGAACGATACTTCCACCAATGCGTTCTATGGCTATGACTGGATCGACGATCAACCTGGACAGGGGCACGAGCCTCAGTCAGTCTTGGATGAGCTCGGTTTTAATCCGGAAACCGGATACAGCAAACAAGACAACCATGGAGACGAAGGCGGGTACTTTGTCTTTGCCGACGGGCATGTTGAGTTCATCACCAGCAATCCGCAGCGAACATTCTTCGCTGATCCAGATGATTCCAGACTCAGCGATGAACAACGCCGAGAAGTTAGTAAGGAAGGCAAGAGCGTCAATCTGTTTCTCAGTGGCCGGAGTCGATTCACGCAAGTCATTGATTGAAAAACTGCTCGCCAGATCACCAGGATAGTCTGTTAGAACCAAACCAATATTGAAGCCGGCGATTGATACCGGCACTACCATCTTTCCCTTCAGAGTTTCAACTTCCCTCGACGGAGACGGACGATCCTGTGACCGACGCAACACCGACCCCTTCGAATGGAAAGCCCCCCAAGCAAGGACACACCTTCAGCCGTCTCTTCGCGCACCAAGAGTCTGGACTCGTCATTGTCATCCTGCTCATGGGGCTTGGGCTCACTATTTTCGGCGCCATACGACCGATCCAACCCAAGACACTGACTGATCTCCCAGAAGCGTCGACCGTCATGCTGCTCGATGCCAAAGGGCATGCTCAACAGATCGGGTCGTTGGGTCGAACAGAAATCTCCGGTTTCCGGGTAACCGACGAAGGCGGCAGTTCCCAGGATTATCAATCTTCGGACGGTTGGTGGTATACGTCATCAACCCATCAACTCAGTCAAGAACGCGAAGTGAACGCGTTCCTCAACCGCGCCAATCTCGTGCTTATTGCCAATGCTGCGAGTTTCATCGCGGTTATGGCGGTCGGTATGACAGCGGTGATCATCCTTGCTGGAATTGATCTCAGCGTTGGCTCGATTTACGGGCTCAGTGCGATTGTCGGCGCGATGGCACTGTCTCAACTGCCTGCAGATTTGAGCTTTGCTCTGGCAGTTCCGATCGGACTGGTGGTATGCATTACCATCGGCGGGCTTTGCGGATTCGCGAATGGCTCGATGACTGTTGGGCTTCGGGTGCACCCGTTTGTGATCACGCTCGGCATGATGGCCGCGTTGCGGGGCCTCACGCTTGTCCTCCCCAGTCAGCTCTTCAAAACACAGTCAATCGGCGGGTTCCCGGATTCGTTTACAAAAGGGTTCTTCAAAGCAGAACTATTCGGAGTCGAGCCGGTACCAGTCATCTTCATGTTGATGATCGCAGCCATTGGTTGGTTTATCCTCGGCCGGACGGTCTTCGGCCGGCGTGTGTTTGCCATCGGCGGAAATGAAACGGCCGCAAAGTATGCCGGAATCCCAGTCGGCAAAACGAAAGTACTCGTCTATACGATCACAGGTGCCCTCGCGGGGTTGAGTGGCTGTTTGTACCTCGGGTACTACGGCGCCGCCGAAACAAACGCGGGTAACGCCTACGAGCTCCAAGTCATCGCAGCGACCGTGATTGGAGGCGCCTCATTGATGGGAGGGCGCGGAACCGTGGTTGGCGCCATCTTGGGTGCGATTATCATCAAGCTGATCGACAATGCCATCCTGATCCTCGGGATCGATCAGAGCTACAACCAGATTGTGATGGGCGCAGCGATTATCGTTGCTGTCGTCATCGACCAAACGAAACAACGTCTCGCGATCAAGCGAGGCTAAAAAGACCCATACAGGGGCAGGAGAAGCGCGATGCGCACCAACTCACTTATTTTGGCCGCGGGCTCGATGATGCTCGCCGTGGGCCTTGCCTTTACAGGATGCTCAAAGGCGAGCAGCGACGGAACCGGCGAATCAGCAAGCGGAGCAAACAGCTCCAAAGCCGACACGCCCACCTACAACATCGCTGTCATTGCAAAGAGCAGCGCAAACCCCGTGTTCATGGCAGCTCGCACAGGCGCGGTCGCCGCGGGCGAACGCTTGAGCGAAGAACTCGGTGTAAATGTGGTCGTGCAGTGGAAAACTCCGCCGCAAGAAGACGCGCAGGTTCAAGCCCAGTATGTCGAACAGCTTGTGGCATCAGGTATCGACGGCATCGCGATCTCAGTGACCGACGCCAATGTGCTCAACGCCGCACTCGCATCGGCTGCAGCAAAGAACATCACGGTGGTCACGTTCGATAGCGATGCCCCCGACTCCGGACGGATGGCGTACTACGGCGTCGATGACACCGCAGCAGGTGCCGAAGTCATGAACCAACTCGCTGCGGTAATGGATGGCGAAGGTGTCGTCGCAGTGCTCACCGGCAACCCCGCAGCATCAAACCTGGCCAACCGCGTCAAAGGCGTTCGACAAGCCGCCGCAGAGTACACCGGCATCACGATCAAAGATGTCTATAACTTCACACCCGAAACCGCGACCGAGGCGGCTGCCAAAATGCAGCAAGTTCAGACCGCGAACCCAGACATCACGGGATGGGCACTCGTCGGAGGCTGGCCGTTGTACACCGACAACGCACTCGATGGAATCTATGAGAACGCCAAGGTTGTCTCGATGGATCCCTTGGAACTTCCACTTGAATACGTCCGCAAGGGTCAAGTCCAAGTGCTCGTCGGTCAACCGTACTTCGGCTGGGGCGAAAAGTCTGTCGAAATGATCGTTGACAAACTCCACTTCGACCGCACGCCCGAGAGCGAGTTCATCTACGCCACGTTCGACATCGTGACGCCGGACAATGTTGAATCATTCGGTGAGAACTGGAAGATTTGGCTCGGCGAAGACTAAGTCAGTTCGTATCTGAAGCGATCAATCCGGGGCCAATCGTGAGAACGGTTGGGCTCTCTTCATGGCATCACACGCAGACAAACCAGTCTTGCTCGAAGCGACCGGCATCTCGAAGCGCTTCGGTATCACACAAGCACTCGACGACGTTTCTGTAAACTTTGCCAAGGGTGAAGTCCACGCGTTGATGGGCGAAAACGGTGCCGGCAAGAGCACGCTTGGCAAAGTGATCGCCGGCCTCCACAAGCAAGACACGGGCGTCGTTGAGATCAATGGAAAAGCGCTCGTCTCTGGATCTCTCGATGACGCATTCGCAGCCGGGATTCGCATCGTTCATCAAGAACTGGCCCAATGCCCAAACCTCTCAGTCGCCGAGAACTTGTGCCTGCACGCGATCCCCAAGAAGGGATTGTCCGTCGACTTCGCGGCGATGCGCGAACGGGCCGCACGCCTCGTTCATCAGCTCGAACCCTCGATCGATGTCGCCAAACCCCTCGGCCTGTTGAGCCCCGGCCATCGACAGATCTGCCAGATCGCAGCCGCCTTAGATGAAGATGGCCCGCATGGCGGCGCCAAGGTGATCGTGTTTGACGAACCCACTAGTTCACTCTCGATCCATGAAACCGATCGACTCCTCGAAATCGCCCGCCAACTCGCAGCAGACGGCGTCACGGTCATTTATGTCTCACATCGAATGAGTGAAATCTTCGCATGCTGTGATCGCGTGAGTGTGCTGCGTGATGGCAGGTATGTTGCGACTTCGATCGTTTCTGAAATCGATGAGCCAACGTTGGTCGAACAAATGATCGGACGTCGACTTTCCACCCCCGGAACCAAAGCCGCTGAAACCCTCGCCGACTCAACAGGTATTGATCGCAACATTACCAAGGACGCCCCGGTCAAGCTCCGCGTTCGCCACATTAAGTCGCCCGGCAAAGTGCACAACGCCTCACTCGAAATCCGCGCCGGCGAGGTCCTCGGCATTGGCGGGCTTGTCGGAGCGGGACGATCTGAGTTACTCGACGCCATCTTTGGTCTCGATGCAAACGCCCGCGGCATGGTTGAAATCGACGGAGTCGATGTCAGCGATCAAGGTTGCCGGGCAGCGATCAACGCAGGCATGGGATACGTACCAGAAGATCGCCGACTTCAAGGCCTCTTCATGAACCTCGGCATCGATGAAAACATACTTGCACCGATGATGCCAGAACTGGCAACCGTCGGCGTGCGTGACTTGGCTGACGAGTACGCCGAAGCAAAACGACGCGTGTCACGATTCCAAATCAAGACCGCCTCACTCCGCCAAACCACACCAGACGAACTCTCCGGCGGGAACCAACAGAAGCTCCTCATCGCACGCTGGATGCGCGACACGACCAAAGTCCTTCTTCTTGACGAACCCACGCGAGGTATCGACGTGGGCACCAAAGCAGAGGTCTACCGCCTGGTTCAAGAAGCCGCAGCCTCTGGGCTCGCAGTCTTGCTCGTTTCGAGTGAAATGCCAGAACTTCTTGCACTTTCCGATCGAATCTTGGTCATGGGCGACGGGCAAATCCGGGGCGAACTTTCAGGGTCAGATATGACCCAACTCAAGATCATGACACTCGCAACCAAAGAATGATCCAATAAATAGTAATAACTACTATTTTCTCATGAATCATCATCAGCGACGCTTCCAAACACGCACCCTTATTGCCCTTATCGCGGCAGCACTTGTGGTTCTGTTTTTCGCTGGTCCTGTGCTCTTTAGGACAGTCTTCGGCAGCCCAGAGCTTCACCACCAAGTTGGCAAGCAAGTCACTATCACATACGAATCAGATCCGCAAAGCAGGACGAACCAAGCGCGCGGCGAACTCGTAAGTGTGAGCGACAAGTGGTTGGTGATTTATAGTGAAAACTTTCAGTCAGCTAGGCTACAAAATGGACAGATGTCTAGAAGCAAAACATCGGCCGCAACCACATGGGTTCCGACCGACCGTGTGATACGAATCGTGAGAGATCACTGATTGCTGCACAAACGCTCGGGCACTCACTCGATGACAACGACCTCTTGGCCGTCGACACCCCACATGAGCTTTTCTTCGCCATCGGGTGATATCAAGCGCACGCGGATCGGACGGTCGTAGCGTTCCTTGTAACCCTCTTCAGCCGCGACGGTGATCGAGACCGAACCATCTCGACGGGTCGTTGCCTGATACGTCGAGAGCAGGTACTCGCCTTCCTTGAAGCCCCAGCCTTCGCCGGCGTCTTCATACATCGTGCCTTTGGCGTTGCCGTTGGAATCGAGATGAATGATCAGATGCAGTTCATCGCGCGAGTCGGGGCGATCGCCAAAGAACTCCGTCACCGGCGCCGCCGCGATGATCGAACCCGGCCGAATGTACAAATCGGGTTGGTGATGATCTTTCGAATCACGCCCGCCGTCATAAGACGGAAAATCAAACTTCGCCCAAGCAACCCCGTTTTGAGCACGCGGGAGCACCGCAACACGATCAGCTTCGGGCGTGACCTTCGCGACGACCAACAAGTCCTCGCCCAGCAAGAACGAGTCGTCTTCACTCCGCAGCGCGGGGTCGGCGGGGTCGGCAAAGAACGTTGGCTGAGCGATCGGCATGCCGTTCTGCGAGCTGACCCAGAACTGCGTGTACAGATAAGGCATCAAACGATACCGACGCTCGAGCGCTCGACGCGTTGTTGCCTCAACCTCTGGACCAAACGACCAGGGTTCCTTGTCGATGTTGCCCTTGGCTGTATGCCCGCGGCTAAACGGGAGCAACGCCCCATAGCCCATCCAACGAGCAAACAACTCGCCGTCCCCGTTGTACGCGAAGCCGCCGATATCCGGGCCACAGAAAGGCTGACCCGACAAAGACAGATTTAACGTCATTGGGATCGACATCTCAAGGTGCGCCCAGTTGGCACTGTTGTCACCGGTCCACGTCGCACCGTACCGATGCCCGCCCATGTAGTTCGCTCGGCTGAGGACAAACGGACGCTTGTCGGGGTTCACTTTCAGAACGCCTTCGCGGGTGGCCTTGATCATCATCATGCCGTAGACATTGTGGTATCGGCCATGATCTCCGGTGCCGCCCAGCGCCGCATCTGCTTGGTGGATGTTGTCCTCGGGCATGGTCTTGCTGGCGACGTTGAACACCGCTGGCTCGTTCATGTCATTCCAAACGCCATCAATGCCGAGCGACATAAAATCTTGATAGAGGTCCGCCCACCATTCGCGCACATCACTGCGGAAGTAATCCGGGAAGACGCACACGCCCGGCCAGACTTCGCCGTTATACACCTCGCCTTGCGCGTTCCGAACCCAGACATCGTTCGCGGTGCCAGTGTCATAGATCGAATAACCGACTTCCTTCTTCACACCGGGATCGATCATCCAAACGTTCGAAAACCCGTGATCATCGAGCCAATCGTTCAACCCCGCAGGATCGGGGAACTGTTCATCATCGAACGTGAACACGCGATACCCGTCCATGTAGTCGATGTCCATCCAGATGACATCGGCGGGCAGGCTACGCTTGCGGAACTCGCGGACGACTTCTTTCACACGCGAATCGGGGTTGTAGGAATACCGACATTGGTGATACCCAACCGCCCACTTGGGCGGCATCTCAATCTTGCCGGTGAGAACACCGAGCCTCTTCATCACTTCCTGAGGTGAGTCACCTTCGATGATGATCATCGGGAACTGGTAGTTCGGCGCGCGGAACGTGATGCCGCCGCGAAGATCGATCTCGCACCGTTCTGTTGTGTCCGCCAAGACACCAAACGCGGTGCCATCCGCACGAACCGCGAGCACCCACGGGTGCGAGGTGTAAAGATTTGGATCACCCAAGCCATACCCAAACGCATCGAAGTTCCACGCCTCGGTCACGTATCCATTGCGAAGCAAAGGCCCGGCGCATTGGCCGGTGCCATACAGGCTCGTACCTTCGTCGATTGCGATCGAAGCGACAAAGCGCTTCGTTGCTGCGTCATTCAAGAAGAGAGGAACGACGCTCGCATTCCGCACGTTGACGCGCCCGAGCGACTCAAACTGCTCGATCATGGCAAAGGACGGACGCCGATTCTCCGCCGCCGAACTGGAAGCATCAAAGCGAACAATCCCGTCACCAATTCGCTCGGCAATGGTCTGGGCGTGGGCTGGCATGGTCCAAGATACGGCACACGCGACCGAAGCGGCGGCGGACGCTGTCATGAGCTGGTCGAACATTCAATAATCCCTCGTTTGGCCCCGTCTCCGGGGATGTACTTTCGCGGACTGTATCCGGATTCTGGTCCGAGAGCACGCACGGTTTCCGGACGGAACCGTCCGAATGCCCGCTTCGGGCTCTAGGTCTTACCGATTCTACGAAAGTGCGTTCACATTTCGCTATAAATCGCGCATAATGTCTGTTCGAACGGGGATTCACCCCAACGAGGGAGTTTAGACACGATGAGCAGTACGACACGGACGGTTTCTCTGCGCACTCTTTTGGCGGCCGGCTCGCTGGCATTGATCGCGGGCAGCGCCCTCGGCCAAAGCGCTCAAACCTACCTCCAATGGTTCGAGTCAGAATGGGACGACATCGAACGCCGAGTGCCCGACTTCTTTCTCGCTGGGTACGACGCGGTTTGGTTGCCACCCGTGTCAAAGACCTCCGGCTTTAACAGCCCGGGGTATGACCCATTCGATCGCTTTGACTTGGGCAAGCCGCCGCTGTTCACGTTTGCTTCCAACCGTGCACGAACCACCTATGGCACCGAATCTACCTTCCGCGCCATGGTCGCCGAACTCCAACAAGCAGGCGGCGAGGTCTATGTCGACGCGATCCTGAATCACAACTCCGGACGCACGCAGTCAGACTTCTTCCTCTCGCAAGGCGGCTATCCCGGCTTCCACATTCCCCGCGAATCCCCGGCACGCGACAAAATGCCAACCGATGACTGGGGCGACTTCCACGGCGGCACTGCGTCCGGCTACCTCCAAAGTGAAAACCCGGGCGGCGCGAACTACAACCTGCTCAATGGTGACTTGGTCGCTCTCATCGATATTGGACACGAGTTCAACCTCCAGTTCATCCGGCATCCGGTCGCGGCGGGCAATCCGCAGAACATCCCGGGCGGTACGGTCTGGAACAACCCCGACCCGGCAAACGCCCGGCTGTACCCCGATCAAGACCTCGGCATGATGACGATCAATAACCCGGGCACCAGCAGGCACGGCCCGATCAGCCTGACCCGGTATTCCTACAACACCGAAAACCCCATGGCCGGCGATGCCACCGCCGACAACGCGACCGGCCTGCTGATGCGTTGGTCGCAGTGGATGATCGAAGATCTTGGGGTCGATGGATTCCGGCTCGATGCGCTCAAGCACACGCCGACGTTCTTCTGGGATCAGTTCTTTGACAGCGCCATCCACATGACGCGCACAACACCTGACGGCCGTCAGGTAAACCCGTTTACGTTCGGCGAGAACATCACGGGCAACTTCAACATCATCAACAATCTCGTCCGCAAGGACTCGTTCGCCAACCGCGACGCGCTTGATATCCAAGGCGCAGCTCGCCTTCGCGACCTGCTCAACGCGGGCGGTTTTAGCACTTGGTCCGGCATCAACTCGAATGCAGACTCCGGTGAACTCGATGCTGCCGACGACGGTCTCATCAATGGTTCACTTGGTTTGAATCATGTCTTCAGCCATGACAACGGCACGAACGGCAGCGGAAGTTCATATCCGTCCCTGCCATCCGAGCGTGCACAAGGACACCAGATGCATGCGTACATGCTGATGCGTCCGGGGCGCTCGATCGTTTACCACCATGCACGCGGCGTCCCTCGCACCGGAAATGGTTTCTATCCTCGTGAGGGCGCCCCCAAAGCCCTCGGTTGGAACCCGGCCACGCAAACGCTCGATGAGACCGTCACCACGCTCGTCAAGCTCCGCAACCAGATCGGGTACGGCCAATACTTCCCGCTCAATGGCAATCAGGCTGATGTGCTCGTTTACGAACGCGCCCTCAACGGCCAAGCAAACTGCCTCGTCGCGGTCAACGATCGCTGGGACACCGGCACCACAAACGTCACCGTGAACACGTCGTACCCGCAAGGAACCCGGCTGCACGAAATGACCGGGAACGCAGCCAATCCCACCGTCGACCCGACCAACGTCATTCCTGAACTGTTGATCGTTGGCGCCAACGGGCAGGTCACACTCGAAGTTCCCAAGAACCGCACCGGTTCGACCGACCACGGCTTGGGTTACCTGATCTACTCCGAATCGCTGCCCAACATCGAGGTTTCCTTCATTGGAAACCAGGGCGTCATTGATCCTGACCCGACGAGCTTTCCTGATTTCTTCCAACGCTTGAACCCAATCACGGTCATCACCGACGACTCTTTCGAGATCCGTGCCGTGACCACCGCGGGCGATCCGCTCGACCCGAATACCGATGACAACGCACTCTTTGCGTTCAACACACGTTCGGAAGACTTCAACGGCAATGGTGCTCCCGACATCGCCCCCACTGCTTCTGTCATCGGAGGCTATGAGCAGTTCCTTACCGTCAATCTTCCGCTCTTCAACTCAGGAAACAGCTCTGGTCTCTATCGGCAAGTGATCGATGCCACCCAGATGGAAGAAGGGCTGCATTATCTCAGCGTCATCGCCTTCCGACACCGCAATCCGGGCACGACGCCGATCTTCCGTGATGAACGCAAGGTCATCTACATCGACCGTGAACCGCCAGCAGTTGAGCTCGTCCAGGCTGGACAAACTCTCACCGATCCACGCCCAGAGTTCACCGTTTTGGCCAGCGACCGGACCACGAATGAAGTCCATATCTTTGTTGACGTTCCCAGCGAGACTGACCCCATCGATCTCATTCTGCCTACGACCAGTATCCCACGCTACGACCGATTCGAGTGGCGCCGCGTCCTCGACCCAACCCTTTCGCATGGATTCCACGAGATCAGTGTCGTGGCATTCGAAGACTCGGGCAACGTGCGTGTGCTGCGGGAGGACATCTTCATTGATATCTGCGATGCAGACATCAACAAAGACGGCCAGCTGAACTTCTTTGACGTGTCGCAGTTCATTGCGGCTTATAACAGCCAAGACCCGTCGGCCGATCTCGCTGCCCCATTCGGCACGTTCAACTTCTTTGACGTCTCTGAGTACATCGCCCAATACAACGCAGGCTGCCCGTAAGCTCTATTCACCTAACCGCCCTCAGGCGGCAGCCAACATCCAGACCGATACAAGGGCCCGGGCAGACCAAAGGGCTGTCCGGGCCCAGTTTGTGCGCACGAGACCCGTCACAGTACGATCGTCGTGGCCATCCCGAGCGAGCTTGACGTGATACGGAATCTGCCAGGCAGCCGTAGACACCCACGCAAGCACTACCATCACAAGCCCAGCGATCGCCAACCAGAGTGGAACATGGGCCGGTGTTGCAAGCACGATCCAAGCAGCCGTGATCATCTCGATAAGCATTGGCGGCCCAACGACGAATGTTGTTCGCTGCTGATGAGACGCAGCATACCGAGTAGCATCATCACCTGTGACCATACCAAACAAGGGATAGTGAACCACCTGGACGAACCAGATCAATCCGCACATCCACCCCGATGCAACGACTTGCGCCATCAGCACCCACTGTTCAATCGTGAATGAAAAAGTCATGCCGGCTCTGGCTCGCATCCCGTTGGGATTTCACATGCAAACCCCCGATAGTCCGGCCGCTCCGACGCGACACGGTGCCGGCGGGCAGACACGACCCGTCCGTTCTCCATGATAAACACACCGGGCATCTGGAATCCATCCCCGGCAAGCTTACCGATGATGTTGCCCCGCAACGAAGCTGCTATCCCACGCACGAACTCCTGTATCCCAAACAACTGACCAAGTGACCCTCGCCCAAGCTCGAATGAGCGGTAAAGACCAAGCGTCGGATCCGAAACGACCTTGACACCATCGAGAGAGTACTTCCCGAGCAAACCGTCAAGCGAAGACGGCTCACCCATATGCACGAGCACAACGCGCTTCCCAGCTTCTTCAATCTTCTCACGCTGCGAACCGAGGTCCGACAATGCTTCGCGACAGAAAGTACACCCTGCGTGACGCAAGAAAACAACAAGCAAAGGTGTTTCGTTTGAAAGCTCAGCCAGTGACTCGCCACACTCTGTCCGAGCAGCTGCAACTGCTTCATCCACCGGAAGCACGTCGTCATCACGCACCGCGTGCGAACCCGAGTGAAACCGAAACGATGCATATAGCATCATCGAAAACGGCACCCACCAAATCAAGTCGTTTGTCAAGAGCGTGACCCCGAACTCGGGCGGCACATCGCCGCGGATCAGCCCCATCGCATAGCCCATCGGTCCAAAGATCTTGCCCAAGAAACCAACCAACACGATCGGCCAATGACGTATCGGATCACGCGCCGCCGCGAGATAGCCAATCCCGTACACACCAACGATCATGCCAACACATTGCCAAATGAATGGATAGGTGGGCGCCGCAAGCCCGGTCAGGTCAAAGAGCCAAGCCGGGTAGAGCACGGTTATCGCACCCCATACAAGGTTGTAGACACCGGCTGCGATGAGCCAGCGAGACATCCAGCGAGGGTGGGTGGACTTGGCGTGGTTGATCATGAATGACGATTCGCTTTCTGCGAGACCACCGATGCTAATAGACGCCTTCTTCGGTACCGGTTATCTGGACCGGTTTCGTCTTAACTGCCGCAAACCAGACGAAGAGAAACAACGGAAAACCAACCCCGAGCAAGAGCCCGATTGCAAGACCGATCCAAGGGCCAAGCTGTTGGGCCGGGTTTCCACTATTAAGTGCTTGCGCCATTTCATTATTCGGGAAGTCCCGAGCCCACTGCTCCGTGGCAGCCTGCTTTGCGAAGCCTCGCGTGATGTTCACAAGCGTTGTCGCGATCGATGGCAGCGTGTAGAACAGCGCGAGTGTTCGCCCAAGAGGACGGCGGCCAATCAGCAAAATGCCACCTGCAAGCAACAGTGAGGATAATCCAATGCCCAATCCGGCAAGCGTGTAATCAATCGCATCAAACTGCATCGACGGCGGCAAAGGGTCACCGTTTAACTGACTCGCCATAACGTTACCCATGAAAGGTGACATCACCGCACCGAGCCCGCCACAGCAAAGCCCCAGCGAAGCAAAGCCCACACAGATAATCCCAATGACCTTCGGCCAAGTCGGAGGTGCAACAAACGCTTCTACCGATTCGGAATCGTGCTCGTGTTCCATGGGTACGTCCCCTTTGCTAATCAAACCCGCTCTAAGAACCGTACATCGTTCTCAAACAACATTCGGATGTCTGGGATCGCATACTTACCCATCGCGATCCGTTCAATGCCAAATCCGAACGCGAAACCGGTCCACTCTTCTGGATCGAGCCCACACGCCTTTAGCACGTTCGGATCAACCATGCCGCAGCCGCCCAGTTCGATCCACGCCGGCTCGGTCCCTGGCTTGAGTGCAATTTTCATATCGAACTCGGCGCTGGGTTCAGTAAACGGGAAGAAGCTTGGCCGCAACCGGATTTCCGCATCCGCACCGAAGTACGCCTTTGCGAACTGGAGGAGCGTTGTCTTCAGATCCCGAAGTGTCACGTTTCGATCGACGTAGAGTCCTTCGATCTGATGAAACATAAACGAGTGCGTTGCGTCAACCGTGTCGGGGCGATACACACGCCCTGGCGAAACGATCTTGATGGGCGGGCCCCAACCCTCAGCGATCGCTCGTTCCATTGTGCGAATCTGCACCGTCGACGTTTGGCTTCGCAGCATCCGCGGCGTTGTTACTTCGTTCGGATTGTCAACGTAAAAGTTGTCAATCGGGTCTCTCGCTGGATGCCCGGCAGGGATGTTCAGCTTGATAAAGTTGTGCTCGTCGTCTTCAAGCTCCGGCCCTTGAGCCGCATCAAAACCCATCCGCGCAAACACTTCGACCAGCTCTGCTCGTACACGCGTGATGATGTGCCGCTGACCAAGGTGCCGTGTATCGGTCAGGCCAGGCTCGGTCATATCCACCACGGGCCCGCTCGAAGAATCGTCTGTTCCGGCCGCGTTCTTCTTGGCTTCGAACGCCGCTTCGAGCGTGCCCTTCACCGCGTTGAGACGCTGCCCAACAGCACCCTTCTGTTCCTTGGGTACATCCTTCATGCGAGGCATCATCGCTTTCAGCGCACCCTTAGCACCGACATAAGCAATCCGCCAAGCTTCGAGTGAATCCGATGAATCGACGGCGTCGAGTTCGGACAGTGCTTTCGTTTCCAATGCGTTGAGATCGTCGAGCATGCAGAATCATAGAAGTCACGTTCGATACATTCGCGCTGGAACTGAGTCCATACGAAAAAACACCCCGGCGAACCGGGGTGCTTCAAAACATTGCAACTCAAGAAGGCTTTAGTCTTCGGAAGACTCATCTGCGTCAGCCTTGGCGGCCGCAGGTTCAGTCTTGCGGAGTTTCGCCGCGAATGCGGTGCGTTTGTCAGCCTGACGGCGACGGGTGCTGGGACGACCGCCGATTTCAGGACCTTCTTCGTTGCCAACAAACTGGATCACGCACAACTCAGCCGCATCACCGAGGCGGTGCCGTCCGAGACGCACGATGCGGGTGTAGCCGCCGGCGCGATCCGCGAAGCGGGGTGCGACATGGTCGAAGATGTGGCGGACCAGCTTGGGAGCCTTGCGAACTTCACCATAGCGGTTCCGTTCGATTTGATCAGACGCTGGAAGGTCAAAGAAGCCCTCGGTGAAAGCACGCTGCGACTCGATGCGCTCGCGTTCTTCTTCCGTCGCGTTCTTGGGGATGTGAGCCCACGCGAACGCTTGGCGGTCTTGCCCAAGCATCGAAATCACGCCACGGCGTGCGTGGATGTCGCCACGCTTTGCCTTGGTCACGATCTTCTCAACGAATGGCTGAAGAGCCTTCGCCTTTGGGATCGTGGTCGTGATCTGACCATGCTCGAACAGGCTTGCCGCCATGTTGCGCAGCATCGCCTGTCGGTGGGCGGTCGTGCGGTTCAGTTTAAAGCCGGCTTTGCGGTGGCGCATCGCGATTCTCCGGACGGGTTTGAGTGCCCGCGAAGGGGGTCTTAGTCTTTGGTCGGGATTGTGTAACCCTCGGGCAACTCGGTGCCGAGGTCAAGGTTGATATCCAGCAGCTTACGCTTCACTTCACGCAGCGAAGTCCGCCCGAACGAACGTAGCTTCAGAAGCTCCGGCTCGTTCATCGTGACCAGCTGGGCGACCGTGTCGATGCGGGCTGACTCAAGGCAGTTGCTCGCCCGCACGGACAGCTCAAGCTGCTCGATGGGCATGTTCAGTTTGCGGATCAGTTCTTCGTCGACACCGGCGGCTGCGGCTGCTTCGGCGGAGACGGTCTCTTCGCCAACTTCGAAGTACTGAACAAACGGGTTGATGTGCTTGCGGAGGATCTTGCCGGCCTCGACCAACGCCATCTCGGGAGTTACGGTGCCGTCGGTCCACACTTCCATCGTCAGTTTGTCGTAGTTTGTACGCTGGCCGACGCGAGTGTTCTCAGTCTTGTAACGAACACGCTGAACAGGTGAATAGATCGCGTCAACCGGGATGATCCCGATCTCCTGCTCGTCGCTGCGACCAAACTGCTCTGATGCCGGGACGTAGCCGCGACCCTTGCCAACGTGAATCTCCATCTCGAAGGCAACTTCAGAAGTCAACGTCGCAAGGACCAAGTCCTTGTTGAGGATGGTGACCGACGTGTCTGCTTCGATGAGCTCAGCCGTGACTTCGCCGGGGCCTTGGGCCGCCAAACGCATCACGCGGGGCTCATCACCTTCAAGCTGAACAATCAGGTTCTTGATGTTCAACACGATGTCTGTGGTATCTTCGAGCACACCTTCAAGAGATGTGAACTCGTGCTCGGCACCCTTCACCTTGATCGCAGTAACCGAAGCACCCTCGATCGAAGAAAGCAGAATACGACGCAGCGAGTTGCCAATCGTCGTGCCCATGCCACGCTCGAATGGTTCAACGGTAAAGCGGCCGAACGTAGGTCCGGTGAACTTAGGATCGGAAACAACTCGTGTCGGAAGCTCGAGGCCTCTCCAGCGAACTCTCATAATCTACGTCTCCTCGGCAGCGGGTTTCGATCCCGGGCTTTGGGGCTCACGAGGCGGTCGTGCTGCCGAACACGCCCGTCTCTTCTGTCACCCAAAGCTGATCTGTCTTGAACTGTACACAAACACGCCGAGACTCCGCACGACGTAATTGTTATTGATCGATTACACGCGGCGCTTCTTACGAGGACGGCAGCCGTTGTGCGGAACAGGTGTGCGATCTTCGAGCGCGGTGACCCGAAGCCCGGTTGAAACCATGCCCGAGACCGCGTTTTCGCGGCCAGCACCGGTGCCGGTAATCCGGACTTCCAGTTCGGTCATGCCCATCTTGCGAACCTTCTGGCCACACTGTTCGCCGGCGCGAGTTGCGGCGAACGGCGTTGCCTTGCGGGCGCCCTTGAAGCCGATGGTGCCGGCCGAGTCCCAAGCCAGTGTCTCGCCGTTGGTGTCGGTGATGGTGATCATCGTGTTGTTGTGCGTCGCCTTGATGTGGGCGATGCCGCGGACAACGTTCTTGCGGATCTTCTTGACCTTCTTGGCCATGCGTTCGCTCCTGTCGGCTCCACTTTGTGTTCCCGGCTCGTTCGAGTCGCGGGCTGGAACCTTGCGAAAAGGTGAGTTGTCAGAACACCCCGGCCAAAGGCCGAGGCGAACAGTGATTCAGAAAGAGCCTTAGCCCTTGATGCCTTTCTTACCGGCGACGGTGCGCTTGCGGCCCTTACGAGTGCGAGCGTTGCACTTGGTGCGCTGGCCACGCGTCGGAAGACCCGCGCGGTGACGGTCGCCGCGATAGCTGCGAATCTCACGAAGACGCGAGATGTTCTGCTGCACCTGGCGGCGGAGAGCACCTTCGACGATGAAGCCGTTGTCGATGATCTGGTTGATCTTCGCAACGTCAGTCTCAGCCAACTCGTTGGCGCGTGTCTCGGGGTCGATCCCGGCTTCGACAAGGATGTCCTTGGCGAACTTGGGACCAATGCCGTGCACGTACTGCAACGAGTAGTAGATCTTCTTACGGTCTGGTACGTCGGAACCTGCGATACGCGGCACGATGCGCTCCCTTGCTCGCCCGTTCTTCCGGGCGGTATGCACTCTTCAAACGCGATTCTGCTTGAGTCAGTGAGTCAAATGATCCAAAGGATCGTCGCTCAGCCCTGACGTTGCTTGAAACGCGGGTTCTTCTTGTTGATCACAAAGACTTTGCCCTTGCGGCGGACAATCTGGCAGTCCTTGCTGCGACGCTTTACGCTCGATTGAACCTTCATAGCAGACTCCAACGACTGTCCGAACAATTGATCTTGTACCACGCCCTCGCGGCACAAACGCCGCAAACGGATACCACACTCGGTGGCCGTCTACGGCGAGGAACCCGCGTTGCGGCATCACGCCGATTCGCGGGAAGAGATCCTAGACACCAATTTGCTAAAAGTCATGCAGAAATCGAGATCAAGAGGCACCTTCATACCTGTCGACTGCGTCGTCTCCCCCACCCGCAACAACCTCAGACCGATCACTTCCAACCAACACGGTGACCTCGTGGAAGCAGGCGTCGGAAGAGTCACTAGTCCGGTCCACCCATCCACTCCTAACAAAATCCGTATCACTCCAAGCGACCACGGGCTCTATGGTGATCGCCATTCCTGCGTTTACCAAGCTCTCACCCGTTCCTCGACGCTCCAAATCTTCGAGACGGTGCGGCAGTACTGGCCCGCAATGCATAGCCCGACCGATCCCGTGCCCGTCAAACCCCTTGAGAATCACGACCCCCAACTCGGCCGCAGCCTCGCCCATGCGATCAAGAACAACGGCCCAGTCGGGCGTTTGACCGAGGGCGAGAAATCCCGCCATGGTGACCGCCCGAGCTGCCTTTGCCAAGTCCGCACGACGACCACTTGCCTCCTGCCCGCCAACGCACCAAGAGATGGCAGCATCCGCGTGCCAACCCTTGACCGCTGCCGCCAAATCAATGGTCACAAGATCTCCGAATGCGATGACACGATTCGCATCACAGCCCCCGGCAATCTCGTTGTTGACCGACACAGACAGATGAAGAGGAAACGCCCCACCACCGTGCCCATCGGTGTAACCAAGCATGGAAGAAACAGCCCCATCTTTTTCTATAGACTCGGCTGCGATCCGATCCAATGCCGAGACAGCAACCCCTGGCAAGCACGCCGAACGCACCAAGTGCAAGGCGCAATCAACAGCCCGTCCCGCCCGTCGGACACCTTCGAAATCAACTGGCTCTCGCTCGCCGCTCAACGACCGCCGGGCATGCGCGGTGCTTGCTCAGATGCGTCGCCAAGGAAGCCCTCGTAGTTCCGCATAAGCAGCGCTGCCTCTACTCGCTGGAGGAAGTCGAGCGCGACCGAGACCACAATAAGCAGACCGGTACCACCTAAGAACTGTGAAACGACGAAGTTCACACCAAGTCCCTGGTTCACCGTCATCGGCATCACCGCGATGACAGACAGGAATGCTGCACCAACATACGTGATGCGTTCCATCACTGCCTCGAGATACTCTGCCGTACGCGGGCCAGGCCGCAGACCCGGAATGAATGACCCGTGGTCACGCAGCTGCTTGGACATGTCTTCCGGATTGAACTGGACGGTAATCCAGAAATAACTAAAGAAGTACACCATCAAGATGTAGAGCACCAAGTATGGAAACTCACCCATCTGGAAGTTGGTATCAAGCCAGTTGATCATGTTCGGATACCAACCACCCATGCCGTTGGCTTGCGCACTCGACGCGAGCATGCCGAACACCACCGATGGGAACACCATCAGTGATGACGCAAAGATGATCGGCATCACGCCACCGTGATTCACTTTCAACGGCAAGAAGCTTCGCTGGCCACCGAAAGACTGCTTGCCGCGCGAGTGCTTCGCTTGCTGGACCGGAATACGCCGCTGCGCAACAGTCAGCAGCACCGACCCTGCGACGACGAGGACAAACCCGCCGAGGAGCAGCATCAGTCCCATCCAGCCCATCTTGTTCGGATCGCCCGGCTCAAAGCCAGCATACACCGACATGATCGCGCTCGGCATACCGGTGAGAATGCCAGCCATGATGATCAGCGAAACACCATTCCCGATACCATGCTTATCGATCTGCTCGCCAAGCCACATCAGGAATACCGTGCCCGCCGTAAGCGTCATCACACCCATGATCCACCACACCGGGTTGCTCGCCCACTCCGGGTAAACCAACCCAGAAGATGTGATGAACTTCAGCCAACCCAACGCCTGCACAACGCAAAGACCGACCGTCGCGTAACGCGTCCATTCTTGGATCTTCTGCGCACCACTCGGACCTTCTTCCTTCAACGCCTTGAGCTTCGGCGAAACCGAACCAAAGAGCTGGAAGATGATCGATGCAGTGATATAGGGCATGATGCCCAAACCAAAGATCGTTGATTGCCCAAACGAACCACCCGAGAAAATCGCGACGTACTGCGCCAGACGACCGGCTGCTCCACCCGTGGCGACCTGCGCTTCAAAGAACTGCGTCAGCGCTTGCTGGTTCACACCGGGCACCGGGATCCAAAACCCGATCCGGTAAACCGCCAGCATCCCAAGCGTGAAGAGGATCTTCGAGCGAAGCTCAGGGATCCGGAAAACGTTGTAGATCGTCTGGAACAGCATGCATTCTCTCGTGCGGGCGTTCGCCCGGTCTCCGATCACCAAAGTCGCGGCGAACGGTTCATACTTCTGTCTTCGCCTTACGCCAGACGCCGGGCCGAAAGGTCCGCCGCGGGCAGGTCACCCGATGGTACGGTCCGCTCGGCCCGGCGTCCGGGGTTGGATCGTTCAATCGCTCATCTGAGCAACATCACTTCTTCTTAATGACCTCACCACGGGCAAACGCCTCCGAGCGTGCCTTGTGCCAGGCTTGCTTCTTAAGCTTCTTCGTGAGGTTCTTCGGTGTGAGATCGTCCGAGTTTCGGTCGATACCACGGACACGGTCGCGACGGGTGCCGGACTCGTTGACCGAACCGCCTGCGTCCAAGATCTGCTTTTTAGCCGAAGCGGTGACGCGATTGGCATCGACCGTCAACTTGACCGACACGGCCTCGTCGCCAGGCATGTCACCCATGATCTTCAAGTTGCGTGAAGTATCGCGAATCAAGCCGGCCTTGATCAACGTTTCGGCATTGATCTCGCCGCCGTTCTTGAAGTCTTCATGAGCAAGGATCTTGCCCAGGTTAACTGCCCAGAACTCAGTGCGGAAGTTCGCGTTCGTAAACCCAAACTTAGGCATACGACGGAACAGCGGCATCTGGCCACCTTCGAACTGGAACATCGTCGAGTGACCAGAGCGTGAGCCCGCACCCTTTTGTCCGCGACCGGACGTCTTGCCGTGCCCAGAACCAACGCCGCGACCAACGCGCTTGCGTTTCTTGTACTTGCCGGCGATCTCTGTGACTTCATGAATCATCATGGCGGGTTACTCCCGGGAAAAAGCTGTGTATCGGATCGGCCGGATTACGAAGGAGAATCCGTCGCAGGTGCTGCCGCAGGTGCCTCGGCGGGAGCCGGGGCCGGTGCTTGTTGAGGCTGGTTCGAACGTGGTCCACCGCGACCACCGCCGCTGCCGCCACGCCCGCCGCCACGACCACCACGTCCTCCGCCGCGTCCGCGATCTTGGCCGATGGTATTGACAGGCGCTTTCATCTTCTCGCCTTCATTGCGGACCGGCATAAACCGCTTGCCGCGCGCGATGCGCTCTTCGATGTCAGTCGTTTCGATCTCAACGCCACGCAGTTCTGCGATCTCTTCACGGGTACGAATCTGATCCATACCGTCGAACAAGGCCTTAATGGTGTTGAGCTTGGCCGTCGAGCCGTAGCACTTGGTGAGGCAGTCAGAAATACCTGCCATCTCAAGGACCGCACGTACAGTGCCGCCCGCAACAACACCCGTACCAGGCGATGCGGGAATCAGGCGGACCTTGCTCGCGCAGTACTTACCTTCAACTTCGTGCGGTATCGTCGAGCCGGCCATCTTGAAGGTCCGCAATGACTTGCGGGCTTCCTTTTGGGCTTTTTCGATCGCCGCAGGAACTTCGGGGCTCTTTGCGTAGCCATACCCAACTTTACCGCGACGGTCGCCGACGACGACGAGCGCGCCGAAGCTGAACCGTCGACCACCCTTCACGGTGGCGCTGCTGCGATAAATACCCACGGTATGGGATTCAAGATTGGTTGATTCGTCGAGGATCTCAGGCATCGTTTTCTCTTTCAGAACTCAAGACCGGCCTTGCGAGCCGCATCAGCCAGCGCCTTGACGCGCCCGTGGAACTTGAAACCGCCGCGGTCGAACACGACCGAGCTCACACCCGCCGCCTTGGCACGCTCGGCGATTGCCTGCCCGACCGCTTCGGCCGCACTGACATTACCGGTGCCCGACGAAACCGAAACCGCTTTGTCGCGGGTCGATGCACTCACCAAAGTCTTGCCCGCCAAATCATCAATGATCTGAACGTACATGTGGTTCAGCGAGCGATACACAGCCAGACGCGGACGCGTCGGGGTGCCGAGCACACGCTTGCGGATGCCCGTCCGACGCCGGTTCCGGCGGAGTGATTTATGCTTGAACTTATCCATCGTGACGACCTCCGTCAGGCCTGCCCCCTCAAGGGCCGACCGCTCATGCTATTACTTACCGAACGCCTTGCCTTGCTTACGCTGGATCACTTCTTCCAGGTACTTGATACCCTTACCGTTGTAAGGCTCAGGCTTGCGCTTGGCACGCACTGTTGCGGCGAAATGCCCAACCATCTGCTTATCGGCGCCGTTGATCTTGACCAACTGCTTGTCAGTCGTGACCGTCAAACCAGCCGGAATCGGAACATCAATCTTGTTCGCGTAGCCAACTTTGAGGGACAAAGCCTGACCAGAAACAGTGCCGGTCCAACCGACGCCAACGATCTCGAGCTTCTTCTCGTAACCCTCGGTAACACCAATCACCATGTTATTGAGAAGCGCACGAGTCGTTCCCCAATAGGCACGGACCGAACGGTCCTCAGCGATCAAAGCTTCGTCGACTGTAACCGAGATGGACTTGGCTCCGTCGTCATAACTCACCGACACCTCAGGGCGATGATCCATTGAGAGCGAACCCTTGGGTCCCTCGATCGAAACGGTGCGACCAGAAATGGACACCTTTACGTTCTTGGGAACATCGATTGTCTTGCGTCCGATTCTTGACATGGTTCTTCCTTTGTCTGTCGTCGTCGTCTGTCTCTGTTTCAGAGGCAGGGATTCCAGATCAGTCTTTGGCTATCAGATGACGGTGCAAAGCAGTTCGCCGCCGACCTTGTTCTCTCGACACTTCCGATCCGACATCACACCATGCGAAGTAGAAACGATTGAGATGCCCAAGCCCTGAAGCGGCGAAGGGATCTCATCGACTTTGCGATAGAGGCGACGACCGGGCTTGGAGGCGCGATCGAGGGTGTGGATCAAAGTTTCGCCGCGGGGGCCGTACTTGAGCGAGATCTGAATCTTGCCCTGTCGGCCGTCCTCGACGACTTCGTAACCGTTGATGTAGCCCTCAGACTGCAAGACGTCCGCGATACCGCGGCAGACTTTGCTGTTCAGGACTGTTACGTGCTTGCCGCGATTGCGCACCGTGTTACGAATACGGGTGAGCATATCGGCGATGGGGTCACTCATGGACATGGGTGTTACCTTCTTCTTCTCTGCTGCCGAACCCGTTCGGGCCGGCGGTGCCGATTACCAGCTCGCCTTACGCATTCCGGGGATCTTGCCTTCGAGGGCAAGCTTCCGCAACATGATGCGGGAGATCCGGAACTTACGGTACACGCTGCGTGAACGTCCGGTCAGCTCGCATCGACGAACGAGACGGGACGAGTACTTTGGGGTGCGATTGCTCTTTGCGATCTGTGCTTTAGTCGCCATCAGATGCTCTCCTTCTGGCGGTTCACTTCTTGACCTTCTTCTGGACGGGCTTGCGGAAAGGCATGCCCAGTTCATCAAGAAGGTACTTACTCATTGCCGGGGTCGAGTTGCTGAACGAAAAGTTGATGTTCATCCCGTGGGTGAACGACTGCTCGGCCATGTTGATCTCAGGGAACACACCCTGCTCGGTCAGACCCATCGAATAGTTTCCCTGGCGGTCGAACGACTTGTCGTTCAAACCGCGGAAGTCCTTGATACGGGGTGCCGTGAGATTGATGAGGCGATCCATGAAGTGCCACATCCGGTCACGCCGAAGAGTCACGATCGCGGACGTCTCATAGCCTGCGCGAACCTTAAAGTTCGACACCGACTTCTTCGCAGCGACCAACACTGGCTTTTGGCCAGTAATCGTGGTCAACGTGTGAAGTACGGCTTCCTTGACGTTGTTTGGCACCTTCGTGCCGTCGAGGTGCCGACCCATGTTCACATTGATCGTGATCTTGTCCAGGTTCGGCTGGGCCATGGGATTCGAGACGCCGAACTTCTCGGCGATCTTCCCACGAACCTCGGCGTCATATTGCGCCTGCATCCGCGCCTTGTTGGGCTGCAGAGCTGCGTCAATCGTCGCTTGATCTGCTTGCTGTTTCTTGGCCATCGCTCATTCCCCTCCGCCCGCTTGGGCGGGGTGATCCGTGCGTCCTTCTGATCGCACGGCGTGATCGAACTCGATACTCGTTCTTACTTGTTCTTAGGCCCGCGGATCTCTCCGAGAACCTTACCACCACGAACCGCCACACGGACTTTACTGCCGTCAGGCTTGGACTCGAATCGCACTCGCGTCGGCTTACCGTCCACGATGGGCGAAACGTTGGAGATGTGCAAAGGCATTTCCTTCTCAACGATTCCACCCTGCGGATTGAGCTGGGTGGGCTTTACGTGCCGCTTGCGGACGTT
This sequence comes from Phycisphaerales bacterium, assembly GCA_045106075.1. Taxonomy (GTDB): domain Bacteria; phylum Planctomycetota; class Phycisphaerae; order Phycisphaerales; family UBA1924; genus UBA6054. Next base: position 36,464 of record JBGCEB010000003.1, read on the forward strand.
GACGCCCTTCACTAGCACGCGATCAGTCTTGGTGATCACTTCAGCGATCTCGCCGGTCTGACCTTTATGGTCGCCAGCGGTCACCATGACCAAATCACCTTTGCGGACATGCATAGCCATCACACCACCTCCGGAGCCAGCGAGACAATCTTCATGAACTTACGCTCGCGAAGCTCGCGGGCGACTGGGCCGAAGATGCGGGTGCCCTTCGGGTTACCGTCGTCGTTGATCAGTACCACAGCGGAAGAGTCGAACTTGACGTAAGAGCCGTCCTTACGACGAGTGCTCTTGGCAGTACGAACAACGACCGCTTTGGACTTATCACCACTCTTGACGTCAGATCCTGGCAGCGACTTCTTAACGCTGATCAAAACCTTGTCGCCAACGCCGGCTGTCTTACGGGTGAACGCACCACGCGCTGTCGATCCGCCGTACACACGAATGATGTACGCGATCTTCGCGCCGGAGTTATCCGCGACCTCGCATCTTGATTCTACTTGAAGCATGGTTGACTAGCTTTCCTTTGAAACGCGCTATGGGCCCTTGCCGATTCACTCGACGATGGGATTTCAGCTTCGCTTCTCTACGATGCGATTAACTTTCCAACACTTGGTCTTGCTCACTGGTCGGCACTGGACGACTTCGACGATATCGCCGGTTGAAGAGCTGTTGCCTTCGTCGTGACAGTGCAGCACAGTCCGCTTGTTGATGTACTTGCCGTACTTCGGATGCTTTGTCTGGTACTCGATCACGACCTTCCGCGATTTATCGCGGCCATCGGTCTGGACCGTACCAATCTGAGCACCTTTGTTTTCTGTTTCACTCATCGATCGCTCCGGTTAGCCCGCGGCCCGTGCTGTTTGTTCAGTCAACAGCCGGGCGATGTCCCGGCGGATCTTGCCATACTGAGACGTATCTTCGATCTTCTCCGAAACACTCTTGTTCCGCAGCTCGAAAAGCTTGGTGCGCATTCGACCCAACTCCTCGGCGATCTCTTCTGTCTTCATTGCTCTTACTTCAGCGCCAGTCATGACGAACCTCCATCAAGCCTCAACCCGACGCCCAATCATGCGGCATCGCATCGGCATCTTCATCGCAACACGGAAGAACGCCTCACGGGCACGTGTCTCACTCACACCAGCCAACTCGTAAAGCACTGTTCCGGCTCGCACGCGAGCAGCCCAGTAATCCACGTCCGCCTTACCCTTACCCATGCGGGTTTCGAGCGGCTTTTTCGACACCGGCTTATCGGGGAATACACGGATGAACAGCTTGCCCTCACGCTTGAGGTAGTGCTGACATGCAATACGTCCCGCTTCGATACAGTTGCTCTTTAACCAGCAACCATCGAGTGCCTGGAGTCCGTAGTCGCCGAACGCGACGTAGTTGCCTTTGGTCGCTTTGCGATCGCGGGCGCGACGGAACTCTTTGCGGTGCTTGACTCGCTTGGGAATCTTGTAAGGAGGCATTGTCTACTTCCCTTCCAAACTCAACGGCGACCACGAGCACGGGCGCGAGCGCCGGCTGCGTTGGACTGGTTTTCTTCTTCTTCGTTCGCGGCGTAATCACCTTTGTAGATCCACACCTTGACACCAATCGTGCCGTAGGTGGTGAAACTTTCCGCAAACCCGTAGTTGATGTTCGCCTGAAGCGTGCTCAACGGCAACGCACCCAAACGGACATCCAATGTCCGGCTCATCTCAGCACCGCCGAGACGACCCGAAATCTGAATCTTGACACCCTGAGCTCCGGCCTGCATGACGCTTTCAGCACGCATCTTCACGACGCGACGGAAACCCATCCGCTTCTTGAGCTGCTCACCAACATTGTCGGCGACCAACTGAGCGTCCATGTCGGGCTCGCGAATCTCGATAATCGAAATCGAAACCTTGCGGCCAGTCATGTACTGGAGCTCTTCGGTCAGCCGCTCAACCTCGGCACCCTTAGGGCCAATGACCAGGCCCGGACGAGCCGTCCGAACGATGACCTTGAGTTCTTCACGAGTACGCTCGATGTGAATGTCAGCAACGGCTGCATTCGGCGGCGTCTTATTCAAACGCTTATCGAGGTGCTTGCGAATCTTTTCGTCCTCAACCAGCAACTCGCCGTATAACGCCTTGGGGGCGTACCAACGAGAGCGGTGAGCTTCGGTTACGCCGAGGCGAAACCCGAACGGGTGAGTCTTCTGTCCCATCATTTCCGCTCCTGCACCGAGACGGTGATGTGGCTGGTACGCTTGAGAATGGGGTGGGCACGGCCACGGTCTTTCGGACGAAACCGCTTGATGTGCATCCCGTCGTCTACTTTGACTTCGCAGATCACGAGGTTGCCTTGGTCGGCACCCGCCTGATCAGCATCCGACATCGCTGCAAGCAATGCCTTCCGGAAGTTTTCCGAAGCACGCTTGGTCGAGAACCGAAGCATGTTGTCAGCGTCGATCGCATCCTTGCCACGAACCAGATCGGCCACGAGCTTGGACTTCTTTGCAGAGCCCCGCTGGTTTCGAACCTGACTAGTGAACTTACAGATGTCCTTCGGAAGAACACCGACCGAGTTGGCCAGATTCTCGATGTCGCCACGACGGCACCGGGGGTGGTCACGACCACCCATCCAGTTCTTGACGGCCGACATGGCGCTGTCGCCGTCAAGCCCATCGCGAGACACAGCTTCTGCCAGCTGCTCTACGCTGACGCCCGCTTGCTCGGCACGCTTCTTGAGTTCGTTTGCTCTCAATCGCACGGCTGATACCTTTCAAAGCCCAATCCAGTTCCTCAACCCCGTGAAGGGATGATCACTTGGACTTGATGCCTTCCTTCTTGTTCGTATGTCCACGGAAAGTTCGCGTGTTCGCGAACTCCCCGAGCTTGTGGCCGACCATGTCCTCGGTCACGAAGACATCGAGGAACGAACGACCGTTGTGCACCTGGAAGGTGCGTCCCACAAACTCGGGCACAATCGTGCACGCGCGGGCCCACGTCTTGATGGGGCTACGGTCTCCCGTCGCTTCCATCTTCTCTACCTTGCGGTAGACCTTCTCATCCACATACGGGCCCTTCTTGAGGCTGCGTGACATGGTTTCGTTCCCTTCCAATCAACCGTCGAGATCAATACCCGTACGGAAAAGTCAATCTCGATTACTTCAGCTGACCGTAACGCTTGCTCTTGCGACGACGGATGATCAAATCCTGCGATGGCTTCTTGCGGTTACGTGTGCCTCCACCCTTTGACAAGGTGCCAGACTTACTCACCGGCGGACGACCACCCTTCGAACGACCTTCACCACCACCCAACGGGTGAGCATGGTGAGACATCGCCATACCGCGCACCTTCGGACGACGCCCGAGCTTGCGGTTCAATCCAGCCTTACCAATGCGACGGTTCTGGTGATCGGCGTTTCCGACGACTCCAATCGTTGCTCGGCAGTCCACGGGCACTCGACGGGTCTCGCCCGAAGGCATGACCAACGTCGCAAAGTTGCCCTCTTTATTCGTAAGACGAGCCGACATACCAGCAGAGCGGCACATCTTCGCTCCCGATCCAGGCTGCAGCTCGACCGCGTGGACGTCCATACCCGTTGGGATGAACTTCAGCGGCATGCAGTTGCCCACGGAAGGCTCGATCGCTTCTTCCTTTGAGCTCAACACCGTGTCGCCGTCCGTCATGCCCTTCGGAGCCAAGACGTAGCGCTTCACGCCGTCGGTATACTCGATCAAGAGAATGTGGCAGGTGCGATTGGGGTCGTATTCGACTCCAATCACGGTTCCCACGATTCCATCACGGTCACGACGCTTGAAGTCGATCTTGCGATACATCCGCTTCACACCGCCGCCGCGACCACGCACCGTGATCTTGCCTTGGTGGTTGCGGCCGCCCTTGCGGTTCAATGGTGCCAGCAGCGAACGTTCCGGAGAGTTCTTAGTGACCTCTTCGTTCGTCAGTACCGAGGCGTTGCGACGCCCGGCGCTGGTCGGCTTGTAGACACGAATGCCCATGTCTGCGTTCCTTCCTTACACCTGCTCAGAAGAGCTCGATAGTCTGACCATCTGCGATACGCACCATGGCACGCTTCCATTCACCGGCCTTGACCGTGCCGTAACGCAACCGCCGAGATCCGCCCTTGCGGTTCTGGGTGTTTACCTTAACAACAGTCACGCCGAACGCTTTTTCAACTGCTTGCTTGATGTCCGTCTTGGATGCCCGGCGATCGACCTCGAACGCATACACGTTCACGTCTTCCATCGCCTGGGTGCTCTTTTCGGTCAACAGTGGCTTGCGGAGAATGTAATGCGGCTCAAGCATCATGCCACCTCCTGCTTCACACGACCCATGGGGTCGGTCTTGGCAGACTTATCAGTCTGCGACGAGGGGCCGCTGAGCCAAGCCTCGAGATCCGCCTGATCAATGATCAGATAGCGGTTGTTAAGCATGTTAAATGCAGTGAGCTGATCCGCCCGGCAAAGCTCGACGGACTCGATGTTACGAGCACTCAAACGAGCAGCCTTGCTCTTTTCGCCATCTGGCGAGAGGGCAAGCAGCGCCGACTTGTCAACGCCAAGGCCCTTGAGCATGTCAACAAACACGCGGGTCTTGGGATCAGACACGGTCAGACCGCTGATCACTTTCACTTCTTGATCGATGAGCTTGGCAAGCAACGCGTTGCGGTTGGCCTTGCGACGCATCTTGACCGGCATGTCCTTGCGATAATCTTCGCGGACGCGGGTCTTCTGCTTGGCGTGGCCGCCCTTGCGGAACTGAGCAACCTTCTTGTCGCCGTGGCGAGCGTTACCGGTGCCCTTCTGCTTATACAACTTTTTGCGTGTAAACGCGATCTCAGCACGGTTCTTCGTGCGAGCAGAACCCTGACGCAAGTTCGCGTGATACATCACGAACGCTTGCTTAATCAGGTCAGCATTGATCGTCTCACCAAGTGCAACTTCGTCGACCGACATGGTGCCGGTCTGCTTGCCTTGGATATCGAAGACGGGGACTTCCATTCGTCTTACCTCGCCAAACGCCTTTGGCTCCGAAGAACAACGCGTCCTAAGGAGTTGCTTCGCTTCACCCGGTGGCTGGCTGTCGCTTTCGCCCCCCTACTTTCGTAGAAGTGCCGGCAACACGGGATCGACTCGGCGCGATCCACTCAGGTCAGAGTGGATTGCAGTTTCAGTTGTCGCCGCCCGGTGGTTTCTCAACCTGACCTTCCGGGCATTGCAGGGTCGGGATCATTCGCTCCCCCCTGACAGAAATCAACTTTTCGCCTTCATATTCAACCCTTTCGGGATGAATCTCAGGCATTCTGGCTCTTACTCCGGCCCAAACGGGTTGCCGGACGAACCTCGACCCAACCCTTGTTCGGGCCAGGAATAGGACCCTTGACGAGCAAGAGACCGTTTTCAGCGTCCACCCGAACCACATCGATGCTGCGAACGGTCACCCGATCGCCGCCGAGACGGCCCGCCATTTTCTTACCCTTCTTGATTCGCCCAGACTTACCAGCATTGTTGCCGTGTCCGCCGATCGAACCGGGCGAACGGTGCTTCCGCTCAACGCCGTGGCTCGCTTCCAGGCCTTTGAAGCCGTGACGCTTCATACCACCTTGAAAACCCTTACCCTTACTCGTCCCGATCACATCAACGTACTTTGCATCAGCAAAGACGGAAACATCGAGATCAGTACCCGCTTCATAGTTGCCCAGGTCCTTCTCATGGACGCGGAACTCACGGTGAAGCCGCAACGGCACCGAGCCCGCCTTCGCATCATGCCCGATCATCGGCATGGTCGAGTTGCGAGCTTGGATGTCACCCGTCCCGACTTGCACACCGGCATAGCCGTCGGTGTCAGGAGTCCGGACCTGCGTGATCCGGTTGGGTGCAATCTTGATGACCGTGACGGGTGTTGAGCGTCCATCTTCGGTGAAGAGACGCGTCATACCAACTTTTTGCCCAAGGAGATGAGCGCTGTTAGAGGGGGCAGTCATTGCTGACGACCTTTCATACCCGGGTCGGCCGGGAACCGCTTCGTTCGTGCCTCGATTGCTCGGGCAACGCAGAGGAAGGTTTGTTAAAAAACCCCCAACGCAGGGCGTCAGGGGCGATTCGGAGCTTTATCAGGCTTTGATTTTCACGAACACACCAGCAGGCACGACGAGACGGTTCAATGCTTCGACAGTGCGAGCATTGGGCTCGTGAATGTCAATGATCCGCTTGTGGGTGCGAATCTCGAACTGTTCGCGACTCTTCTTATCCACAAAGGGGCCACGCAGGACCGTGTAGCGTTCGATACGAGTTGGCAACGGCACGGGGCCCTTGACCTTCGCATTGGTGCGTTTGGCGTGATCAACAATCTCACGCGCCGACGCGTCAAGCGCGATGTGGTCGTAAGCTTCCATCCGAATACGAATCCTGCCGCCGTTCATTTACGTCAGTCCTCGGGCGGGCTGTCCCGCTCATCGGGGCCGATTGCTCCGCCAGGACCATCCCAGCTCGGCATTCAGCTTCTCTCGACACGAACGCCCCGGAAACCGGGGCGTCAACTTGCCCCGCCGAGTGATCGCACCCAGCGGAGCCGGGAAGGGTAGACACCCTTACCGAGGAGTCAACCGCAGCGTCCCTTGCCTGATTCAATTTCAACGCCACAACCCACGAAGTCTGCAGATTCTTCCACCCACAGGGGGTTTCGAGCCGAATCGAATGGTGAACCAGGGAGAGAAACGATGCCAGTAAGCCAACGAATGAACACAACACCTCTTCGAACACTGCTACAAGCACTGATCATTCTTGCGATTGTGCCGGGAGCCGCTTTTGGCCAATCGGCCGGTTCTGACACCGTAAACCAGCCCAAACGGGTCCCAGTGACGCTCTCTTCGTCTCCGACCAAGCTCGACGCGCTCGGAATCACCCTGTTTCTGCCCATCGATAGCAAGGCGGAAATGACCAGCTTTGGTGGCAATGCCACCATGGGTATCGAGTTTCCCGAAGATCTTGGGATCATGGTGATCAAGGGCCAACGCACCCGGAACCCTGATCTCACCATCACCCAAGTGGTCGATTCCATTATCGATCAACTCATGCGATCCAACGGGCGAGAGTCCATCGACGGCCGAATGGTGGACACGACCGTCACCATTCGAGAACGCACACCAGACCTGAACGTAGACGGAATCGTCGGAGAGCGCGTTTATCTTGATTTCCCGAGTTTTAACGGCGATCCCGCACTCGTCCGCGGGTTCACCGTGTTCCGCGCGGAACCACTCAAGTTCATCGTGTTTGACCTGATGACCGAGGCTGGCCAGTTCGCGACCTCACGAGGGCTCTACGAGACGACCATTGGCACGATGGACCTCACCACGCTCGACCAACGCGGCGAGGCCCGGGCCGCGGCAATCGAGCGGGCCCAAGCCGTCATTGATTCCATGGGCGCCGACGAACTCCGCAGTCTGGCGGACAAATACTCAGAACGCTGGGAACGCCTCTATTCACCCGCCCGATCTGGGGATGATGCAGATGCCACCGAGCACGGCTACCGACGCGTCCGCGTCAGCTCTGGCGTCAAAGGGGAGGTCACCGGGAAAGCAGAACGCAACTGGAGGCCGGGAGACCGGATCCCCGGGTTCATTGTCCGCCTAGACGCCATGGCACTCGAGCCTTCGCTTCGGATTGACACCAGGGCGGTCTACTTTGTCTCTGAAGACTTTGAGCAAGAAGCCTGGACGGTCAACATGGCGCTCCGCCAAGGCGAATCCTCGACCGAGTCCAGCGTGACCGGTGCCCGCGTGGGCACGAGCATGACTGTGCAGCTCGAGCAATCAAGACTCCCGCCGCAAATCACCAAACCTGTCATCCAAGGCGAAGGCTACCTCTCTCAGACCATCGCCCAACTGATGGTGCCCATCCTGATCCGCAACGCCCAAGAGGGCGATTTCGCGTTCTACTCGTACAATCCGTCCAGCAACAACATCACGTTGCGGACGGACACTGTTGAGCAGCCGACCGAGTCACCCGGGCTCTGGGTCGTCCGGTCCAAACCCGACGAAAACACACCAGAAGCCAAGCACCTTTACAACGCGACCGGCGAACTGATCCGAACCGAACTCCACAACGGACGCATCTGGGAGCCGATCGAGCTCGATCGGCTGGTATCGCTTTGGAGGCGCAAAGGCCTGCCGCTGGAATAGATGACCGGGCACGGATCGGCAAGTCCATTCAACCTCGCATATCCTGACCTTGCCGGCTCTTTGCCGGGGGAGGCAGGCGTTCGTGCATTCGTACGCGTTGCCTGACTTCCACGCAACAATCACCACCCCACCCCTGTTGAACGGGGACCGTCCCGCTCGGGCACGGGTCTCGATCACCATCCATGCTTGACGGAGTCACGTTGATGCGATTCGCCACTCTCTCTCCGGTCCTTTTGGTTGCTTCTGTTTCCGGCCTGCTCGTCGGATGTCAGTCCACGCCAGTCGCCCCCACCGTTGAACGATTCGCTGTGATTGGTGGCGAGCGCGTCCCCGCGCCCGACATCAAAATGGGCGACCCCGAGATGATCGAAGCCATCATCCAAGAAGGCACGAACAACACCCAGGTCTTGTCCATTCTCACCGAGATGTCTGAGACCTTTGGCCCCCGCCTCACCGGCTCGGCCGCACTCGAGGGTGCCCAGAACTGGTCGCGCGATCAACTCGAAGCCTGGGGGCTTGAAAACCCTCGCCTCGATGAATGGGGGACGATCGCGACCCGTTTCGATCGCGGACCCAGCACCGCCCAGATTTTCCTGCCCGGTGATGACGACGTGATGCGCGATATGGAGTTCTCTACCCTTGCATGGACCAACGGAACGCCCGGTCCCGTGCGCGGGCCGGCGATCTTCATGCCGCAAACGATGGAGGAATACGAAGCCAACGCCGGTTCGTACACCGGAACGTGGGTTCTTCTCAAGCCCGACTACTCCGGGCGTCGGGGCATCCGTTCGGTTGGATTCCTGATGCGTGAGAACAAGGAACTCCGCCAACAAACCCGCGACCTGCTCGATGGCAAACCCGTTGAGACGGACGAGGAAGCAGCCGCACTCCCCGCCGGTCAAAGGTGGTCCGGCGCCCTCGACTACAACGGCACCAAACTGCCCGTCGATCTCGTGTTGACGACGCTGGGCGAGTTGCCGCAGGGCACGATCTCGCTTCAGAACTTCCACACTGGCCCGATCCAAGATGCTCGTCTTGAAGACGGCGTCCTGACCTTCCGCTATGAACACTCAATGGGCACATCGAACGTCGAACTCAACATCGACGGCGAAAACGCGAAGGGTTCTTCGACCAGTGCCACGGGCAACGCATTCCCGATCGACTTAGCACTCGAAGGCGACGCGACCACTTCGGATGCGCCCGAGTTCGAAGATCCGATCCTGGCCAAAGTCCTCGCCGAGAATCCAGCAGGGTTCGTATCAAGCTCAAAGGACGAACGCGTCTGGACAACCAGCGCCAACGGCTGGCGAGATCGCGAGCTCCGCGATTACTCGGTTGATGTTGAGATCAACGTCCGCCAATCTGATCATGACTACATCACCGCACGCCTCAGCCAAGGCGTCGGCGTCGAACTCCAGTTCGACCTTCAGCACACCCTCGTCGCCGGTCCGATCCCCGTCTACAACGTGTTTGCTGAGATCCGCGGATCGGAGTTCCCAGATGAGTACATCATCATCTCCGGGCACCAAGACTCATGGGATGGTCCGGGTTCGCAGGGTGTGACCGACAACGGCACCGGTACCTCAGTCATGCTCGAAGCTGCACGCATCCTCGCGGCGTCCGGCGTGCAGCCCAAGCGAACCATCAAGATTGCCCTCTGGTCGGGCGAAGAACAAGGGCTGCTAGGAGCCCGGGCATACGTTCGCTCGTTGAGCGACGAAGAGAAGTCAAAGATCTCCGCTGTATTCGTTGACGACGGCGGCACCAACTACCAAGGCGGCATTCCCGCCGCGGACTTCATGGTTGACTATCTCGCTGCTGCCACGAGCTGGACCAACGGCCGATTCTTCTCCGAAACCGACGGGAAGGAACTCACAGTCGATATCCGTCCAACCGGCGACAAAATCGATACCCACGGCGGCTCGGACCACGCTGCATTCAACAGCCAAGGCGTTCCCGGATTCTTCTGGGATGAAGTTGGGCGAGCACAGTATCGATTCGGATGGCACACCCAAAACGACAAGCTTGATCTCGCTATCGAAGAATACCTGATCCAGTCGGCGATCAACACCGCGGTGACCGCGTACAACCTCGCCAATGCCCCCTCGCTGCTTGCCCGTGAGGGGGATGTCTCCGAGGACACCGCGGCGACCCAAGCAGCTGTCGAATAAGCTCGCTCGATCTGCCCGGCGAGATGTGCTCTTGCAAGAACACAACGCCGCGATCATTGGGAATGCCCGATGATCGCGGCGTTTTCCATTCCGAACAACCACCAGACCGATACACTCTGAGTCCATGGCAACCGAACGACTCATCTCGCCTGCCCAAGCCCCAGAAGAGGAAACCCACAACTGGGCCCTCAGACCGAGGAATCTTGATGAGTATGTCGGACAGGCCGAACTGGTCGAGCGGCTGTTGATCGCGGTCGAAGCGGTCCAAACCCGATCCAAAGCCCGCAAGGACGATACCAAGGAACACCTCGAGCACGTCCTGCTCCACGGCCCGCCCGGACTCGGCAAAACAACCATCGCGCATGTTATCGGCGCCGAACTGGGCACCAAAGTCCACACGACATCAGGCCCCGCGCTCGCACGCGGCACAGATCTCGTCGCGGTGCTCACCAGGCTCCAAGCGGGAGATGTGCTGTTTATCGACGAAATCCATCGATTGCCTGTCGCGGTTGAAGAGTTCATCTACCCAGCGATGGAAGACTTCCGCATCGATGTCTGCCTCGACACCGGCATGAACGCTCGGACCGTCCAGATCAACTGCGCCCCGTTCACGCTGATTGGCGCAACCACACGCGCCGGACTGCTTAGCTCGCCGTTGCGTTCGCGGTTTGGCATCACGCACCACCTCAGGTACTACGACGAGTCCGAACTTAAACGGATCCTGTCGCGATCTTGCTCACTGCTCAACGTGCATGAGATCGAATCCGGATCGCTCGAGCGGATCGCTTCGCGTTCGCGTGGCACGCCTCGCATCGCGAACAGACTTCTCCGCAGGGTTCGGGACTTCGCGGATGTGCGGGCTGAAGGAAAGCTTTCGGAGATGATCGTCGACGATGCGTTGCGACTCGAAGGCGTAGATGCCTTGGGGCTTGACGATCTGGATCGTTCTTACCTGCGGACGATTGCCAACATCTACGAAGGTGGGCCGGTCGGCCTGGAGGCAGTCGCAGCCACGATGAACGAGGATGCAGGCACGCTCGAAGATGTGGTCGAACCGTATCTTCTCCAGATCGGGTTCCTCGCCCGGACCCGGCGCGGCCGGGCCCTGACGGCAAAGGCATGCGAGCACCTCGGCGTGCCGATCCCAGAATAGCAAATCCACCCAACGCTATTCAAAAACCGGCTCCCATCAGGAAGCCAGTTCGTTTTTGGTCATGATTCCAAGCTTACTTCTTGGTGAAGGTCGCGACAAGAGATTCTTCTGCCTGCTCGGTCAGATACAGAATGCAGCCATCATTGGGCGAGATCGTCAACTTCCCCTGCATCAGCTGGGCAGCAACCTCAACCGGCACCGACATCATCGACGAGCCGCACACGAACTCATGGCGTTTGCGATCGATGATCTCGAGCGGTGCCATGGCGTCGTCGCCGCGTTGAGCGAGTAGCTCTTCGTAGATCGTCATCGCGTGGCCGGGCACTTCCTCAGCCAGCGTTTCACGCTTGGACCGGAGCTCCGCGAGCTTTGAGGCGATTTCATCGGCACGTTCTTGACGTTCCGATTCGGCGACCGAACGGACCTTTTCACGCTCGCCCTTTGCCGTTTCGAAATCGGCCAACTTGGTCTTGATCTGCTCGATTTTTTCGAGGTGCCCGATGGCTTCCTCATCGAACGAACCACGCTGCTCTTTGAGGTTGTTGACCTCGCTGAGCAGAGCCTTGTATTCCTTGTTGGTCTGCGAGTTGTTCATCTTCTCGCGGAGTTCATCGGTCCTGGCATCGATTCGCTTGCTCTCGCCTTCGGCATTGCTGGCCGAGGCTTGGAGCTGGCGAAGCTGCGCTTCGAGCGATGACACCTGCGTAGCGATGTCCGCAAGTTGGCGGGTCTGCTCACCTAGGAACCGTTCGGCTCCGTCTAGGCGCGAACTGAGCCCGCGAATTTCTTTGTCAACACGAAACAACGCGAGGAGCTGCTTGGTCACCGACATGGAATCTCCCACCGATCGAACAACCGGTAAGGACATATTAGCCCCTCAAAAGCCCGTTGTGCAGGCGTGCTTCCAGCGAACCACCACATGCCGAGCCAAATGGGTCAGACCGTCAATGAGTGCAGCAGCCAGAACGCGATCGGAGCAACGAAAATCGGGGAATCGATGAGGTCCAGAACGCCTCCGAATCCCGGAAGCGCCGACCCGGCGTCCTTTACCCCCGCGTCCCGTTTGAGCAGGCTCGCTGCCAAATCACCGGCCTGCCCGAGCCCGCCAAAGAACACACCCATCGCGAACGCCGGGAAAAGCCCAGGAACCGGGATCCCAGCAGAGTCCATCCAGGCTGCACCGATCAACCCGACAAACCCGGCGGTCACCATGCCACCCGCGAGGCCTTCCCAGGTCTTGCCCGGGCTTAACCAAGGGATCAGCTTGTTTTTTCCAATCGTGGTGCCTGTGAAATAGGCGCCGATATCGCAGGATTTCACGCAGGCAAGCACCCAGATCATGACCCAGATATCGTGCTCACGACGCAGCAGCACAAGAAAGCCCGGCATGAGGCCCATGTAAACATGGATCATGAGAATCCCAGACCCTGCCGCGATCGCGCCCTCGGTTGATCGATGCCGGATCGCGTAGACGAGCCCAAAGACGAAACTCAGTGCGACCCCGGTGGATGCGATCGCCATGCCCGTCGTGCCGGGCATTGATTCGGGCATGAAGGTCATCATGGCAACACCGATCACGGCTGCGAGCATCGCGGGGCGAGTCGCGATCTCGACTCCCTTGGCCCGCAGGATTCGGGCAACTTCCCGGGCGCCGGCTGCTCCGAGGACAAACACCAGCGGCGCGGTCATCATGGCCGGAGGGAATCGGTCGATCCCCGTCCACTCGGGGGCCGCACGCCCATCAAGCCATTGATCGAGCCACGCAAAGAGAGCGAGGGCAGCGATCATGATCGGTCCAAATGTCAGCCGGTGTTTCAGCACGGGACGTCAGGATATCCGAGGTGATCAAGTCGTGCCCGCGTCCAGCCCGCCGAACCGACGGTTCCGCCGGGCGAATGATCGGATTGCGGTGTGCAAGCTTGCTTCGGTGAAGTCTGGCCAGTGCTCGTCGGTCACGTAGAGTTCCGCATAGCTGAGCTGCCAGAGCAGATAGTTCGACAGACGCATTTCGCCGCCGGTGCGAACCAGCAAATCAGGGTCAGGCAAACCGGCGGTATCGAGGTGCCCGCTGATCACCGATTCATCGATGTCCTCTTCGGACAGTTGCCCGGATTTCACCTGCGACGCGATCGTCCGGACGGCATCGATGATCTCGTCCCGAGCTCCGTAGTTGATCGCCAAACACAGCGTGAGTCCGGTGCACGATTGGGTCGCTGAAGTAAGCGTATCCAATGCTTCGAGCACATCTTCTGGCATGCCCGCCCGACGCCCGATCACCCGGACACGGATGTTGTGCCGGCGCAGCTCGTCCTGCTCGCCTTGGCAATACGCGACGCAAAGTCGCATGAGTGCTTCGATTTCTTCACCCGGGCGGCGCCAGTTCTCACTGCTGAACGAATAGAGCGTGAGCACTTCGACACCAATCTTTGCGCAAGCCGTGATAACCTCGCGGACGCCGGAAGCTCCTGCCTGATGTCCGAACACCCGGGGAAAGCCGCGGTCCTCAGCCCACCTGCCATTGCCGTCCATGATGACGGCGATGTGCCGGGGTATTCGCGCTGGCGGAACATCGGGGATCAGTCCCGCGGGGTCTGCTTCTGGAAACTTTGTGCTGATTCGCTCGAGCGCCGCTCGGTCATCCGCGGTGAGTTCATGCTCGGCCGTATCGGGAGACCTGCTCACGCCCGCGCTCCCGTTTGGGCGAGTTGATCCGAGCCACGCTCGATCGTTTGAACGCGGTCGGGCCCGACTCCGATAGTGCGGACCGGCACGCCGACAAAAGATTCGATTCGTTCCACATATCGCCGGGCAGCTTCGGGGAGATCTTCGAACGTCCGCACATCCGTGATTTCGTCGCCGAAACCGGGCAATGACTCATAGACAGGCGTGACATCGGCGAGCTCGAACCCGTCGGGTAGGAATCGGTCTGTTTCGCCGTCTGGCGTGCGGTAGCTGGTGCAGAACTTGATCTCATCGAAGCCGGCGAGCACATCGAGCAGGGTGAGCCCGATCTCGGTGGCACCAGAAACCATGGCTGCGTACCGAACCGCGACGAGGTCGATCCATCCGACTCGGCGTGGGCGACCGGTGGTGGTGCCGTACTCACGCCCGCGTTCGCGAATGCGGTGGGCGACATCGTCGTCGAGCTCGGTGGGCATGGGTCCGCCGCCGACTCGGCTGGAGTACGCCTTGACAACCCCGATGATGCGTCCGACTTTCTGGGGCGGAACACCGGTTCCCGGGCCGATGCCCAACGAAGAGGCGTTTGAACTCGTGACATACGGGAATGTGCCGTGATCGACATCGAGCATCGTCGCGTTCGCGCCCTCGAACAGGATGTTTTTGCCTTCCCGGTCAAGATCGTTGAGCAGATACGTCGTGTCGCGGATCATGGGGCGGAGACGTTCGCCAAGCTCGGTCATCCGATCGCAGATAGCGCCGGAATCGAAAACTTCTGGCTCGCTGGGATGGAGCGCTTTGAAGATCGAGTTTTTCATCGCGCAGATCATGTCAAGCTTCGACCGGAGCAAATCGGGGCGGAGCATGTCTCCGACCCGGATCGCGGTCGCTCTTTGAACTTTGTCTGCGTACGCAGGGCCGATGCCCCGCCGGGTTGTGCCGATCGCCGCCACCGCTGTCTTTGGTGCGCTCGACGGGTCCGAGGGGGTCGCTTGCAGGAGCTCTTCGCGGAGACCGTCCTCGGCTTTGTGATATGGCATCACGACGTGGGCCCGACTGGATACGACCAAGGATCCAACATCGACGCCGCGAGCGCTGAGTCCATCGAGTTCTTCGATCAGGCGTTCAGGGTCAACAACGACGCCGTTTCCGACGATCGCGTACACACCGGGAGCGAGGATCCCAGATGGGACGAGATGGAGCGCGTATCGCTGACCTCCCACGACGACTGAGTGACCGGCATTCGCACCGCCGTTGTACCGCGCCACCGCATCGAACTCGGCTGCGAGTCGATCAACGAGCTTGCCTTTGCCCTCATCACCCCACTGCAGCCCTACGACGGCAGTATGGCGGGCGGAAACGGGTGATTCGTCCGAGAACTTCGTCAATTCGGGCTCCTCGCATCGGAAAGTCAAAGAAGCCTACGCGCCAACCGGGCCCGGCGTTCGTCCAAAGCTCGCAATCGGCACCACCGGCACGATCTCAACGTCATGAACAGCGTGGTTGTTGAACTCGGGCCACCCGACAGTCGATGAAAGGTCGTTGTAGGAGTATGAGTGGATGTCAGAACAGCCGGTCAGAATCCGATGTCCGAACCTCACCTGCCGCAAGGTGCTGGCGGTGCCACAGGTTGCACGCGGAAAAACCGTTCGTTGCCGCGCATGTAGCACGAACATCCGCGTTCCGGCCAAGGACCAGCCCGCTGCCAAGCAGGACGCTGAGCAGAAGGCACCCAAAGAATAACTCAACCTGGTCTGAATGACCCGGTTTGACGAGACCCAAGCCGTCCGCTTCTTAAAGCGGCGGCTGTTCTTCGTCGTCGTCCGTGAAGTCGAAGTCCATCATGCTTGATTCATCGGACATTCCGCCCGCCGGAGCTTTCACGGGGCTGCCTGGGTTGTCAGCCTTGGTCGGGACGTCCACAGCCGATTCGGGCAAACCGTCTTCGAACAGAAACTCTGGCTCGATCTCGTCTGGCTCACCGTTGACCTGGACTAGGAATACCTGTCCCCCGATTGAAAGAAGATCGCCCGGTGCCACAGCATGCTCGGTGACTCGTTCTTGGTTCAGGAATGTCCCATTGCTCGATCCGAGGTCCTTGATGGTGATCGAACCGTCTTCAACGACGAGTTCGCAATGCTTGCGAGAGATACCAGCCGTCGGAACGCGGATTTGACACCCCTCCTGACGACCCATCACCGACCGCTGATTTTTGAGCACGACCCGCTGGGATCGCCCGTCTTCCGTCACTCTGACAAGCGCCACTTCCACCGCATCTATCCTTTCGCCTGGGCAGCCCGACACGATCTGTGCCGTTGCGGGCCCGCTTGGGAGTACTGTTCCCCGTGAACGACGATATCGCCATTCGGCTGCCCATGCAACGCTCGACCGGATCTGCCCGCACCCCCATCAGGGCATTGGACGCTGACGGTGCGGCCGTGAATGTGCCCTCACTGTACATACATATGCCTTTTTGCACCCACAAGTGCCATTATTGCGACTTCTACTCAATCGTGGATTCACAGGATCGGCAGGCCGCTTTTGCGGATCGGCTCGTCCGGGAACTGGCGGCGATCGCGCCCTTTGCGGGTCCTCTTGAGACGATTTTCGTCGGCGGAGGCACGCCGAGCCTTCTCCGCCCGGAACTCTGGCAACGTGTTCTCTTGGTACTCATCGAGCGATTCGACCTGTCCAAGATCATTGATGGCGACGGTGAGTTCTCCGTCGAATGCAACCCAGAGACCGTCGATGCCCCCCTGATGAGCGTGCTCGCGGAAGGTGGTGTCAACAGAATCAGCATGGGCGCGCAGTCGTTCAATCGGGCTCACCTTGAGACGCTGGAACGTCGGCACGATCCAGAGAAACTCCCGATCGCGTGCGAGCACATCAGGTCTTCGGGCATCCAGCGGTTGTCGATCGACCTGATTTCAGCCGTGCCCGGACAGACTATCGCCGACTGGGACTCCGATTTGCGATCGGCGCTGGCGCTCGGGACTGAACATCTCTCTGCATACACGTTGACCTACGAGCCCGGGACGGCCATGACGGCCCGACTCGGACGCGGGGAGTTCGTGAAGACAAGCGACGATCTTGAAGCCGACATGTACGAGCACACCACCGAACATCTTCGATCGGTCGGCTTTGAACGGTACGAAGTCTCGAACTACGCCCGCGTTGGCGCAGAGTGCAGGCACAACATGGCGTATTGGAGGCAGGACGATTGGCTGTCGGTCGGGCCGAGCGCAAGCGCCCACGTCGCGGGTTGGCGCTGGAAAAATACACCCAGACTCGATGATTACCTCGCGCGAGATGACGACGGCTTCGCGCCGATCTGTGAGCTTGAAGAACCCGATGCCCGGCGATCACTCATGGACCGGCTGATGACCGGGGTGCGATTGCGCGAAGGCGTTGAGATGCAACGATCCATCGCGGATGCTGAAGTACTCGGCCGGGCGCGGGAGTTGACTGATGCTGCTCGGGTTGCAGAAGACACAGGCTGGCTCTGCGAGTCAGGTGGTCGCTGGCGGCTGACCGAGCCCGGTTTCCTCTTCGCCGACCGCGTCGCGGCTGATCTCATCGCGGCCCTTGCCTGATTCTGACGTATCGGTGGTGTCGGGCCGATGAAGATCCAGCCGCTTGAGCAACCCACGCAAATCTCGCGGGAATACCGACCGGACATCGGTGGGCTCACCAGTCACTGGATGGTCAAAGCTGATCCGATGGGCATGCAGTGCGAGTCGCGTTGAGATTCCTCGCGCTCGCTGTGAGCCGTAAAGATCATCGCCGAGCACCGCCGCGCCGACCGATCCGAGGTGAACGCGGATCTGATGCAATCGACCGGTGATCGGGCGGGCTTCGATGACCGCTCCAAGGTCGGAGGTCTGAAGGACGCGATACGCAGTGACTGCCGGCTTGCCGGAACTCGAAAGCGTGGCACGGCGGACCGAGGTGTACCGATCCTTCCGCTCGACGCGTTCCTGGATGGGGCGTTTGATCACGCCTTCCTTGTCGCGTGGTGCCTTGATCGAGACGGCCCAATAGAACTTCTTGACCTCGCGTTGCTCGAAGTGCGATCGCATCCCGTCATATGCATCGCGGCTGAGCGCGATGCACAATACACCCGACGTTTCGCGATCGAGTCGGTGGACCAAGCCATGATCACGAGCGACGCCGAGTTGGCGGAGACGGTCTCCATACTTGGCATACAGCCCGTTGAGCAGCGTGTCGTGCTGGTGCCCGACACCCGGCATGGTGACAACGCGCGGCGGCTTCTCTACGACCAAAAGGTCTTTGTCTTCGTACAGAACGCGAAATGACACGCGATCGTTGGCTTCGATGTGGGTGCTCATGTCGTTCATTGGTTTACTCCAGGTTTTCATGACCGCACGCTTGGCGATCAAGGTACCAGCGGAGCTGTCCGCCGAGGGGGATGACACCGAGACGCCGGTGGTCTTGCGCATAGCGATCGATGACCGGCTTGGATCCTGCACCGGGGGCGAGCACCATCACCAATCTCGATCCTTGGATGGCGCGAGACGTGATGGACACGCGCTGGCCGTCGTCGCTCGAACTGTACAAACGACCGATTGGATCTTCGACTTCTGAGAGCTCATCCGAATCGGCAGAAAGAATCACGCTATCGAATCGATCGTGCCCCATTTCGCGAGATTCGAGATGGCTGCAGAGGAGTTGATGATAACGCTCTTCCGCATCAGGGAGGTGGGCTGGCAAATGATGCGCCTGATCTGTGGGCAGATCAGATCCTTGCAATAGCATCTCGCCCAGCCCGGACATCGAGTGGGCTTGGTCTTCGGGCGCCACGCGGGGTTCCCCGGTTGTCCACACGTGGGTTCTGTCCCACGGGAACGAACGGTAGTTGGGGTCGGTCATGAGTCGAACGACGAGCTCTTCGCGGTGGGCCGACGCGCCGATCGCCATATGAAAGTCGCCGAAGGCGCGGGTGCATGCAAAGGCCTGCATCATGAGATCGGCAGCAGCGGCCGCGATCGCATCGTCGACGCTTGGGCGCACCAGAACCACCCCGGGTAGAGGAGGGGCATCGGGCGTCGTTTCAACCTCATAAGGTTCGGTCACGGACAAGTATTGTCCGCCGGATGACCCAAACACGTCAGAACTGGTCGCGGAGACCCTATGGATGCCATAAACGCAGGAATATCTCGGCTGGTGGATGCCTCGGCGAATCGAGCTCGCGAAGGTCTAAGAGTACTCGAAGACATCGCACGGTTCATTTGCGATGACGCGGAGTTGACCGAGCGTCTGAAAGCAGCCCGGCATGGGCTGAGGACTGAACTCAAGGCCCTTCCACTGCGATCGATCGATTTGATCGAATCTCGCGACACACCAGGTGACGTTGGCACGACGATCAGCACCGGGAGCGAGCTTGACCGTGGGGATGGCACGCGAGATGTGGTAGCCGCTGCCGCCAAACGGTCACAAGAGGCGTTGCGATCGCTTGAAGAGCA
Organism: Phycisphaerales bacterium; assembly: GCA_045106075.1. Classification (GTDB taxonomy): domain Bacteria; phylum Planctomycetota; class Phycisphaerae; order Phycisphaerales; family UBA1924; genus UBA6054. Next base: position 56,123 of record JBGCEB010000003.1, read on the forward strand.
TGCCAAAGCTTTGGGCCAGAGCGGCGCAGGATTCGAGGCCGCTCGATATGCCCTGTACGACATCGAGCGGGAGATGACACTCCAGCTCGCCCCGCCTTGCCCGCAATGGGCGGTTTGTGTGCTGGTCACCCGGTCTTTGTGTGTGCATCACTCGGCTGAGGAGATCGTTGCTCGGTCGGCAGAGGGCGGTGCCGGATGTGTGCAGCTTCGGGAAAAGGAACTCGATGGGTGCGAGCTGCTCGACCATGCCGGGAGCATCGCGGAAGCGTGCCGGTCGGCCGGGATTCACATGATGATGAATGATCGTCCGGATATCGCACGCTTGGTCGGTGCAGACGGCGTGCATCTGGGGCAATCCGACCTGCCGGTATCCGCCGCTCGATCGATCGTCGGCACCGGGCGATGGATCGGGGTGTCTTGCTCGATCATCGGGCACGCCCAGCAGGCCCTCCGCGACGGCGCCGACACCTGCGGCTTGGGTCCCATGTTCGAGAGCACGACCAAGGTCAAGCCGAGTTTGGTCGGCCCAAAGCTCGTCAGGCAGTTTGTGGACCACCACGATTTGGCAGGTATGTCGCATCTTGCGATCAGTGGAATCACCCCAGAGAATGTCGGCACGGTCGCGGACGCCGGCGGGCGGGGTGTCGCGGTCAGTTCTGTGGTTTGCGGTGCGGAGGACCCCGCCGCGATATGTCGGCAGTTGGTAGCCGGGTTAGAGCGTCCGGCAGCCGCTACCATCCTCCCATGAGTGTGACATATCGCGAGCAGACGCTCGACAATGGATTGCGGGTGGTTGCAGAGGTTGTTCCGGGAGCGCACAGCGCCGCGGCAGGCTTCTTTGTTCGAACCGGTGCCCGAGACGAACCCGGCAAGCTGATGGGTGTGTCCCACTACCTTGAGCACATGATGTTCAAGGGCACCGAAAAACTCGACGCGGACGCGATCAACCGAGGCTTTGATGACCTCGGAGCTACGAACAATGCGTTTACGTCGCGCGAGATGACTTGTTTCTACGCGCACACGATGGCGGAAGGGCTTGGGAAGGCGACCGAACTGCTTTCGGAAATGATGCGGCCTGCACTCCGCGATGCGGACTTTGATACAGAAAAGAACGTGATCCTTGAAGAGATCGCGATGTACGCCGACAACCCGTTCTGGGTGCTCTACGAACAGACGATTGAACGTCGGTACGGCGATGCACCGCTTGGGCACCGGGTGCTTGGCACGAACGAATCGGTCGGCGGTCTGTCGCGGAACGAGATGAACAAGTACTTCACGGACCGGTACGCCCCAGACGCAATGGTCGTCGCGTTCGCTGGGAACGTGAACTTTGAATCATGCCTGCGGCAGGTGCGTGAGCGTTGCGGCACTTGGAAAGCGACCGGGGTCTCCCGCGACCACGCTCTACCCGAACGGGCGAACGGCCGGTTCGACATGACCGACATAAAAGTGAATCGCGGCTATCTGATTGGTGTCGCCGATGCACCCTCGGTCGGGAGTGAACATCGGCACGCTGCAGCGCTGCTTGCACAGGTCTTGGGTGGCGAGGACAACTCGCGTTTGCACTGGGCGTTGATCGAAACAGGGCTCGCAGAAGAAGCGCAGGCTGCATTCGACGGCATGGATCGCCACGGCGAGTTCTTTGTCTATGCGTCGGGTGATCCAGACAAGCTCGGCGACATCGAAGAGGTCATCCGCAAGGAAATCAAAGGCCTGCGAGACTCCATCGATGAAGACGACCTCATCCGATTGCGATCCAAAGCACTCACCGGGATGACCTTGGCGGGCGAACGACCTGCGGGCCGAATGATGCGACTCGGACGCACGTGGACGATGCTCGGGCGGTATACCACGCTCGACGAGGAACTTGAGCAGCTGTCCAAGGTGACCGTCGCGGACCTGCAAGCGGTGTGCGAGAAGTTTCCGTTCGACAACTGGCTCTTGGGAACCATGAAACCCGCGTAAGCTGCTGCTCTTTTAGCCTTGAGATTGCCCGGCGATCTGCGGATAGACCCATGAAAGGGTCGGCGGCTCGAAGGTGAACAGATCCCGGAGGCGGGCTGCCAATACGCACCCCGCCCGGGTGTTCGCATCGGCATCTTCGGTGAGCTCAGACGCTGCTTCTCCCGCGTCGAGCCGGCGGAGGATGCCGACGGTTGTGGGGCTGATGCGTGCGACGCCCTTGTCCTGTCCGTGTCGATCCATTGCCGTCAGCCCGCCGAGCTCCCAGGCAAAGCCGACTGGTTGCGTTGCCTTCAGATCTTCGCCGGTCCGCACGTCGATCAAGACTTCGGGCTTTGATCCAGTCTCGGCCAAGACTTGCCATTGGAACCACGAAAGCCAGGCATGGACGGCGTGGATGTCGCACGATTCAACGCCGCCGATCGCGGCCAGCGTGTTTGCGAGCGCCTCAAACAACACCGGATGCGGATCGTGATCGTGGACGGCCCGCGGGATGAGGTCGGCGATATACATGCAGGCGGCGTAGCGGGCGAACGCGGCACGGGCTGACGGCATGGGCTCGATGAGATCCCAGCTGGTCAGCGTCGCGAGGTCGGCGCTGGGTTTGATGATCATGCCGAGCTCGGCCCGCATCAACAACTCAACGCCGCCCGAGAAAGGAGCTTTTTCGCGTTTGCTGCCTTTGGCAAGGCAGCGGACAAGCCCGTGCTCGCGGGTCATGACGGCAACCGTTTGGCTGGTCTCAGACCAGTCCCAGTGCCGCACGCAGATGCCCTCGTCTTCGACCATCGGCATGGAGAGAGCGTACGCCTGCCAAGCGTGCTTCCCGCCTACGCTCGCCCATGCATTTCTCGATGGTCGATCGTGTCCTTGAACAGTCCGAAGAACGCATCGTCACGATCAAGCTCGTGTCGAACGCTGAGGAGTACCTGCGGGATCACTTTCCGGGGTTCCCCGTGCTGCCGGGCGTGCTGATGCTCGAGTCGATGGTGCAGGCGGGGCGGCTGCTGGTCGATCCGAATGACGCCGCCCCACTGCCGATGGTGCTGGGCGGGGTGAAGGCCCTCAAGTACGGCTCGTTCGTCAAGCCGGGCGCGACCATCCGCATCACCGTGACCTTGCAGAAAACGCTCGATGATGGGGCGTTTGATCTGAAGGGTGATGTTCGATTGATCGAAGCTGGCGAAGATGGCTCGGGCGAGTTGCCGGTCGCGTGTTCGGGGCGGTTTGTGCTGCGGCCGGCGCGGGTCGGCGTGGGAGTCTGATCGTGACGATGATCTGCGTGCCCATCTTGGCCGACGACCCGGCGATCGCGAAACGCGACGCGATCGTATCAGCAGAACGTGGAGCCGACATCGTCGAGTTCCGCGTTGATCTCTTGATGGAGCTCGAAGAGTCGCTGGCGTCGCGGATTGCGATCATCAAGAATCTGGTCGAGGATTCGCCGCTCCCCTGCATCGTGACCTGCCGCCCGGAATGGGAAGGCGGGCTGTACTCGGGAGACGAGGACGAGCGGGTCAGCATGTTCGAAGCGGTCGGGACGGCCGACCATCCGCCGGCGTACATCGATGTCGAACTCAAGGCATACCAGGCGTCGGCGAACATCAAGCAGAAGATCAACTTAGCCGTCGATCACCCCAAACAGCAGCGGGCCGTGCGGACGCGGCTGATCCTGTCGTCGCACGACTTCGAGGGACGCCCCGCGGACCTGACGCGTCGTCTGATGGCGATGCACGACGAGCCGGCGTGCGCGGTGGTCAAGGTTGCGTATCGAGCGCGCTCGATCCGCGACAACCTCGAACTGTTCGACATTCTGAGCGAGCGGCAAAAGCCGACGATCGCGCTGTGCATGGGCGAGTTCGGGACGATGAGCCGGGTGCTGGCGCCCAAGTTCGGCGGGTTCCTGACGTTTGCGACCCTGCGGGACGCGTCCGCCACGGCATCGGGGCAGCCGACCATCGAAGAGTTGCTCGGGATGTACCGGTTCCGTTCGATCAAGCCGAGCACGAAGGTGTACGGCATCATCGGCTGGCCGGTGACGCAGTCGATGTCGCCGCTGGTGCACAACGCGGGGTTCGAGGCGATCGGGTGGGACGGGGTGTATGTGCCGATGCCGGTTGCGGCGGACGAAACGGATACAGAATCCAGCTACACCAGCTTCAAGACCACATTCGCAACTTTGATTGTTCATGCAGATCTCGGATTCGAGGGTGCAAGTATCACGATCCCGCACAAGCAGCATGCTGCAAGGCTGTATCGAGACGAGCATGTGATCAGCAAGAGTCCATTTGAGCAGCGTGTCCTGACATCGCTGTTCTGCATCGAAACAGACGAGTTCGTTGAACTCTCACGCAGTTGCAACACGTTTGTCCGCTCAATCGACTGCGGTGGAGACTTCCACAGCTTCTTCCTAAACACGGACAAGTTGGGAGTCATCGATCCAGTTGGATATGAGACCGATGTATGGGGAGAGAAACGGGTCGTGCTGATCGGAGCTGGAGGCGCAGCGAGAGCTGCCGCGTTTGGTTTCGCTGAACTCGGGGCTTCGGTTGGAATCATGAATCGATCGACCGAGAAGGCTGAAGCACTGGCGGATGTGGTCAACCTACCTTGGACGACAACTGTTTCTGACGGACGTACTCGGCGATCAGCTTCTGTGGTAAGCGCGGACGGACTTTCTCACTCGCCCGGAGACATCTACATCAACTGCACCCCAGTCGGCATGGCCGGGGGGCCGGACCCGGACGGACTATCGATCCCGATCCCGGACCTGCCGCCGCTCCCGCCCGAGACGGTGTTCTTCGACACGGTCTACAACCCGATCGAGACGCCGATGCTGCGCGAGGCCAAGGCCCGTGGCTATCGCACCATCGACGGCGTGCAGATGTTCGTCAAGCAGGCCGAGGCGCAGTTTGCGCTGTGGACCGGTCAGCAGGCGCCCGAGGGTCTGTTTGATCGGTTGGTCCGCGAGAAGTTGACGACGAGAGAAAAGCCCAGCGTTTGACGCCGGGCTTCTGGTGATTCAAGCTTGATTGGGTGGGCTTAGCGTTCGCGTTCATTTTCCCACGGGTTGCCGGGGTATTGCTTGGCTCCGACAGGATAGAACAGATCGCCGAAGTCGGAGTCGTAGGTGTACTTGCGTTCGCCGAGCGGGTCGTTGTTCTTAACTTGACGCTTGAGGTTGATCAAGCGTGTGACGCGGCGTGCTTCGTCGTCGGTGTAGGCGAGCACAGTGCCGCGACCTTCGGGGTTGATCTCGTCGTAGCGAACCCAAAGCTCGTTCATGTGCTTTTGGTGCCACTGCATGCGGCGACGGTTGGCGAGGAACCACTCGACGTCGTCGGCGAACATAGCTGAATCGTCGGCGAGGGTCTGGGCGAGCAGGATCTGCTCGGGGTCAGCGCCCTGCATCTCGAGCACCGCGGCGAAGTCGGCGGACTTGACTGCCAATGAGTGCGCTTCGTTGAAGGTGAGCACGAGGCGCTTGTAGGCGGGGCCGCGCTTGCCGGTCTGCGGTGCTTTCACTCGTTCTTCGCGGGTGGGGATCGTGCCGCACGCGGTGAGTCCGATCAGGACGCCGGCGAGGGAGGCGAGGAGCAGTGCTTTGGCGATCTGATGCATGGTGTGATTCTCCGCGGGCAGTGTCGGCCGAGAAAGGAAGCGGCTTTGGGATGATTCCCCATCCTGGGTGGTAAACGCCTGACCGAGACGGGTTATCCCGGTACAGGATAACTGTCTACGCCCGACAATGAAAGCAAGGTCGCAAATGACTCCGAGAATACGAAGTTGTGCTCTGGGAACTTCTGCCCGCCCATGTTGTTGTCGAGGTGGCTGAACATGAGGTCAACGCGTCCGAGAACCCGAGGCTCGGACAGCCCATCGGCGGTCCAGGAGAACAGCTCGATCAGCCCCTTGGTCGATGCTCCGACGGGTGTGAAGCGTTCGATCTCAGCGGTATAGCGGATGGTGTCTCCGGGCTGGGCATCGAGATCAAGCTCGGCTTTGGAGACCTTGGCGAGGACGACTTTTTCTTTGAAGCCCTCAGCGTGCCCGACCAAGATGCCCGCCGACTGGGCCATGCCTTCGACGATCAGCGATGCGGGCATGATGGGCATGGCTGGGCGTGAGCTGTTGGATTCGAAGTGGTCGTGGAGATGCTCCTCGGCCATCGAGACCTGCTTGACCGCGACGAGTTTTTCGCGCGGTACCAGCTCGACAATCCGATCGATCCACATCCAACGCATCAATAACCCCTGTGCGGGATGGGTTTCAGGCTGCTTGCAGCTTCTGCTCGCAGAAGTTCACGAGCGCATCGACCGTGAAGATATTGGCGATGTTCTCGACCGCGGGATCGGACTCGATCGCTGCGAAGTCGAAGTGCGGGAGGCGCTCACGGAGCATGCCCAGGCCCTTTTCAGTGACCTTGCCGCCTTCGACATACTCGGGGTTCTGCGCGACGCCTTCGGGGAACAGCTCGCCTTGGGCGATCTTGAAGCCGAAGGTTTGCTCGAGCTTGAACGAGATGTCAAGGATGTCGATCGACTCGGCGCCGAGGTCAGCGATGAGCGTCGCTTCGGCGGTGACTTCGTCGTCGTCCACTGCCAGTGCGTCGACGAGCACTTCCTGCACCTTCTCGAAGATCTCTGATCGT
>JBGCEB010000004.1:0-47718 GCA_045106075.1 Phycisphaerales bacterium
GAGCGCGATCGTGCCGCTCGCCCAGCCGTCGAGCGGGTTGCCCGACGCGTCGCCCACGAACACCTCGTACTCGACCCGGTGCGTGCCGTGGACTTTAGTGCTGTACCAGTTGTGGGTCATGGTGCCGTCCCATTGCCAGAGATCGTCCGAGCCGTCGGTGCCGAGGATCGGCTGATAGCCCGACTCGCTGTACACATCGAGCCAGGGCGACGACGAGACCTCACGCACGAACACGCCCGATCCCAACGGGATCGAGACAAACCCGTTCGCGAGCCATCCGAACTGGGCGTTGTACCCGGTGCCGTTGAGCACCGACGCGCCGCCCGCGAACCCGTCGCCGTCTTGCATGGTGACGGTGCTCAGCGAGGGCGACTCGAACGACAGGAACACACGCTGCTCGAACACGCTGACGAGCAGGTGGCTCATCGGCCCGCCCAGCGTCGGGTTCGCGTGGGCGACCGACCCGGACAGGACCAATGTCGTGATCGCGGCGAGCCTCACGACGCACCCCCGCGCCGACGCCGTGCGGCGACCAAGCCGCCCATCGCCAAGACACCCGCCGCGCCCGGAGCGGGCACCGCGTTGAAGTTCAGCGTGATCTGCGCGTCGGCGAAGCCCGACACCGCGTCGCCGTCCGCGTCGCTCACGAACACGCGGTAGGTCGCCGAGTACACCCCGTTTTCCTCGGCGGCATACCAGTTGTGCACCATCGTGCCCGGCCAATCCCACACCATCGACGAACCGTCGGTCCCGAAAATCGCGTCGTAGGTATGTGTGTCTTTCATCATGCGTCGCCCGCCCTCGTAGGTTTCGAGCCCGGCGGTCGCCGACAGCAGCTCGATCGAGATGCCGTTGCCGAATCCCGGATCGATGAACCCGTCGGCCAGCCAACCGAACTGATCGCCGTAGGCTTTTCCTTCCAGCACGTTTGCCGCACCGTTGTACGTCTCGCCCGGGAATCGCATCAACGTCATGGGTGTATCGCCCTCATCGACGTGCACACCGATCGCGTTGTCTTCCAGCGAGATCATCACGTGGCGCATGGGCATGCCGACGTTGTTGGGCCAGATCGGATCGCCGAGCGCCGCAGCACCGACGGTCGAAACCAGAGCACACGCCGAGAGGGTCTTCATTCTGTTCTTCATTCCAAATCTCCTGTCCGCCAAACAGCGGGAAAACTACTTCTTTGAAGGGTCCGGATCCCAAAGATCCACACCCCGTTCGATGTCAAACGTGTCTGCGAAGTCGCGCGACTCCGCATGGGTATCAAGAAACACATAGCCCGGGCCGTTGCGGTGCCGATCGATCGACACGCCATCGCCCGCGGGCACCGATCGGGTCCGCCAGAAGTGCGCCATCACGTGATCGATCCGTGATGTCTCCGGCAACTCGCCGAACAAAACCGTCCGCGACGGGAACGGTGCCCGGTCGATCACCCGCCACGGCTCGGACCGATCGCCGGTGCGTTCGGGATCGATCTCTTCGCGCCGCAACTCGAAGTAGACATTGAGCCCGTAGGAATACGCCGGCAGCGAGAACGGCAAGCCGGGCTGCTCCTGCGGCCCACGCCGAGCGTCGTGCGGGCAGCGGTAATGCGTGTCCGTCGCGTTCCACCAGCCCTCGTTGTCCCACGATGAAGAGCCGCCCTCGAACAGTGTGCCCGTCAGTTCCTCGTAGAAAACCATCGGCCAAGGAAACGCACCGAACCCCGCCGAGTGCGACGAACGCGGCGGCTTGCCGTGGTTCGCTTCGGCATACATCACACCAGTCTGCGCGAGCGTGCGCAGCCGAGCCAAACACACCACCGACCGAGCCGCCCCCCGCGCCCTCCCGAGCGCGGGCAGTAACAGCCCGATCAGCACCGCGATCACCGCGATGACCACCAGCAGCTCGATCAGCGTGAACCCACGCCAACCGATGCATCTTCGGCTCAACATCAGACACTCCGCGCGACGGCGCAACAACACGCGCCGACGGGCATCAACCGTTTCGATCGATCAGATACCACTCCAGCGATCGCGCACACCGACATATATCAGCGCACACCATGCGGGCGGTTACAGGCGGGGGGATCGATCAGCCGCGGGGCGGGGGCGTTGGCACCTCGCCCGCCATCGACGCCGGCAGCGTCCACGATCGAAGCGTCACCATCGCACTCGGCTCAGCCGCGGCCGGGCCGTCAACAGCACGCAGCCCGATCAGGAAGCACCCAACCAGCAGCACCTGCCCGGCTGAATCGAGCCGAGTCAACGCCGCTTCGGAGTTGGTACGCCGGATCAGCAAGCGTGTCGGATCGACCTTCTGCAAACCCTTGGAGCACCCGGGCGCCGGCTCGCCCGGCATCGAGATCCCCGCCAAACACAGCGGGCAGTCGTCGGGCGAATCAACCGGTCGGCAATCACACATCGCCTGGCCGCACACCGACCAACTCGGCCCGGCATCGAGCATCCGCGAGAGCGCCGGGCCCCAGTTCGAGCCCACCAGCACAAACCCGGCACAAAAGAGCCAGACCGCCAAGAACTCGATATGACGACGTAAGCCGCTCATTACAACAGAGTTTAGGGTCCGTAAATCACTGGTCAACAAGAATTTATGCTGTCAAGCGGGAATCCCAGACATGACGAACCGCCCAACGCGAGACAGCTAGTCTCCATGAGCCCCAATTCAATCCCCGCACCCCGGAGCCGCATGACCGAACCACCGCCGCCGGAACCGCTCCGCCACCCGCTCACGCCGTGGCAGCCGACGTTCCGCGTCTCGCAGATCCGCACCATCGCGGCGATCATGGCCGGGTATCAGACCCTCACCGTGTGCGGGCTCTGGATGCTCGCCGGCCAAGACGTGCCGTTCGTGCACACTCCCGGCGGCGGGCTCGCAACACTCATCGCGCTCGTGCTGACCGTCCGTTTCGCGGTCGATGCCCGACGAGCCAAACCGATCACACACACCGAGAAGTGGCGCGCGGTCCTGCTGTCGGCCAACCCGCTCTGGCCGGGCATCCCACTTCTGATCGGGTCCGAGCTCATACGGGACGGATGGGATATCGCGTACATCACTACCGCGATGATCGGCATCCTCGTGTTTCACACCATCCCAGGCCTGATCCTCGCCGATGCATTCAAAATGCGCGTCGGCAAGTCCGACGATAGCTGGCGACCTCATCATTCCACGCAAAGCGAGCGTTCCGGCGCGTTGCACGGGCTAAGCATTGTCGCCAGCGGCTGGTGCGGCGCCTTCGGGCTCATCGCCGCACTGACCCGATATGAGTTCGACCCGTCTGTCGGCTTGCGAGACGCGCTGTACGCGCTCGGGCTCTCACACTTTGGGTATGCGTTGGGCATGGTCCTCGGCTTCTTCGCCGCCCTGTTCACCGCGACCATCCCCGCCCAGACCTGGCTCGACCGCTCGGTGTTGCCTCTGTTCTCGATCCCGTTCACGCTGGGCGTGGTCGGAAGCGCCGTGAACCCGATCATCGGCGTGCTGGCCGCGGTGCTCGGCGCGATCGGTTCGAGCATCTATGTCTCCAAACGGCACCCGATCGTCCAGCCGGGACGCTGCCACGCCTGTGATTACAGCCTCCGCGGGCTCACCACCGAGACCTGTCCCGAGTGCGGCACCGACAACCGCAAAGCCCAAGCCCTGGCTGTCGGTCAGGTCGCGGTCGACAGCGCCGAGCCCGACGATTGGCACTAGCCACGCGCGTATTGCTTGCGCCGATCGTTCTCTTTGTTGAGTTCGACCGACACCCCGCCGGCGAGGCGCACGCAGTCGTCGCCCAACTCGCCCGCCAGCCGCTTGACCAACTCGGGCCGTAGCTGGGCCTTGGGTAACGCCTTTGGCTCGACCAGCACCCACGCGTCATCGGTCTCGACGATCAGCTCGACCGGCCGCGGGCTTTTGCCCAATGACAGGTCGTTCGGATCGGGCGCTTCCGAAAGGATATCACGCACCGCAGCCGCCTTCGCCGGTGCGCTGCCGTTGAGTTTGGATCCGCGCAACATCACCTGGATCGTGCCTTGCTCCAAGGGGTGCCCGTCGATCGGCACCAGCCGGTCGACAATCACCTGCGGATCGCCACGAGAGTGATCCATTCGGCCCATGAAGAACTTGGGTTGGTCACTCTCAAACAAGTGGCCGAACTGCTGGTAGACGTTGGCAAACAACACCGCATCGGCGGTGCCCGTGGCATCCTCGATGGTCAGGATCGCCATTTTCTGCCCGGCGCTGCGCCCATTCTTGACGACGATGATTCGCTGGCTCTGGATCATCGCTGGAACGATCACTCGTTTGTCTTGAACTTGGCCTTTCAGCGAACTGACCTTTAGCGGCGTGAACGCCCGTGCCCAACTCCCCCACTCTTCGAGTGGATGACTCGACACATAGAAACCCAGGGTTTCCTTCTCTTGTTTTAATGTTTCCGCTTCCGCCCACGGCTCAACTTTCATCAAAGGCGTCGCGTCCGAAGCCCCCGCTTCGGGTTCTTCGTCGGTAAAGCCACCACCCCCGAAAAGCGCTCCTTGTCCTGCAGCTTTGTCGGCAGCAATCTTTTGGCCGGCACTGACCGCCTGCTCAATCGTCGCCACCATCGACGCACGGTTGTCCCGCCCGTGCAGCGAATCAAACGCGCCAGCCTTTACCAACGCTTCGATCGTGGCTTTATTCACGATGTTCGAAGGCACGCGCTCGCAGAAATCAAACAATGATGAGAACGGCTTTGGTGTTGGCTTGGCATCCGGATCTTCCTGTCCGAACGCGCACCCATACTCACGCTCTTGCACGATAGCATCGATCGCCTTTGCACCGGCGCCCTTGATGGCGCGGATCCCGAATCGGATCTGTCCGCCGTCGGCGCGAGGCGCTTCGTCTTCTCCGTGCACAACAAAGAAGTCCGCGCGCGACAGGTTCACATCTGCAGCCATCACTTCTACGCCCGTGCGAACGATCTCGCCCGTTCTTGGATCGACCGAACGTGTCCGCTTGCAATCTTCAAGATACGGAATCCAGTCGCTGACTTTCTGCGCCTGACTTTCAAAGGTCAGAAACGCCGCCATGTACTGCGCGGGAAAGTAAGTCTTTAGAAACGCGGTTTGATACGCAACAATCGCATAACCCGTTGAGTGCGATTTATTAAATCCGTAGCCTGCAAACTTGAGAATCAGCTCGAACAGTTCCTGTGCTTGTTTCGCAGGCAAACCCTGGCTTCCAGCGCCTTCGATAAACTTGGGTCGCTCAGCCTCGATGACCTTCTCTTTCTTCTTACTAATCGCTTTAATGAGTGCGTACGCGGAACGCAGCGGGATGCCGCCGAGCTCGTGCACGATCTGCATAACTTGCTCTTGATAGACCATCACGCCGTACGTTTCGGCGGTGAACTTGTCAACGATCGGATGCACCTCGGGCACCGAATCTTGCCCGTGCTTGCGCCGGTTGTAATCTGGGATCAGGTCCATCGGGCCCGGACGGAACAGCGCGTTCGCAGCGATGAGATCTTCTAGGCGGTCGGGTTTCATCTCTGTGAGCAAACGACGCATGCCGCCCGATTCAAACTGGAACACGCCGGTTGTATCGCCGCGCTGAAACATTTCGAAAATGCGTTGATCGTTGAACTTCAGTCGCTCGAGATCCAGCGGATGATCACCGTCATCGCCAACTTCGCGCCCCACAGCGCGATAAACCTCTTCCTCCGGCAATGTCTCGCGGATCAAAAGTTTCGCCCGCTCGATTACGCTCAGCGTGCGCAACCCAAGAAAATCCATCTTGAGCAAGCCGACTGCTTCACACGTTGGACCGTCCCATTGCGTCACGATTTCGTTGTCGGCTGCTTGTGGTGCTTTGTATAGCGGCACCACCTCATGCAACGGTCGCGTCGCCACAATCACGCCCGCAGCGTGGATCGAGCTGTGCCGCGCTTGGCCCTCAAACGTTCGCCCCGTGTCGATCACACGCCGGACGAGTTCGTCGCGGTCGTACCATGCTTTCAAGTCGGGTTCTTGCTCGAGCGCCTTGTCGAGCGTCATCTTGAGCTCTTCGGGCACCAGCTTGGCGAGTTTGTCCGCATCGCCGAGCGGCATCTCGAGTACGCGTGCTACGTCACGGATCGCAGCGCGTGCTTTCAATGTTCCGAATGTGATAATCTGCGCGACATGTCCATACTTCTCGCGCACATACTCGATGACATCGCCGCGCCCATCTTGGCACAGATCGATATCGATATCGGGATACTCTGTCCGGTCGGGATCGGTGAATCGTTCGAACAGCAAGCCGTAGTGCACCGGGCACGCATTCGATAGACCAAGCACGAATCCGACCATCGTTCCCACGCCCGAACCACGAGCGAGTGAAGGGATGCCCTTCTGGCGTCCCCAGTTCACAAAGTCCCACACGATCAAGAAGTACGCAGAGATCAGCTTGTCTGCGAGAATCTTCAGCTCGCGGTTGAGCCGAGCCCACTTGTCAAAGCCGTCGGCGTCCGTTGCGAGTTCTCGTGCTTCGGTGGTGCCGTCCGCGCCTTCGATGTGTTTGTGCTTGTGCTTTTCAATGCTGGCTCCGTAGCGCCAAACCATCCCGGCTTCACATAACATGCGCAGCGTTTTGTCGCACTCGATCTTCAGCTCTTCTTGCTTCAAATCCGGGTTGTTGGCCGGATCGAGCGCAAAGTTCGAACAGAAGTCGGTGAACCACGCGGTGAGGTCGCCGTTGAACTGTTTCTCCGAGTGTTTCGGGAGCTTGCTCTTGGTAGGTGCTTTGACGATCACCACCGGCGCGTGATTCGCGCCGTATCCGATGTCAGACTCGCACCGGTCTGCGATCTTGACCGTGTTGGCCATCGCTTCGATGCCCGCGTCGCCGAACTCGTCGTTGTTGTACTCGCCAGACTCAAACAGCTCGGCCATTTCTTCCGGGCTTTTGACGTACAACTCAGTCGGGTAACGCATCCGGTCCGGGTCGTTCTTGACCTTGCCCGTCGAAATACAAATCAGCGTGTCGTGCGCGTCGTGATCGTCTTCCATCAGGAAGTGCGAGTCGTTGTCGCACACCAGTGGCAGGTCCAGCTCACGCGCCAGCCGAATCAAATGCGGATTGATCGAGTTTTGCAGCCCGATATGGTGCTGAATCTCGACATAAAACCCCGGCCCGGCATCTGTCCCCTTGAACGTCTCGGCGTGCCACTTGGCGACATCAATCGCGGCATCCCAGTGCGTCTTGTCCTTGGTCTCTTCAAACTTGACCAAGTGAAACGCCAGCTCCGAACCAAGGTGCCCGTTGATCGCGATGAGTCCCTCGCTGTGCTCGGCGAGAATCTCTTTGTCCATTCGGGGCTTGAAGTAAAACCCGGTCCGATACGCTTCCGAACACAGATAAAGCAGATTCTCCCAGCCCTTCTGGTTCTCAGCCAAAAGCACAAGGTGGAATCCACTGTCTTTGATACCGGTGTACGTCCGATCTCTTCGGTCGCCGGCGGCGACATACGCCTCAACGCCCAAAATTGGCTTGATGCCCTGTTTCTTCGCGGTCGACCAGAACTGAGCGGCCGCGTGCATGTTGCCGTGGTCGGTGACCGCGACCGCATGCATGCCGAGTTCTTTGACGCGCTTGACCAACTTATCGACGCGGTTGCCGCCATCGAGCAACGAGTACTCCGAGTGCAAATGCAAGTGCACGAACTTGTTCGTTTTATCACCCGAATCGGGCGCGCTGTCATTCACAACCTTCGCATCGGCTTTGGGCACGGACACACACCTTTCGCTCGACCCCGCGCGCACCGAGTCATGGGCACGCCGAGGCCAGAGAGCATCATAATCCGCAACCGCCCGTCCGTTGGTCAAGAACCGCCAATCCCCATGAAATCCACAGCCTCAAAGCCCGTACCATTACCCGATGGACCCCCGTATCAACAACCGACAGGCAACCATCCGTGTCCCTGGCCCGCTCGGCCAGTTGCTCGCGCTCGCGTGCATCCTCGCGGTGGCCATTCTCGGCGTCCTGATCGCGATCCCGCTTCTGATCGTCGGTGCCGTGCTGCTGCTGGGTTTCCTGGGTGTCACATGGGTCCGCCTCAAGTTCCGCCGAGCCAAAGCCCCCAACGGCCCCCTCGACGGCCGCCACAACGTGCGGGTGATCCGACGCGATGAGTAGCCGACCGCAAAACACTTGTCCTGAATGCAAGTACGACCTCCGCGGCATGCCCGCGACCCCGCAAGGGTTTAGAACTTGCTCCGAGTGTGGCACGACCTGCGTTCCCAGGCAGCCTGACGATGTTCGCCCATTGAACATCAAGCGCACCGGGATCGTTCCCGCCGGAATCGTGAGCCTGCTGCTTGGCATCATTTGGTTCGTTTGGTTTTTCGCCGATCCATCGTCCTGGCCCAGTGCCGCCTTGACCATGCTCGGGATCTCGATTGCCGCTTTCGTTCTCGGAATCCCCGCCGAAATCGCGATCCGCGTGAGTAGCCAGCGTGCGGGCTATCGATCCCGCAGCCTTGGTCCCGCTGTACTTGCTGCGATACTCTGGAACACGGGCCCGGCGCTCGGCTGGTTCCTGACCGCGAACTTTTGGGCAGGAGTTATTGCTTCGATCTAATCTGAAAGCTCACAGCAGATAGTGGATTGAGTGTCCAAGCATTCCAGTGATCAGACACAATGAGTAACAACCTCCAGCAAACCTGCCCAGTCTGTGGTTATCCCCTCGATGATGCTCTGTACGATGAGACCAAGCACAAGACCTGCCCAGAGTGTGGTACGAAGTCCAACACGCGTCAACTCCGACAGAAGCCATGGTTCGTAGACAACAGATGGAAACAAATGCTTGTTTGCACGATGCCCCCAATCATCTGGAGTGTCCTTGTTCTGCTAATCAGTTGGCGCGCAGATATCGGCACAAAACTCACCGAAGATTTGATCGGTGTGTCACTTCTATGGATGCCGGTCGCGGCTGGAGTCATTACGCATCGTCGAATTGACTATCTGCAGCCTCAATGAACGCGTTTGGCTTGGCTCGGCTCGTTCGCCGGCTTGTTTGCGGAATCTCTCGGCTGTCTGCTCATCTTGGCCTGCTGGATCTTGATCCCACTCATCGTGGTGATTGAGGTTCTTTAGGAGAGCCGCCCCCGCAACCCCTTCGCAACCTCCCCAACCGCCCCGCTTCCGACCGGCTCGGCCTCCACCCGCGTCACCGGCAAGACGCCCCAGCTCGAGTTCGTCAGAAACACCTCGTCCGCGTCGAGCACGTCGCCGACGCCCATCATGCGCCGTTCGACATCCATCCCCAGCTTCTTCGCCTCGGTGATCACCTTCGCACGCGTCACGCCCGGCAGCACCGGGCTGGGCAGCGAGCCCTTGCCGCCGGCTTCTTCTTCCTCGCCCCGCGCGATCGGCGTGATCAGCGCGCCATCCTTCACCACAAACAGGTTTGACACGCACCCGCCGCTGATGTGGTTGGACACCTGCAGCACGATCGCTTCGCCCGCGCCCTTGGCGGCTGATTGCTGCAGTTCCCGCAGCCGCCACCAGTAGTTCAGCGTCTTGTGTCCCGCTGTTGGGTCAAGCGGGTTCGCCCGAGCATCCGCGATGGTCGCCATCACGCCCTTCTCGAACATCTCGTCTGGGTACTCGGTCGCCGGTTGGGCATCGATCAGCACTGTCGGCGTGTGTGAGGCGCGCCCGCCGCTGCGGAGCATGTTCAGATCACCGCCGGTAATCGTCAGCCGCAGACGCACGCGATCAAACCCGCTGCGATCCGCCGATTCGTTCACCGCGTCACCCAAAGGTCCCGTCCGCAGGTCATCGCTGAGCCCCAGCTGCGCCGCCGACGCTTGCAGCCGATCCAGATGCTCGTCGAGATCATCCACCACGATCCCGTCCGGCGTCCGCCGGGCGCACATCGTCTCGAACAGACCCACGGCATGCACCAGCCCGGCGTCAAACGCGCCGACCGATGCCTCGTCCCGAGGCACAAACTTCCCGTTAACAAACACGTCGCTCATGCCCAGACACTAGCCCCGGCAAGCGCGAATCACGAGGTTCGTCATGCGCTGGGCTTGCTCGTCGCCTTCGCCAAGATCACCAGCCCGATCACGCCAGCGAGCACCGAAGCGCCCAGCACGCCGAGTTTGGCTGCGTCGAGCATGGCCGCGTTTTCTTCGCCCTTGAACCCAAGGTTCGCGATGAACAACGCCATGGTAAAACCGATGCCCGACAGCCAGCCCGCCCCGTGCACCATGCCCCAAGTGACACCCTTAGGCAATACGGCTACCCCTGCCTTCACCGCGATCCAAGAGCACACAAACACACCCAGCGGCTTGCCGATGAGCAGACCAAGCGCCACGCCGATGAGGACGCGGCTGGTAAACACCGAAGGCTCACCTTCCGCCCCGCTGCCACCGCCGAGCGCTACGCCCGCGTTCGCCAGCGCGAACACCGGCAGAATCAGGAACGCGACCCACGGGATGAGCTTGTGCTCGAGCGAACGCAGCGGAGTCTCCACCTTCTCGTTCGCATCCTCGAGCGCCAAGAGCGCTCCCTGCTGTGTCGGCGTGGTCCAGACCTTGCCGCCGTCGGTGCCCTCTTTCTTAAACACATCGAGCATGCGATCGGCGAACGACGCAAACTTAGCACGATCAACCTTGGTTTTACCAGGGATCGTCAATGCGACCAGCACGCCCGCGATCGTCGCGTGCACGCCAGATTTGAGGAAGAAGTACCACACGACCAAGCCGACCAGCAGGTACACCAGCCGCGAACGAACGCCCGAGAAGTTCAATGCCACCAGAATCGCCAGCAGGATCGCGGCGTATCCCAGATAGTTCACGCCAACCTTGTCGGTGTAAAAAATCGCGATGATCATCAACGCACCGAGGTCATCCACGATCGCCAGCGACGTCAGGAACACCTTCAATGCGATCGGCACGCGAGACCCCAGCAGCGCCATGACACCCAGCGCGAACGCGATGTCGGTTGCCATCGGGATACCCCAACCGTTGATGCCCTCTTGGCCCCAGTTCACCGCGGCGTAGATTGCCCCGGGGACCGCCATGCCGCCGATCGCGGCCGCGATCGGCAACGCCGCCGCCTTCGGGCTCCGCAACTCACCGACCAGAATCTCCCGCTTAATCTCCAAGCCAACCAGCAGGAAGAACACGGCCATCAGCAGGTCGTTGATCCAAAGGATGAATGGTTTATTGATACCCCATTCACCGAAGCCAACTTGCACGTAGGTCTTCTGGAAGAGTTCGATGTAGCTCGACGCCGCGGGCGAGTTCGCCCACACCATCGCGGCTGCCGCGAACAGGATCAGCAGGATCCCTCCCGCTGACTCCATCTTGGCAAACCGATGGATTGGCCCGAGGGCAACCTCCACAGGGGTGCGTGCGTCTGTTTCAATTGCCGGTACTTTTGGTCCTGATCCCATGAAGCGATCATCGACAAGCCGAGCCCTCTCCTCCACTTACCAAACGCTAAACCCGACACGGCCGATTTACGCATCTAGAGGTCCGGGCGATATTGAAACGGAAAACAGGCTGGCGCAAAGGCTGCGCGTCCGATTTATGACGGGTTTGTTTGGTTCAATGCGGCTCAAAACGCAACAAGGCCGGAACGCACCCGGCCTCACTGCGGCAGCCCAGTTGAATCAATGCCTCAAGCGCCCTCTCCCCAGTACGCCGAAACACCGACCGCGCCACCCATTCCGGCAAGCGCCGAAAATGGGCTGACTGATCCTTGTAAAGTCCGAGAAGTCCTACCCACCCGGCATCGGATCACACTGCAAATGCGCCGGCCGCCAGGGGACCGATCGGCCGGCGCGATTGATAACCCCAACAACCGTCCGCGCGGAAGACACACATGCGGACAGGCCTCAAGGGCCACCAGTCATCTCTCTGCTCTCTCCCCAACCCACCCGTCGGTTTCCCGATTTCTTGCTTGGGATTCGTTGCTCCAGACTCGGAGCGATCAGCGAGGCACATAACGGCCTCACGTCCCAATACGCACCCACCCACGCACGGGTTCCACCCGCGATCCGCCCATCAGTTCGGGATCAACACCATCCGCCCAAACACCGGCAAGTGATCCGATCCGAAGTCCTCGCCCACCCAGCCCGATGCCGGCGCCAGCCGTCCCCCAACAAAGACATGATCGATTCGAATACCCGGGAAATGCCGCTTGATTCCACGCATCGGCCAAGTTGTACCCGCACCCGCGCCTTTGTCCGCATGCACTTCAATCAGCCCGGCGGCGCGAATCTCACGGAGGTGATTCGATCGCGACGTCGCATTGAAATCGCCCGCGATGATCAAGCCGACCGGGCCATCAGAATCGCCCAGCGTTTTCTCAGCCTGTTGACCAATCCAAGCAACCATCCGCCGTTGTGCCCCGGTCGTACGCCCCCCGGTCGGCGGCAGCGTGTGCACATTCCAAACTGCGATGCGCTCGTCCGCCAACTCGACCACGCACGCAATCATCGGCGTTCGTGATCCCTTTGGGCCTTGCCATATCTCGGGCGGCTCAACGAACGGGAGCTTGGAAAACACCGCCATTCCAAACGCATCCGTCTGCGGCAGTTCAATCGCATGCGGATACTCCGCCCGCAACGCAGCTGCAAGTTCAGCTTCCCCCGGCGTGAATTCTTGCAGAAACACCAAATCCGGCCGCACAGACCGCACCTGGTCAATCAGGCGATCGTCATCACCGCGCCCATACAACAAGTTCGCGCTCATCACGGTCATTGAGGGACCCGCCACGGGTGTGTGCCAGTTACGATCGGGCATCATCGCGACCCGCGCACCGATGGTCGGCACCAACAACAACACAAGTACCAAAGTCAGCTTCCAGCCGCGAGCAATCAGCGCCAGTGCCAACGCGCCCATGACCGCGAAGCCGAGATGAAATCGGAACGCATCACTAAACAACGCCGCAAACGCGATCCACCCGCTAAGCCGATCATCGGTCGCAGGATCGTCCTTCCAAAGCAGTCCGAACGCAATCCACGCAGCCACACTGAACGCGAATACCCAGCCGAATCGAACCACCCAATCTCTGAAACACGATGCGGATGGAACGCGGTTACCCATGCCTGGTGTACGTGTCATGCGAGTCATGAGATCGCAGTGAACCGTTTCGTTGTGGAACAAGATTTATTCGGCCAAAGCGGCTTCGAGCACTTGGTCCCGGCCGGAAAAGAACCCGTCCGCCGTGATCTCTACCAAGACATCCGGCGTCACGCCCATCCCCGCCTCCTTTGGCATCAAGCCAGTGACGGTGCGAATCAAGGGAACCCGAACCTTGACCCCACTCTCCGGCAATGTAAGAAACACCATCACCCCAGCGGTGGGCCCTTCAACGCTCCCGCCCGTTGCCTCGCCAACCACCCGTGCGCCCGCGAGCTGTTGAAGTCCAGCGATCGTCATTGTCGAGCCAGACGCGTTCCCGCGGCTTGACAAAACGGTGATTCGTCCTTCGAAATGATCGTCACTCGGCAAAACTCTTTGTTTCCCTCCGCCGAGCATTTGCCACATCCCGTTTTCTGTTTGTTCAAACATCGACCGCGGTGCTTGGAGCAACGAACGATCCCATGTCGTCACCGCGTCTTTTACGTCCTTTGGGATAGGTACCGTACGCACCAGTGCAAACTGCTCAGTTGCGACAGGTTCGGTGATCAAGTGTCGAAAAAGTGATTCAGCGGCATCATCGGATCCTCCGCCGTTGCGCCGGAGATCGACAATCAAATGCCCAACACCATCGCGGTTGAGTTTTTGCATGATGGGCCCAAAGACTCCATCAGGATCGACCGGTGTACGGTAGTTAATGAACGAATCCACCCGCAAAATCGCGGTGTCATCGTCGAGTTGCTCCACCGATACTGCTTCGTTGAAATCACGGACGACAGGCTCACCCGATCGCACCATCGACTCGTAGGTGCCGAATGTGATTGCTTGGCCGGTTACATTGCTGTCACCACTATCTCCGTCACGAATAGCGAACTCGAACGACTCGTTCCAGCCGAAAAGCAGCGGTAAAAACGTGTCAAGGCCAGAGCCCATGTACTCACCCGAGAGCGAGAGTTCATCGTCCCGTGCGTGATCAGTCGAGCCATCGATCGAAATCAAGGCTCTGATATCTTTTAAGATCACGCTGCTAGACACTCCGTTGATCGAAAGAATCTCATCGCCGATACCCATGCCTTCAACACGGTTGGTTCCAGCAAACAATCGATTGTTGAATACGTGTGTGCGAACGGGCAAGAACGAACGGTTCGATTCTCTCCATGACTGGAGCGTGTCTGGATACTCTGCCTTCGTGTGATCACAACGGATCAACTCTAAAAACCGAGATATCTCGAGGTACATCTCTTCATCGTTTGTACCTCCTCGGAGCGCACGGCGCAATCGTGAAAAGGCAGCATCCATCTCATCCTCGGTCGTGTACCGACCCCAGCCGGCATGCACTGTGGTTAAGACACGCTCAAGAAGCTTCAGGTCACTGAGGGCGTCTCGCCCGGCAATATCTTTTGCGGGATACCCGTCTTCTCCCTGCGAAAGAGAGACAGTTCCCATCAGAATCATGGCTGCTACTACAAAACCAGATATCTGTCGCATCATCATTTCCTTCGCGATATGGACCCTCAAGGTTGATGACTTCAATGAAAAGCGCCAAGTGGATTCCCACTTGGCGCTTTTGTGTTTTCGAAACCGTGGCGATTGCTACGCCCCGGCCGGCTGACCGTCCGCTTTGGTAAACGTCAGCGAACTCCCCGCGGCATCAACCGTGATCGTGTCGCCCGGCTCGAACTCGCCGGTCAAAATCCTTCCAGCCAGCGGGTTCTCGATCCGCTTCTGGATCGTTCGTGCCAAAGGCCGCGCCCCGTACGCCGGGTCGTACCCCTCACCGGTGATCTGTTCCACCGCTGCTTCGGTCAGCTCCAGCGTCATGCCGCGATCGGCGAGGCGACGCTGCAGCCCTGCGAGCTGGATCGCCGCGATCCCGCCGAGCGTGTCTTTGCCGAGCTGGTGGAACACCACGGTTTCGTCGATGCGGTTGAGCAACTCAGGACGGAAGAACTGCTCACGCATCCCGACGTTCAGGTTCGCGTTCAGCTTGCCTGACTCCAGATCCGGCGTGAGTCCCTTGGCGTCAAGATCAGCGCCCGGGCCGCGCCGGATCAGATCGCGGACTGCAGCTTCGATCTCCCAATCCTCGGCGCCTTGCTCAGCCATATTCAGGATCTTTTGACTCCCGATATTGCTCGTCATCACCACGATCGTGTTCTTGAAATCGACCGTCCGCCCCTGCCCGTCGGTCAACCGACCATCATCGAGCAGCTGGAGCAACACGTTGAAAACGTCTGGGTGGGCCTTTTCGACTTCGTCGAGCAGGATCACCGCATATGGCCGGCGACGCACGGCCTCCGTCAGCGCGCCGCCCTCTTCGTACCCGACATAACCGGGAGGCGCCCCGATCATCCGCGACACCGCGTGCTTCTCCATGTACTCAGACATGTCAATCCGCACCAGCGCATCTTCGGTATCAAAAAGGAACTCTGCCAGTGCCTTGCACGTCTCCGTTTTGCCCACTCCCGTCGGGCCCAAGAACAGGAAGCTCCCGATCGGTTTGGTCGGATCACCAAGGCCCGCCCGCGATCGACGCACGGCATCTGAAACAAGCCGCAACGACTCGTCCTGCCCCACCACCCGGTGCTTCAGAAACTCTTCCATCCGTACAAGCTTGTCGCGCTCGGACTCGACCAATCGTGACACCGGGATGCCGGTCCACTTGCCGACGATCAGAGCGATTGATTCGGGGTCAACCTCTTCCTTGATGAGGACGTCACCCTTGGCCCGCCGATCATCGATGCGGGCTTCGGCGGTGGTCAGTTCCTTGGCTAACTCGCCCAGTTCGCCATACTGGATTCGGGCGGCTTGTTCGAGATCTCCGACGCGTTGCGCCTGTTCGAGTTCGGTCTTCTTGCCTTCGATTTTGGCTTTGATCTCAGCCGCTGCGTTCAAATCCCGCTTTTCGTCGTCCCAGCGAGCAGTCAGGGCGTTGTTGTTCTCACGTAGCTCGGCCAGCTCCGAATCCACACGCTCGATTTCCTTCTTGTTTGCTTCGCTGGATTCTTCGAGTTTCAAAGCTTCACGCTCGATCTCAACCTGCATGATCTTGC
Source organism: Phycisphaerales bacterium (assembly GCA_045106075.1). Classification (GTDB taxonomy): domain Bacteria; phylum Planctomycetota; class Phycisphaerae; order Phycisphaerales; family UBA1924; genus UBA6054. The sequence continues at coordinate 16,154 of JBGCEB010000004.1, forward strand.
GGCGAAGCTCATCGAGCTCGATCGGCATCGAGTCGATCTCCATCTTCAGCGAACTCGCAGCTTCGTCGATCAGATCGATTGCTTTGTCTGGCAAAAACCGGTCCGTGATGTACCGATCCGAGAGAGATGCGGCTGCAAGAATCGCCGCGTCTTGGATCCGCACGCCGTGGTGTGTTTCGTAGCGGTCTTTGAGCCCGCGCAGAATCGCCACGGTCTCCTCGACACTGGGTGCCGCGATAAAGACCTTCTGGAAACGGCGTTCAAACGCGGTGTCTTTCTCGATGTACTTGCGGTACTCATTGAGTGTCGTCGCGCCGATGCATCGCAACTCGCCCCGCGCCAGCGCCGGCTTGAGGAGGTTGCCCGCGCTCACAGCACCTTCCGCCGCACCTGCTCCGATGATGGTGTGTAGCTCATCGACAAACAGCACCACTTGCCCGTCGCTGCTATTGACTTCGCGCAGCACGGCTTTGAGGCGTTCTTCGAACTCGCCGCGAAACTTCGCGCCCGCCAGCAGCTGCCCAACGTCGAGGGCGATAATCCGCTTGTCTTTCATCCCCTCGGGGCAATCACCGTTGACGATCCGCAGGGCGATCCCTTCAGCGATCGCGGTCTTACCCACGCCGGGCTCACCGATCAGCACGGGGTTGTTCTTCGTGCGGCGTGATAGCACCTGCATGCATCGACGTATTTCTTCATCCCGCCCGATGACCGGGTCGAGCTTGCCCGATCGTGCCTTTTCATTCAGATCGATGCCGTATTTCTTGAGTGATTCAAACGAACTCTCAGCGCCGGGATCCGTCAGATTGGTCACGCCCGAGGATTCGCGGATGGACTTGACGGTGTCGCGCACCCCGCCCTCGGTCAACCCGCTGATTTGGAGCGCGTCCTTTGCCGGGCCGGCGATCTGCGTCAACGCGATGAGAAGGTGCTCGGTCGAGACGAACTGATCGTTCATCGATTTGGCTTCTGCCTCTGCGTTGCCGAGGATCTCGAGCATCGCCCGCCCGGCCTGCCCGCCGCCCGAAGATGTGGTCGGCAGCCGTTGAAGCTCACCGTCCACCACCGTGGTCAGCCTTTCGACCGATCCAAGTCGCGCCACGATTCCGGCAGTCGGGCCGTTCTTGTCGTTGAGCATAGCTGCGAGCAAGTGCAGCCCCCCCACCTCTGGGTTCCGGGCGGCCGATGCCGTTGTCTGGGCCCCGGCCAGTGCTTCTTGGGCAGCCGTCGTGAATCGATCCATTTGCAAGACAAGTCTCCTTCCGCCGGGCCAAAATGCCCGAGTCAGAGAGACCTATGCAACCGGCGCGCCGAATCGAGAAAGGTGCAAATATTGAATATAAATGGATTTAGGACGTCGATATTCCTGCCGGAGTGGCAGGTGAAGGCAGTTCGTCTGCCGATCCAGTGCTTGGGTCGGCGCAGAAAATCGGCCGCGGACAGTCGGCATCGTCGCCTGAAACCCCTGCAACGAGGTGGGTACCCTTGGCCCAGATCCCGGACTTCCGCTCGTTGGCGGCTTGCCCATCGTCTGGATGTATCCTCAGGCTCCCTTGGGGTGACTAAAGGGATCAGACGCACCATGCCGACCGCCGCGGCCGACTCTCTGCTTCAACATACATCGGTCGAGCGTGAATGGGTCCTCAATTCCCAAAGTGAGCCAAGGACTCGACTCAACGTCGATCATTTTCATCAGGGAACCACCCCGATAGGGCAGGCGTATCGGTCCCAGTATCCCCGACCCGTGACGGGGCCGCCCGCCCCCCCTATGCTGCGGGCTCTCGCAGAGTCCGGGCATCGGCCCGTGGGGTACCCCCCAAGATTGTCTGACAGCCTGTCCCAACGCCGCACGAGGTTCCCAATGCGTCACGCCCGACTGATCTCCGCCGTTCCAACCGCCGCTCTGCTGCTTGCCCTTGGTGCCTCGGTCGGTTGCTCTTCGACGAGCAACTCGAACCATGCCGGTGACATCGAGATGCTCCGGTCTGATCCGTCCCCCGCGATGCACACACTCAGCGAGCGTGCCGACGATCGCCAGAATCGATACGTATCGGTGAAAGACTCAAACTTTCGCATGATCAGCGACGATTGGGATCGACTTTGGTACATCGATCGCCCAAGCCACCTGACGAAATATCCCAAGATCCGGTGATCCAACGCCAGGCAGACATGCCGCGGCATCGCCAGTAGAAAACCACACCAATGAAAAACGCCCGCGAGCAAGCGCTCGAGGGCGTTTCTTTTTGCATTCAGCCACACCGGGCGTGAGATTCAGCTCACGCAGTGTATTGACCGCGTGCGACCTTCTTGAATCGCTTGTCCTTGAGCAGCGCTTGGTTGACCATGGTGCGGAAGTTCGCAGCCGATGAGTGATACCCCGAAGCGCGGACCGCGTCAGAAGCTTCGGTCACAGACATGGTGCGGCCTTCGAGTACCTTCACAAGCGCGTCTGGCAGGGTCATGTTGTTGCGCCGGCGTCCGCCCGCGGTCAGGCCGCCTGTCGAGCCACCCAGATCAGCAATCTCGGCATTCACTTCGGCGAGCTCGGCCATCAGCTTCTCTCGCCGGCGTTCGAGCTTCGAGACGCCGCGCTGACGACGACGGAGTTCGGCCTGCAGGTCAGCGACAGACATCTGCCCGATCCCCGTGGTCTTCTTTGCGACGGTCTTCTTTGTTGTCTTCGCAGCAGCCCGCTTGGCTGGCGCCTTGCGGGTGGATCGTTTTGTTGTTTTATTCTTAGTTCGTTTGGCCATGGTGCATATTCCCGTGCCGACTTGATCATCGGCGAACTCCCTCTCATCTCTCAGTGCGCTCCTCCTCTCGAAGCGCACTTCAACATAGAGACCCTATACACATATATGTGGAAATCCAAATCCTAGAAACTTTCGTGGTGTTACATCCTACAAAAACCGGGCAGTAACTATATACCGGTTATGTCATTTCAGGGCGATACCCCAGTCGGTCAAGGATTCCATCAAACTCATCGAGACTGAAAAAGGAGATTGTAACCGAGCCCTTTTGGCCTCCAGGGTCTGTTTTGAGTGCCACCCGCGTGCCGAGGTGTTCGCCCAGTTTGCGTTCCATGTCGTCGAGCACCGCTCGTGCCCGAGACGGGGCATCGTCGTCCTCAGTTTGTTGAGTTGTATTAGTTTCGGGGGTACTTAGAACAGGCTTTGGCTGAGTGTTCCATTCGGCGACGGCCCGTTCGGTTGCGCGGGCGCTCCAGCCTTCAGTGGCGGCATTCGCAGCAAGTTCGGTCCGCGCTTCGGCGTCATGAACACCGGCCAAGGCTCGCCCGTGGGCATATCCGAGCCTGCCTTCCGAGAGCATTGCAAGCACTTGCTCGCCCAGATCCAGCAGGCGAAGATGGTTGGCGACCGCTGAACGATCCACCCCAAGTCGTTGACCTAAATCGGCTTGTGTGAGCCCGTGGCGATCGATCAAGGCTCGGAACGCCAAGGCGCGATCGACCGGGTTCAGATCGGCACGCTGAAGATTCTCGATCAATGCCAGTTCCGCGCTGGTCCGATCGTCAACTTCGCGCACGATCGCCGGGATGGTCTTCATCCCAGCCAGCTTTGAAGCCCGCAGGCGGCGCTCGCCGGCAACAAGTTCATATCCATCTGCGATCGCCCGAACAACGATGGGCTGCATGACGCCGTCTGCTTTGATTGATTCTGCGAGGCTTGCCAGGGCATCGTCATCGAACCCTCGCCGAGGCTGATAGGGATTCGCGCGGACTCGCTCGATATCAGCTTCGATGAGATGAGGACCGGAGTTAGGAATATGTTTGGATTCTGCGGCCGGAGCAGGGTCGACCCTTGCAGGGGGGTTGGTCCCCACCAGGGCGCTGAGCCCCCGGCCGAGGCGAGGTTGTTTCTTGCTGTTCGACTTGCCTGGTTGGGCAGCTGATGAAGTTCCGTTCGGCATGCGTGGACTCCCTTTCGATGTCCATTGTCTTGCAGCTGAACGCGCGGATCAACCTGAGATCGCGTTCGGGCCCAGAATCGCCTCAATATGTGGTGTGTTATGCCATTGTTGAACCCTTGATATGGATCTGATGGTCTGGGCGTGCCCCTACCATTGGCCATGCCCAAGCACCAGCCAGTCGAAACCATCGCCCGAGGCCTTGCAAGATCCGGATCGCGTGTCCTGATGTGTCGATCGAGAAAGCATGGCTATTGCTACTTGCCCGGCGGACACATCGAGTTCGGCGAGCCCGCCACCATCGCACTCCGCCGAGAGCTTGTGGAAGAAGCCGCCCTGGAATGCGCGGTGGGGCCCCTCCTGCTCACCGAAGAGCAAGTTTTTAATCAGCGCGGCAAGAACAGGCACGAACTTACACTGATCTTTGAAATCTCATCGCTCGCAAACGGCCAGCCATTGCCCGAGAAAATCGAGAGCCTTGAGGATCACATCGAGTTCGTTTGGTTGGACGTTGCGTCGGTTCCGGACACGGTCGTGTATCCAGAATCCACCAAGGCTTGGCTCGCCAGTGGGGGTGAGTTGGAAGAAGGCAGCGGGGCGTTTCTTTCTGCGTCAGCTGCGCATCACTAGAGCGTTGCGTTCGAAAGGACGGGCATGAAGTGTTCCGCGCGGAACAATGATCAGGGGCGGCAGCCTACGCCTGCCCCACCACTGCCTCTCACTTCGATCCGTGCGATGCGAAAGGCCGAGAATCACAGATCTGGGTAAATCGTGCTACGGCTTGTGTCGATGGTGTCGATTGTGTCGGGAAATCCTTCACATCCAGACCCGTCTGAGATCCTGAGGGATCTCGATGCGTTGCAGCGCGATCTCGATCAGACGCGTGCTGGCGCCGAGCGCGCCGAACGGCTCGAAACGCTCGGCACGCTTTCGGGCATGATCGCGCACGAGTTCCGAGGGATTGCGTCCAAGATCGTGGGCAACGCCCAGCTCATCAAACGAGACGCCGATGATCCCAAGCGTGCCAAGCAGTTGGCGATGCAGATCAGTCGGCTGGGATTGCACGCCGGTCGGATCGCTGAAGCGATCTTGGCAGCAGCCGAAGAACCCATCACCGGAGCGTGCAATCTCATCGAGGTTCACCATCGATCCCTCGAAGCGCTGCCCAACGAAGCAAGGCCACGCATCGATGACGCTGGTATCCGTCCGGCCCACTGTGCAGCAATCGATCCAGACGTGCTCGAACGGGTGCTCGTCAACATCTACCTCAACGCATGGCGAGCGGTGGGGGGTTCGAACGAATCCGGCAAGATCCGGATTGACTCAGAGCTCATTTCGCACAGCGCCCCCGCCGCTGAAAGCCATGCCGCTTCAAACGGGTCAGGTTGTTCCGCGCGGAACATGCTCCGGGTGCGCATCGCCGATGAGGGGCCGGGTGTGCACCCTGAAATCCGAGAATCTGTTTTCGAGCCGTGGAGTCGGCAAGCGAGCGGGCCTGGTCATGGATTGGGCCTGGCGTTGTGCCGGCACCTGCTGTCAGCCGCTGGGGGCAAGATCCGATTCGATGAAGCCACCAACCAAGGCGCTGCGGTGATCATCGAGCTTCCCGCGTCCGATCAGGCACCTTCGTATCAGGCTGCGTGAGACCGAGTGAACCGAACGTCCATCGATCGTTGTTCCGCGCGGAACATCGCTCAACTGCCCATCGATTGACATGGTTGGTTCGGCCGGGCGGCTTCGCTCGGCTGGTAGCGTGTCGCGGCCGATCCGCCCAGCACCTGCTCAGTCGGCAGAGACCGGCACAACCTCGCCGGGATCAAACCGCACGCCGACCGAATCGCCGGGCTCTGGATGAACGCGGCTTGACGATCCGAACGGATTCATCTCGGCGATCTTGATCGGTGGGCAACCCTTCACCTCAACAAGGTGCTGAGCAATCTCGCCGAGGTAAGTCGTGTCGATGAGCTTGCCGGGAAGCGAGCCTGTTTCGCCGGAGGGTGTGAGACTGGTCGCTTCGGGACGCACAGAAACAAGTATTTGTTTGGCTGTTGATTTGTTTTTGTTTGTAGGTTGGGCATCAAAGGTGCCGGCATCGACCCGGAGCTGGCCCGAATCGGTCTGTTGCGCGTGAATCAGATTGGTCTCGCCGAGGAACTCTGCAACGAACTTCGATTCGGGCGCTCGGTAGAGTTCGCGTGGCGACCCGAGCTGGACGACCTTGCCGTCTCGAAGAAGTGCCACCCGGTCGGCCATGCTGAGTGCTTCTTTTTGATCGTGCGTGACGTAGACGGTGGTGATGCCCGATGCTTTGCAGATCTGGCGGATCTGCAGCCGGAGATCGTTGCGGAGCTTCGCATCGAGGTTCGACAATGGCTCGTCTAGGAGCAATACATCCGGCTTGATCACGATGGCGCGGGCGAGCGCCACGCGTTGTTGTTGACCGCCGGAGAGTTGTGTAGGTTTGCGCTCGGCGTACTGCTCCATCTGCACCGCTGCGAGGGCTTCTTTCACCTGTTTATCGCGTGTTTCGGTCGATACTTTGCGGACATTGAGTCCAAACGCGACGTTCTGTGCAACGGTCATGTGCGGCCAAAGCGCGTAGCTCTGGAACACCATTCCCGTATTGCGCTTGTTCGGCGGAGCATGGGTGACGTCTCGGCCATCGAACGCGATGCGTCCTTCGGTCGGGTCGATGAACCCGGCGATCATGCGGAGCAGCGTGGTCTTGCCGCAGCCTGAAGGGCCGAGCAGGAAGAACAGCTCCCCCGGCTCGATGGCCAGGTCGATCCCGTCGACCGCCCGGGCGGCCGTTTGGCCGGTGCCGAAGACCTTGACGAGCTTATTGATTTCGATGCGTGTGCCCATAAGACGGGATGGTAAGCGCTCGTGCCGAGAAGCGGGGCGGATCGATGTGCTACATTCATGTGATGCCATCAGATCCTCGTCCAAACCGTGTGGATTCAGCGAGACGCGAGTCGGCCATGCTTGATCGTTTGCGGGGCAACCGGGTTCGCCCGGAGCGCGGGCGGGGATTGCAGGCCGAGCTGGTAGCGTTCGTGAAGGGTGTGAAGAAGATGGGTGCCCAGGCGTCGCGTGCGGGCGAGGCGTGGGCGGTGGCTGCTCCAGACTCGGTGGCGGCAGCAACAAGGGTAAAGGATCTACGCGGTGGCGTGCTTGTAGTCGCGGTCCGGTCCGCAGCAGACCGGCATCATGCCGATCGCTGGCTGAGGGGTGGGGGGCTTGGCGAGCTTCGGGCGCTGGCAAAGGCTCCGATCACCCGTGTGCGCTTCGAGCTTGATTCGGGATTATGAACGCTGCTTGGTGATGTTGGTCATGGGGTAAACCCCGGTGTATGGGGTTTGGGCGGCGTCCGGGCAAGTTTCCCTTTGACAACACAAACAAAATCGAAGATGCTGCAACCGCCGGCGTCGTGGTCGGCGACAGTTTGGGGTCCGCCGAAGGATCGCTTGCCGACCTGCTCGAAGAGCATGCGGAGGCGGCGTCCTGAGGTCTCGCGTGTGGGGGTTGCCAGCCGTCCTCCTGTGGCTGGTTTCCATAACACGCATGAGCGGTGTCTTCTCGTGGGAGACACCGCTCTTCTTTTTGCGACAACATGGATTAGTGCCGCGGCTTTGTTCTTTGCGCGAGTTCGGGTTGGTTCTCGGGCGTGTTGTTACGTGCGATAATAACAGCTTATAAATACATGAAATGGCAGGGAAAGTACATGCAAAACAGCAGAATCATGTTATGTGACCAGTCGTATCGGGTTATTCGCGGCCGATATCTATAAGTATCTTTAAAACAGTGTGTTACCGCTTGGAATCTCTCTGGTTGGGGGTACCTTTTTGACGTCAGCCGAAGGCGGTTGTCAATCGCAACCATTCAAAGAGAAGCATCCTGCAAGAAGCGGGAGGGGAGAGAAGTCATGAAGATGGGAATGATGATGTTGGTCTTGGCCGCGGGTTCGAGCATGGCAATGGCCGACACGGTTGACGTGCGTTATCGCAGCGTTGCCGGCGGGACCGACGCTGCCAAACTCAAGGTTGGTTCGCACACTTATTACGCCGGGCACATGGTCCACGAGTTCACTTCGGGCAACCGATCGGGCGAGCGATTCAGCACGTTCTGCATCGACCTTGCCGAAGCAGCCAACACATCGGGCACGACCTATCAAATCGTTGATCTTGCAGACGCCCCCGCTCCTGGTGTGCCTTATGGGCAGGCAGTGGCGGACCGGATCAACTCGATCGTGGCCAATGCAGCTCAGCTTGGCTGGATCGATAACAAGCTTCAGGCCGACACGGATCAAGTCGGATACACGGGCAAGATGGGTGCGATCCAGGCTGCCATCTGGGAAGCGCTCGACGGCGATATCCGCCTCGGTTCGAGCCGGACGAGCGACGACCTCGCGTTTTATTACAGCGAGCTGATGAATCAGCAATCGTTCGATCCGCAGGCACGTATCAACGGCCTTCGTGCGATCGTTGCACAGAACCAGCAGGACATGCTCTACGTCGTGCCGCTGCCCCCAGCCGCTCTTGCTGGTGCGGGTCTTCTTCTCGGCATTGGCGGTCTCCGCGTCGCTCGTCGTCGCAGCTGATTGGCTGAATCAAGCTTCCTTTGAGTGTGGTTGTACGACGACGCCTGGGCTTGCCCGGGCGTCGTTGTCTTTGAGAAGGCATGGTTTTCTGAAGCCTGCCATGGACCGATAATGCAATGAACGAGCGAATAGTCATGATTCTCGGTCTCAGACCATGAGTATGAGAGAAACAAACCGCTTCAAATTGAGGTATCTCCTTTCAATTGATGTCAAATGGGGCCAGAATAGGTGAGGAGTACCTCCCAAAGTGTGTGTTGGGAAAGACTTACGGCCTCGATTGGAGAGCAGATATGAAGATCAAGACAATGGTTGCGACGTTTGCGTTGTTTGCCGCTCCGGCGTTGGCCGATTCGGTGGATTTGGATTTTCAGCAGGTCGCCGGCGGCAGCGGTGCCGCGGACGTGCGGATTGGTAGTGAAACATTCCAGGCGGGCCACATGGTCCACACGATCACGAGTGGGCCAAACGCCGGTAGCTCTTTCAGCACGTTCTGCATCGAGCTGGCTGAGTTGGCTGTGACCGGTTCAGCGACCTATCAGGTTGTGGATCTCGCAGACGCTCCGGCTCCCGGCGTGCCTTACGGGCAGGCTGTCGCTGACGATATCAGCGCGATCGTGGCCAACGCTGCTGCGTTGGGTTGGATCGGAACGGACCTGCAAGCAGATTCTAATCAGACCGGCTTCACCGGCAAGATGGGTGCGATCCAGGCTGCGATCTGGGAAGCAGTCGGTGGAGACGTGAACATCAACTCGTCGCAGACGAGCGATGAGCTCGCGTTCTACTACACCGTACTGCTGAACGGTGCAACGTTCGATGATTCGCTGCGAGTCAGCGGCTTGCGTGCCCTTGTGGCAGTGGGTCAGCAGGACATGCTTTACATCGTGCCGTTGCCCCCGGCCGCCCTCGCTGGCGCTGGACTTCTTCTCGGTATCGGTGGCCTTCGCGTCGCCCGTCGCCGCTAAGAATCACAAAAACCTCTGCAGATTGGCAACGCCCGGCTTCGGCCGGGCGTTGTTGTTTTAGGCGTTTGCGGCTTTGGGCCCGCCTGGGCATCTGGTTTTCATGGCCCGATAAAACCCCGGAGAGGTCCAATTTTGTTTAAAACACCACAATGGGGGGTATTTAACTCGAAAAGGCTGGTTGATAGGGGATAATCGCTTCCCGCGATCTCGGTATGGGGAGGCTGCGCGGTCCGTTTGTTATCAACTGGAGAGTGGATATGAATCGTTTGATGATGGGTGTTGTGTCGGGCTTTGCCGTGTTGGCGGGTTCGGCGATGGGCGACACGATTGAAATGGAATACGAAGGCGTTGCCGGCGGCGACAGTGCTGCGACCGTGAAGGTCGCCGACGAGGGCACGTTCCGCGCTGGACACATGATCCACACGTTCACGAGCGGCAGCCGTTCGGGCGAGTCGTTCAACACCTTCTGCATCGACGTGCGCGAGTTCGCTCGTGCGGGCGCGACCACCTACGAGATCATTGATCTCGCAGACGCGCCTCAGCCCGGCACGCCTTACGGGCAGGCCAAGGCTGACGCGGTCAGCGCTGTGGTCGCCAACGCGATTTCGCTCGGCTGGATCGATCGCAACCTTCAGGCAAGCTCAGAGCAGGCCGGATACCTCGGCAAGATGGGTGCGATCCAGGCAGCGATCTGGGGAGCGCTGGGTTACGACATCCGCGACAACTCGTCACGGACCAGTGACTCGTTGAACTTTTACTACGACACGCTACTCGACGGCAGCACGTTCGACTCGTCGTTGCGCACCCGCGGTCTTCGCGCGGTGGTTGCTTCGAACCAGCAGGACATGCTGTACATCGTGCCATTGCCCCCAGCCGCGTTCGCGGGTGCAGGCTTGCTGATGGTCGGTTTCGGCGTCCGTCAGGTCCGTCGCGGTCGATAAGACTGATATTGGCCCGCTTTGGTGGGACAATCGGGCATCAGGAGAGAGATGAGAACAGCCCCGCTTCGGCGGGGTTTTTTCATGGGCACCCGGCCGAATAGGCATTGATGTATGCCACAACATCAAAGAAGTCGGTGCGTCCAAATGGAGCGCCCAAATCGGCGGCTCGTTCTCTGGCCATGAAGCGGCCAATGAATGAATAAACATCGTCGGGCGTTACGATTCCGTCGAGGTTATCGTCAGCTGCACAAGCAGAGATGGTGATGTGGGTGTTGCTTGGTAGATCTTGAATCGTGGTCACCGTGCCGTTGGTCCAATAGACCCGGACCTGATCGATTGATGCGTCTTGATCGGCAGGCCAACCGAAATGGCCCGTCATCTCCGACTGGGAGATGTAGCTTGATCCATTGTCTATCCAGCGGTGCATCGTGACTCCAGCATCGGTGAGTTCGACGCGTGTTCCGACCCCGTTTGGCGCAAGCCGCGGATGGCTTTGGGTGTCTAAGGAGATTCGGGACCAGTTGCTGGTGCTTTGGTCCAAATCGTTTCGGAAAAACCGGGTGGGGCTGGAGCCAGAAGCGCTAAACAGCAAGTCTTGGTCGCCGTCGAGATCGGCATCGAATCGGATCAGCCCGCGACCCTGTTCGGTGTGATCAAGCCCAGAGCTCTCGGCAGCCTCGGTAAAACTCGTTCCTGTTCCGTCGTTGAGGAAAAGGTAAGAGGGGCTGTCCCACCCGTTCCAGCCATTGGTAGCGACAAGATCGAGATCGGAATCGTGATCGATATCTACAGCAACCGCGCCCCAGCCCCAAGCGCCGTTCCGAACGCCAGCAGCGACGGAGCTTTCAACGAAGCGGTGGTCACCTTGATTGATGTAGAGCATGTTGCCAGATGACTGAGTCTCGATCGAGGTGACATACCAGTCTGGGAGGCCGTCGTTGTTGAGGTCTCCGACCGCTTGCCCCATGCCGTTGCGTTCGTCACCAACCTTCGCATCGGCGGTGGTGTTGGTGAGGGTGCCGTCGCGATTGTTGCGGAAGTAGCCGGTTGTTCCAAAGTCGGAAACGAGCAGCAGTTCTGGATACAGGTCGTTATCCATGTCGTGCCATCGCGGTGTGAAGCCAAAGTTACGCCTGGGGAAATAGACCGGAGCGTTTGGATCTGTGTAAGACGAAACAACCGTAAAAGTACCATCGTTGTTGTTCCGAAAGACCCGATTGGCGCGGGTGTCTTGGTCCCAGCCTGCGACCGCTAAATCGAGATCGCCGTCAAGGTCGTAGTCCCCGAATGCGGCGCCGAATCCATCGGCGATATCTGTTGAGGACGTCCACCACACGCCGGCGTCTCGGGCTACATCGGTGAAGGTGCCGTCTTGATTGTTGCGGTAGAGCGAATGACCTTTGTTCGATTGGGATGCGACGAAGATGTCTGGGTAGCCGTCGTTGTTGTAGTCGCCGACAGCTGCACCTCCGGTAGGGTGTGTGCGATCAACACCCCACGCGGCCGCACGGTTTTCGAACGAGCCAGTTCCGTCGTTGATGAGAAGCTGATCGGTATGGTCACCGCCGGCGAGAAACAGATCTTGGTCGCCGTCTTGGTCAAAGTCGCCCGCAGCGGCCGAGCCGAGCATAAACCCGCCGACAAACACACAGTCGATATTGGCTTGAAACGTTTGGTCCGAGAACTGCGGCGATGTTTGAGCCGCACACAACGAGGACGAGGACATAGCCAGCAACACTGCCCCAAATGGACGAATGGTGAAGTGGATAGCAGCACATGCTTTTGTGCGCAGCGACAACGAGCTCGACATAGTAAGACCCCAACGAGATAGCGGCCACGACACCGCACCGGGCAGGCAACCCGATGAAGTAGATTACCCGAACACCAAATGGTCATGCAAGCGTGATCTCAAATCTGTCACGCACTCGAAGCCCGAACGCTGATCGAAACTCGCACAGGGCTGATATTCAGGGATTGGTGGTTTGGTCTTAGGAGTTGGTGTGTCCGGCGCGGTTGGGATCCATAACGCGTTGGGCTATTTCAAGAATGGCGTCGTATGTGTCGCCCTCGATGATCTGTTTTCCAACAGCCACGAAGCGTCGGTCGAAACACTGGCTGCAGCGACCGAGGCAATCGCGAACTTCACAGCCAGCCGACAGTAACTGCTCACGCTCTGCCAGGCTGGTCGTGTTGTTGACGCAGAACCGAATGGTGGGTTTGGGCGGCGGCATCACTCCAACATCGTATCGCGTCCCAGGCAGAATCCAACTGGTTTCGAAAAACGACGCGGGGTGTAAAACGAGATAAGCAATGAGTTTACCGTTGGCTTGACGGCTTTTCGGGATCAGCTATTCGATCGATCGGCGGAAGCAACGGATGACGCCGGCGTCTTCGAAGCCCATGGCCGCGTGGGCGCGGGCGGAGCCTTCGTTCTCGACGCGGGCGTCTGAACCGACCTCGCGGCAGCCGTGCGTGCGGGCCCAGTCGAAGCCGGCGTGCATGAGGGCCTTGCCCACGCCCTTGCCGTGGTGATCGGGGTCGACGTACCAGGCTTCGATGTAGCCGACGGGGGAGGTCATGCAGTCCTCGGCCGACGATCGGACGGTGAGTTCGATGAAGCCGATGGGTTCGTCGTCATCGCCGATCGCGAGGAGGCAGACGAAGGGCTGCGACTTGAGCGTGCCGTCACGTTCGATCTGCGTGACTTCTTCTTCGATGAGATGGGGTTGCTCATCGGCGAAGAGGGCCGAGCGCATCCGGACCCAGTCGGCGCGATGGGCGGGCTGGTAGGGGGTGGTGTGCAAGCGAGGCGACTTTCTTCTCGTAGCTTTATCGTGCTTTGGGGATCAATCTATTGGAGTTCGGCGATCATTTCTTTGAAGCGATCGTCGGAGGCAAGCAATGCTTCGAGGATGAACAGATCCCGGTCGGACGCGCTGTGATGATCGCGTCTGGTTTCGAGACTTGTGAGCAAACCAAAGATCGGTTTAAGGTGTCGATGCTCATATGGGATCGACGCGAGCGGCTGTGCCGCATCAGTTGAGGTCTTGGTCCCGAAGAGTTCGCGTAGTTCGTTCCACGCTTTGTTCATGTCGGGGAGTAGCCACCCTTCGTTTGGCGAGGGGGGTGGGTATCCAAGGCTGCACACTTGCATGCGAGCCCATTCGACGATCTGCAGCAGTTCGCCGCGGATGTGATGTTCCGGTCGTGGGCGGGCACTTATCAAATACGCGGCGTATATGTCGGGATTGTTGAGGAACCACGACCAGTGCTCGATCGATGCGCAGGTAAGACCGGTGTGGTCTGCAGCTTTGATCGCAGCCCAGCGCCTGTCAGTCTCCTCGATCCTCGCGAATAGCTGGGCGAACCAGCCTGTTGTGGAGGCAAGCAGTATGGCAATCGCGGGTGCGGGCATCAGCACGTTCACCTTACCCGGTGCCGCGTGCTACTGAAAGAGCGAAGCAGTGTTCGACTGATCAAAAGTCTCACATCCTCGCATCCGCATCGCTGCGGTGTTGGCGGAACCATTCGATGGTTCGCTTCAGCCCTTCCTCAAATCCGACCTTGGCTTCCCAGCCGATGCGTTCTTTTGCTCTTGAAACGTCGAGGCAGCGCCGGGGCTGGCCGTCGGGTTTGGTCGAGTCCCAGCGGATCTTCTCTTCGATGTTGGATTCGTCGGCGAAGCCGGTCAGCCGCGCGATCAGGTGCACCAGATCGCGGATGGTGATCTCCATGTTGGTGCCCAGGTTGATGGGGTCGGGGTTGTCCATCTTCTCGGCCGCGGTGAGGATGCCTTCGGCGCAGTCTTCGACGTAGAGGAACTCACGCGAGGCGCTGCCGGTGCCCCAGACTTCAATGTGGTCGTCGTTGCGGTCTTGGGCTTCGATGCATTTGCGGATGAGGGCGGGGATGACGTGGGAGGAGTGGAGGTTGAAGTTGTCGTGGGGGCCGTAGAGGTTGACGGGGAGGATGTAGACGCCGCGCATGTTGTATTGGAGTTGGTACGCATCGAGCATTTGCCACGCTGCTTTCTTGGCGATGCCGTAGGGCGCGTTGGTGACCTCTGGGTAGCCGTTCCAGAGGTTGTCTTCGCTGAAGGGAACGGGCGTGAGGTTGGGATACGCGCAGATGGTTCCGGTTTGAACGAACGTGGCGTTGCGGTCGGCGAAGCCGTCGCGGCGGGCTTCTTCGATCAGGTGGAGCGCCATGGCCATGTTGGCGAAGAAGTATCGCCCGGGGTTTTCGCGGTTGGCGCCGATGCCGCCGACTTCGGCGGCGAGGTGGATGACCATCGTGGTGTTGCCTTTGCCGAACGCGTCGGTGTAAACGCGTTTGCATGCGTCGGGCTCGGTGAGGTCGTAGTCGGCCGAGCGTGGCACGAAGATGTTGTTCTCGCTGACGCCACGGGCCTGGAGCCCTTCGAGGACGTGTCGCCCGAGGAAGCCTGAGCCGCCGGTGACGATGACGCGTTGGTTGGTCCAGTCGATCGGGGCGGCGGTCATGGGGTGGTCCTTATCGGGCGTGTTGGAATCGCCCGGTTCCCGGGCGGTTTTGATAATACGGCTGCGATTCCCGGGGGGTATGCGTTAGAGTGGTCTCCCCATTTGTCCGGTGTTCTGTTGTCGGCACGTGGGTATCTGGAGTTCAGCCGCGGATGCGGCGTGTTGATACAACGAGGAGTTGTGCGATGGATATCGGTTCGATGCGTTGGGCGGCGATGGCTGCGTTGGTGATGGGTGTTTCGGGTGCTTCGGCGCAGCCGTTCACGTACCAAGGGTCGCTCAGCGACGGCGGGCAGCCTGCCGACGGCGAGTACGACGTGCGGGTGACGTTGCTCAACGAGGGGGGCGGGACGGTCGCGGGGCCGCTGACGTTTAACGACATCCAAGTGAGCGAGGGCGTGTTCAATGTGGAGTTGGACTTCGGCGTGGGTTCGTTCGACGGCAACGCGCGTTTGCTCGGGCTCGAGTTCCGGGCCGGAGCCAGCGCAGGCGGGTTTACAGAGCTGCTCCCAAACACACCGATCAATCCGACGCCTTATGCGTTGTACGCGTTTGACGCGTTTTCTGAGGTGACGAGGCAGGGGCAAGTCCTGCGGATCGGTGAGGGGACCGGATCGGATGTTGCGATCGTCAACCCGGCGATGACGAACGGCGCGCGGGTCAATAGCTTTACCGAGTTCCAAGTGAACTTCGATGGGCCGAACAATTTTGGCGGGATGTACATCAACGGGAGGCAGCCGGATGACATCCCATTCGTTGGATTCGCGATCGGCGAAGTTTCCAGGGCGTTTATCGATTACAGCCCGGTCGACGACCAGATCCGATTCTGGGATGGCGATGGCTTTGAGCCGATCGTTCGGATGGGCACGCCGGGCGTTTCGATCGCTCCCGAGCTGTTTGTGGGAGGAGATCTTGTTGTCGCCTTCAACAGCGACATCCGTGGTTCGTTAGGCGTGCTCAGTGTCGGCGGGACACTATCTGCATCGAGCGAGATCCGCAGCGGCGCAGACACGGTGGTTGGCGACGACCTCGAAGTCGAAGACCAGATTGTCAAGGACTACGGCATCGACGAGTTCCGCTCGGCCATCCCGATCGCGTATGGAACGTTCAGCAGTTCGGGATCCTTCCTCGGTGGCACGCCGAATGTTTCTGCGGTGTGGGACGCAGGGTTGCTCCGTTATGTGGTCAGCATTTCTGGGTTTAATGCGTCAAGCGAACCCGAAGTCGTCCACGTCACACCGAAAGGTAGCACACCGCGGTTTGCGACCGCGAGTACCGTCAGCGGCAACGTGCTGGTCTACATCCATGATCTGAACGGGAACCGCGTGCAAGCGCCCTTTGATATCGTGGTTTACGACGGGGGCACCGTATTCACGATTCAATCCGACGACTGATCACGACATCAGTTCCAGTTTCTTGAAAACACCGCCCTTGTGCGGTGTTTTTTCGTTGAGAAACTGCGGCGGAGGATGGATGCAATCACTAGTCTTGAGGTATGGCAGCAGGTGACTCGGGGAAGCGTGTGCGTGGCAAGTTCCTTCGGCGGCGGCTGCTGCCGTTTGTGGCGTGGTCGTTCGCGGTGCTGGGTTTGCTTGTCGCGGCACAGTTTGTGATCGGTCGGGTTGCGACGGATCGGTCCTATGTCACACAGTACATATGGTGGATTCCGGCTGCGTTTAGTTTGCTTACAGCGTGGTTTTTGTTGGTTGTTTCGTGGCTAGCTGGTTGGGCATCATTGCGAACCAAAGGGGTCATGCTGCGTCCGGTGTTGCTGCTCGCATGCCTCGTGTTGACCGGCTGGCTTACAGTCGGCGAATGGAAGTTGCATCGGTACATCACCGGCGGCGGGTCGGCCGAGCCTTCGGATCGCTCGCTGCGGGTGCTCCATTGGAATCTATCTGCGAATAAGATTCGTGAAAACGGATACTGGTCGAGCATGCTCGATACACAATCCGACATTGTGCTGCTTGCCAATACGCGGTGGGGGAGTGATCAGCGAACAGTTCTCCGTTCACTCGCGCCGATGGCACCTGCAGAGGAATGGTTCGAAGCGGCGCCTCGATACAACCTGCTCGGGCAGCCTGGGCATTTCTTTATCACGCACCGGGGCATGATCGCGTCGCGTTTTCCGATCGTTCGTGCGGGCGTGGTGTCGGCTGGACCTCTGGTGAACAATGACAACGAGACACGCCCGAGCGGCGAGCACGGTTGGGTGATCTTCGCGGAGTTTGATCGTCGATCGCCGGGCGCTCTTGAGCCAGATCTGTTTGTTGTGTGGTTGGTTGATCTGCCGTCTGATCCAGAAACCTGGCGGATGGATTCCATGCGTGAGATGCGTGGGGTGATCCAGGCTTGGGACGGCCGGGCGTTTTTGCCAGAGGACGACGGTTGGGGTCGCGTCTTGTCTGATGGCGGTTTCCCAACGCCGGACCTGGTCATCGGTGACTTCAATGCGCTGCGCGGATCGGCATCGGTTGATGTTCTTGCACCGGGTTACCAGGATGCGTTTGACGCGGCGGGTCGAGGGTTTGGGCGTTCATGGCTGCCGAGTACAAAGAACAAGCTGCTTCGCCAGCCCATAAAGTTGACCAACTGGCAGATCGACCTGGCAATGGTGGCACCAGATTGGAGGACCGTTGGGTATGAGCTCGTGAACCCCGGGCGTGGGCCGCACTGGGTACAGATTGTTGACCTTGCTGTTCAAGACTGATCACGATTCCATCTTTTACGTTCCGATTGATGCGCAGCGACATCAATCGGGATGACCCGCTCGCAAGGTCCCGGAGAACTCGGGCATCTTGTGTCCAACGTCCTTGAGGGTCCATTCGCTGGATCGCCCAAGAGCAGCTTGAACTCGATGTGGTCCCCGAGGTTCAGCCCGGAACGAGGTCGTGTACTCGTGGACGACACCGAGATTCTGGAATCAGAACTGGAAGTAGATGAACGCCGCACTCTTCGAGGGCCAGCCGAAGACGAAAAGGAAGGCGAGCATCGCGTAGGCAGTCACCCGGATGGTCCAATGGACACTGCTCAGACGTTCGTCCCATCGGCGTGAGAAGAACGAGCCCGCGTGGAGCCCGCAAAAAATCCCGGCCGCGAGGATAGCGGTGACGGGGTCGCCTCGTCCGAGCCCCACACCTCCGAGTGAGAGCCTGCCATCGAAAAGAACGTACTTCTTTATGCAGTAGAACAGGTCATCAAAGTTGGTAACGCGGAAGATAAGCCAACCCAAAAGCCAGAAGTAGGCGGTGCACGCCCATCGCAGCACTGTCCCGGGCTTGGAGTTGAGCGCACGTCCGAGGCGGGAAGAATCAGGGATCATCCACCGCAGCAGCCTGTTCACGCAGAGCAACACGCCCTGGTATGCGCCCCATAGAACGAAGTTCCACGATGCGCCGTGCCAGAGCCCGCCCAGAATCATGGTGGCCATCAGGTTGGCATATGTCCGAAAGCCGCCCCCACGCGAGCCACCTAAGGGAATGTAGAGGTAGTCGCGGAGCCACGACGAGAGAGAGATATGCCAGCGACGCCAGAAATCGATGATCGATGTCGAGAAATACGGAAAGTTGAAGTTCAGTGGGATTTCAACCCCGAAGATTCTGGAGATACCGCGGGCGATGTCGGTGTAGCCCGAAAAATCGCAATAGATCTGTATCGCAAAGAGCGCCGCGCCGAGCATGATGACGAAGCTTGACTGGCCTTGGGGCATCTCGAAGATCTGGTTGACCATCGGAGCGATGTTGTCGGCGATGAGCACCTTCTTGAACAAACCCACCAGCGCCAAGTTCACACCTGAGCGGAGTGAATTGCCCGAGACGGTCCAGGGGCGGTTGAGGGTTGGCATGAACTGTTGGGGACGCAAGATCGGCCCGGCCACCAACTGTGGGAAGTATGCCACAAAGAGCGCCACCCGTCGCAGCGATCGCTCAGGCGCCATGTCCCCCCGGTATACATCGATGGTGTAGCTCATCGTCTGAAATGTGTAGAAGCTGATCCCCACAGGGAGCGTGACCTTGAGCATGGGTGCGGCCCACTCAATGCCAGACTGGGCCACAACGGTGTCGATCGAATCGATAAAGAAGTTGAAGTACTTAAAGAAGGCGAGCATGCCAAGGTTCACGACCACAGACGTGATCAGGAACGTCTTGCGTCGAGCCCGCTCGCCAAGCCTGAAGTAGAGCCCATACGAGAGGGGCCCGATCACCGAGAACAGCAGCCCCAAGGTGAGAGCCGCGACACTCTCCGAGCTGAGCGCGATGATGGGTTGGGACATGAATGCCTGGAAACCATCGGTCTGCAGTGCCGGCCAGTTCGGCAGCAGCAACCCCAGTGTCGCGAGACCCACGAGTGAGCCCATCTTCGCGAGCTTGGCATTGCTAAGGCGTTGACCTGCGATACCCAGCGAGGCCGAGAAATCGAGCACAGTCGAGAGCACGATGAGGACCACGAATCGCGCATCCCACCATCCATAGAAGAGGTAGCTCGCGACGAGCAAGAACAATTGCTGTTGGCGCGCATTACGGTTCCAAAGCAGCCACCCGATCGTCA
This sequence comes from Phycisphaerales bacterium, assembly GCA_045106075.1. Classification (GTDB taxonomy): domain Bacteria; phylum Planctomycetota; class Phycisphaerae; order Phycisphaerales; family UBA1924; genus UBA6054. The sequence goes on from JBGCEB010000004.1 coordinate 35,634, forward strand.
GCAGCATCAGAATCAGGAACTCGGGGGTCTGGAACAGCACCGGTCAGCCCCCTTCGCCTGGGGGGTTCAGGATGGGCGCGAGCGCGTTGCCCAGGCCAGCGCTGAACCGCGCTGATCCGACGCGGTTGGGGTGGATCGCGTCGGCGAACTCGTCGGCGGCAAGCAAGCCCGAGAGATTGATGAGGGGCGCACCCGAGCGTTGCGAGATCTCACGCAACGCCTCCGCGAATGCTGCATCCGCGTCGACGAAATCGGTGGCGTCGGGGTGCGTCGGCGCGATCACCAGCACCGCCCTCACCGAGGCGGCTCGGATCTGACCGACGGTCTGTTCGATGAAAGCGAGCCCGTCTCGGTTGTTGTCGGCGGTCCGCTGGTGGTAGCTTTCGGTAACGTCGCTAATGTGCCGAGCGAGCTTTTCGCCCTCGAGTTGGGTGTCAATCTGATACGGGGCGTCGATGTTCATCGGCCTCGCGGCGAGAATCCCCTTGCGTGCCCGGGTCCTGACGATCTGGTTCAGGTGACGAAGCGGGAGTGTTCTCAGCGAGATCGTGTTCGAGAGATCGCCCGCTTTGAGCCGGGCGATCATTTCCTCGTCCAGGCCGGGTGGAGGCGGGGTCGCGTTGATCCAGTCGGCACTTTCGGCAAAGCCGGCCAGGCGCATAGCCGAGGCGACCTCCGGGTTGAGTTCTTTGAGTTGACCCATCAGTTCCGGACGCAGGATCCAGACCACCGTGTCTGGCTGCGACCCGAGTAGGTGCCCGATGTAGATTCGCGCCGAAAGGAGGTCGAGCCCGTTCGCCGCTTGGTTTTCCACAACAAAGCCATCATCCATCATGGATCCGACCGTGCTGCCTTCGACGCCCTCAACTCCGACCGAGTTGCTGACGATGGCGATGCGGCGTGCGCCGTCGGGTGCTTGCCGCACGCGTTTATCGAGCAGCACGAGGCGTTCGAGGTCGCCAGGGAATCCTACGGTGGGGATGAACACCTGCCGAAGCAGCGCGAAGGCCAGAAGCAGGCCCACCACGATCGAAACCACGATAAAGCCTAGTTCGCGCAACGGGCGTGCGATTGCTGCTTTGGTGTCCGATGGCTCATTCATGGCATTCCCGATCAGCGAAGCATATGGCATTTGGCTAGTACGCCCAACACGTTTACTGATCGTGTCCGGAGAACTCGGGCATCTTGTGGCCGGCGTCTTTGAGGGTCTTCTCGCGTGACGCGAGCTCGATGTCGTTGTCGACCATCATCGCAGCGAGCTGTTCGACGGTGGTCTCGGGGACCCAGCCGAGCTTTTCCTTGGCTTTGGTCGGGTCGCCGAGCAGCAGCTCGACCTCGGCCGGGCGGAGGTAGCGTGGGTCGAACTCGACGTGGTCTTCGAAGTTCAGCCCGGCGTGCTTGAACGCCATGTCGGCGAACTCGCGGACCGAGATGGTCTTGCCGGTCGCGACCACATAGTCGTCGGGCTCTTCCATCTGCAACATCATCCACATCATCTTGACGTAGTCGCCCGCGAAGCCCCAGTCGCGTTTGCTGTCGAGGTTACCCAGGAAGATTTTGTCCTGCAGGCCCAGCTTGATGCGCCCGACGGCCCGGGTGATTTTGCGGGTGACGAAGGTCTCGCCGCGCCGGGGCGATTCGTGGTTGAACAGGATGCCGCACGAGGCGTGCATGTTGTACGACTCGCGGTAGTTGACGGTGATCCAGTGGGCCGCGACCTTCGCGACGGCATAGGGCGAACGGGGGTAGAAGGGCGTGGTCTCTTTCTGGGGGACCTCGAGCACCTTGCCGTACATCTCGGATGACGACGCCTGGTAGTAGCGGACCTGCTGCCCGGACTTGTCCTGGAAGTCGCGGATGGCTTCGAGGAGCTTGTACGCGCCCATCGCGACCGTTTCGGCGGTGTAGATCGGCATGTCGAACGACACGCGGACGTGCGACTGGGCGCCGAGGTTGTAGACCTCGTGGGGTTTCACGTGGTCGATGATCTTGGTGAGGTTGTTGGCGTCGCACAAGTCGCCGTAGTGGAGCTTGAGCTTGGGGTCGGGGTTGTGGGGGTCCTGGTAGACGTGGTCGATGCGTTCGGTATTGAACGAGGAGGCGCGCCGGATGATGCCGTGGACTTCGTAACCCTTCGAAAGAAGGAACTCGGCAAGGTAAGAGCCGTCCTGCCCGGTGATGCCGGTAATGAGAGCGCGTTTGGGATCGGACATGTGGTTGGCTCCGTCGTGCGTGTCGTGGGTCCGGGTATGGACCGGTTGGGGATCATGTACTGGCGGGCGATCGCTCGCGGGTTGATTGTTGAACCATCGGTTGCCCAGCGTCGGGGCTTGGCCCGGATTCGGGCGGATGTTTGGTACGCGGGCGGAAATCACCCGGTTCGCGGGGTCTTTCGGGTCCGGGCAGGATTATTCGTCTTCGATCTGAGTTCCCGGTGCTGATTCGGGATCGAACCAGGGATCGGTCGGGCTGGTGTGTTCGGGCGGCGGCGGGGTGCCGGGTACGACTGGTTCACCTCGGAGTCCGCCCATTGAGATGGCAACGAGCCCGAAACAAAGGGCGAGCATCGCCGGGATCCGGAGCTTGGCCAGCGGCGTCAACCGAAGCTCGCTTGGTTGGAGTGCGGCGAGCATGCCAAGCAAGAGGATCAGGAATGGTTCGTGATAGCGCTGCCACGAATAGGCGGTCGCGCTTTGAGCAACAGCGAAAGCAACGAGTGCTCCAAGCAGCGTCCAGCGTGCCCGGTGTGAGATCGTCGAGAGCGCCCCGGCGATGATCAATGCCCCGATTGGCGCAAGGACAAGGAACACGATGCTCGTGCGTCCGATCAGTACCGGTGCTTTGCCAACGATGGCCCACCATCCCGAGTACCGGCCGGCATCGGGGTCGAGCGTTGTTGTCGGGATGATTGCTAGGACGAGTCCGATGCTGATTGCCAACAGCGCGACGCGCCTGTGATCTCGAAGCAGTTTGAGGCACGCGGGCAACAGCCACGGCCCAAAGCCGACCGTCAAGATGACGGTTTGAACGAGGATGAATCCGGGTGTCGCGGGGTTGCCGCCGCTCATATCTCCTTGAAAACGCGGCGGAACGGCGCCGCCCCAGTGATTGATAAACCAAGCGACCGCGCCAAACGCGGGCAGCGTGATGAGCATGGCGATCAATGTGCGCGGGATTCGGGCGCTTAGATTTGTAAAGAGGCCGGCGTTGTTCTCGCGCACACCCAGCCAGGCTGCGAGCCAGATCACGCTGGCAGCCCAGAGGTGGACTTGTCGAGTCAAGACAAGTGCGGCAAGAACCGCGCCGGCGATGGAGATTGTTTTCCAGCCTGGCGCGTCGCGAAGGCACATTGCGATGATCGCGAGCACGCCGAGCCAAGCGAGGTTGTCTGGCAACAGCCAGGCAGCAGCTTGAAAAGTGTAGATGGAGCACGCGATCGGGATTGAGAGTAAGAGAGCATCCAGCGGCCGAACGCGTTTGACGAGCCAACTACAGAGCAAAGCGATGAACATCGCACCGATGAAGGCGCTCGCGATTCTCAGTATCGTGACGGATCCGGCACCGATCGCAACAAGGCATGCCATCAAGATGTGATAGCCTGGCGTGGTGGCGGTCAGCGGATTGCTTAGATCGGGCTTGAAAAGGTCTTGCGCGAGTTGGCGGATGAACGGTTCGTGATAGACCGTGGCATCCCATGCGCCGCGTCCGACGTTTGGGATCAGCAATATGACAAGGATGGCTGGGATCAGGATCGCAAAGAAGGCTGTCAACACTGCGAGGATGCGATGGAGCAAGGCGGGCGATCGCCCGATATTGTTGAGGAGCTCGGATGGTTGTTTCGTTGATCTGATGGGCATCTCGCTGTACCACTCGGCGTGGGCGGCATGATATCGAGCAGGCACTGTCTGGTATCGGCGAACTTTGTCAGTCCATCCAGCGTCAGAGAGTGATCCAACCAACCACATGTGTGAACCCGCCGACCATCAAGAAACCAGCTCGTCGATGATCGAGCCCGCAATGCCCAAATACACGGGGGTGCGAGCTTTCATCAAGCTTGCAAGGCCGACGCAATGGTCCAAAAGCGTCTTCGTGGTCATCGGGCCGGCGTACGGCTGGGCCCAAGGCGGGCAGTTCGAGTGGTGGGGCGTTCTCTGGGCTGCGATCGCGTTCAGCCTGGCGTCCAGCGGGCTGTATGTGATCAATGACTGGTTTGACCGTGAGCGGGACCGTGTCCATCCTCGCAAGAAGCACCGCCCCCTCGCGTCGGGCTCGGTGTCGGCAAGGGCGGGGCTGATCTATGCCTGCATGCTTTTAATAGTTTCGCTTGTGGCGGTTCTGATGCTTTCGACGTGGCATACACGGATCATCGTGGGCGTGTTGGTTGGGCTGCATATGGGCAACGTGCTGGTGTACTCGGCGTACTTCAAGCAGAAGGTGATCGTGGACGTACTCAGTCTCTCGATGGGATTCGTGCTTCGGGTGATGGCCGGGTGTGCCGCGGTGGAGATTGAGCCGTCATCTTGGCTGCTCAACGCGACGTTGTTCTTCAGTATGTTCCTTGCGTTTGGGAAAAGGTTGGGTGAGCGACGCACTTTGGGAGAAAATGCTTCGGCAGCCCGACAAGTGCAGCTGGGTTATTCGGACGTGCTGCTGGAGATGGTGGTGGTTGTGACCGCGGTCGCGACCTTGCTGACGTATGCCGGGTATGTCCAGAGCCGTGGCGACGATTACACGGTGCGATTCGGCATGATGGCCGACCCCGCGCTCGGGCCTGGATTTGGATTTAACTTATTGTGGTTAACCATGTTACCTTCGACGCTCGCGGTGTTGCGCACGATGGTTCAGCTCGATCGCGGAGCGTATGACGATCCGACGGAGTTGGCGTTGCGAGACGCGGTGGTGCGTGTGTGTGCGGTAGCATTTGCCGGTTTGACGGTGTTGGCGATCGCGTTTGCGCCGGATCAGGTCGCGGTGCTTCCGGCGTTCGTGCCATAAACCTGACAAAATCAGGGTTTCTGCATTGAACCCTCGCGGGGTTTCGGCGGTAATTGCTGTTCGTATTGGAGGTTCGCGCATGTGTTGCGCGAGGGCCTCGGATCAATTCGTGGGTTGGCGCATCGGTCGCCGATACCCCAAGCCCCCGGCGGTCGGGCTCCCTTCTGGAGCCGGTCGGGTAGCGATCGGCGGCGGACCCGCCCGGTTGGAACGCAAAGCGTGATGGAGCGTGTGATGAAGTGTGAACGCGAGAAGTTGGTGTCCCCCCGCATGCTTACCGGCATGGTCGGTGCTGTGATTGGAATGGGCTTGTTGGTGGCAGCGCCGGCTGGCGCCGAACCTGAGACGGCTGCGACCCCGGAAGAATCGATCGATCTGTCACAGATCGCGTCGATGATGGGCGGACGAGGCGGACCAAGCAAGGCTGAGGGCAACCTCAAGCCATTCAAGCAGGTCAGCGAGGGCTATACCCAGGTCACCGGGCAGGATGGATCGTTCTACGGCGTGTGGGTGAACCGCAAGAACAACAAGATGCTCGCAGAGCTGCCGCGCGGCTACGAGCGTCAAAACCATTTCTTTGCGATGACGGTCTCTGGTGGCGAGATCTTCGCCGGCCTGCAGGGTGGGGACATGTACACCCAGTGGAAGATGATCAACGACCGCATGGCATTGATTATGCCCCAGGTCTCGGTCCGTTCAACGGGTGACCAGGAGAGCAAGGACTCGGTCGAGATGGTCTTCACCGACCGTGTGCTGGTCGATGTTCCGATGATCTCGAAGGGTCCTTCGGGCCAGCCGGTGATCGATCTCAGCGAGCTGCTGGTCAACAACGCGAGCACGTTCTTTGGGCGCTCGGCAAGCGGCTTGGATCGCAGCCTGACGACGGTGAAATCTGTCAAAGTCTTCCCAAACAACATCGAAGTTGAGATCGAGGCGCCGACGGCGCGTGGTCTTATGAAGTCGTTCCACTATTCGATCAGCCTGATCAAAGGCACGCGGGGCTTTAAGCCGCGCCAGGCAGACCCTCGGGTTGGCTATTTCACCACGAGCTTCCGCGACCTCGGCAAGTTCACGCGTGAGGAAACCAATCAGCGTTACATCAACCGCTGGCACCTCGAGAAGGCTGACCCCAAGCTCAAGCTGAGTCCTCCAAAGCAGCCCATCGTGTATTACGTCGAGCACACCGTGCCGATCCGGTATCGTCGCTGGGTCCGCGATGGCATCGAGTATTGGAACGACGCATACCGCGAGATCGGGATCGACGGCGCTATCGAAGTTCGATATCAGGACAAGGCGTCCGGGTCGAACATGGACAAGAGTCCTGAGGATGTTCGTTACAACTTCATCCGCTGGATCAGCAACGACATCGCGACAGCGATCGGTCCGAGCCGTGTGAACCCGATGACGGGTGAAATCCTTGACGCTGACGTGGTATTGACCGACGGCTGGATCCGCGTGTTCACCTATCGCTGGGACGACCTGCTGGGTGATCTCGCGGTTGAAGGCATGAGCCCGCAGACCATGCAGTGGCTCGAGCGCAACCCGCGTTGGGACCCGCGTCTTCGCATGGCGAGTCCCGAGCGTCGCGACGAGCTGCTCATGGAGCGGAACGCCCGCGGCGTGTCGCGCTTTGGTGGTCACTCGATCGCTTCGGGTAACGACTACCTGCTCGGGGATTCTGACTTTGGCGGGTTGATGCGGACCAGCCAGGTGGCGGGTCTGTGCATGGCTGCCCATGGCAAGGCGCTTGATCTTGCGATGATGCAGATGTATCTCGCGGCGTTCGATTTGGCGGGCGCGAATGCGGCTGTTGCAGCTGGCGAGCCCGAGCTTGACGAAGAAATGCTGGAGATGATCCGCAAGCAGCTCGAAGAAAACCCTGGCCTGCGTGCGATGGTTCCGCCGGAGTACTTGGCGATGCTCGATGGCGAGACGGCCGACGAAGAACAGCCTGAAGCCGAAGAGCCTGAAGCTGAAGAGGAAGAAGCACCCAAGAAAGCGAAGCAAGACCCGGGTGAGCTGATCGATGGCGTGCCGGAATGGTTCGTCGGGCCGATGCTCGCCGAGCTCGTGGCGCACGAAGTTGGGCACACGCTCGGTCTGCGTCACAACTTCAAGGGCTCGAGCGCGTACGACCTCGAAGAGATTAACTCTGGTGATTTCAAGGGCGAGAAGCCGTGGTCGACCTCGGTCATGGACTACAACGGCATCAACATTCGCATGCCGGGCTTTGGCGAAGAGCAGGGCGACTACTCCGTGATCGACATCGGTCCATATGACTACTGGGCGATCGACTACGGCTATGGCAAGGATCCGAAAAAGGCGCTTCTGCGTGTCGCGGAGCCCGAGCTTCAGTACGGCACCGACGAAGATACCTGGGGCCCAGACCCAACCTCGCGTCGTTACGACATGGGCAAGAACCCGCTTGAGTGGGCTGAAAACCAGATGGCATTTGTTCGCAACTTGCGTGGCAACTTGCTTACCGACTTCGTAGAAGACGGGGAAAGCTGGGCCCAGGCGCGTCGCGGTTACCGCATCACGCTGGGTACTCAGACTCAGATGCTTTCAATGGCCGCCAACTGGGTTGGTTCGGCGTATGTCTACCGTGATCAGAAGGGCGATCCGAACGGACGCGTCCCGATCGATCCTGTCCCGGCGGATCAGCAGCGGGAAGCGATGAACTTTGTCATCAGCAACTCGTTCCACGACGAGGCGTTTGGAATCACCCCCGAACTGCTTCGCCACACCACCGTCGACAAGTGGTTCGATGATCAGGGATTCCGCGACGCGCTCGCGGACGCCACGCTCCCGATCCACGATCAGGTGATGGGCGTGCAAGCTTCGGCGATGACCATGTTGTTGAACCCGCAGACACTTCAGCGTGTGTTTGATCTTGAGATGTACACCGACTCGAGCGAAGACGTGCTGACACTCGCCGAGCTGATGGACAACGTGAAGTCGGCTGCGTGGTCTGAGCTTGGCGAAGCTTCGTCGAAGAAGTTCACGGCTCGTCAGCCGATGATCTCCTCGCTGCGTCGGAATCTGCAACGCGAGCACTTGGAGCGGCTCATCGATCTTTCGATGGCCAGCGACGGATTTAGCTCGGTTGAAATGCCGGTCAAGACCCTCGCGGTCGCGCAGCTTCGCAGTCTTCATAAGAAGATCAAGGGAGCTAGCGAGAAGGCCGACAAGCTGGACCCGTACACGTCGGCCCACTTGGGCGAGTGTGCGGTCCGGATCGAGAAGGCGCTCGATGCAGCGTACATCTACAACACCGGCGACATTGGCGGTGGAGGGTTCGGGTTCACGATTTTCGGGCAACCCGCACCCGGAGAATAAGCTGATCTCCACTGCTCAATGAGTGGACTTGTTCATCATGCAGGGCGGGCCAGTTTGGTCCGCCCTGTTTTTTTGTAAATGCACGAGGGCTGAACCGGCCCAAGGATGTTGCATGGTGTCGAAGTCTCGACATTCCGGGTTGATTGGACGGACCACTCGTGTCGTGGCATTGCTGTTTGCGATGTGGTCTGTGCTTTGGGTATTCGCTGGGCATTGGATGTTGTTCGATGTCCTGCTCTCCTTTCAAGCACAAGTCCTGGCGTTGGCAGCGGTGTTTCTAGTTGGATTTGTGATTCTCAGGCGTTGGCGTTTTGTATCAATGATGGCATTGGTGTGCTTGGTGGGTGGATGGCCGTTGGTCAATGGTCGTGGGCTGGTCACTCCCGCAGTGAACCTCACGACAGAACCTGAACCCGGTGCGTTGCGCGTTGTTTCGTACAACATCAATCCGAAGAACGATTCTTGGCGCGAAGATCTTGATGTGGTTTTCTCGTGGGAACCGGATGTTGTTGTGTTGATCGAAGTGTCGCCTGATCTGTGGCGGGCGATCGTTCGGCGTGGTGAGTTTGATGATTCCGATTTTCCATATCACGTTCGGCGGGCTTGGGTCGGCGAGTTATCGTCGCCGTGCTTTGTGCTGTCGCGTTGGCCGATCGAGAAGCTCTCGTTCCCAGACGCTCCTGATTTCGACAGGGATGTGTGTATCGCCGAGGTGTCGCATCCCGAGGGAGCATTTCTGATTGGGGCGATCCATCCGCATTCACCTCGAACGCTGTTGCGATGGAGGCGGGGAAATCAGCAGCTGTTTACCACGGTCGAAGCGGTGGTTCAAACCCTGGAATCGAGCCCCTTGCCATACATCGCAGGCATTGATCTGAACTCTGGACCGGCAGGCGCCCGGGCGGGCGTGTTGCGTTCGGTGGGATTGTCGATGTGCAAACCGTGGTTTGGAGGCTGGGGTAGTTTTCCGATGAACATTCCAGCGATTGGGCGCGTGCAGCTTGATGATGTGTGGCGTTCGCCGGGCGTAGAAGTCGTAGGTTGGAGCAGCCCAAGAGGGCTTTCAAGTGATCACTCGCCCGTGGTCGTCGATGTTCGTTTGCCGCGTTGAAACCGGGCGGGCACGAGACGTTTTAAGCGGGCGCGGTCTTGGGAGCCGAGACCGATCGTCAGCATGAACACGCCGGTGGCAATTCCATAGACCACAATCGATGTCATGAGATGAAGCGGATTGATTGCCGTGCCGAGCGCTTCGGTTGGACGCTGTCCAAAGCTCAGTGAAGGCAGTGCGCCGAAGGCAGCAAGCGTTCCTGTCGCAGCGCCGGCTGCGAGAATCGTCGCGGTGAGTGGGCCACGCAGGGAGAAGAGCAAGCTCAATGGGCTGAGGTGTAGGCAGCGTGCTGCGATGATCGGCATACCGATTAGGTGAAGGCCGACGAAGACGGCGGTGAATGAGATCGCCGGGCCGATGACAACGTATTCCGCGGGCAACGTCTTCATGAGGATGTAGCCCGTGACCGGCGCGAGCACACCGCCTGCGATGATCAGTGGTGCATATCGACGGACATAGCCAGCGCCGTAGAGCACGATGATCCATGTGTCTGAGATTGCCCGCGCCGCGAGTGCCGCCGCGAGAACGCGGACCATTATCACTGCGTTCGGCATGACGCCGTCGTAGTCTTGGACTTGTCCGCCAACCCAAAGATGAAGAATCGGGAACCCGTAGATGAAGACCGCGAGTCCTGCGGGGAGCGCGATGACTGCTGTCAAGCGGGTTTGAACGTTGACAAGGTTCTGTAGCTGTCGGCGAGCTTCTGCGCCGCCGTCTTTCGAGAGTCGAGCGCTCACTGCGTCCGAGCCGAACTGCATGCCGGTCGTTGCCATCCGGATGTAGGCGACAAGACGAAAACCGACTCCCCATGCAGCGTTGGCGAGCGGGCCAACGACAAGATTCAGGAGCACTGGCGGGACCTGCTCATGCAGGTTCATTGCGATCTGTACGCCGGAGTTCCATGAGAAAGTGCCCATGACTTCCTTCATAGCGCCGGGTTCGGGCTTGCGGATGGTCGGGCAGAGTGCTTTGTTTCGGAGTGATAGATCGAGCACGCCGCAGAGATACACCAAGATCGAGAGACCGGCCCAGAGCAATCCGAGCGACTGGAGCCCAACCGCGGGATCTTTGATACCGATGATGTATTCGAGTATCACGATCGCGAGGAGCTGCATCGCACGGAGTGAAACGAACCAAACCGAGTAAGCGGTAAAACGTTCAACGACCAGGTACATATTGAGTACGGGCGAGAGCGCGACCATCGCGACTGTCTGAACACCTTGCGCGACTACAAACCAACGTGTGGCTGCAAGCATGTCGGGCGGTATTTTGAACAGCGGCAACGCGACGAGCACAATACCGAATGTCAGCATGGTCATCAGCGCGAAAACCAGTGCGAGTCGATGGAGCGCGGTGTATGCTCGCCGGAACTCTTGTGGACCGGCGTGATGGGCGCTGCCCATTTCACGTACTAGCGACATCATCATGATCTGGCGGAATATGCCAGCGAGCCCGATGTTGGCTCCGAGCATCGCGACGAGACCGAAAGCTTCATCGCCCAGCCATCGAAACATCAGGGGGACGACAAGGATCCCGATAGTTAGGGTGCTGCCGAGGCGAGCATAGTTCGAGAATATGCGGATCGTGTGCGATCGGAGTTCAGAACGAGGGCGATGTTGGGTGGTTGACTCAGTGCTCATACGCTTCGTCGTAACCAGTGTCGGAGTCGTATTCCCACTCTTCGTATTCATCACTCTGGATTTTGATCAGACCCAAGAACTTGAGTGTGATGAAGATCGCCCGCATGATGCAGAACGCACCGATGATGTTGATGATGGCAATGAAGACAAAGGTGCCGAGTTCGCCGCGCGCCATCGCGATAAACTGCCCTATCGCGGCGCCCATTGGCAAAACAACGAACGGGTTGTCAGCAAACCATGCGGTTGCCCGATCAAAGATACGAATCATTCCGGCAAGGAAAAACGCGTAAAGCCACATTGCCAGCCAGGGATTGTCGTTCTCGATGTGCCCAATCAAACCGGGCCCGATATTGAAAAAATCAGGTTTTCCGGGAATGTGCCGTTCGACCTGCGGCATTGACAGCGCAAGGGCCATCGGTTTATCTGGCCAAACACGACGCGGGATGGGCATGGTGATAAGCACACGCGCGGAATGGAGTGTGTCGTATGCCTTGTCTTGAGGGCGAGATTCGATTAGCCACATGCTGGCCATTGAGGCGGCTTGTCCTGAGAGTACGTCATCGAAGCCATCGGTAATCCGTGCCTCACGGAGTGATGAGATGTTCTCGACAATGCCCCTTTTGTTAAACTCTCCGGAGCGGACCGATGTCACAGCAAAGAGAAGAATGGTCCCTGCTACGCCGACAAAGCCCAATCGAATGATCAGTTTTCCAGTTTCTAAAGAACGCCAGCGCGAGTAATAGGCGGCCCACATAACGGCGACGATGACTCCGAGCAGATCTCGCCGACCAAAGTTCTTGTAGAACGTCATCGACATGCACGCGAGAATAATCGCGAGTGCGATGCCTACATATAGTGGATTCTTGAGTCGAGGTGCGGCTACCCAAGCGGCTAAGCCCGCGCCAACGGCAAAGAGTCCTGCGCCAAGGTGGTTCATTCCGGGCCCAATTACGGGCAAACGAACAAGAACAATCTGACACAGCATGCCGCAAGGGATGGC
>JBGCEB010000005.1:0-16644 GCA_045106075.1 Phycisphaerales bacterium
ACGTGTATCAAGCCCTCCTGACCCGGCGTTATCTCACCAGTAAGCTCATGCCGTTGCTCGCGATGGCGGCGGTGCTGCTGTCCGTTGCGACCATCCTGATCACATGGTCGGTCATGGGGGGGTTTCTCAAGACCCTGCTCACGTCCGGGCGGACGCTGATCGGCGATGCGTACATCGTGTGGCCGAACGTTGGATTTGCCCATTACGACGATCTTTCCGAGCGTCTCGAGGACCATCCGCTGATCGATGCGGCGGCTCCGGTCATCGAGACCTATGGCATGGTCCAGCTCCCCGATGATCGCGTCGAGCTGATCCAGGTCTACGGCGTCGATGTCGCCAGCTACTCGGCGGTCACCGGGTTCGGCGACACGCTCTGGTGGAAGCCGCTCGATGAGCCCACCCGAAAAGACAAAGACGGCGACGACCTCCGTGTCCGCCCTGAGAACAGACCGATCCTCGAGCGTTTCGTCAACAACGGGATGTCGATGACCCGTCAGGACCCCGAATCTGGGCTGATGCTCGATGCGGGAATCCTCGGGATTGAAGTCACCGGGCAGAACGTGCGGACCTCGGCGGGGATCTACTTCCCGATCAATCCGAGACGGGCGTTGCCGACAGGCGATATCGAATCACTCGATATGTTCATGCCTCGCAACGGGCAGGTCGGGCTCACGCTGCTGAGCTTGGACTCAACCGGGCGGCCGACCGATCCGATCTCGCGCGTGGTGCCCATTGTCAACGAGTTTCAGAGCGGGATTTATGAGGTCGATTCGCAGACGCTGATCGCGCCGATCGGCATGATCCAGAAGATGCTGCGAATGGAAGAGGCGCGGCGGATCGTGGAAGGCAGCGGCGGGCCGTTTGATTACATCCGCGATCCAGAAACCGGTGAGCTGAGGCCCGCGCCGTTGGTCGCTGAGGAAATCGATCCGGCCCGCGTGACCACGGTGCTCATCCGCGGCGTCGATGGCACGACGCCCGATCAGATTCGTGATATTGCCCGCGGGATCTATGCAGAGTTTGCCGCGGCGCACGTTGGGGAAGTGCCCGACGAGTTCACGATCCGGATCAATACGTGGGAAGATCGCAACCGGACGATGATCGCGGCCGTGAAGAAAGAAACCGGGCTCGTGCTGGTTATCTTCGGCATCATCTGTTTCACCACGGTGTTCTTGGTGCTGGCGATCTTCTGGTCGATGATCAGCGAGAAAACTCGCGACATCGGAATCTTGCGGGCGCTGGGTGCGAGCACGCCGGGGGTGGCGTGGCTTTGGCTTCGATATGGTGGGGCGATCGGCGTCGTTGGAGCTTCACTCGGACTGCTTGCGGGCTGGCTGATCGTCACCAACATTAATGGCATTCATGACTGGATGGGCGATCAGTTTGGTCTGGTGATCTGGGACCCGCGCGTGTACTACTTCGTCGAGATCCCACGCGAGGTCGAGCCGGGCAAGGCCGCGATCGTATTTGTCGCCGGCGTTCTGACGTGCGTGCTCGGGGCGTTCATCCCCGCGCTGCGGAGCGCCCGCATGGATCCGGTCAAATCGCTGAGGTTCGAGTGATGAGCAAAGAGGACAACAACAGCTCGAAGCCGATCCTTGCTGCCAGCGGCGTGCGGAAAACCTACAAGCTTGGGCGCGTGCCGGTCCCTGTTTTGCACGGCGTGGACCTGAGCGTCAACAAAGGCGAGTGCGTTGCCATTTTGGGCGCCTCCGGTTCGGGGAAGTCGACGCTGTTGCATCTTTGCGGCGGGCTCGACCGTCCCGACCGTGCCAAAGGCGGCGCGGAGCGTTCGCGGATCTTTTTCGACAACAAGGAGATCACGGCGATGGGCAAGCGCGAGCTTGATGCCTATCGCGCTCACGACGTGGGCTTTGTCTTCCAGTTTTATCACTTGCTGCCCGAGCTGACTGTTCTTGAGAACGTGACGGTCGGCGCGATGATCCGGCTCGGCCGATTTGGGTACATGGCCAACCGGGGGGAGTGCGTCAAACGGGCGACCGAGCTGCTTGAATCGTTTGGTCTTGGGCATCGGCTCAAGCACCGGTCGGCGGAGCTCTCGGGGGGAGAGCGCCAGCGGGTTGCGATTGCCCGCGCACTGATCAACGATCCGACCCTGCTTTTGGCTGACGAACCGACGGGCAATCTGGATCGAAACACCGGCGGCGCGATCCTCGATGCGATTTTCGAGCATCGTGAGCGGACCAGGCTGACGGTGCTGATGGTGACCCATGACGAGCGGATCGCCGAGCGTGCCGATCGGGTGGTCCGGCTTTTGGATGGTCGGGTTGTGGAGGGGGCGAAAGCGGTGGAGAGCCCTGATTTGGCGGTCGACTCTGCATCGGGTGCTGCGGGGCGATAGACTTAGGCTTCCTCCGTCGGCCAACGGACCGATTCGGGTGGAATGACACAATCACGGGTTTCGAACCACCTCAACATACACCATGCCAGACGCCCCCCAACTGACCGACGCCGAGCGCACCGTGGTGACGCTCACCGCCCCGTCCGGGCGTGATGTCTGCGCGGACGTTGTGCGGACCGGTGCAGGGCAGCGTGTGATCTTCCTGCACGGGTTGGTTGGTCTCAATGAGCACTGGGAAGATGTGGTCGGGCGCATCCGTGACAAGTCCGAATGCCTAACACTCGAGCTGCCATTGCTCGAGCTTCGCGGCGATGACTGTTCACTCTGGTCGGTCGTTCAGATGACGACCCAGTTTCTGGATCGGCATCTGGAAGGTCCCAGCATTTTGGTGGGCAACTCCTTTGGTGGGCACGTCGCGCTCCGGATCGCGCACAGCCGGCCGGATCTCGTCCGCGGATTGGTCCTCGCTGGTTCTTCGGGCCTGATCGAGCGCACGATGGTCAAGGGTGCCCCGGTTCGCCCCAGCAAGGACTGGCTTGAAGAAAAGATTGGCGAGCTGTTTTATGACAAGTCGGCGATGAACCCCGACGATGTTGGGCGGGCCCACAAGCTGCTCAACGAGCGCGGCGGCGCCCGCGCGATGGTCAAGCTCTCCAAGACCGCCCGGCGCGACAACATGACCGATGACTTGGGTGACATTGACCGCCCGACGCTGCTCATTTGGGGAAAGCAAGATGTTGTGACGCCTCCGAGCGCTGGCCAAGGCTTCACGGAGCTGATGCCCGACGCGAGCATCGTTTGGCTCGACAACTGCGGGCACGCGCCGATGCTTGAGTCTCCCTTGCTGTTCGCCGATGCGGTGCGTTCGTTCCTCCACGATCTCGAGACCGGCAAGCGGTGAGTACGCCAGCGCCGACCCCTTCTGGTCCCTCAACCGTGACGTCGTTGGTTGGTCGCGCATTAGCGGCCCGCGTGAGCCGGCGCCGACGCAAGCTTGCGAACACGGAGTGGTGGCGTCGCAACACCGCGCGTGTGCAGCTCCGCCAGCTCGATGGGCTTCTTTCGGCGGGGATGTTCTGCCGGTATGGGCGCGATCACCACTACGAACGCATCTTGGGTATGCCCGATTCGGTGGATCGGTACACGGCGTTTGCTGAAGCAGTTCCGGTGCAGGATTGGTACGTGTTTAAGGACGGCATCGCAGAAATGCGAGAGGGCGGGAAGCGTGGCGTGCTGTGGCCGGGCTTGGTGACACGATTTGCGCAGACAAGCGGTACCACCGCGGGCGACAAGTTCATCCCTGTTTCAGACGAGATGATGAAGTCGAACTACCTCGCGTCCTTGGACATCTTCTCGCACCTGATCAATCGCGGCGCTCACCCGGCCCGGCTGATGGGGGGACGTTGCCTGTTTTTGGGTGGCTCGAGTGATCTTGAATACAACGAGCACGGGATCGCGACCGGTGATCTGTCGGGGTTGGTCACGCCGTTGATCAAGTGGCCGCTGAGCAAGATTTACTCTCCAGGGCCCGAGATTGCATTGATGTCGGATTGGCCGGCGAAGATCGATGCGATGGCCGAGAAGGCGATCGATCAGGACATCCGTTTCATATCTGGCATGCCGTCGTGGGCGTTGGTCTTGGTTGATCGCGTGATCGAGCTTGCCCGCGAGCGTGGGCAAAGCGTGACTTGTGCGCGAGATGTTTGGCCAAATCTTGAAGTGTTCGTGCACGGCGGCGTGAACTACAAGCCATTCGTGCAGCGCATGTGCCGGGCGTTCTCGGGTGATCCGGCGGTGGACTTCCCTTGCCGTCAGGAGCTGTACCCAGCGTCGGAAGGATTCATCGCGATGCAGGACACGACCGGCGATCCGGGGATGCGTCTGCTAAGTGACATCGGGACGTTCTACGAGTTTGTGCCGCTGGAAAACATTGATGACGATTCGCCGCCCGCTTTCCCGTGTTGGGCGGTCGAAAAGGGCCAGAAGTACGTCGTCGTGATGACGACCAACGCCGGGCTTTGGCGATATGTGATCGGCGACGTGGTCGAGTTCGATCATGTGCCCGCCGGCCCGGACGGCAAAGGCGGCGACGGGCCGTGCCGGTTGCGGATCGTCGGGCGACATCGTCATTTCATCAATGCGTTTGGCGAGAACCTGATCGTCGAGCACATCGAGCACGGGGTCGCGCAGGCGTCGCACGCGACGGGCATCGAGCATGGCGAGTTCACGGCTGCTCCTGTGTATCCGAGTGAGATGAATCGCGCGGGGCTTGAGCTTGCGATCGAGATGCCTGCTGGTGTATCTGAAGCAGACGCAGCCAAGTTTGGCGAAGTGTTTGACGCCGCGGTGAAGGCTGTCAATGTGGACTACACCACCAAGCGAAGCGACTCCTTAGGTATGACCGAGCCGACGATCACCCCAGTGGCGATGGGCGCGTTCCACCGCTGGCTCGACGCGAACGGCAAGCTCGGCGGGCAGCACAAATGCCCGCGTTGCGCGAACCATCGAGAGATCGTTGAGGCAGTCGCGTCGTTCGGGGCGTCATCGTTTTCGCACGAAAACGGCTGAAAATGAGCAGTTTCTGCCGCATGCGGTCGCGTTGTCTAACATCACATAGACGCTAAGCAGGCGTCTTGGAGGTGATGATGTCTTCTTGTAAGGTGGCCGCGGCGGCCGATGCGATTCTCGATCAATGTGAGCAGTTCATCCTGGCGACGCCCGAGGATTGCTACGCGAAACCCTGCGAAACAGTCGGCGGGGGAACCGTGGGTAAGCACGCCCGGCATGTTTTGGATCACTTTCAGTGTTCGCTGAGTACCACCGCATGCGATCCGATCGACTACGACACACGCGTCCGGGGCGGCACAGTGGAGACCGATCCGCGTGCGGCGTGTGAGCAGATCGCGTCGCTTCGCAAATCGCTGGCAGCGATGACCGACGGCTGCATGTCCGAAGAAGTCACCACCCGCGTGATGCTCACCGGTGACGGCGTATGCGATGACCTCAAGAGCACCCGAGGCCGCGAAGTTTTCTTCGCGACGCACCACGCGATCCATCATCACGCGATGATGAACACCATCGGGCGTGAGTTCGGGATCGATATTCCCGAGGGGTTCGGGATGGCGCCTTCGACGCTGAACTTCGAATCGGCTCAGTGATTTCTCTCGACGAATCGAAACGAATGGAGTTGGTATGTGCACGGTGACGGTCATTCGGACCGACGACGGCTGCCGCGTGATGCATGCGCGGGACGAGCAGCGATCACGCCAGGACGGGCTGCCTGCGGTTTGGCGAGGTTTGGGCTCGGGTCGTCGCGCGATTTGGCCGACCGATGCCGATGCCGGAGGGACTTGGGTGGCGGCCCGCGACGACGGTGTGGTCTTGGCGCTCCTGAACCGAAACATCCCCGCCAACGGCCGGCCGCCGGGGACGCGATCTCGCGGGGCGATTATCCCGGCATTGATCGATCTTGAATCGCCCCAGACGATGCTCAAGCACTTGGCAGGTATGGACTTGGAAGGCGTGTCTCCGTTCCGGCTCATAGCGATCGACGCGTTGGGATCAGGAACGGTGGTCACATTCGATGGTCTGGAGCTCTCCGAGCCATCTCCAAGTGGTCCGCCGTCTTGTCTGGCGTCTTCCGGGCTGGGGGACGAGCATGTGCAGGTCCGGTTGCCCTTGTTCGAACAGATGATGGGCCAATCGGCGACGCCTGAGCAGCAAGCCGCGTACCACAAGCATCGCTGGGATGATCGCCCGGAAGTGTCGGTTCTGATGAGTCGTCGGGACGCCAGAACGGTCAGCATCACGACGATCGATGTGGTTGCCGGCCAAGATCCGACGTTCGCGGTCGAGTCGTTGCCCGAGGGCGAGGATTGGTGCGACCCGGTCGGTGCGGAAATGGCGGGCTCGGTTCGCCGCTAATCGCCTGCGGCATCGGTTTGTGCCCGCTAGACTAGCGACCTATGGCAGACCTGCAGGAAATGATCCAATCCACCATGTCGCCGCAGCTGTTCATCAGCCTGCTGGTCATGGCAATCGTCGTCCACGTGATCTTGGGTTCGGTGACGATCTGTATCTACGGCGAGCGGAAGATCTCGGCGTACATCCAAGACCGTATCGGGCCGAATCGGACCGGGTTTGACTTTGGTTTGCCGGTTCTGAGTTTCCTGAAGGGATTCCTCGGTCTGGGCCAGGCATTGGCGGACGGATTGAAGTTCTTTGTCAAAGAAGACTACCGCCCGACCAACGTTGACAAAGTGTTGTTCACGCTCGCTCCGGCGATCTGTATCGTGCCTGCGTTGATCGGGTTTGTGATCTTGCCTTGGGGTGGGATGCTCGAACTCGGGCATGTCAGCGATTGGGCGATCTGGTCCGTGCCGGTGCTCGGCGACATGCTCTATGCACTTTGGGTTCAGGATCTGGCGGAGTGGTTGTTCTGGGATGACGCTGCGGCGGCAATTCATGTCACCGGCGCTCATGTGAGCATCGGCGTGGTGTATCTGCTCGCGGTCGCGTCGCTGGGTGTATATGGCATCACCCTCGGCGGTTGGTCGTCGAACAACAAGTACTCGTTCATCGGTGGATTGCGTGCAACGGCCCAGATGATCTCGTATGAGATTCCGATGGGGCTGTCGTTGCTGGCGATGCTGCTCGTGCTGGGTACGTTCATGCCCGAAGAAATCATTCGGTCGCAGGTCGAGGGCGGGTGGGGCATCTTGTCCATGCCGCTCGCAGCCGTGTTGTTTTATGTGTGTGCATTGGCTGAATCGAACCGCGCACCGTTTGATAACGCTGAAGCCGAGCAGGAACTTGTCGGCGGCTATCACACCGAATATTCGTCGATGCGATTCGCGTTGTTTTTCCTGGCTGAATATGCCCACCTCATCACCGGCAGCGCGTTCTTTGCGTTGTTGTTCCTCGGCGGGTATCACCTGCCCGGCCCAGGGTTGAGTGACTTGACCAGCCCGGAGAATACCTCGCTGCTCGCGGTGATCATCAAGTTCCACGTGTTCTTCACCAAGGCGATGGCCATGGTGTTCTTCGCGATGCTGATCCGCTGGACGATCCCGCGTATGCGGTATGACCAGGTGATGCAGCTCGGGTGGCAGAGCATGATCCCCTTGGGCATGGTGCTGATCGTGGCGACTTCGGTCATGGTGCATATGGGCTGGACCGGCATGGGCGCGTTGATCGTGATGAACATCGGTGTCGCAGCGATCGTGATGGTCGCTCAGCCGATCCTGAGCAAGGCGTTCGGCAGCTCGACGGGCAACCGCAAGATCAAGCTGTACGGCTCGCGCTTCAACCCCGTCGACGGCGAGGTTGTTTCTGCCGCTCCGACCGAAGCGATGGCGCTCGAAGATCGTCCCGTGCAGGGAACTGTCCAGACCGTCTGATCGGTCTGCGCAAGGGGCTCGATTGTTGATCAAAGTCTAGATGTTGATGGGCTGCTCGCAGTGCGGGCCGCTTATCGCATCGGCACGATGTCCACTGGGCGGGCCCGGAGCATCATGGTCGGCAGCAGGTACGCGGTGCCTTGATGGGTGTAGACACGCCCGGAGAGGATCATCTGGGCAGCGTCGCCGCGGGTCTGTGCTTCGCGTTCGATGCGTTCGAGCAACTGGCACGGCAAGACGGTGAGGGCTTGCGATGCGAGTCGATCGTCGGTGTCGTTGTCGAACACGAACAGCCATGTGCCATTGGCAGAACGACTCAGTCTGCCTTGGCGGCGGACGATCGGGGTGCCGTCCGGCGCGGGAGGCGATGCCGAGGCGCTCGGGTCTGGTGTTTCGGCTGGCTGGGACCGTGCATCGGGGTTTCTGCGGACGGGTGGGGGTGCTTCTGCTTCGAGTTCGTCAAGCAAGCCGCGGACTTCGGGGTCGTCGAGCATCGAGGTGTCTGGTTCGTTGGGCCCGTCTTGTCCGGTTGCGTCTTCGGTGGACTCCTCGGGTTCGGGCAACTCCGTTAGGGCCTTCCCGGCACCCATGAGGAACGAGGCGACGAGCAGGTGTCGGCGATTGCGATAGACGTACACCACGCCCGAGACGCGAACAGGACCGGTCGAGTCGGCCAAGGTCAGCTCAAGTCGTTCTAGGGCGGCTGAGGGCAGCAAGAGCATCGGGCCCTCGCCCGGTTCCCGCTGGTCGGTGTCTGGCACAAAGACCCGTCGTTGGCCCGGAGCCGGGATGATCCGCCCGATGCGTTCGATGAGGAAGGTGCCTTCTGGCAGGCTGGCTGGTTCCGAGCCATCGTCCCATCGGCGTCCCTCGGTGAGCCCCGGAGAGACCGGCTCGGCGGCCTGCTCGGTGGTGGGCATGACGACCCGTGCCGGCCGCATCACGTCGGGAAGGACCCGCTTGGCGTCTTCCATCGAGGTCGGTTGCCCGGCGTGGGTTGCGAGCGTGGCTCCGGCGAGGGCCATCAAGCAGGCAGCGGGGCGGCGAGATAGGTGCTTTGGTGTGGTCATGACAGAAATCTTTTCAACGTGAGGACGGTTCGTCCGTCACATCCTACCGTGGTATTGCTCCCGCGTGCGACCATTGGGTCGGCGGGGCGACATACCGGCCGTGTGCCTGAGTGGACGAAAGGAGCGGATTGCAAATCCGTTTGGCGAAAGTCACACGTGGGTTCGAATCCCACCGCGGCCTCTGACAACGAAAGGACCACCCAACCGGGTGGTCCTTTTTCATTTGGGAGGATTTCGTCAGGTCCAACGAACCGACAACGTGCCTTGGGCTCGTACCATCTGGCATGACCGACGTCGCCCAGGCAGCCGAGCAGTTCAAGGAAGACTTTGAATCCGTGCGCACGCAGGTTGCCCGGATGGTGGTGGGGCAGACGGGCATCGTCGATCAGGTGCTGACGTGCCTGTTCGTTGGTGGGCACGTGCTGCTCGAAGGCGTGCCGGGGGTTGGCAAGACGTTGCTGGTGCGGACCATCGGGGAAGCGATCAGCTTGGACTTTGGTCGCGTGCAGTTCACGCCCGACCTCATGCCGGCCGACATCACGGGCACGACGGTGATCGACGAACAAGAAGACGAGTCGGGGCGCACGAAACGCTCGTTCCGGTTTCAGCCTGGCCCGGCGTTTAACCAGATCATGCTGGCCGACGAAATCAACCGCGCCACGCCCAAGACCCAGTCTGCTTTGCTCGAAGCAATGCAAGAGCGCAGCGTCACGGTCGGCAACGAAACACACGCGCTGCCCAAACCGTTCTTTGTCCTCGCGACGCAGAACCCGATCGAGCAGGAGGGGACGTATCCTTTGCCCGAAGCCCAGCTCGACCGGTTTTTCTTCAAGGTGCTCGTGCAGTCGCCGACGCGGTCTGATCTGAAAGAGATTCTCGCCCGCACGACTGGCGCCGAGACACCAGTCATCGAGCCGGTGCTTGATGCAGCCGGTTTGCTTGCGCATCAAGCGCTGGTCCGTCGCGTGCCCGCAGCCGACCACGTGGTGGACTACGCCGTGCGTCTGGTGCTCGCGACGCACCCGAAGGGCTCGGGCCCGGAGTCATTTAGCACGCCGATGGTGGATCGGTTTGTACAGGTGGGCGCTTCGCCACGTGCGGCGCAATCGTTGATCCTGGCCGCCAAATGCCACGCGCTGATCGACGCCCGCCCGAGCGCCTCGATCGAGGACGTGCAGCGTGCGGCCCTCGCGTCGCTGCGACACCGCGTGCTGCTGAACTTTGAAGCGGGAGCCGAGGGCGTGGATTCTGATGCGGTGATCAAGAACCTGATCGAAACACTGCCGCGGGACGCGGGTTGAAAGATCGGATGATCAACTTCGAGGGACACGCCGTGCAACGGATGCAGACATTCTGCGCGTTGATCCTGTCATTGGTGATGATTCCATCGGCTGCGTTCGCGGGCATCCGTCCAGTTGCTGAGCGAGTCGATGCGATCGTGGGGCATCCGATCGTGTTGCCGGTGGTTGTTGAAGATGTGAAAGAGCTCAAGCGTCCGCCAAGCGTGCGGCTGGACGACGCGCGGGTGCTCGATGTTGCGGTGTATCGGTTGATGCCGGCGGCTCCCGTTGACGCGGGGTGGGCGGGGCGTGTGTCGCGTTGGTCGGCCGAGTCGGCGGAGGCTGCGATCAAGCGGGACCCTTTGCCCGCAGGCGTGTGGTATGCGGTGGTTGATCTGCCGATCGATGCGGTCAGTCAGGGCATCTGGTTCGATGATGTTCGCTACGAAGTCAACTGGTTGCCAGACCCCGAGCGTGCGGCGCTCGAAGCGGGCGGGCGAAGCCTGTGGTCGAGCCCCGTGCCCGAAGCAGCACGTGAAAGCGCGGCATTGCAAGAGGCGTTGGACACCATCGCGGGCGATCCGTTCCAGCGTTGGCGTGTGAGGCTGTGCGCTGACGGCATCGCGCCGATTGGCAGCACCGATCGGACGGATGCGACCGGATCGGTGCTCGAGGACATTCGCGCGGATCTGGCTGAGAGTGATCAGGATCGATTTTTTCAGGAAGTCGCCCGATCACACGAAGCTCGTTGGCAGTTGATCCTTGGGCGGCTGGCGTTGATTGATGAAGAGACCGCGCACCGGCTTCGGCGTCGGCTTGGCGGGGTCGTGCTGATTGATGGCGTTTGGCTGCCGAGTTGGATGCCCGATTCCACGGATCTCCGGTCGCTGCAATCCGACCTGCTTTCGCCATGGGTTGATGACGACACGCGTGAGCTGCGTGCCCGGGCCTGGTTAGACAGCAAGCCCAAGGCGATTGCGTGGGTGATTGACGATGGCGGCAGCGAGTTGTTTGGCGAAAGTCGCATGTCGCCCACGCTTGGCGTGCTCTCGCTGCCGGCGCGAGATGCGGACATGCTTGTCGAGGTTGCTGGGCCGATCGGGGGCCCCGAGCTGGTTCGGGCGACGTCTCGCATATCAACGCGGGTGGTTGGCAGCGTGCCGATGGTCGAGCGGCGTGGACGATCCGACGCGATCCGCACCAACTCGTTGCCGGTGCGTATCGGGCGGAGCGATGCGACGGTCCAGCCTGTTGCAACGGTCGTCGCTGCCCGGCCGCCGGGCGTGCGCGTCGGTCCCTTGCTCAACGCGTGGACCATGGGCGCATTGTTATCCAACGAACCAGATCAAGGGTCGTTGCCCTCCGCGGCGCGGTCTGCGACCGGATTGGTTCGTCGGTCTGGAGCGCCCGGAGACTCTGACGCTGCGAGCGGATGGTCTGTTTTTATGCGATGCGCCGCGGCAGCACCCGCTGCGGGTGGTGATGAAGCGTCGGATTGGGTCACCGTTTGGGCGGGCCCGTTCGGCGTGCCGCGTGGCGTATGGCGGGTGTCGCGGTCAGGTTCGGTGCAAACGTTGTTTGGTCCGGCGCCGGTTGACGTTTCGTTTGTTGATGAAGATGGCGGCTGGGCGTTCGATCTCAAACTGCCGCGGTCAGTAGTTGATCCCGATGGCGTTTTGAGGATTGGATTTGAGCGTGATTTGGGCGGCACGCGGACAAGCTGGCCGAGACGAATGACGCCCGGGCAAGAAGAACCCGGCCGGTTGCCGATCGACACGCGTGCATGGTCAGGGCTCTAACTGGCAAGCTAAATGCGAGCGCGGGCCGCGTGGAGCAGGTACTCGATCGTCATGACAACGACCGCCGCGATCAGGGCGATCGGCCAGAGTTCGCGTCGCCCTGATCCCGCCGTGATCGCCTTCCCGCCGGTCGGCCCTAGTTGGGCATTTTCCGAGATGGAGAGTGAAGATTCGTCGGCATCGAGTAGTGATACCGCGAGTCGCGCGGGCTGTGCGTTCTCGACCTGATAGATGCCGATTCGTTCGAGCGGTCCGATGGAGGCTTGGCCATTGATCGAAGCTGTCGCGGCGAACTCGGCGGGTCCGCTGGCAAGCACCCGCTCGCCCGACGCGCGAACCTGGATCACTTCATCGGTGCGGCGTGCAATGCCTTCGCCTCTCGTGCCTGGTGCGAGATACTCGAACACACCTGCAAGAAAAATCGGCATGCCGACTTCGAGCGACCAGTTGGATCGCACCAGCGGGAACGCGACCCGGATATGGCGGACGCCTTGTCCGGTGGTTTCGGTGATCACCGGGCCCCGATTCGACTCCGCAAGCACGCGCACGCCGGTTGCGTCGGCGTCGGGAAGTGCAACCGCACGATCGAACACGATCGATGAGAGTGACGTGCCGCGAAGCACGGGGTGGGCGCGGTCCCAAGCGATGACGCGTTCGCGTCCGTTTCGGATGAGCCCGTCGGGGTCGTCGCCATCTGCTTGTTCGTTCGCAGCCGGCCAGGCCGAGCCGAAACCAAGCGTTGGGATATCTGGTAGCACCGTCGGCGAGACCCGATCATAGATCGCGAGCGCTGCGCCGCGGAGCGCGTCCGTCTGGACGAGATCATGGACCGAAACGGCGCCGGGCGCAAGCTCGTTGAGCACGTTGAGCAGGAATGGGTCGCCTACGCCGCCGGGTGCGAACACGACGGTGCGAGGCGGGCTCGGGTTTGGGAGTTCGATCCATGCTGAATCGTCGGCAACAAGGGCACCGCCGCCTGAGGCAAGTGTGACCTCGAGCATGGCAGCGTCGGGGGCCTGAATCGGCACCGTGCGGGTGATTGATCCGGGCGAGTCATCGGTCGCAGCCGGAATCTCGATCGGCACGCGTTGTTCGGTTGTTGATGAACGCACGTTGAGGATCACGCCAACCGGGCGAGGTGCGTTGGAGACCAAGCGGACGAACACGCGGGCGAGTTTGGGATCGTCAGGATCGCGCGACGCATGTGCCGATGCGATCCCTGCATTCATCGGCGGTGCGTCGTCGGCGACGGAGACAATCTCACCGGGGATGCCGTTGAGATTGGTTGCGTTGAACGATCCGCCATCAGTAAAACACCAGACGCTTACTTTGGGCGATGATTCGTCGGTCGCTTCGACTTGCAGCATCGATGCGATGAGTTCGCGGAGAGCGACGGGATTACCCGCTTGGTCGCTCGGCGTTACCCGAGTGATGGCGCTGCGTGCATCGCCGAGCGAGCGGGTTGGCGCGAGTGCGAGTGTGGCGCGGTTCGCGGCGCGGATCACCGCGATCTCAGGTGCGGTGTCTGATCGTCTGAGCGCATCGATCCGTTCGGCTGCGGCCTCGACGACGCGTTCGAAGTTTGACTTTCCGTCGATCAGCGCGTTCATCGATGCGGACGCATCGATGACGAAGACGATTCGCTCTGCTGGTCGGTCGTCTGGCCCGGTCACGGGGCGTGCGATGCTCAGCGCGAGCAGCATCACCGCCAAAGCTTGCAGCAAGAACAGCCAAGTGAGCCTTGGGCGTCGCCAGGGGGTGTTGACTTCGAGGTCCTGGGCTGCATCTTTCCAGAGCAGCGTGGACGACACGCGAATCGGTCGGCGTCGAAGCTTGAGGGAATGCAACGCGAGCAAGCCAAGCAGCCCGAGCACCCCTGCAAGGAATCCCGCGAACGGCGCGAGCAATGTCATCGCCTGGTGCCCTTTGCGGTGTCGCCCGTGTTCCAGCCCGCGACTGGCGGTGGTTGCCCGACCGGGCGATCGTTTTGATTGTCGCGAACCTTTGGCGGGCGATACCGTCTGCATACCAAGAAGATCTCTCGGCTGACCTCACGCGTTGCGTTCGGCTTGAGCGGTTTGGCTTCTTCGAAACAGCCTTTGCATCGTTTGATGAGCTCGGGCGTGCCGCCACCTTCGAGAACCTTCATCACGCAGTGCCCGCCCTTGCGGAGCAGGGTCGGCAGCCGATCTACGATCTCTTCGCATAGCCGCGCGGACATGAAGTCATCTCCCGCGCCCGAGGTATTGGGCGCCATGTCGGAGAACACGCCGTCAAAGCGAGGCTGCTGGCCGTTTAAGCCTTCGATCAGGTCCGCCGGATCGATCTTGGTGAAGTCGCCGACGACCGTCCGGACGTTGTCGGGCATCTCATGGTTGACCGATTTGAGGTCGATCCCGTAGACAAGCCCCTTGTCGCCAACACGCTCGGAGAGCACCTGAAGCCAAGACCCGGGCGCACAGCCGAGATCGAGCACGCGCCCCGCCCGCTGGATCACACGGCGTTTGTCATCGATTTCCTTCAGCTTGTACGCAGATCGGGCAAGATAGCCCTCGCGTTTGGCTTTCCGGAAGTATTTGTCTTGGAGAACGCGCTTGGCCATTGCGGAGATGGTAGGGGAGCAGTCCTTGCTCGCCTGATTTACTTGCTAAACACCACATAGGCGTGCGTCCAGTGATGTGGTGCCCAGGTCTCGCCGCGTCCTTCGTTGACGTATTCGTCGAGCGCGTAGCCCACGGTCAGCGTGCCGTCATTGGAGATCAGGTGCGACACGTCAACGGTCCAGGGCAGCACCAGATCGCCGGGCGCCCAACCAGCGCGGTCGAACTTCCACGTCCCACGCTGTGGGCGACAGGGATTGAGGTACACGTCCTCGTTCCAGAGGTTGTCATACTCGATCACTTCGCCTGTCGGCGACGACACCGTCAGCGTGCGTCCGAGCGGCATGAACTCGCCCGCATTGTCGGTGTTTGGCGACATGCCGTGGCCGGTGGCGGTGATGTAAACCTCCGCACGGGTCGCACCGTTGGGCACGGTGATTTTTCGATCAACGAAGGTCTTGCTCGGCGGGTTGTCGGGGTTGCCGATCTCGACGTTGCCCGTCCAGAGGTGCTCGATCGCGATCGGCGTGCGTTCCGGCTCGCCGGAATAAAAGTCCAGATCCAACGACACCAGCCAGCCCTTCATGTAGGTCCCGATGTCGCACTGCAGTGTACGTTTATCTTTCAAGAGCGGCAGCAGGTGGGTGACATCAGCCTTCCACGTCCAGCCCTTGCGGAAGGGCGTGATGTAGCGGAGCAGTTCGTAGCGTGTGCCCTGGGTGCCGTCTTTGGTCTTGTCCCAGATATAGAACACGCCCTTCTTGTCCCAGTGGTCATAGCCGACCTCGGGTTCGCTCAGTGTGAGCGTCGCGACCACGCGGGCGACCTGTTCGGGGACGCTTGAGAAGTCGGTTTCGGTTTTGGGTGTTCGGTCGCCGCCGTGCACGAAGTACGCATCGAAGACATTCACGCGGACGGGTTCAACGGCCTCGATCTTGGGCTGAGACTCTGCCGGTGTCATGACCAACTTAGAAGTTTCACTGACCTCGTCAACCGCGCCGACCGCTGCACCAGCGGAGAAGGGTTGAACGCCCAGCAGCGCGTGGTCATCGAGAACAAGTTCGCCGCCGACTGAGACATCGAGCAATGCCGCGCCGGTGACGAACCGGACCTCGGCCGACACCTCGACAGGTTCGCCCGTGCGGTACTCGACCGGACAGAGCATGTTGTGGACTTCGACGCCATCGACGTGGACGGAAAGCTCGCGTTGCGGGCGGTCGTACCAGTTGCCCGCTTCGTCGAACCAGCCCATGGGGTATTTGGGCTTGCCGTCTTCGCCTTCGATGACCTCGGTTTCGGTTGGCGGCGGGTTGTGCGTGTCAAAGCCGATTGCGATGGTGTAGGGCGCGTTTGGTTCATCCCACGAGAACGAGTCCGGGCGGATCAAGCCGCGGGGATACTCACCGATGTCAAATAGGACCAACCCGGCACCCTTCGAGATCACTCGTTGTTCGGGCGTTGGAAAGATGAAGTTGGCATCGGCACGGAACGCGAATGCATCAGGGCTCTCCGCGAGAAGCGGGGCACCTATGCAGGTGGAGATGGCAAGGGCAGTGGTGACGAATGGGTTCATGCCGCAAGCATATCGCATCGCGGGTCGTGTCTGCGGTTCAAATCATCCTTCGGCGTCGATCTCGCGGAAGACCGGGGCGTCGTCGGACGGTGCAGTGATTTCAGCCATCGGCTCGGGTGAGACGGGGGTTTCGGCCGGCTCGATCGGCATCTGAATTTCCCACCACTGGTTCCGTCCGGGCACGTTGGGCCCGTTGTAGCCCAGCACACGAGGCATGCCGACACGTTGCCAATCGGGTGACGCCGCGATCCAGGTATCAAGCTCGGCTGCGAGCGTTTCCCAGGTGTTCTCGCCGCGACGACCCTGGACGCCGAGCGCTAGATAGGTCATGGGCTCGGTGTCGACAATGACCACGTTACCGTCGTTTCCGGTCGGCCCATCGGAGAGCTGGTGATAGAGGAACGACATGGTCCACTGGTCGGGGTCCCCGTCGTTGTTATCGTCGCTGACTTCCATCTCGACCGGGGCGGTCATCGCGATGTCATTGCGGCTGATGTGCTGGAAGAGTGGCCAGAAACCGTTTTGGCCGTTGATGCCGCGACCATTGCCTGAGGTGAACTC
>JBGCEB010000006.1:0-20906 GCA_045106075.1 Phycisphaerales bacterium
GCGCTTGGCACGGGCGGGCGCTGGCTTGAGATCAGCGTCGGTGGTTCCACGCTTTCGCCGAGGACACAGATCACGAGTTCGCCTTACTCGGTGCACACGCGCGGCATCTATGTGAGCAGCGGAAACCGCGTGGGGATGGGCACCGAGCTTCCGATTTCTCTGCTTCATCTCAAGAACCAAACACCGTCGTCGAGTTTTCCGGACCGGATGCTGACGCTCGATTCGCACGATGACCCGAACAACTTTGACCTGAACAGCGGCTCGGGGAGCGGGATTCTGTTCAGGGTTCCCTACCAGAGCGGCTCGCGGAATGGTGCTGCGATCGATGCGGTGCGGACCACCGTGACCGAGCTTGACTCATCGACGGCGTTAGTCTTCTCAACCTCAGGAAACACAAGCATCCTGAGCGAAGCGATGCGGATCGAAGACTCCGGCGTGGTGCGGCTACAAGACAAACTCGTGTTCGGGAATGTCACGTCACTGTTCGGGCAACTGACGATACCCGACTTGGGATCGGCGTTCGCCATCGATGCCGCGTCGAGCAACTCAGTCTTGCCGACATTTTTGGCGCGAAACTCCGGCTCCGGCCCGGTGCTCTGGGCTCAGGGCGTGAACGATCTCTCATTGAGCGGCGGCGGATTGGTCATGATCGGCGATGAATCCGGTGCCAACCTCACGATGGACCGCAACGAGATCATGGCGCGTAACAACGGTTCGCCCGCTGGCTTGTTTCTGAACTTCGAAGGGGGCGAAGTTGCATTTGGCGAGCACAGGATTCATCCGCCCCTTGCGTATGGAAGCGTGAGGTCCAACGGGTCGCTTCTCAGTGGCTCATCCAACGTCAGTGTTACTAGAGTGTCACAGGGGCAGTATGACATTGCGATCCAGGGCGGTTTGACTACCAGTGACATTCCGATTGCCACCTCTGGTCTTTTTGGAACAATGACCGCTCGGATACAAGCTGGATTGGTAAGAATCACAGTTTTTAACATAGCCTCTGAAGAATTTGATGACGGGCCGTTTCAGTTTGTTATCTATCGGCCTTGATAAATTGAGTTGTTTCGGATTTGTATTCCAAAATCAGACTCGTATTTGCGCATGTCAAGTTTGCCTCATTGGGGTTACAAAAACGAATGCATAGATAAGTTCAACATCGCCACCGCTACACCATCACGCTGTCGCCACGCACGAACGGGTTGCTCAGTTTTTCGTGACCGATCTGTGTGACCGGTCCGTGACCGGGCAACGCTACCGTCTCCGGCGCCAGCGTGTAGAGCTTCTCTTGGATTGACTTGGCGAGGGTCGCAAAGTCTGACCCAGGGAAATCGTGTCGGCCGATCGAACCGTTGAACAGCGTGTCGCCCACGATCGCGACCGGTGA
Source organism: Phycisphaerales bacterium (assembly GCA_045106075.1). Taxonomy (GTDB): domain Bacteria; phylum Planctomycetota; class Phycisphaerae; order Phycisphaerales; family UBA1924; genus UBA6054. The sequence goes on from JBGCEB010000006.1 coordinate 1,382, forward strand.
GTTCTGATGCACAAGGGAGATTCCTCCGGGTGAATGTCCGGGCGTGTGGCGGACCTCCCAGGGCTCGCCGCAAAGAGTGAGCACGTCGTCATCCTTGAGGAGGCGATCGGGCGTGGGGCCGGTGACCTCGATGCCGTGGCGGGCGGAGAGGTTCAGATTGGGGTCGGTCAGCCACTGCTCCTCGGCTTCGTGGATCCAGATGGGGCAGTCGGGGAACTTGGATCGGAACGCGAACAGCCCGCCGATATGGTCCAGATGGGCGTGGGTCAGGACCACGACCTCTGGGACCAGTCCAAGCTTCTCGATCTCATCGAGCATGATCTGGGGCTCCATGCCGCAATCCGCGACCCAGCAGGGATCGCCCGGCTGAGCGTCCTTCTGGCAGATCACGAAGCAGTTGGTCTGGAACGGGCCCAACGCGAACGCCCGAATCTCGGGGCGTTCTTGGGCCCCTGTGGCGCTTGATTCGGGGGTGGCAGCACGATCATCTGGGACATCTGGCATGGAGCATGGTAATCTGTTCGTGAGCCCGAGGCTGCCCGGGACCCCATCAGACAGGAGAGAGCCCTTGACGACCACCCGCGGCGTACTGATCCGAAACATCGACGAAACGCCGAGGGCACCCGTTCAGATGGACGGTGTGAAGGGTGCATCAATGGCTGTCATGGTCGGGCGGGAAGACGGAGCTCCGCATTTTGCACTCCGACAGTTCGCAGTCGAGCCCGGCGGGCACACGCCTCGCCACCGTCACGATTACGAGCACGAGGTGTTCATCGTGTCAGGTAAGGGCACGATCTTTCTGGGCGGGAAAGAAAATCCTGTCCGATCTGGAGATGTCATCTACGTCCCTGCAAACGAAGAACACCAGTTCCAATCAACCGAGCGCCAAGCCGAGCCGCTCCGTTTCTTGTGCCTTGTTCCGGTTGAACAAAACTGCGGCGGCCCTGTCCCCGGCAGCTAAGCAACCTTTCCAACTCGCAGACGATGAACCCAGCGAAGGATTTCCATGGACGAACAAGCAGGCATCCCATCCGCATGGATCGCGGCCATCTACGGCTCGCTCGGTGTGCTGTGCGGGGTCGCAGCGATCAAGGGAATCATGACCACCGATCAAACTTGGTTGCTCGTCGGGCTTTTGGGTTTGGTTGTTGTGCTCGCGGCATTACCAATCGCGCTCAAACGCAGTACCGCGTCCGCCGCACCGGGCAAGCAAATCGAGTCAGAGCTGCACGAGATCCGGGCGCAAGTTCGGAGCATGACCGCAGCGGTCGACAGCATGCATGAAACCATGGTGTTGTCCGATGACGCTCGTCGAGTCTTGAATCGTGCGCGCGAACGAGATCTGCTTTGTAAAGCGATTCAAGAAGATATCAAGTCCGAAGATTGGGACGCTGCGATGGTGCTTATCCGTGAGCTTGCAGAACGGTTCGGGTATCGAAGCGATGCGGAAGAGTTTCGCGAGAAAGTCGAGACGGCACGTTTCACCACGCTCGATCGACGCGTGACCGATGCGATCCGCGGGGTGGATCTGATGATCGCCCAGTCAGATTGGTCGGCTGCAGAAAACGAAGCATCGCGCATCGCTCGTTTGTACCCTGATTCGCCCAAGGTCGAAGGGCTCCGCCACCGAGTTTCAGCTGCCCGTGATCGTTTCAAGCTTGATCTCGAGCGGCGATTTCTCCATGCCGCACAGGGAGATCGCATCGAAGAAGCGATGGAGTTGCTCCACGAGTTGGATCAATACCTCAACGAGAATGAAGCAGAGCACTTTCGTGAAGTCGCACGCGGCGTCATCGGGAAAGCCCGTGAGAACCTCGGAGCCCAGTTCAAACTTGCGATCCAAGATCGTATGTGGGCGCGGGCCGAGGATGTCGGTGAAAAGATCATCGCCGAGTTCCCGAACTCGCGGATGGCCGAAGAAGTCCGGGCGATGATCGATACGGTCCGCCAACGTGCGGGATCGGTCGGGCGTTAGCCTTCGACTGGCTTTGCATCAGCGGGGGGGGTTCGACGGACCGTCGACTTCATCCTCAGGGCGGCGCCAGGTGTAAATCACCAAGATCCCGATACCGACGAGAAGAAACGCATCGGCAACGTTAGAAACGTATGGCCAAAGCTCGTTGGATCCGCCCGGCCATTTGAGTCCGAACGGAATGGTCACACCGGGCAGCGGATGGATAAAGTCGCGCACACATGCGAACAGAACGCGGTCGTACAGGTTACCAAGCCCGCCGGATACAACGAGCGCAAACGCGAGGTGAGCCCAACGGTCTTTCACCGTGGTCTTCTTTGCAAAGAGCCAGGTTGCCAATGAAACCGCAAACACGGTGAAGATCACAAAGAACCAGCGTTTGCCTGCACCGATACCAAAGACGGCACCGGGGTTGAGCACAAGCGTGAACTCGAGCACATTGGGGATCACCACCGCAGGGTCGTGGAATGGGATGAGCCTGCTAAGTGGGGTTGTGGAGAGTACGTCTTCGCGTGTTAAAACGACCGGCGTGTCCGCCAACCGTGCGAACGCGGCATGCTTTGTCCACAGATCGGCGATGAGACCGAGCGCGGTTGCTCCGAGGAAAATGCTCCAAGCCTTTGGGCTGCGTCCGGCAGGCTGTATCACCCCAGGGTGCCTCGCCGTTCGAGTTCGCGGGCCGCTTCGATCGTGTAACGGGCCCACGGGAGCTCATCGAGACGAGCTTCAGGGATGGGGTGACCAGTGAGTTCACAGAGTCCAAACGAGCCATCTTCCACTCGTGCGAGCGCGTCGTCGATGTCTTTGATGAGGCGTCGATCTTGGGCCGCGAGGTTCAAGCTCAGGCTCTGGTCATAGTTTTCAGAGCCTTGTTCCGCGAGGTGATTCGAGGTGCTGCCCGCGCCACCCGAATCTGAACGCAGTGCTTCGTTTTCCATGCTGACAACGTCGCCGAGCAACTCGGCACGCTTTGCGATCAGCAACGCACGGTACTTGTCAAGTTTCGCTTTGGTCAGCGGAGATTTCTTTCGGCGGGACTTGGGGGCATCCAACACCGACGTGACCTTTGGCGCCGTTGGTCCCGATGGAATCAGTGGTTTCTTCGCGAGCTTGGAACCTGGACCAAGCAACATCGGGCGCTCGGGCATCACAAACTTCTTGGGTGCAGCACGCGAACGCGATCCGGTTTTCTTCGTGGGCTTTACAATCGTGATGCCCTTGCGACCGGTTGCTTTGGACTCATCGGTGGAAGCCGCTTTGGTGCCCGCAGCAGCGGGCTTTGCTGCCGGTGCTTTCGCAGGGGTTTTCTTGACCGGAGTTTTCTTGGCAGCAGTCTTTTTAGTCACGACCTTCTTTTTGGCGGCCGGTTTCTTCGTCACAGTTTTCTTTGCAGGGCTTGATTTGGACGTAGTTTTCTTGGTGGCAGGCTTTTTGGTCGTTTTCTTAGCGGTTGATTTCTTAATAGTCGTTTTCGTCAATGGCTTCTTCGTTGTTGATTTTTTCGTCAGGGCCTTCTTGGCTGCCGGTTTCTTGGATGTCTTCTTGGCCGCCGGCTTTTTGGTAGTCGTTTTCTTGGCGGATGATTTCTTCGCAGGGACGGACTTCTTGGCAGGCGATTTCGTCACCGGCTTCTTGACCGTTTTCTTGGTGGTTTTCTTCTTGGCGGTTTTCTTTGCCAACCTGCGGCCCCATTCCTCCCGCGAACGGCCTGGCTGCGTGCCTGGCGGCGATCGGGGTATTTGGGGCGAAGGGTAGACAAAGCTCCGTCGCGGGTCAACGCGAAACCCGAACGAACCCCGATCTGGGGGGCAAATGCGGTTGTTCGCGGATCAATATCCTCTAAATCAGGTATCGATGACCGCCTCGGCGACCGGTTCGTTGATCTCGTCGTACGAGCCGAGTTTGCGGAATCGCTGATATCGAGCTTCCATCAATGCGTCGGGCTCGACTCCTTCGAGTTCATCGAGTTGGGTCGAGATCCACTCACTCAAGAGGGCGGCCGCTCCATCAGGGTCGCGGTGAGCGCCGCCGAGCGGTTCGTCGATCGACGCATCAACGATGCCGAGAGACAGGTTGTCCTTGGCGGTCAGCTTGAGGGATTCAGCCGCTGCGGTGTTGGTCTGTTCGTTCGCCTGCTTCCAAAGGATCGCCGCGCAACCTTCTGGCGAGATGACTGAATACCAACTATTTCGCAGCATGGCGACCCGATCGGCGACGGCGATGCCAAGCGCTCCGCCCGAACCCCCCTCGCCGATGACGATGGACACGATCGGTACCGGAAGCCGGCTCATCTCGCGGAGATTGACCGCGATGGCCTCCGCCTGCCCGCGTTCTTCGGCACCCAAGCCGGGGTATGCGCCCGGCGTGTCAACAAGCGTCACGATCGGGAGACCAAACTTGGCCGCCAACTGCATCTTCGCAAGCGCCTTGCGATAGCCCTCCGGGTGCGCGCATCCGAAGTGGCACGAAAGCTTCTCTTGGGTCGTTTTGCCTTTTTGGTGACCGACGAGCAGCACCTTGCGGGTGCCGATTCGTCCAAATCCGGTCACGATCGCGGGGTCGTCGCCATAGCGTCGATCACCGTGCAGCTCGCAAAAATCGCGAACCATCCTGGAGATGTAATCACGGGTCTGCGGACGGTCGGGATGTCGGGCGACCCGCACGGTGTTCCACGGCGAAAGATCTCTGTAGAGCTCTTTGAGTGTTTCATCTCGTTTGCGTTTGAGTGATTCGACGTCGGCGACCTTGCCTGCTTCATCGGCTCCGACCACGCCGCCAAGAGCGGGGACTTCGGTGCCCGATGGGTGCTCGGCTTGGGTGATCTGCTCTTCGATCTCGAGGATGGGTTTCTCAAACTCGAGCTGGTAGAACGTGGCCATCTTCGATCTCCTCTGGGCATCGATTCTACGCCCCGGCGGGCATCCCGGTACCCTTGGGTATGACCAACACCGAGCACACCGGGCCTTGGCTGTTTCTTGGCGCGGGCAATATGGCCACGGCGATCGCCGCCGGCGCTTTTAAAGCTGGCACCATGAAGCCCGCGACGACGGCCGCCTTTGATCCCAACGCCTCACGATCCGGGCCAATCGAATCCGTATTTGATGATGCAGAGGCCGCGGCGGACTGGTTATCAAAACAGGGCGAGCCCGGCGGCATCGTGCTGGCGACCAAGCCGCAGATGTTTGAAGCGGTCGCGTCAGTTTGGGAGCCGATCCTCCGGAGTTCGGGGCCGACGCTGGTGGCATCAATTCTCGCGGGGACCAGAAGTGAGACGCTGGCCGCAGGACTCGGCCAGAATGCCCGGGTCGTGCGCGTGATGCCCAACACCCCGATCCGACTCGGGCTTGGCATGAGCGCCGTCGCGCCCGGCCCACGAGCGACCCCCGAAGATCTCGCACGCATTGAGAAGCTGTTCGGTTCCATCGGTGAAACCGTACGCATTGAAGAATCGCAGATGGACGCCTTCACCGGCGTGGCAGGTTCAGGGCCGGCGTACGTGTTCTATCTCGCGGAGGCGATGGTTGATGCTGCGATGAAGCTCGGATTCGATCGCGGCGACGCGTTGACCATGGTCCGGCAAACCGTCGCCGGTGCGGGAGCGCTGCTGGCGGGGTCGGCAGACGATCCTGGGGCACTGCGAACCGCTGTGACCAGCAAAGCTGGGACGACAGCCGCGGCGACAGACTCACTCGATGAGCTCGGCGTGCATGAAGCAGTTGTCCGTGCGATCCACGCCGCACGGGACCGTGGAATAGAAATTAGTCAATCTTGACCGTGATTGAGGCCGCTCATCAGATCAAACTTAGAAATCGCGTGCTTTGAACAAGAGCAAGCAAAGCCCGAGCATCACGCCTTCGAATAAGAGTGACGTGCCTACGACCCAAAGAGGTGATCGGGAGCGTAATACATCGTTGACTCTTGCTTCGGCACGGGGGTCTGCCATTGCAGGACCGGGTGGGTCCGCCGCATCCGGATCGATGTCCATACCGGTCGACTCGCTCATAAGCTTTGCGATCTCTTCTTTGGTGATGAGATTGCGTTCAAGCAAGCCAATCGTCTCTCCGGTCTTGGGCAAAAGGGTCTTTAAGTAGAAAACGCGTGCGGACCAGTTCTTCCAGGTCGCAACGGACTTGTCCGCTTTTTCAAGGCGTTCCCTGCTCATCTTTAGAGCAGGATTTGCTGCGAGAAGACGGTCATCTCGGTCTGTGATGAGTTCACCCGCAGCGTCGATTGGTGGAGTTCCATTCGATTCGAGTTGTTCAAGACGACGTTCAGCGTAAACAACTTGATTCTCAATATTCTGCTGACGGTCTTCCTGTCGGACGATCGAACCCTCTCGTTGCATCAGCAATGTCGCATCTGCCATATTGGTGAGGAACACCAAGAACCAGAACAAGATAGTGACCAGCAGCGCCGCGATCGTCGATCGAGTCAGCATTCCAATGAGTGCACAGAATGAGAAGAGATAGCTGAAAAACAAGACCACGATCGGGATCGCTAGAAAGAGCTTGGGCTCAACGGCGCCGCCGCGGATCCAGATGACGAGAAAACACCCGAGCGAGAATACCGAAACCTGCATTGCGACAAATAGAAGCCCGGCGAGATATTTGGTCGTGAACAGCCTCCACCGAGAGATCGGCCGGCTGAGCATCGTTTCAATCACGCCACCTGAAATCAGGTCTGGGAACATACCAGCGGTTGAGATCAATGCGAGAATCGTGGCGACCCAACTCAACCAGATCGGAATACCAAGTGTTGTGAACTGAAGCTTGTAGAACAGCTCTTTGGATACCAAAGAAGTGTTAAAAAACTCGTTGTCAAAGGTCCAGTGCAAGAACGATGGGCCATCTTGGTTGATACCCAAGCATGCAAAGATTGCCACGACCATGACGTTGAGCGCCATCGTGATCCAGAACAGCTTGCGTGCGTTCAACTCGCGGTATGCGTCGACGAAAAGAGCCTTCGATTGAGTAAGAATCATGGGCGGGCCGCCTTTCCGCGGGCGGCGCCCGGTTTGCCTTGGGACTCGTCCGCTTCCACGGTTTCCATAAACAGATCCTCTAAGGTCGGCCGCATTGGATTGACGGACGCGAGAACCACACCTCTTGATCGCAGTGCATCAATGGTGGGCTGGACTCGGGTCGCATCATCAGTTCGGATGACGATTCGAGTTGACTCGACGTCGACTTCGAGTCCGGCTGCCGACGCACGGATCGCATCGGTGTCTTCTTCACTGAACGGTTGGCTTCCCGAGATTGCATAGCCGCGTTTGCCGTCTGTGAGCTCTTGGATCGTTCCTTGCCGAAGCACCTTGCCCGTCACCATGATCGCGACGCGGTCGCAAACCATCTCCAGCTCGCTGAGCAGGTGGCTGTTGAGGAATACGGCACGACCCTCATCTTTCATCCGGGCCAAGATGCCGCGGATCTCTCGGCGTCCCACCGGGTCCACCCCGTCGGTGGGCTCATCGAGCAGGACCAACTCAGGGTCGTTCATAAGCGCTTGGGCGATGCCGACACGTTGGCGCATTCCCTTGGAGTAGCCTCCAACCTTCTTATTGCCCCACTCGCTCATTCCGACGACTTCGAGCAGTTCCTCGGATCGTTTCTTGCGGTCCTTCTTCGCGACGCCAGACATCGCAGCGAAGAACTCGAGCACCTGCTTTCCCTTGAGATAAGGCGGGAATCGATGGTGCTCGGGCAGATATCCGATGCGGGCAAGCGTGGGGCGGTCGCCTACGGGTTTGCCGAGGACAGTGCCCGTGACCTTTGTTGGCCGGATGACGGTCATCAAGATTTTGACGAGTGTCGATTTCCCCGCGCCGTTGGGCCCGAGGAGCCCAAAGACTTCGCCGGGATGGACTTGGAGGTCGACGCCGCGGAGGGCGTGGATCTTGCCTTTGTAAATCTTTTCGACGCCGCTGAGATTGATCGCGGTCATGGTTTCCTCGCGACGATGTGAAATACGTGCCAGTGCTTATGAGCAGAGCCGGTCTGCTTGCTCGGACGGTCTTCTTCCTCGAATCGCTCGAGAATGTATTGGTCGAACAAGGTTAGGGTTTCAGCGCGGCTGAAGTGAGTCCTGTCTTCGAGGATTGCCCAGTCATCTCGATCGCCGAAAAGTTGCCCGCAGAATCGCCCCCCGGGCTGAATCGCTGCGTTGATCTTTTGCCAGAGATCAGGAAACTCACTCGGCGGGCAAAATGGGAGCGAAAAGCTCGCATTGAGGAGTGCTGCTGGCGGGAGCTGCACGCCCGCAAAGGTCTCGACCCCGAGATCCAGCCGCCCATCATTGATCGCGTCTTGGCAAATCCGACTTTCTTTCGCCCGTCGGATGCCGTCGGCGTGCCCATCGCGGGCCCAAACCCGCCAGCCTGCACTGAGCAGTGCTTCTGTGTCGCGTCCGGCACCACAGCCCAAGTCGATCGCCAGCGGGGCATCTGCGGGATCGATCTCGCCGAACTGATCGAGCGCGTGCATCAGCGTGGCCCGAGGCGGTTTGCCTTCCATGCGATCAAAGTACGCAACCCAGTCTCGGCGTTCCGCGGCTTCGTGTGCCGGAAGCGGCACTCTCTTCGATTGATTATTCTCAGCGGTCATATCCTCTACCAATGTACCCCGATCTCCAATCCTTTGTCGCCGCTCTCGAAACCTCAGGCGAACTCACGCGTGTGACAGGGCCGGTTTCTCCGGTTCTCGATATCACCAACCTCGCCGACGAGGCATCTAAGGCGGCCGCGCCAAACCTTGGCAGCGTCTCATCACAACAGAACGATCCCGAGTTCAATCGCTTTGGTGGGTCGGCGCTGCTGTTCGAGAGTGTCACCGGTTCAGACTTTCCCGTCCTCATCAACGCCTACGGCTCTTACCACCGCATGGAGATGGCGTTCGGCGGGCGAGCATTTGATGACATCGGTGCAACAATCGGCGAGTTGGTCAAACCAGAACCTCCACGATCACTCGGCGAGGCGATCGCCAAGGCAAAGCAGTTCGCGCCGCTATTGAAGATCGGGCCCAAGCGTCTCAAGAAACCCGGCCCGTGCCAAGACATTGTGAAGACCGGCGATCAAGTCGATCTCACCCGACTCGGCATGATCCGCTGCTGGCAGCACGACGGGGACTTCGAAGCGATGGGCTACCCGGCCGGTCTCAACGATGGCGTCCCCGGGCTGGGGCATCCGGATGTCGACGACGAAACGTGGGAACGAGAGTTCCGCGGAAGCTACATCACACTGGCAGGGATCCACACAATCCACGCCGACGATCGTGATGATCCAAAGCCAAAGTCGCACAACATCGGAATGTACCGCATCCAGTTGCTCGGCAAGAACCGCTTGGCGATGCATTGGCACATGCACCACGACGGCGCGAGCCATTGGCGGAGCTGGAAAAAACTCGGTCAGCCGATGCCGGTTGCGATCGCGCTCGGCGGGCCGAGCGTGATGCCATACGCCGCGACGTGTCCATTGCCGCCGGGAATCAGCGAGCTGCTGATGGCCGGTTTTCTCAACGGGAAAGGCATCCGCCTTTGCAAAGCGAAAACGGTCCCGATCTGGGTGCCCGCCGACGCGGAGATCATCATCGAAGGGCATGTTCGCACGGACGCCGGGTTTCCCGGCTGGGAGCCTCGTGATGGCGACGCGGGTGAGCTCGGCGAAGGCGCGGTTTTCGAGGGCCCGTTCGGCGACCACACCGGGTTCTACTCCATGCCGGATCGCTACCCAATCACTGAAGTCTCAGCGGTCACACACCGCAAGAACGCGATCTATCCAACGACGATCGTGGGGCTTCCGCCGCAGGAGGATTACTACTTAGGCAAGGCCACCGAACGCATTATGCTTCCACTTCTGAAGACACTCATTCCAGACATCGTGGACTATCACCTGCCGATGTTTGGAGCGTTTCACAACTGCGCCGTCATCCAAATCAAGAAACATTATCCGCTTCATGCTCGCAAGGTCATGCATGCGGTGTGGGGCGCAGGGCAGATGGCGTGGACCAAAACCATCATCGTGGTCGAGGACGATGTGGACTGTCATGACTTGACGGCTGTGCTCGGTGCGATCGCCAAGAACTGCCTCCCGTCACGCGATGTCGAGCGAGTGAATGGTGCGCTTGATATTCTCGATCACGCGGCGCCGCGGCTGGGCTCGGGAACGAAGATCGGCTTCGATGCGACGCGAAAGATCATCGGTGAAGATATTGACGGCGAACTGATTGGCGAACCTCGCCCGGTGCCAAGTAAGCACCAGCGAGACCATGCGTGTGCATGGGCCCGCTCTATTCCGGGCGTGCTCGAAGCCTCAGCAAGTGCGGCTGCGCCCGGGTGGCTATTCATCCGTGCAGACCGAGGACGGGACGAGCATGAACTCGAAGGTCTCGGTATCGACATCCTCAAGCGCTTCTTCGAAGAGCAAACGGAGCTCCCAATCATCGCTGTGCTTGGACGAGATGTAGACATCAGCGATCATCACACCGCGTTGTTCCACTGGGTTGCGAATAGTGATGCGGGTCGAGATGTTGTGGCGAACGGTCGCGATCAAGTTGGCTTTGACGCCACACCAAAGACCAGAGGCGATCGTCGCGACGGCCAATCGGTGCGGGCCTGGCCGCCGGTGCTTCCCACGGTACCGCTGGTTCGAGCGGGGTCCTAGCCACCCAAGTTTGCAGGGGTCGCTTCGGGCACGAGATAGGCGTCAATCTCTTTCAAAATCGCGGCGTGCAGCGGCTTGGCGTTGCGAGCTTGCCTTCCGCGTGGGACGTCGTTGAGCAAGATGCTGAATGCGATTTCACGCCCGGTTGAGGGATGGGTCATCACGCCCGAGAGTGAGTAGACTCCGGAGAGGTAGCCGCTCTTGGCGTGGAGTTCGCTATTGAGTTCGTCGTCGCCCCGAAATCTCGTGCGGAGGGTGCCGACGCCCGGCGATGCCAGAGACGACTTGAACACATTCCATCGTTCATCCTCTTTCGAGATCCATCGCATCCACGCGGTCAGCATCGAAGGGCGAACCCGATTGTCTCTCGACATGCCAGACCCATCCGCGACGGTCGTTGCTTGGGCGTAGTCCGGGCCAAGAGCGTCTGAGATGACCATCCTTGTGACGGATGCGCCGTTGATCCATGATCCAGGCTCGCCCGATACGGAGTTGCCGAGCCGCTTGAACACGCATTCTGCGTAGAGGTTGTGCGAGTCTTGGTTCACCCGATTCAGGATGTCTGCGATGGGCGTTGTGACCACCGCGATGGTGCGTGCATCTTCAGAGATTTGCTCACCTTGCGTGACGAGGCGGGCCGCTTCGTAAGGCTGCTCCGATGTAAAAGAGACGCCGCGCCGATGGAACTCGGTCGCAAGCACTCGCCCGGCGAACAGCGGCGGGTTGTGAATCGATACATCGATCTCTACACGGGAACGCACCTTGCCGAGGAGTGTCATTGAGTCGCTCGGCTGAGGGCGTGAAACCCAGGCGGTGTTGTTGCCCTTTTTATCCGTGCGACCTCGGTTGCCCAACGAGATCCAGGGAGCATCTGGGAGCATCCGGGTTCGAGGTGAACCGTTCTGGGATGTTGGCTCAGCGTAGACGGTCACGACGTTGCGCCGGAGATTCATGCCGCCAACCTCAGCGCAGTACCAGCGATTCAACTGATCGATCGGCCAGGATGGGTGCACGAGCTCGCGGTCAAAGACCCGATCGTCAACGATCAGCTCGCCAAACTCGGCGTGTCCAGAATCATCCATCAACGTTGCGATCCGATCGAACAACAAAGGCAACGTCATGCCGACGCCTTCCCGTTCGAGCAATACCGGGTCGCCAAGCGCGGGGTCGCCCGAGCCAACAAACACGATGTTTGGGGGGGCGGCCGATTCGTCGATCTTGATCTCGGTGCGAAACTGGAAGTCTGTTCCCAAAACGGCAAGTGCGGCGCCGGATGTGATCAACTTCATGTTGGAAGCTGGAATCATGTCCGCATTCGCGCGATACGAAATCAGCTCCGCCCCAGACCGGAGATCGATCGCGTGGACAGCGACCGATGCGTTGCCCAAATCGGCTCTTTCGATGATTCGTTCCACCGGCGCATCGAGCGGGCCAGACACGAGGGTTGGCGCAAAGAACGCCAGTGCGAGGAGGATCAGAGAAGTTTGTATCCGGTCGATCTGTGGGTTCATTGGCGTCTCCGAGACCGTCATCGGCGAGTACGGCCGTCGCTCTGCAACCGCCGGGTGGGTCAGCCCAGGCCAACCGCATCGAGAGCCAGTTCGGCAGAACCGGGCTGCTCCAATGACCACTCCGTCCAGACGCCATCACCAACTCGGACCGCCGACCGGAGGAGGTCGCGGGTGGGCTTGGGGAGAGACTCAAGCGGGTTTTCGGCAAAGAAACTCGCCTGAATGCATGCCACCATGCGTGGAGATTCAGGGTCGGGAACGAGAAAGACCTCGCCCGCCGAGTGATTCATTGAAATCGTCCAGTGCCACGGCATGCCACGCCATTTCACGCTTGCCCTCCCAAGCTTCGACCGAGCGATCTCGATCTCTGAACGCGACTCTTGAGGCATGCCCGAGAGTAAATCATCGAGCGCAGGTGTTTCAAATCTGGTTTTCCACATATTCAAGGCTCGAATTCCGCATCTTCTCGGCATCAACTCTCTGTCGCGTCAAAGATTAGGCACTGACGTCGACTTATGCTGTCATCCCCGTAAATCGGGTTGACACGCAACGGAGCTACGCATGACAAAGTCCGCCCCCGCAACGAACCCCGAGTCCGACTCGCTTGATAACTCGCAGGATCCCGCCGATGTGCTCATCGTTGACGATAACGAGCACAATCTCGAACTCATTCAGGCATTCCTCGATGACGTCGAAGGCACGACTCGTCTGGCTCGTGACGGCGCGGCTGCTTTAGAAGCGATCGACCAGGCCCACCCCGACATCATTTTGCTCGACATCATGATGCCGCGGATGAGCGGCTACCAAGTTTGCGAGCGCATCAAAGGGAACCCCGCGACGCGCAACATTCCCATCATCATGGTCACCGCGTTGAACGAAGTGGGGGATGTTGAACGAGCGATCGACGCTGGCGCCGACGACTTCTTGACCAAGCCAGTCAACAAGCTCGAACTGGTGACCCGAGTGCGTTCACTACTCCGCGTTCGCCGACTCAAGCTTCAGCTTGATGCAGCGATCGACGAAGTGCGAACACTCCGCAAGCAAGATAATCCCTGATCAGGCTTGATGCCTCGGTGTTTACGGGCAACCGGCGTTGTACAACGAGATGTAGCCAGAGACATCAAAGAAGTTCAGCGATCCGAACGGCTCTGCGATATCAGCAGCGGGGTCGCCTGCATTGAACAGAGCGATATAGGCTGAAATATCGAAGAAGTTGAGCGTGCCGAAAGGTTCTGCGAGATCGGCTTGGCACTTATCCGGCGCGAGTGGCAGGATGAAGTCTGCCAAGACCGGACGGTGGTCAGAGCCGAGGCTCGAAGCCGCCAGTGAATTCCCGGGGTAGCTGCTCACGGGGAATGGCAGGTTTCCCAAGTTCATACCAGAGCCGATCGTGCGGAAAATGAATGTCCGCCGAGGTTGGGTAATTGAATCCTGCCAGCACAGGTAATCAAGCTTCGAGTTGCTGCCTTGCGTCGATGTTTCTCCAGACACAGGCTGAACGGCGTTGTCGCGTGTGGAGTCACTCCGGTCACGGTCGGTGCCGTCGGTGCCGCCCAGGAACTCAGCCCGCGTCAGAAACTCGATCGGGCCATTGCCGGGCTGCTGATTGATATCGCCGCCCCAGATCACTGGTGTGTTGTCGTCGAGCACATTGCCCGCAGTTGGGAGAAACACGCGACCGTTTGGATCCGACATTCCAGTGCCAGCTCCGTTGTAGTAGTAATCGATGTAGTACGCGGTGTTCTCAGCAGCTTCGAGCCGGTCGGCGAAATCGGAACTGCTTCCGCCCGCTTTCAGGTGAGCGTTTCCGATGACAAGATCGCCGGCGTAGATTTCATCCGGCAGATCGATCTCGGCCCACATGAAGCCACGGATGCCGCCGGTGCCGCCACCTTGATACTCGTCAGCCCCAACGATGAAATCACTCAGTGTTGAACCGCCGCCACCGTTGATATCCGCGAACGGATAACGCGACATGATGACGTTGCGATTAAAGCCATCCGAGTTGGAGCTCACAAACACGTGCGGCAGATCAAAGTCCGGCACGAAGAGTTTCACGTAGCTCGTCACCGCGCCGCCGCGGAATGGATCTGTTCCGCCGTTTATGAATAAGTCGAGCACCGTGTTCATAGTGGTGACATTGTCGGCGCCGGAGCCGGTGCCATTGCCTGAGTTGTCTGCACACTCTTGGAGGATGAGCACGTCAGGCTGCATCGCAGCAACGATGCGCACGATCGAGTTCCAGTCGCCGACGTTGTCGAGCTTGTCGTTCGAACTGCACAGGCCGTCTTGAACATTCCACGTCATCACGCGAAGATCGGTTGCGTCGGACTTAGACCAGTCACCATTGACGGGGTCGTAGGCGAGCGAAGTTGAGCCGCATGCGGCCAGGATCGAAAGCGAAACGAGGGCTTGGTCAAAACGCATCACAGTCTCCGAAAGTATTGTGGAGAATGATCTTAGCACGATCCAAGCGTGCTGCACAGTTGTCATTGGTGGCATATCAAAAAAGAAGACGCCCACGCGGTTTCACGTGGGCGTCTGAAGGTTGGTTTCAGGGCGAGTTCGCCCTTCTTGAGAATCGCCAGATTACGGGCAGCCGGCGTTGTAGAAACCAATGAAGGTCGAGATGTCGAAGAAGTTCAGAGCGCCGAACGGGGCAGCCAGGTCGGCAGCAGGGTCGTTGGCGTTGTAGAGGTTGATATAGGCTGCGATGTCAAAGAAGTTCAGCACGCCGAACGGAGCAGCGAGGTCGGCCGGGCAGGGCGGAGGACCATCCTGGAAATAACCGACGTACAACGCGACCTGGTAGGTTTCGTCCGCGGGCAGGGCTGGATCAAAGTTGATGCTCGTTGGGTTGTTGAATGCACCGTCGCCATTGATGTCGTAGGTGATGCCGGTCTGGATCACCGCGCCGCCGTTGGTCATCGGATCAGCAGCGTCGAGCGTCGAAGGATCGACGCCGTTCCATGCAACGTCCGAGACAGCCGACGACCAGACCGAGCTGGGCGTGGGGTTGCTGCTGCCGGTTGCGGTGCCGAGGAAATCGATGCGGTAGTCGCGGTTCGAGTTGGGTCCGGTGACGACCGTGCCGACTTCGAGCACGAGCTCGAGGCTGTAACTAAAGGTTGCTTCGTCGTAGATCGCGCGGATGAGAGCGCCATCGAAGTCCGAGCCGCCGTCGGGCAGGCGGTCATAGAGCTCGACCGACGCCATGAACCAGACATTGCCAGCCGAGTCAAACGCAGGTGCCGACAGCGACGGGCCGAAGGGCGAGCCACCGGTCACCGAAAGCAAGTCGACGAGCTGACCGATTTCGACGCCCATGTCATCGACGATCGGCTTGCCCGCGTCCATGGTGCCCGAGTTGAGCTGGTCGACATAAGCCGCCATGGTCCACTCGATCGTTCCTGGGGTGGTGTAGCGACCGACGATGATCTGGTTGGCGAAGTCGCCGGTGAATCCGTTCTCGGACATCGTTGTGGCGATCAGGTTATTGCCTGCGCCGTCGGCGCCCACAGCTACAGAACCGACCCCGCCGCGGAACGCAGTCGAGCCAGTGACGTGGCGGTTCTGGTAGACGCCGTCGATGTAGGTAGTGGTAAACCCGTCCGCGTTGTCCATCACGACAAGCGGAACTTCAAAGCCTGCATTCCCGGTGACAGCGCCGGTGGCATCGACGCCGAAGACGTTGACGACGGTGGTGTTGTCGAAGATGAGGTCATTCGAGGCGTTGGCGAGGGTGTAGACGCCGCCGAACGGGGTCGCACCAGTCTGGCCAAAGGTACCACGCTGATCGACGGTCACGCTGTTATCAAGATGTCCGGTGGTTGCGGTACTGGCCCCAGCGGTAGCGCCGTAAACATACTCACCGTTGAAGTTTGGTCCGGCATACAGGCCGTTGCCTCCAGCAGCCGAAGCGGGCACGTTGGAGGGCACCGAATGCGTGGTGGCGCTGCCAATGAGCATGCCGTTGGTGGCGTCACTCTGAGTGGAGATCGACGAGATCAGGTTCAGCACGCCGCAGTCGCGGTCGGCCAACCGGGTACGGAAGATGTTCTGACCCGAGACTTGGTTCGGTCCCGAAGAGCCGAAGTTGTCGGCCCGGTAGTACAGGTTCCCATTCGCATCGATCGACGAGCCGCCGAGCTGTGAGGAGTCGCCGGTAAAGCCATCGGGCGTATTCACGGCGCCCATACGGCGGTCCACAAACAAACGGTTCGGCGACGCCGGGTCGTAGTTGACCAACGCGCCGATGATGCCGTTGAAGTTCGCGCCGCTGTCGGTGGTGGAGAACTCACTCATGGCGAGTGCGAAACGGTTCGCCGTACCAGTTGTATTGACGGTGGTTCCAGCGTCGTTCTGCTCGTTGTTGACGCCCATTCCCGGCATGTCCCAGAACGAATAAGCCGCGCGGGAATATGCGACGCCTTCGGCCAAGTCAGGACTGATCGAGACCGACGAGCCGAGCGAGTTGAAGTTGGCCGAGGCCGACTTCGAAGTCTTGAGCACCGGGGCGATACCAAAGACGTTGCCCTGCGAGGTGGTCACGGGTGCAAGGTCGATGACATAAGCCGCGCAACCCTGAGTCCAAGGGCTCAGCGCATCACCGGGCAGGTTGCCACTGCTGTTACTGACCGAGTCTTGCCCAAGGGCGGTGGACGACAATCCCGCAGCAGCCACGAGGGCCGCGATTCCAAAGTACTGACGCATGTTCTCTCTCCATACGGTTTTGGGCGATCGTCGCCCCGGGTACGGTCAAAACCTTCCGCCCGATCGCGGGCCGACTCCCTTCTGGGACCGTCCGTAGAAGACACGGCGGTGAAGGGAGAATATGGTAGCACAACGCCCGTCCAACGGACGTTTTCAGGTGGTGTCTAGACCGTGAAAGTTCTGTGAACACCCCACCCCAGACCGATAATGGGCCTCGAATGGAGTGTCATGTCCCCCAGTTTGATGCGATCTCTGCCGCGAGACGCGTGTTGCCACGCACCAACTCTAGATTGGCGGCAAGGGTCGCCCCGCCAGAAGCATGGTGCAATGCCGAAAGCACCGCCGGCGTGACGCCTCTTCCGGTCGCTCCAGACGCCTTCGCAGCGTCTTCTGCCTCCTTCAGCCAGCCGACCCACCGAGCGGAATCAAGCTCGGCATCCTCCGAGATCGGATTGCAAACCAGCACGCCCCGCCCGGTTCGATTGAGCTCAAACTGGATGTACTCTGCGAGAGACGCGGCGTCGTCAAACCGAGCGTCAAGCGTTGCTTTGCCGTCCGTGAAATAGAACGCGGGAAACGAATCGGTGCGATAGCCAACCACAGGTACGCCGAGCGTTTCGAGAGCCTCACGTGTCGATACCACATCGAGCAAGTTTTTGACACCCGAAGCTACGACTGCGACGGGGAACCGTGCCAGCGCCATGAGGTCGGCCGAAACGTCCCAATGCTGGCCATACCCCTTGTGCACGCCGCCGATACCACCGGTCGCAAACACACGCACGCCCGCATCGGCAGCGAGTTCCATCGTGGCGCTGACCGTGGTCGCTGCATGTTCGCCGCGATGCATCAATAAGCCCATGTTGGCCGTGTTTGCTTTGGGAACAGACGGCGCGTCCAGCAGCATCCCGATTTGGTCAGCAGTCATACCAACCACGGGTTGACCCTCGACGATGCCCACCGTCGCGGGCTCGGCGCCCCCGTTTCGCACGATTGTTTCGAGTTCCATAGCCAAGCCGCGCCCGGAAGCTTTGGGCACGCCGTGAACAATCAGGGTGGTTTCGAGTGCGACTCGGCGCACGGATCTCGGTTTGGTTGCCTGCATTCGGAGTTTTCCTGAGAATGGACTGCTTTGAGGTCCTGCGTCGCTGGAAGATGTTTGAAACGAAAAGTGATTCAAAAATGGACATGATGGCCTTCTCGCCGACTGGTCAACCTGCCATCAAAGCTGGAACCTACGGTAACGGGACAGCGTCCATTTTGCCTTCAATGCCGTTGTTTCGTGTCACAGTATGCGGATAATGACGGTTGCCATCTGGATCCTGAGCGATTCACAGCTCGCTGTTGCTTGCTGGAAACCCGGTTTATTCAGAGACTTGGAGACGCGAATCAGCATGAACTACACGAGGGCTCGAACCATGGCACTCCGCACACTCAAATCCACGCTTGCAAGCTTTCTCCTCCTCGGGGCCACTGCGTCATGCCTAACCGCAGCGAATCCGGCACCCGCCGATGACGGTTATGTAACGGTGAGGATGCCCGGTGGGCGAACCATTCAAGTAAAAGAATCGGTTGTTGAAGGCCGCGCTTCGCGTCCCGCATGGCAAAACCGAAATCGGTCCGGGAGTGGTAAAAACCCATCGTCGAGCAATGGTCCTTTGAGCGCTCCGGGTGCGGGCGGCTCAGGATCAGGTGATACAGGTGGAGGCAGTGATGCCGCCGACGCCTACCCGGCCAATGCTAGCAAGCCAATCCGGGTGTTCGCTTGGGAACGGTCAATGCCTGAGCCCTTCGAGAACATGACGAAGACCCTCATCGCCGACCCGCGGGCGGGAAGTCCCGAAGCGGTTGCAAACTGGATGGTTGCTCGGATTCAGTCAGAACGCCCAGAGCACATCGCAATCAGGCTTTGGAAAGAGCTCACCCCTGCAATCCGCGACCCATTCGATGTGTCCGACCCCGTTGAGTTGTTCGAAGCCGGCGGATTTACCGAAGGACTTCCAGAGTACTGGACTGCATTTGCAGAACAACTGAAAGCGCGAGGATACACCCCGGACTACATCGTGCAAGATCTAGAAGAAGGCGTTGGTTTTTGGTACATCGAAGAAGAGAACCGAGAAGCTCATTTCAGTCAACTCTTCGGAGCGCAGCAAGAACTGGTTGGCCATGTTCCTGATCGGATGTTCCAAACAGACCTAGAAAACTTCACGGATTATCGCTCCAGTGAAGGCCGTATTCCTCGCCGGTGGTATGAGTTAGTTTCTTACAACCTCCGTCGAGACATCATCAGGCGCAGTTTTCAGCAGCCTTTCAACGACGTGTTCGGCCAAGAGATCCCGATTTCGAACTACAAGGACTTGTTGCCTACCTTCGATGTGTACTGGTACACAGGCAACGCGCCCCATCTTCCGGTGAGTGTTTCAGGGATCTCTGCCCCGGAGAGCTACCTGTATGACCGTGGACGTACGGGTCGGTTTTCCGGGACTTCCAAGCATCCCCGATGGAACATGTTGATTGATGTCCTCAACCGTGTTCGTTCATGTGCCCCTAGCGGCCCTGTGCATCCTTGGATTGCGCCACCTGGATATGGGCGTGGCATGGGCAGCAATGCCTGGGCACGTGAAACGCACCTCCCGGCAGAGCAGAGGCTTTGGGAGACCAAGGTCACTCACATGCTTG
>JBGCEB010000007.1:0-30652 GCA_045106075.1 Phycisphaerales bacterium
TTCGCAAGGCTGTGCTGCCGCAACGGTGCTTCCGGCTACGAGAGCCAGCGCCGCGCTAGCGAAACGAGTGTTAACAACAGTCATATGAATCCTCCTTCGGGGGTTAGGAGGAAGATAAATCAGCCGGGTGGATTGCGCAAAGCGATAGTTTGAAACCAATTATTTCATAACAAATAAACGGCCAAGTCAGGTCGTTTAGCCACAAAAATAGGGGTGTTCATGGTTGAGAATGCGGCTACACCTCGATCGGTGCATCTCGAGCAGCGAAGTTCATGTGCTTCGATCAGCCGGATAGCGTACCCGCTCGGCGTTCGCATCTTCGAGTCGCAAGCCGGCCGTGCGGGCCATGAGGAAGAGTTCGGCGCGATCGTGGATCGAGAGTTTCTGCCCGATCCTCTCGCGGTGTCCTTCGACGGTTGAGACGGATCGGCTTAGCTTCACTGCGATGTCCTTCGATCGCAGCCCCTCGCCAATAAGCGAGAGCACCTCGAGCTCGCGTGCGGTAAGAATTTCCAACGGCCCGAGCTTCACAGAGTTAGAAACACGAACGACGTCATCGGTGTCTGCCGCGATGGCAGCATTCATTGCTTCGCGCGATGAAGGTTCGCACACACAGAGCACGACCCGTTCGTCCCCGGCGCTTATGGCTGTGAAACGGGTCAAGATCCGGTGCCCATCCCAAATCGAGAAGAGCGAGATCGTGCCATGTCGTTCGAGCGCGAGTCGGCTGCATTCGAGTCGCTCTTGCGCCCAACGTCCCGGCAAAAACTCCGCCAGCGTGATCCCGACAGGAAGTTCACAACTTGCGTCGCTCGGTAAATAGATCGACTCTGACGTCCAGAGCACTTTCGCATTAGAATCAAGGATCACCACGCAAACGTGATCGGTCAGTTGGAACATGCCTTCGATGAGATCAAAGGGATTTACTCCAGCTGGCAGGTCAACGCGATTACCAATCGCGGCATCACCGCGGGGCTCTGTGGGACGAATCATCAGGATTAACCATCCATGTGCTGCGGGGAGAGAGGCATGCCAAACAAGCGGCAAGAGAGAGGACCATAGCATGCAGCATTCGCTAGTATCTAGGGGGGATATGCCCCGATGTCTCAGTACGACAGTTCTGGAATGAACGCCCCCCCGGATTCGCGCAACAAACGCACGAGGAACACGATGCCAACCAAGCAACAATCCACTCCGGCCGAATGTTTCAATGGCCTTGCCGAACGAGGCGTCCTTGTTGACGGAATGACCTGTATGGTCGGGGGCTTCGGACTTTGCGGCATCCCAGAGCAACTCATCATCGCGCTCCGCGATACTGGCGTGAAACGACTTACCTGCGTTTCAAACAACGCCGGTGTTGACGACTGGGGTCTTGGTCTCCTGCTCGAAACCAAACAGATCAAGAAAATGGTTTCAAGCTATGTTGGCGAAAACGACGAGTTCGCCCGGCAGTTTCTTTCGGGTGAGCTTGAGGTTGAGTTCAATCCTCAGGGGACCCTCGCCGAGCGCGTCCGCGCCGGCGGCGCCGGCATCCCCGCGTTCTTCACCGCCACTGGCGTGGGAACGCAAGTCGCTGAAGGAAAGGAGATTCGAACCTTTGCATCTCCCAACGGCGGCAAAGAACGCGAGTTCGTCATGGAGACCGGGATCTTCGGCGACCTTGCCTTGGTCAAAGCGTGGAAAGCCGACGAGTTCGGTAACCTGATCTACCGGCACACCGCCCGCAACTTCAACCCCGAGATGGCCAGCGCCGCAAGGTTCACCATCGCCGAAGTTGAAGAGGTCGTCCCCGCCGGGTCACTTGATCCAGACGAAATCCACACGCCCGGCAACTACGTCGATCGCTTTGTCGTCACCAAGTCAGAGAAGCGCATCGAACAACGAACGGTGAGCGCGTCGTGAGTCAAGATGACTTCAACAAGGAGCGTCTCAAGCCAGGAGAGTCATTCCGAACACGTCTGACCCCGGATGAGATCCGTGCAAGGGGCGCGGCCGCACGATCCGGTTCGCGCCGTGCGACGACGATTGCAGAAAAATCACGTAGAGGCGTCTTTCCTGGCTCGACCGCGTTTCTGATTGGAGTTCTTTGCCTGTTTGTCTTTGCTGCGATAAACATCAGTTCGCAGGCAACGAGCGCCTATGTGGCAGAGTCGGGTGAAGCTCCTAGCGTCGGGGTTCAGTTCTTCATCCTCCTCTTGGTTGAAGTGTCCAAAGTGGTGTTCTACTCGGGGCTTGCAGCATTGCTTGCCGGAGCAATCCGATTTGGTGTTGCCTCGTTGAGCGATAGGGGTTCTGCCTGATTCCCTACCTTAGGGATTTGCTATGGGTGTCCTGCCTTTGGCCGTGCTTTGAGTCGCTTCACCAATAGGGGCATCGGGCGTCGAATCCTAAGATTTGGGGGTACCGTCTCCCTTCCGTCCTCGCGCCGCGGTCTAGAGGCGAGAGCTGCCGGTCAATCTCCTTGAATTCCCGCCGCCTCCAGTTGCGACCGGGTCTCAATGCCGATAGACTCTCGCCAGAACCCGCCTGGAGCCCCGTTGAGCCCGATCGCGATCCCATCCCGAGCTTCCGATACCGTCGAGAATCCCGAAGTGGGCTCTTCCAACTTCGCTGATCGGTCGGCGGTTAAAAAGGCAGTTTCGATCCCGCTTACCCAGCTGCCCCGAGGCAGCCGGGGCACCGTGAACGCAGACAACCTCGATGCCGCGGACTTCGCGACGTTGCGGGCCATGGGACTTCGTCCAAACGCAACGGTGGAAGTTTGCCGTCTTGGTCAGCACTGCATCGTGGCGTTGACCGGCTCATGCGGCGGCGGTTGCCGCATCGGCATCGCCAAAGACCTCGCCGATCGCGTCATGATTAAGCCGGATACCCAGCCTGCCAACCAGCCCGATCCTCGATCCAACGCCTGATTGGATCCATCAATGACCGAATCCCCAACATCGGCCAAAGCTGTCCCTGCCTCCGCGGCCCGCCGGGTCGCGCTGCTTGGCAACCCCAACGTCGGCAAGACCACGCTTTTCAACAAACTCACCGGCGAACAACAACGAGTCACCAACTTCCCGGGTACGACCCAGCACGCTCCGGTCGCGACGATCAAAGTCGATGGGCGAGATGCCACCCTCATCGATCTGCCGGGTCTCTACGCCCTCGATCTCGATGCTCCCGAGTCGAGTCTTTGCCGCGCGGTTCTCTCTGGACAGCTCGCGCCCGAAGGTCTCGATCCCGCGGTTCCAGATGCGTTGATCCTTGTGATCGATTCGACGAACCTGCTCCGCAACCTAACGTTGGTCGCCGAAGCCGTGCGGCTGCGTCTGCCAACCGCCGTGCTGATCAACCAGATCGATCTGGCACGCCAACGAGGCATCCATGCCGATCCGGTTAAGCTCGCCGAGATCCTCGGTTGTCCGGTGCTGGCCGTCAGCGCCAAGACCAATGAAAACACCGAGCACATCGCAGCGTTGATCGCTCATGCGACCGTGCCCGATCGCTCGCCGCCTCCCGCCGCCAAGTCCGAAGACGGTGCGAACAACCGCGACGCGATCGAACGCTGGGCCGAAGACACGTACGCAGCCATCGCGTCCGCACACGCGTCAGACCGCGCGTTCGTCGCATCAGACAAACTCACCGATCGCCTCGACCGAGCGTTCACTCATCCGCTCCTGGGGGTTGCCGCATTCATCGTGGTCATGACCGCGTTGTTCTGGTCGATCTTCAAACTCGCGGCGTATCCCATGGATTGGATCGACGCCCTTTTTGCCCATCTGGGCGGTGCGGTCGCGTCGGTGATCCCAGAAGGCCCGATCCAATCGCTCCTGGTCGACGGCGTCATCGCCGGCATCGGCGGCACCGTGATTTTCCTACCGCAGATCTGCCTGTTGTTCTTTCTGATCTCGCTGCTGGAAGGAACGGGGTATCTCGCGCGGGCCGCGTTTGTGATCGATCGCGTCATGCGCCCATTCGGATTGAGCGGCCACTCGTTCGTGCCGTTGCTCAGCTCGCACGCGTGCGCTCTGCCTGGCATCATGGCCGCCCGAGCGGTGCCCGACCGGCGTGATCGATTGGCAACGATTCTCGTCGCGCCCTTCATGAGTTGCACCGCACGGATTCCTGTGTACGTCCTGCTCACCGGTATCCTGTTTCCGGGCGAGCCCGCCAAGCAGGCCGTTGCGTTCACCGGTTGCTACGTCGTGGGAGCGCTGGCGGGCCTCTTGAGCGCGATGATCGCCCGGCGCACCATCCTGCCCGGCAAGTCGGCCGCGATGGTTCTTGAACTCCCCTCGTACCGCCGCCCGAACCTCATCGCCGCACTGCGCACCACGCTCGACCGCGGGCTGCTGTTCCTCAAAAAAGCCGGCACCGTCATCCTCGCGATCAGCATCGTGCTCTGGTGGCTGAGCGCGTATCCAAACGCGGGTACATCGCCAGAGGCCGACTCACTGCGCTCCCAAGTCGCCTTCGCCGCCGATCAAGAAGCGGCCGCCGCGATCGAAGCCCAGGCCAACGTCCTCGATGCCCGCCACGCCGCCCAGTCGAGTTTCCTCGGACGAATCGGCGACACCGTCCAGCCCGTTTTCGCCCCGCTCGGCTACGACCGCCAGCTCACCATCGGCGTGCTCGCGTCCTTCGCCGCCCGCGAGGTCTTCGCCAGCACCATGGCGATCCAGGTTGCCGGTACCGATGACCCCGACGCCGAGGGCGTCCGCGCGTCCATCGCCAGCGCGACCCGCGACGACGGCTCGCCCCTCTTTACACCCGCGACCAGTTGGTCGCTGCTGCTTTACTACATCCTCGCGATGCAATGCCTACCCACGCTGGTCGTCACCGCACGTGAAGCGGGCACCTGGCGATGGGCTGCGCTTCAACTCGTCTGGATGTCCGGGCTCGCGTATGCCGGGGCATTGATCGTTTACCAAGCCTTACGCGCCGCGGGGCACGCTTGATGCCGTGGACCGACTGGCAGTTTTGGGTCGTTACCTTCATAGCGGGTCTATCGATCGTGCTCGCCCTGCGCGTGTTGGTTCCATCCACCAGCCGCTCACGATCCAAGCGGACCTCATTGACGGTCTCTGCACCACGCCGAGCAAACCGAAACGGCTGAATCTGTGTTAGACTCGGGCATGACCGATACCGGAACAGCCGAT
Source organism: Phycisphaerales bacterium (assembly GCA_045106075.1). Lineage (GTDB taxonomy): Bacteria > Planctomycetota > Phycisphaerae > Phycisphaerales > UBA1924 > UBA6054. The sequence goes on from JBGCEB010000007.1 coordinate 5,145, forward strand.
CCCAAGACCTCCAGCACACTCGGGCACAAGCTCAAACTGGCCGCTGTCGTTGCATCGCTGATCGTCGTCGCGATCGTGGTGATCCAGAACACCGAGCAGGTCCAGACGCGGATCTTGTTTATGACCATCACGATGCCGCGTGCCGTGTTGCTCTTTGTCACAGCCGCTCTGGGATTCGGTGCGGGTCTGCTCATTGGCATCCGGCGTGTACCGCGTCTCAGTACTGAACGTTCAGAAAAGGTCTGAACTAGGCCGGAGACGTCGGGCGTAGTGGATGCATGAACGCAAAGCGCAGCTGGCTGCAGCGGCTGAATCTCACGCTCGCGTCTTTGCTCGCCGGGCTCGCGTGGTCCGGCTGTGGTTGGACACGGCCGGTGCCGCTTCCCAACGGGTACATTTGCAACGTCGACAAGTTCATCTGGATCGATCACCCAGATCATCAAGGTGACACTGTGTCAGGCGTCGGAGAACTGGATGTTCACGGTGATGTCGTCATTGGAACCCAGCTCGATTGGGAGTCCGATGAAGAGATCGGGTACTTCATCTTGGACACCAACGCCCACGATCTGTACGTCACACGATCGTTGGAAGAGTTCGCAGAAGCGGTTGCAGATCGCGGTATCGAGAACACCAATCTCCGCTGGCCTGGCGTGAACTTCAACGGGCCTCGGCCAATCCGTCTCCTGGTCTACGCGTTGCTCGCGGCGTCCGCGTTCGGAGTGTTCTTGCTGCTCACACGGTCCGCCGCACGGCGCGAAGCAGATATCCGGCAAAATCGGCTCGATCGACTATAATCAACCTATGCCACTCACCCGAGACCAGATCGCCGCCCGCGCCGCCCTTGAACTCGAGGATGGCTTCGTCGTCAACCTCGGCATCGGCATGCCCACTCTCGTCGCCAACCACATCCCAGACGGCATCGACGTCTGGCTGCAATCCGAGAACGGCTTGCTCGGTATCGGGCCCTTCCCGACCGAAGAACACGTCGACGCCGACCTGATCAACGCCGGCAAGCAGACCATCACCGCCCGCACCGGGGCCGCCTCGTTCAGTTCTTCCCAGTCCTTCGCCATGATCCGCGGCGGGCACATCGACGCCTGCATCCTCGGCGCCATGCAGATCTCCCAAGAAGGCGACATCGCCAACTGGATGATCCCCGGCAAAATGATCAAGGGCATGGGCGGCGCCATGGATCTCGTCGCCGGCGTCAAACGCGTCATCGTTACCATGGAGCACAACTCCAAAAAGGGCGACGCCAAGATCCTCAAAGAATGCAACCTGCCGCTGACGGGCAAGCAATGCATCGACATGATCATCACCGACCTGTGCGTGCTGGTGATGGATGAAAAACGCAACCGCTTCCGCCTCACCGAACTCGCCCCCGGCGTGACCGTCGACGAGGTGCTTGCCAAGACCGAGGCCGAAATCATCACTGACTCTGTGCCGGCGGTGGTGGGGGTGTAGTCTATCTTTCAAGTCCAAAACAGCCAGACGCATTGTGACTGCTCTTTGTGTTCTTGCGATCGCTTTGGTATTGGTCCCGGTCTTTGCCTATTACGTTTCGGTGTGGACCAGGGGCTGGCGATTTCGATCTCAAGCAGTAAGCACAGTTCGCGAGATCACCTCATACGAGCAAGCGGCTGAGCGCGGGCTAGGCATGGGGGTCTTGCTCGGCGATCCCGACCACTGGATTGCGATCGCGTACCGAGACAGCCATCGCGGTGGGAGAGTCTCTGTGGCAATTGCGCGAACATCCGACGATCGGTGGTTTGAGATTGACCGTCACTTCTGTGGCGGGCTCGTAGCGTACCGGTCACGTAGGGAGGACCTCACTTGGATCACGAAGCTCGTTGCCGACAATCAACTTGGATCAGCACGCCAGATGGCAGAAGTCTACATAGACCTTCGTCCCGATGAGCCTATCCCAGAACCGGATGAGCTTGTGAAACGCTACTACGAGCAACGCGCCACCGACCTGAGCCGCACGTTGTGGATGCTTGAAGACGAGCGAGATGCAAGTGAGCAGCAGCGTCTGCTAGAACAACTTGATTTTCGTCAGATTTCAGAACCCAAGTGACGCCGCAAATTCCTCCAAATCGGGTCGTAGTTGTCGGCGCAGTTCTCGCCTTCTCCTGGCTCTGGCTCCAATGGACCCACGAAGCCGGACACGTTCTCGCCGGTCTGGCGACGAACGCGGATCTCGATCGCGTCGTCCTCGACCCGCGCACGTTCTCGCGGACCGATTTTATAATCACCCCGCGTCCGCTCATCACCGTCTGGAGCGGCCCGATCATCGGCTGTCTACTCGGTGCGGGCATCCCATTGATCATGACGACAAGGTCGCCTGGCTGGCAATCGATTGGCGCGAGCATCGCGGCCGTGGTGCTTCTCGGGAATGGTGCGTACATCGGGCTCGGCGCGTTCATGCCGGTCGGCGATGCCGAAGTGATGCGCGATGCGGGCACCCCGAGTTGGATACTCGCATCATTTGGAATCGTCTGTGCCGTGCTCGGCCGGATTTGTGCCAAAGACGGGATTCGTCCGTGGCGAGATTCAACGGACTCACCAACGCGCGCAACGGTCACTTTGATCGCATTCACCATTCCAATGGCCGCGATTGGCTGGATCTTCTTTCCTGCCTGATATACCGAACATCACCCCAGCAGCGCCTTGAGTCGCTCACCAAGTGTCAGCTCGGTCAGATCACCGAGTTCGCCTGCGTCAAAGAACATCCCGCCGCACTTGGTGCAACTATCAAACTCGATATGGTGCTGCGTGGGGTGGTGATGGACGCTCATCCGGGCATGATCGCGCGGGCACTCGAGCGGCTGGGGGCGGTCGCCCGATTCCGTCGTTCCAAGGCTATCAAGGGCATCCAGCGTCTCTTTGTGGTCTAGGGCAGCCTTGCGGATGCCATCGAGCTCGCCCTTGTCGAGCCAAACCCCGCCGCAGGTCGAGCAGCGGTCAATCGCCACGGTGCCCAGCGTGATTCGGCTCATGGTTTCCCCGTCTTTCGGGCACGAAACGAGTCCATCGCTCATAGCTTCTCCAATCACCCGGCAGGGCTCTTCAAGGGTACACTAGACCTGGGGACCGGCGGGCAGCCGCCGATCAATCACACACCATTTTACGGAGAGTTCACCATGGCAAACTACCCCATCCAAGACGTCGAAGGCATCGGCCCAACCTACGGCGCCAAGCTCGAGGAAGCCGGCATCAAGAATACCGACGCCCTCCTCGCGGCCGTCAAGACCCCCGCAGACCGCAAAGCGCTCGCCGAGAAGACCGGCCTCGATGCCAAGCAGATCCTCAAGTGGGGCAACATGGTCGACCTCTACCGCATCAAGGGTGTCGGCAGCGAGTTCTCTGAACTTCTCGAAGCCGCAGGCGTCGACACGGTCCCAGAACTCGCCCAGCGTCGCGCCGACAACCTCGCAGCCAAAATGGCCGAAGTGAACGAAGCCAAGAAGCTCACCCGCCGCACCCCGACCGAGTCGGAAGTCACCGGTTGGGTTGACCACGCCAAAACCCTCGACCGCGCCCTCGAGTATTGATTGATTTGCTCGGGGCTTACCCCGGCGATTGATACGAATAAGTCAAACAAGCAAGGCCGCGGGTTCATCCCACGGCCTTGCTTGTTTTTGAATCAAGTCCATACAACCATCATCGATTAAGGCCCGTCCGGCTCGCTATCAGTTGAATCGTCATGATCATGGTCACCATGATCTTCATCACTGTGATTGTCGGCTTCATAACGCCCAAGCGCGACGTCAATCATCTTCTGCAACTCACCAGACAAATCGAACTCTGGTGGTTCGGGTGGCAACTCCCGCTCATCCGCTTTGCTGCGAACCGATTCGATGAAAGCGCGCAGCTCATCATCCTCGACGGCATCCGGATTCTTGATTCGAATACTGCTGTTGTCAGGCAAGTTCAGTACGAACGCATTCGTTTCAGTCGCCTTTGCTTTAAGAGGCTGAAGCACTTCAATCAGATCGGATTGCTCAAGCGTGCCGCCGCCGATGCCGTGGGCAATCCGCGCGAGTTGCTGCTGTCCATCTGCCTTCTCTTCATCGCTGAGTCCCGACTCTTCGAAATAGGCCCTACCGATCCCCATCGCAACACCGGCGGGCAGCACAGCACTCTTTGGCAGTTCTTCCATGATCTGGCCAAGCTGCGCGAGGGTGATCTTCTTGTCGCGGAACTCTTGGACGAAACCTTCCACGACTTTGAGCGTCTCAGCCTTTTCGGCTTCATTGATCGGTGCTTCCTCGACCATGGCCGTGATCATCGAATCCATGCCGTCCGCAGCCCAAGACCGAGCGTTCATCGCGACGAAAACCCCAAGCCCAACGAGGACCACAATGAAAATCGCGAGCACAACGCCGCACCCGACCAGCCAGTTGCCGCGCCGATGCACGCGCCAAAGATTGATATTGGTTCTTTGAGACATCCTGCGTTCCCCTGTGGTTGAGACCGGCCGCGCGGCCCGCGGCTCGATACCATCTTATTGGAATATCAGCCCGCCGCGTTGCATCTGTTCAAACTTCATTCGCAAGACCGAGGCCTATCTTGACAGATTACACCAACCAATGGTTCGACGCCCACCTTGATCTCGCCTACCTCGCCGAAACAGGCCGAGATATGCACGCCGAGCCTTCCGATGCTAGGGGGCGTCATCACCCCGTCAGTGTCACCCTCCCGGCCATGTCGGCTGCCGGCATCTCCCATTGCCTCGGCACCATCTTCACCGAGCCCACCGATCCAAACGATGAACATCGCGAGACCGGCGCATTCGCGTACAACGACGACGATGTTCTCGGCGCTTGGAAAGCCGGCATGCGGCAACTCAAGCTCTACCAGGCGTGGCGTGACGCCAACATCATTCAGCTCATGCCTCCGCGCGGCATCCCCGCAGCCGCCTCCAACACCCCTCTCAAACTCGGCATTCTCATGGAAGGCGCCGATCCTATCGAAGTGCCCGAGCAACTCGATGAATGGGCAGACGGCGGTGTTATCGCCATCGGACTCACCTGGGCACGCCGATCCCGCTACGCGGGCGGCAACGCAACACCCATAAACGATCCAAAGATCGGGCTCTCAGATCTCGCACGCGAACTCATCCCGCGAATCGATGCCCGAGGCATCGTCCACGATCTCTCCCACCTTTCCCAGAGAGCAACAGACGAGCTTCTCACAGCAACCAAAGGGCCAGTGATCGCTTCACACTCCAACTGCCGGTCACTCATGGGCGAACGAGAAGACCCGGGAACCCAGCGTCATCTCGCCGACGAAACAATCACAGAGATCGCCAAGCGAGGCGGCGTCGTCGGAATCAACTTACTTTCCGATTTCCTCAGCCCAAACTTAAAACGTGATCAACGCGCCAGTATCGATCATGTCGCTGACCATATCGAACGCGTTTGCGAACTCACCGGTTCAAAGGCGCATGTCGCACTCGGCTCAGACGCCGACGGCGGCTTCGGTGCCGACAGACTTCCCTCTGGCATCGACCGGCTTGATCAACTCGACTCGATCACCCACGCGCTCGCCAATCGCGGCTGGAACACGACGGAGCTTCAAGGTTTCATACAACAAAACTGGCTTCGATTCTGGGGCTGGTAGCACCAATCGAATAGCTACTCCGAGCCAAGCCGAGCATTCGATGGTGCAAGGCGCATCGTGACCGTCCCTCGCATCACATCACCGTGCTGACGGATATCCCACGTCGCGTGGTCGAGCTGGGCAACGACCAACGACACAGGATCAACGCCGGCGTCGAGCATCTCAACGAGCTTGTTTGGGCGTGCATATCCAACCGATACAGCGTCGGATTCGTTCCAATCCACGACGCGCGACCACGCTTCCCGCCCATGGCGAGCGAGCCGACTGACTTCAGTCGTATCGCTGCCGACCGACATCGAAAACACGCCGCTTCGCCCATCGGCGTCGGACGAATAGCACCAAGCGACCCGTCTCTGATTGCCCGGCCAAGCACTGCCGTCAGGGCCTTTGCTGGTATGCGTGCGTATCGCATCTGGGAACAACCCGCGATGCGCCGGAACGTTCCCCGAATCTGCGATCATTTTACTGAAAGCCAAGTCAGCTTCTCGCGCAAAGTTCTCTTCACCGGCACCGCGTCCAGTGATAATCGCTGTCACTGAAGAGCTCTCAGTTGACCCTTCGCGATACACCATCGCGTAACCAGAATCAAAGCGGATACCAGCCCGGTCGGATGATGCCACATCTTCGAGTTCGATCCCAAGTAGCAGCGGACTCGAACCATCCCAAACATCTCCCGCTGAAGCAACCGCGAGCAGCGCATCGCCACCGATTTCACCAAGCAGCCCGACGGGCGCTCCATGCTTCGCGTTTACTCGGGCAGCAAAGCCGACGGTCCAAAAATCATCGCTTCCCCGAAGGGAGAACACGACTTGACCGCCGACGATTTCTTCCAGATTCGCAAGAACCAAAGCCGACCATCCCGGTTCGACTTCGCCAGCCAATCGACCCGCAATGTCAGAGTTTGTTGATTCGTCCAGACCCGCTTTCCAATACGTGAGGCATTCGTCGAGTAACGCCGCATTGGCGGTCGGTGCCAACACCATTCGCCACTCGTCGTCATACCGAACAACGGCCATCCCCGTCCGACCCGCATCGATCGAGTACACCGCGTGTCCGCCGGAGATTCTCCGCGGCACCGCGTTCAGGCGGTCACGCATTCGGCGTGCCGTCTGTTCCGGAACAGGCGCAACCAAAACCCATCCCGTGTCCGCCACCTTGATCGCTCCGAGCACAGCGTTGTTCTTGAGCCCACGCCATCCGACCACGATCCGTTCACTCAGCAATGCCGAGGCTGCCTCTTCCTGCGAATAACCGAGCGCCTCCGCCAGCCCTGCCCACGAGCGGCGCGTCTCCCACATCAAACCGAGATCGTCCAATGCCTGCAGAGTCGATGGGGCATCAGCCTCATCAACTTCGGCGCGAGCGCCGGGACCGTCGATCACCGCTATCACATCCATGTCTGGCGGGAGGAAATCCATCGCAGCGAAACTGTTGGTTTGATCCTGCCCGTCTTGATCAGCCAAAGCCAGAAAGGAAGTCAGCGTCAGAACAGTCACGACGATCAGGCGGCAAGACGTGATCACAGACCAAGGTCTCACGGCAGTTCGTCGATTTCCTGATTGGAACGTTGCTCAGTCGCGACATCATCACTCCTAGACGACGCGTCCGCCGATGAAACCATAACCAGCGAAAGCAGTGGGCTGTCCGCTTGCTCGCCCGAGTTCGACGAAGCGCACGCGCGGACCGTGTCGAGCATGAGATACCGCCCGCCATCAATCGCGATGATCCGGTAAGCGACATCAGCAGGCTTGCAAGCCATCTCTTCGGTATCGATATCTAAGCGGAAGCTCCGCCCAGGAATCTGCCCAGGCACACCAAGCTGCATGCCCTCAGCCTGCCGCACGCCAAAGGCTTGCTGGACACCGGGCAACGAAGCTTGCATCATCCGAACACCGCCGCGCACATCGTTCGCGGCGTGCTCCGCATCGGCCTGCATGGCTTGCGCAACATCCGAGATCGGCGTGGTCGGGGTGCTGATCGACGCCAGCCTTGGCATCGCCCGTTGGGCAACGGCAACTCCAACGAGCGCCAGCATGGCTGCAACACCGAGTCCCAATCGAGCCTGGCGGATTGATCGACGCACTCGAGCCGGTAAAAACCGATGCTTGCGGTCCAACGAACGCAGCACGCCATCCGAAAGATCGGGGCAGGCTACCGGCATCCGAAGTGCATCGATGGCTTCGATTGTTTCTTCGACATCCTGTCGGCGTCTCGGATCGTGTCTGAGCGCACGAGCAACCTCTTGCTTCGTGCGATCGTCAACGCTGCCATCGAGCACCGCATCGATCAGCGACTCGGGGATCCGACCCGGCGCATCGTCATCACGAGAAAGACGAGGGACGCTCACCGCCAAACCTCCTCGACACGCGTGCCGAGCGGATTGCCGAGCTTCTTCTGTTCTTGGAATACCTGACGCAAACGTCGGCGTCCGCGGTGTAGATGACTCTTGACCGTTCCCTCGGGCATCCCAAGGTGCTCAGCGATCAACGCGATCGGCCAATCGAGCTGGTGGAACAGCACAAGCACTTCTCGTTGCTCTTCACTCACCATCATCAGCGACGCCTGCAACGAGTCACGCTGCACCTGCTGCCGCTCATCGTCATACAAGGCAGTCTCGGGCGACCAACCGGTACTCTGGTTGCCAAACGAACCAACAAAGTCGGTGTCATATGACGGCTTGGATTTCGCCATTGCATTGAGGTAGAGACGCCGAGCGATCGTGAACAGCCAAGTCGAAAACCGGAACCGAAAATCGAACCGGTGCAAGTTACCGAGTACACGCACGAACGCTTCCTGAACAATGTCCTCAGCCACGTCCGGGCGACCACACATGCGGAGTAAATACGAATAGACCGAATGCTGGTGGGCCCGGATCAGATCACCGGCAGCGCCCCGATCACCGGCCGCCGCACGTTCGATCAGGTCTGCTTCGATGTGTCGTTCCATCATGGGCTCCAAAGGTGCACGAACAAAGTCCGCACGAGGCACACCTCACAGTATACAGGCTCGGCGGGGCATCGGATGCGGGTATTCCCAGACATCGAACCCTCGAACTCGCCCCAAGCTGACCAAAAACAAACAGGACCAGCCGAGATTGGCCGGTCCTGCGAGAGTTGCGAGAGAGTTTCAACCCCGGATTCACCCAGGATCAGGCCCGACGACGACGCCCGGCGATCAAACCACCAAGTCCAAGCAGTGCCACGCTTGACGGAGTCGGCACGAACGATCCCTGCACTTTCGTGATGAACCGGAACGAACCGTCATCAAGGATCGTCCGCGTGTCGGAAGCGATGAAGCTGCCGTTCGTCCAGATGATCTCGCCATTGCCGAGTTCATAGCCCGCACGAGTCCCAAAGCCAGCACCAGCCACGACGCCCATGTCGTTACCGAACATGTCGTACATGTACACGCCCGAGTCAGGGCTGAACCCCCCGACGAGCAAATTGCCGTCTTCGGTGCGGTTAATCTGCTGCGGGAAGTCGATCCCGGTCACACCGTCGGAGCTGACAAAGTTTCCAAGGTACGAGCCATCGATCGAGTAGATCTCAAGGCCGTCGTTGCCGCCGTCGATGTTCGACACCAGCAAGTTACCGTTGTAAAAGTTCACATCGAAGTACGATGTATCAGTCGGTTCACGCCCGTTGAACTGGCCAGTTACCGCGCCCGACATGGCGTCGATGGTGATGATGCCTCGACCGAAGTTGTCCGAGTCCGAACCCATCGAGACGTACACCGTGTCACCAAACTTGTGCATCCCGCGGATGTTGTTCAGATCGCCAGTATCCGCACCGATCGAGCCGAGATAGCTCTGTGTGGTGGTGTCGAATCGCCAGATCCGATCAGCAACCTGGTCGGACACCCAGATCTCGCTTCCAACCACGATCGCTTCGATCGGGGTGGTCGAGCCGGTGTAGTTGTCAGCAGCAGCGGCTGCTGCAATATCGATCCAGTTGGCGTTCAAGACCGATCCATCGAACGAATCCAACAAGACCACGCGGTCCTGGGAAGAATCGACGATCAACAGTCCACAGTCGTCATCGTTGCCGGGCACAGCGTGGGCCAAGCCGGCGGTCAACGCGACCAATCCAATACAACGCATCGCATTTTTCATTTCAATCTCTCTCTCTTGGACATACGTGAGTCGACGCAAGGCGTCTTCTCATGAAGGGCAACTCATTCTCTGGAAATATGCTACCCGATCGTGCTTTACTTTCAAATTATCTTTCTTCAACACAACAACTTACGTGTTCTAGGACCTGTTCTAACTGGCAGATAATCCCTAGGGGCCAAAAAAACAACCTATCTTCACATCCGATAATAAATGAATAGCCCGGTCACGCGCTCTCTGGGCTCATGGACCCGCTCCGGCCATAGAAAAACCCGCGTTGTCGCGGGCCGTTCGGGTCATTGCTCAAGCAGGTCCGCCGCGCAATGGATCTCGTAAAGGTTTGTTCGACGGGTTGATCAGCCTGCAATCGTCTTTACGACCGCTCCGGTGTACCGCTGGCGGTGACCGGTCTTGCGCTCGTAGGTGTTCTTGGTGCGGAACTTGCGGATCACCAGTTTGTCGCCCATGACCACAGGCTCGGTGATCTCGAGGGTGACCTTGGCGCCTTTGACGTAAGGCGTACCGAGCTTGGCCGAGCCGCCGGGCTCACCGACAACAAGGACGTTATCGACCGTAATCGTGTCGCCGGCTTTGGATTCGCCGCCGTTGACAAGGTCGATCAGGATCTGCTCGTCCTGCTGGACTTTGCGCTGTCCGCCGGATTCTTCGATGATGGCGTAGGTGGTCATATGGTGCTCCGATCAGCTGCCGCATGGGGCTCGGGGCGGGCGAAGTCACCCAACTCGAAGCCCGGCCCATCGCGGGGCCCCGATACTAGACCCCGCCCCCGTGTCTGGGCGAGCCGCCAGACGATCTCATTTTCGACTCGCCAGCACCTGTACCATCCACACATGCAAGACGCCCCGGTCATTGATCCAGCCGCACCAGATTCAGATCACTCCCCCGATCCTGCGCCAGAAACGCTGATTCTTCAGCCCGCCGACCCCGACCCGATCAGCCTCACCGCTCCCGACGGCTCGGTCGATGTCGCCGGCTTCCTCCAAGACCTCTGGAATCTCAAGCTCTTCAAGCTTGGCAGCACCGAGGTCGACGTCTCCCAGATCATCATCGCACTGATCGTTCTCGTAGTGGGGGCCTTGCTCGCCAAGGTCATCGCCAACCGAGTCGGGCAGCGTGTCCTGCCTCGTCTCAAGGTCAATCGCGGCGCCGCGTCGGCACTCCAGGCCATCCTCTACTACACCTTGCTCGCGATCGCCGTCCTGCTCTCGATGCAGGTCGCGGGTGTGCCGCTCACCGTGTTCACGCTCTTTGGCGGAATCGTCGCGCTCGGCGTCGGCTTTGGCAGCCAGAACATCGTCAGCAACTTCATCTCCGGCTTGATCATCCTCATCGAACGACCCATCTCCGTCGGTGACCTCGTCGTCGTCTCCGACCGAATGGGCACCGTCCAACGGGTCGGCGCTCGCGCGACCCACATCGAAGACTACCTCGGCACCACCGTCATCGTGCCCAACTCCTATATCCTCGAAAACAAGGTCTCCAACCTCTCCCTTCCCACGCCAGTTGTTCGATCAAGCGTCACCGTTGGCGTCGCATACGGCTCGGACGTCAACAAAGTCACCGAACTGCTCGAACTCTCCGTCAACGAACACGAACGCGTTATTAAGCAACGCCAGTCCGCGGTCCTTTTCAGTGACTTCGCAGACTCGGCTCTCGTCTTCGAAGCCCACTTCTGGATCAAGCCCAAAAACACGCTCGACAAACTCACGATCGAGTCTGAGATCCGCTACACGATCGATCGCCTCTTCCGCGAGCACGACATCAGTATCCCATTCCCGCAGCGCGACACCAATCTCAAAGCCGACAAGCCCATCGAGGTCCGTGTGCGCAACGACTAACCCGCCCCGTTCAAGGTGGGTTCTGCACCGAAACAGCAAAGAAGGTTGCCGTTTCACCAAGCTTTGCTTGGCGCACGATGCTCCCTCGCGCACCATACCGCTCACGGATAAAGGGGGCTGCGCATGCGTCATTGGATCATCACCAACCGTTCGATCAAAGCGACCGATGCGGGCACCAATCCAACCGGGCACGAAGTCGAAGAGCCCAATCGGCAAAAGGACCGGATCGGCGGATTGCCAGTCTTCCGAGTCGCAACCTTCGATGACGCCCACTTGCCACTCGATCCGACGGACGAACAACTGATGGACGCCGTCGAGTTCGTCCCAGACGCCTTCGTCGGCGAGTACTCAGACCTGAGATCCGTTTGCGCAGATCCGACGCACAACCACACGCCCGATCTCTCCGGCCTGCCCGGATCGCTCCGCATGTTCGGTGATCTCTATCACGCCATGGCCAACGCGCCAGAAGGCAAAGGCGACGCACTCATATTCCTTCATGGTTTCAACTACGACTGGTGCGACAACCTGCGGCATCTCCTGAGCCTCTCTCGTGTGTATGCCGAGCCCGACGCGTCACCGATCTCCCACATCGTCTACTTCAGCTGGCCTTCATGGGGTAAGAAGACTCGGTACATGTCAGATCAAGAAATTGCCCAGCCCGCCGGGCTGAACTTCGGTCGCCTCTTTGGAAAAATGGTCCAGTTCTACCGCGACGCTTTCACCCCAGAACGCGTCGGCAGCAGTTCGACCGATCCACTCGCGTTCTGCGGACGACGCCTCCACCTCGCCGCCCATTCCATGGGTAACCAAGTGCTCGAGTCTTTCGTGCAGTCAATCAACAGTGTCCCTTCGCTCCGTGTGCCGATCTTCTCGCAGGCATTGCTGCTCAATGCGGATCAAGACTGGACCGCTCTGGAGCACGGCCGCTCGTTGCACGAACTACCAAGCTTCGCCGACCGCATTCATGTCTACAACCACAAAGACGACGATGCGCTGCTGATCTCCGAAGCAACCAAGAACAGCGAACGACGCCTCGGCAGGCACGGCCCGCGAACAATGGCCGACAACGTCCTCGCTGATCGCACCGTCGTCGTTGACTGTTCCAAGCTCCATCTCTCTAGAAGAAGCAAGGCGAAGCGCGAAAAGGCAATGAACGATGCAAGCCGTGTCGCAACAACCGCTGCCAGCAAACGCTTCCGAGACACCGCCGAACGAGTGCTCGAAGGTTCGGACAACACCAAAGAACGCTTGTTTGACCACTGGGGATATCTGCACCGCCCAGAAGTCGTGGCAGATATCTACCACGTGCTCACGACAGTCCCCGCATCCGAGATCCCCGGGCGCGATCGCAAAGACACCCGGCGCTACGCGCTCGAGTCACGGTGACGTCGATTCTGTCGGCAATCTCTCTTTGCGAGTGAGATAACTATCCGTCCGCAATACTCGCTCGGGGGATGTCGTATCAGTTGGATCGTGCGGCTTGCCTAAAACAGCGTGTGCGTGACTCGGTGATCGATCCAAAGCAACGACGCCTGATGTCTCATCAAACGACCACCAAGCCCGGAGCCCGGAGTCGAGCCTCTCTACTTGTCCGATGCGCGCCAGACTTACTTCGATTGGTTTGAGAGCTTTCGACCACACACGAACCTCGTCGACCAGGCCCGTATATCGATGCTCTGATAGTTCGCCGAAGTAGACAGGGTCGTAGCGTGACTCCATCTCGATGTTGGTAGAGCGTATCTCGATGAGTTGCCCGTGGACGTAAACGGCGATGGTGTTGTGGATCTATCCTTGGAACTCGAGCCGTTCATAGACGCACGCGACATGCTGCCAAGAGCCAGTTGTCAGATCAAACACGATCGAATCACTTGCGCCATTGGCGTCATCTACCCGGAACTCGAAATACGTCGGGTGAATGCGAAATGACCACGGATCGCGTGCGGCGATGCCAACCGATTCTTGTCCAATGATCGACGCCTCACCGCTCTGCGGATACGCAACCGGTTTGACCCATAACTCGACTGTCCAGCCGCCCGTACCGGGGTAGGACATCGCCTTGCAAGCAGGGACGGTAACAAAGTCATTGTGGCCGTCGAACGAGAGTGACCGATTCGGCTCTTCACCTAGTACCATGACGGTCCCTCGGGACGGTCCTTGATCTTCGATCAGAAGCGTGTTGAGCGCACTGGGAATCAAGCAGACGATTGCAACGATGTTTGTAAACATGCAGCCATCATCGCCCGCTCAGCCGCGCCGCACAACCTGCTTGTCCCCGCTTGTGACGCCCGCGTGACAAAGCGTGATCCGGTTCAGCCCTCTTCCGCCGCCGCAGCCGCCGACTTGGCGATGCGGTCTGTCCGACGCCGGATTGACTCATTGAGTTCAACCTTGCGTAACCGAACCGAAGTGGGCGTCAGCTCGATCAGTTCGTCGTCGCCGATGTACTCGATCCCCGCTTCCAGCGAGATATCGCGAGCAGCTTTCAACGTCACGAACGCTTCCTTGTTTGCGCTGCGAATGTTGTCGAGCTTCTTGGCTTTGACAATGTTCACGGTCAGGTCATTCGAGCGGTTGTGCTCGCCGATGACCTGCCCGGCATAAATCTTGTCGCCCGGCTTGATGAACAACACGCCGCGGTCATGCAAACCTTCAGCCGCGTGGCTCGTCGCCTGCCCGGTTTCAGACGCGATCAGGACGCCCATCTGACGCCGAGGCCGCTGCCCACTTACAGGCTCGAAACGCAGGAACGTGTGGTGCATGATGCCCTCGCCCTGCGTCGCCGTCAGGATCCGTCCGCGAAGCCCAATCAACGCACGGCTGGTGATCTCGAACACGCAGTGCGTGATCAGATCGCCCCGCGGCTCCATCTTGAGCATCTCGCCCTTGCGCTCACCGACCAGCATCATCACGGATCCGACCGAGTCATTCGGGCAGTCGATGACCAGCTCTTCGATCGGTTCGTGCTTGACGCCGTCGATTTCTTTCTCGATCACGATCGGGCGTCCGACCGCCAGCTCGTATCCCTCGCGGCGCATCGTCTCGAGCAAGATCCCCAAGTGCAGAATGCCGCGACCAGAAACGATGAACTCATCCGTGCCGCGCCCGGGTTCAACCTTGAGCGCCACATTGTGCTCGAGTTCGCGTTCGAGCCTTGTCTTGAGCTGGCGCGAAGTGACGAACTCGCCCTCTTGGCCAGCGAACGGCGAATCGTTCACGCGGAATGTCATCGAGATCGTCGGCTCATCAATCGTCACCGCGTCCATCGCGTCGGGATAGTCCGGGTCGCAGATCGTGTCGCCGATATCGATACCAACGATCCCCGATACCGCGCACAGATCGCCCGCGTCCACGCGATCGCGATCAACTTTTCCCAAGCCGGCGAAACCCTGGAGCGTCAAAATCTTGGCATTCACGTTTTTGAGTGTGCCGTCCTTGAGGTGCTTGACCAGCACGATCGGGCGTCCCGCTTGCACCGAGCCCTGCGAAACACGCCCGATGCCGATCCGCCCGATGTATTCCGAATAGTCCAGCGTCGTGATCTGCATGCGCAGCGGCTTTTCCATGTAGACGTCCGGGTGGGGCACGTGCTTCAGGATCGCCTCGAAGATCGGCTGCAGGTCCGTGTCAGATTCCTTTTTCGGCCACGTGTCACTCGCCCACCCTTCCTTGGCCGACGCGTACACAACCGGGAAGTCCAACGCATGGTCTTCTGCGCCGAGCGCCACCAGCAGGTCAAAGCATTCGTTGACCACACGGTCCGGCTCGCCGTCGGGACGGTCGCACTTGTTCACAACAACAACGGGCTTGAGGCCCGCTTCGAGCGCCTTGCCCAGCACGAACCGAGTCTGCGGCATCGGGCCCTCGAACGCATCGACCACCAACAAGCAACCATCGGCCATATGCAACACACGCTCGACCTCGCCGCCGAAGTCGGCGTGACCGGGCGTATCAATAACATTGATGCGGTACGGCGTGTTGTCCTTCGAGACATAGTTCACCGCGCAGTTCTTAGACAAGATCGTGATGCCGCGCTCGCGTTCGAGCGGGTTGCTATCCATGATCAGCCCGTGCTGACCGCCTTCGAGTTTCTCGAGTTCGCCCGCGCGGAAGTTACCCGACTGCTTCAGCAGATTATCGACAAGTGAGGTCTTGCCGTGGTCAACGTGGGCGATGATGGCGACGTTGCGGAGCGAGGCGATCGCTCCCGCATCAGCGGTGGTGGTCATGCTTATCTCACAAGGGCTTACGGCCCCGGGCTGGCGGATCGGCCTCCTCTTTAGAGACCGGCCCCAAGTGTAGGAGCCTCACTCAGCCCTTCACGCCCACCGAGCACACGCAAATCCCCATCGTCAGCACCTTCTGGCGGATCGAGCCAAACCCGGCCTCGCCCATCGCACCCGCCAGCTGGTCCCGATCCATGAAACCAGACACCGATTTGGGCAGATATCGATACGCGCCAGATTGGTCTCGACTAATCCAAGTCGCCGTCCGAGGCATCACCTGACCGCAATAAAAGTCATTAAACCAACGCATCGGCGGAAACCGCGGCTTGTCGAACTCGAGAATCACCAGCCGTCCCCCGGGTTTGAGCACCCGGAAAAACTCCGCCAACGCCGCTCCAGGCCGTTGTACATTGCGGATCCCAAACGCGATCGAGATCACATCAAACCGGTCGTCATCAAACTGCAGATCCATCGCGTCGGCCGCGACGTACTCGATACGTCCCTGATCACCCTCCGCCAATCGCTCCCGCTTGTGCCGAGCAAGATCCAGCATTTCGGGCGTGAAGTCCCCGCCAACAATCTCAGCCGCTCCGGTCATCCTGGCGAATGCTTGCGTCAGGTCGCCCGTCCCGCACGCCATATCCAGGACCGATTCGCCGGGTTTCACGCCCGCCATCCGAACGGCGGCCTTCCGCCACGCCTCGTCACGCCACAGCGAATGAACCCGATTGTTCAAATCGTACGAATCGGCGATCGCCCCAAACATCGCCTGGACCTTCTCTGCCTTGTCATCCCGCTGATGCAGCCCGGAAAGCTCCTCGTCGTGCCACACCGAGCCGTCGGAGGTTGCTCCAGAATCAGGAGTTCCATCCGAGCCGGTGGGGGTGATACGCTCTTGTTGGTCTGGTGCGGTGGGCATCGACCATCCTATTCGTTGCGTGACGACCTGCCGATGCCCGAAACCAAGCATCTCGCAAGACTGAGCCCGGATCCGAGGACCGAACCATGACTATCAAACGCCTCCTGCTCACGATCGCCTTTTTATTAGGCTCCATGTCCCAAGTTGGCTGCTCGATCAACCCCGCAACCGGCAAGAGATCCCTGACCTTAATGTCATGGGAACAAGAGAAGGCCCTCGGCCTGTCCGCTGCCCCCCAGTTCACCGAACAGTTCGGGGGCGCATTCCCAGATGCCAATGCCCAGGCATACGTAGACCGCATCGGTGCCAAGCTCGTCGCGCAGATCGAGCCCGGCGTGCCCGACCTCGAATGGGAGTTCACCCTCCTTGACTCTGAAGTCATCAACGCATTCGCCCTCCCGGGCGGAAAGGTCTTTATGACCCGCGGACTCGCCGCACAGCTTTCCAACGAAGCTGAGATGGCAGGCGTCCTCGGCCACGAAGTCGGCCACGTCACCGCAAGACACGCCAATCAACGCATGAGCACGCAGAAGCTTTTCAACTTCGGGCTCGGCATCGGAGCAGTCTCGGTCGCCGCATCCGACTCCGATTCCAGCTACCGAAAGTACGGACAAATCAGCCTCCCGGTCGTAGCCGTCGGCGGCAACCTCACCATGCTCAAGTTCGGTCGCGACGAAGAATCCGAAGCCGACATGCTCGGCATGCGATACATGTCCAAAGCCGGATACGACCCAAGGGCCCAGCGTCGCGTCATGGAAGTCCTGATGCAAGCAGGAGCGAACAGTGAACGCCAACCCGAATGGCTCGCGACCCACCCATACCCCGAGACGCGCATCCGACGCATCGATGAAATCGTCGCAACGACCTACAGCGACGCGGACAGCAATCCTTCGTACCGACTCGATGAACAGGCCTACCAACAAAACATCCTCGCTCCGTTGGGTTCAAACGCTTCGATCAAACGTACCGATGAACAGACGATTAGCGCCGCGATTATGTCAATGAACACATGCTGTTCAGTCAATCACAAATGATGATGCGTCTATTCGTCTTCGTTCTCGCGCTGCTACCAACCGTCGCACTCCCCGGTTGCGCAGCCGCGATACCGGCCGTGTCAGTACTGAGCGCCGGCGCTGCCGCAGGAGAAAAAGGCTACTCCTTCTGGCGATCAGGACGCCTGTACTACGTAGACGAAGGCACGCTCGAGGAGATGACGCAAGCCATCCGTTCGATGATCGAACGCCTCGCTTTAACAACTCGTGAAGAAACGGATCACCCTTCCGGCGACGAGATTCAGGTCCGCCAGTGGACGCTTCGAACCGACCGAAGCCATCTTCTCCGTTTAGAGATCATTCCGCTGACGCCCGCACTCATCGCCGTCGAGCTTGATACCGGAGCATTCGGCAACAACGCCGCCGCCCAACTCGTTGCCCAACGCATCAAGGAAGAGCTCGACGCCGTTCAAGAACGACCGCATTCACCCGAAACGACCGGGTCGACTGATGGCAATCCGTGAACGCACTGGGTGTTCTCCCTAGCTGATAACTCGCTTCTGCGTCCCCGTTTTTCAAGCCCCCGCGATTCGGACCTCGGGTACGTCCAATAAAATGTGGGACCAGGTGCCTTTGGGCTGCTTTGGTACGATTTCTGCGCACAGGCGCCGAAGTGGCATTTATTCACTCTTCCAAACTTGACCTGGCGTTCGATAGCAGTCCCGCATCGAGCGTTGTGCTCGAACCGCCCCGCATCGAGTTCTTCGAGCGGGAGACACAAGACGATCCTCCTCTGTCCTCCCGGAGTTGCTCGATATGTCCTCTGAAATTGTGACCGAACGTTTGATTGAAGCCCTGGTCGAAGGCGACCGCGATGCAGCCCGCCGCATCATCGATGAGCAGCACAAGAACGGGGCGTCCCCCGAGCTGGTCATGACCGACCTCTGCTGGCCCGCATACGAGCTCGTAGAAAAGCTCCATCGCGACGATCGCATGACAACACTGGCGTACAACCTCGCCACCCGCATGCTGCGGACCCTCGTTGATCAATGCAGCCGCGACCTTCTCTCTTGGTCCGGCTCAGCCCGCACCGGACGCAGCGTCTTCGCGTGCTGCGGCCCGTCCGAGGGATCAGAACTCGGCGCCCAAATGGCCGTCGATCTCCTCGAAGCAGCAGGCTTCCGTGTCCGGTTCGCCGGCGGATCTATCCCCGCCGATGAAATCCAAGAAACCGTCCAAACCGCCAAGCCAGACATCCTGCTGATGTTCTGCTCAGAGCCAAGCGATCTCCCAGAGATCCGCCAGCTCATCGACACCATCCACGACATCGGCGCATCGCCCGATACCCAGATCGCCGTCGGCGGCGGTGTATTCAACCGGGCACCGGGCCTCGCCGAAGAAATCGGCGCCGACGTCTGGTCAGACCATCCGCTCGAACTCGTTGAGATCTTGCTCGAAGACGCCGAGACTCGCGCAACGCCCGATCAGCGCACCGTCGGCCAGCGTTTGCCCGCAGCCGTCGGCACCCGCCGTCGCGCTGCATAACCGGAGTTCACCCTGCATCGCTCGGAACACACCGAGCGCTCCATCTACACGGCGTCCTGTTCAACCAGGGCGCCGTGTTTTTCATTCATGCTTCATCGACGCCGACGAGCTCCGCAAAGAAGACCACCAAGCAACGCGAGCGCGGTAGATCCCGCAGGGACCGCAGCCGACCGCCCGTCCAATCGCGACACTCGGATGTTGTCGATTCCCCAACTCTCATCTTCGATGACCTGATTCTGCAAACTTGTGAAATCGATCACGATCAGGTCGCCATCGCTAACCACCGAAAAGTTCAAGCTGACCTCACTGAAAATGAGGTCGCGATACTGATCGTCATATGCCTCGCTTCCGGCTACTTGCCATCCATTGATCCAGTTTTCATTGGGTTCAAACGTTTCGAGCGCTTGATCGAGTCGGACGACACCGTTCGTGGTGACCTGAAAGCGATCGATCCCGTGCACCGGGTCGCGCCCGTCCCAAGAGTCGAACAAGTAAAGATCAAATGTGATGTTGTAACCGCCGGAAGAGAACCCACCGTCGCCACCGCCGCCGCCACCACTACCGCCACCTGCGAGGTCAAGCACCGGACCGCCGAACGCTTTGAGCCCGCCGCCCGCGCCGCCACGATCACCACCGCCGCGACTTCCGGGCTGTGGCCGGACACCGCCGTTGTTGGTCACGCCGCCGGGTCCATCCCCGCCGTTGCCTCCATCGACTTCGCCAAGCGTCAGCCGAACTGTCCCAGCTCCGAATCGGCCAAGGAACATCCCGAATGGACCGGACGTTGTGCCAACGGTGGTATCGGACCACTCGTTGCCGACGACACCGCTCTCAAAGTTGTTCGAGTACAACTCATCACCCATGACAACGCCTGAACAAAGCGCAATGAGCAAGCCACTCAACTTCATCGTGTTCTTGGAACCGTTCAATGCTGGCATGTCATCTCTCTTTCATATCTCTCTGATGGCAGTGGGGGCATCGAGCCCCGGCAGCGCAGGTTTCTCCGCACACCATGAACATGAACGAGCTTGGAAGATCCGCCAGGGTGAACACCCCCAACCCACGACTTCGCGTTCAGTCTGTGACATCCAGCGACACGGGGAACGTCCGAGAGCGTGAAACGCATCGCAAATTCCGCTCCTGCGAGTCCGGATGGATTTCCCGATCCGCACAGACCGCAGCAGCCCGGCGACATGGCGACAACAACCCTGCTATTTCGTTGTGGTCACCGACCTTCGGACTCGATACCTCTCGTATGACCGCTCGCACACACGCCGGAACCGCTTTGCTCGTCCTTCTCGCCGGCACCCTCACCGGGTGTGCCAGCGGCCCGAGCACCTTCGCTCAAGCCAACAATGACCGAGAAGTCTCTGCCCGCGAATCCGCGCCCGAGTTCTTCGAAGACGTCGTCATCGGCACCCTCTACGACGACCGCGGCGTGCCACGCTACCAATCCAACGTTGCCGATCTGACCAACGAAGAAATCGCCGATGAACTCCGCGACATGCAAGCCCTCGACGAAAAGCTCGTCCGCGAATCCACCGAGTTCCACACACCGACCCCCGGCGAACTCGCCCGGGTCGAAGAAATCGACCGATCCCACGCAGCCCGTCTCGCTGAGATCGTCGAGACCATCGGCTGGCCCACCCGTGAACTCGTCGGCGCTGATGCAGCCCAAGGCGCATTCGTTGTTGTCCAACACGCCGGTCACGATCCAGAGTTCCAAAGTCAATGCCTCGCCCTCATGGTCGACGAGGTCGAACGCGGCACCCTGCCGTCCGCATACGTGGCGCTCCTCACCGATCGCATCCGCATGTTCGCAGGCCAGCCACAAGTCTTCGGCACCCAGATGACCTTCGCCCAATCTTCCGATGGCTTTGCCCGTTGCGCTCCCGCGACCCCGATCGAAGACCCTGCCAACCTCGATGCACGCCGCGAACTGATGGGCCTGCCCCCGCACGACGTCTTCGTGTCCAAGCTCGAAGAGGCCTACCAGGCCCAGCACGGCGGCGCCTTCGCGACGGTCATCACCGACAACTGATCAATCCACGCAAGCGACGCTCGCTCCAGGCCCCCACGCAGGGCCATCATCAAGCCTCCTCCGTGCCGTGCTCCTCGTGAAAGTGAGGAGCACGTTTTCTTTTGTATCGAGCACCAGTTTCCGCACGTGCCGACGATTCCCTATCATCAGACATGCCTACCAGCCGCACCAAGAACGAACTCGAAACCGTCGAACCAATCGGCCTCCGCGTCCTCATCCGCAAAGACGAGGACAAGAAGCAAACCAAGTCCGGCCTCCACCTGCCAGACAAGATCGAGATCCCAACCCTCACCGGCCGCGTCGTCGCCGTCGGCGCCAAAGTCATCTCCGAGGGCGACTACCCCATCGACCAATACGACCGAGTCCTGTTCAACCCCAAGCACGCCATCCCGGTCGACTTCGAAGGCGACAACCGCCTCTTCGTCGTCCCGGTCGAAGACGTGGTGGCGGTGTTCCGTAAGGGGGAGTAGGCTCAGCCTGGGCATCCTGCTTCGAAAGCAATGAGAAACTCAGCAAAGTCAGCGAAGTCAAAGACTCCTTTGGGTTCGGCAAGATCTGAAAGAGGATCTCGTGCTGCGTACAGGTTCAGAAAAGCTGCGATGTCGAAAAAATTCTGTTTGCCGTCGAAGGTCAACTCGGCAGGACACTGCCCCACAGGGCGTAGAACAATCGCTAGCTCATCGAAGCCGCCCGCCAATCGCCCACTTGCAGCAATCCAACCTAAATCGTTGATCGCATGTGGATAGATACTTTGCCAGGTGCCATCATCATGGTACAAGTGATCTACGAGCCGACGAAACTCACCATCTACCACAGCGATACCCCCGCCGTGGTTGATGTCTGCATCTAAAACGATCGCGACAAGATCGTCAGAGGAGTTTGAATCCATAACTCGAGTAAAATCGATAAGAGAAAACATGGAATCGGAAGATCCATCCAGTCCCAGTTGAAACCCGCGTGTTCCAAAGAACGAGCTGCTCCAATAGGTTCCAAAGATTGTTCCGCGGGCTGAAACCGATTCGGCAGTTCCTTCAGAACAGAACCTTGTTGAGCAGATCTCGACGGCTTGCGAGAAACCGATCTGCCATGCCGTCGGCGTCGAGCTACCGCCAATCGCTATGGGGTTTGTCAGAGAATCTTCTGAGAATGGTCCTACTCGACCGACGACCAGTCCAGCATCGGTTAGGTCGCACGCGACCGCGTCCGCAGAGGGATCTAAGACCCCGCTGATCCCGTTTCCCAAATCCGTTGAAATGGCACCGCGAATAGGGCCGTTCCCGCCGGTCGCAGATCCAACTGCAACATTATTGTTGTTCACCGCGTGATACCGAGAGGTACTTCGGTCTGAGATATTCGTAAAACTGTGAGCGAACTCGTGATCAAACTCGCAGTTCCAAACAGACGCCTGCTGCGTTAAAAATCCGTTGATTCGTCGCGTTGCAAATCCAACAATGGTCCCTGCTTCGTTTATGTCAAAAAGCAGAGCTCGAATAGGCGTTCAGCCCATTCCGTGATGCCAAGTTAATCAAGCCGTTCGACGAATCCCAATAAAAGGCATGGGATCGACCCGAATCAGAAATGATCGACGCACCAACAACGGCACCGTTGTTGTTGATTGCGTAGGGTCTCGCAAACACAGCCCCTCCTTTGAGGTCGCCTATCACGATCACATGGTAGTCTGAGGAGGCGAGGCATTGGCCGGCTATTCCGGCCGCAAAAATTGTCAGGAAAGCGGCTTTGTTCATAAATAAATACTACAGGATGAACAGAACTCGATAAACGATTTCTGTCAGGTTGACTATAAAAAACATGCCGATTTACACGAAAAACTGTGTTGGCAAAGTCTTGGCTTTGAGTGAAGCGATGACGATAGATCGACACTTGCGAACATGCCGGTGGATTTCGATTCAGTCTGGATGATTGTTTCTTCGACGCTACGTCTTCAACGATGGCAACGCTTTAGTCTCGCCCTTAGCTCAACAACTGATCGAGCACTGCTAGAAAAAGTTCCTCGTTACGCTTTCGCCTAACCGCGGTGGGCCTCAGTAACTGAACCCCTAGGCGAACCGAACCGGTGCAACGCATCATTCGTATCAAAACACATCACGCGTCCTCCCCCGGCGTTGCCGTGAACCCTCCCACGCCGCGGGGATGACGACCAACGCACGGAGAATCGCATGTCCAAAGCCATCAAACTCGCCGCATGTGATACCGAACTCGGAGATTCCTTCGGTGTTTCCGTTGCGATCAGCGGAAGCACGGCCATCGTTGGTGCATTACTCGATGACAACGTAGCCGCAAACGCAGGCTCGATGTATGTTTTCGGTACAGTACCAAGCCCCTGCCTCGCGGACTGGAACGATGACTGCTCGGTCAACTTCTTCGACATTACCAACTACATCGCAGACTACAACGCCCAAGCCCCAGCAGCCGACATTTCTGCCCCCTTCGGCGCATTCAACTTCTTCGATATCGCCGCCTTCATCAACCTATTCAACGTGGGCTGCCCATAAGGCAATACCAACCAATCGCTGCGGTCCTCGACGTAATTTGGCCGATGCAGATGCAAGATGAATCAGGCTGTCTACCTCCAAACCCGCTACCAGTCCGCATACAGCCTCCTCGGTGCGATGGCCGAGCAACTCGCCGACACCCTCCGCGCCCTCGGCCACGACGTTCAAGAGCCAGATCCATCCAGCCCACCTGCCCACGGCACGTTTCTCTTCTTCAACGCGCCACCAACCCTGGCAACGTTCCCGCCAGCGCTACTCGAACGAAACAGCGACCTCCGCGCGATCCAAATATTTGTTGACCATCCGTTCGCGCTGCCCGCCGATGTGCTCGATCAATGGAACGACCGAAACGGACTCGAAAACCTCAGCCTCTATCTACCATGTGCCGACGATGCACAACTTCTGGGTCGCCGCTTCCCCTCTCTACAGCACCATTGGATCCCCCACGCGATCCCCCGTCACGCACTTTGCGATTCGAACGACCTGACCGATCAACAATGGCAAGGCAGGCCGCACGACATCGTTCTCGCCGGCTCGATCAACACCGAAACCGAGATCAATACCGAGCTCTCAAAGCTACCTCAAGCGGCGCATGCAATTGTTCGTGAAACCGCCGCCATCATGCTCCGAGACCCCAGCCTCGGCTATGTGCAAGCGATTGACCTCGTCCATCCAACACCGCGTACATGGCAAATGGATCAACAGCAGTGGCGTGTCACCAACATGATCGTCAATCGCGTTCGTCGCACGGGCGTCGTCAATGCATTGCAGGGGCTCAACGCCGTTGTGTACGGCTCGGATGCATGGAAGCCTCATTGCAACGGGACGATCCGCCACGCCGGCAACGCAGCATACGCAGACATACATCGGACATTCGCAAGCGCACGTGTCGCCATCGCCTGGGGCCCGACTCAGTTCGCGCACAGTTATTCCGAGCGCCTCATGCTCGCGATGGCTGCCGGCTGCGCACCGATCTCCGACAACCGCCACCTGGTTCGGCGAGACTTCCCCAACGCATGCGCTCTCTATAACGCGTCAAATCCAACGACCGCCAGAGCCGCGTGCGAACACATGCTCAGCAATCCAGAACGAGCTTTAAAACTCGCGAAGAACGCACGAAAGCAAGCAGAACGCGAATGCCTCTGGGAGCATCGCGTCGCCAAACTGCTCGGCCACCATGCCCCGCAGTCCCAGTCGGTCTAAAGACGGATCAGCCTCGTCCATTCCAGCCAAAACGTCGGATACGTCTTGCCCACGCACTTCGGGTCTTCAACCGTCACCCCGCCCCGTCGCAGCGACACCAACGCGAGCGACATCGCCATCCGGTGATCGTCATACGTCGCAAACGACACCGCCCCGCCCGGATCGGCACCCGGCACAACCCGCATCACATCCGGATCACCACCAAAGTCTTCTTCGACGGTGCATCCGATCTTCGCGAGCTCTATCCGCGCCGCCGCGATCCGATCCGTCTCTTTCACCCGCAACGTCCGCACACCGCGGATCACGGTGGGGGCGTCGGCGAACGCCGCCACCACCGCCAGCGCCGGACCAGCATCTGGCATGTCTTTGAGATCGATCTCCGCGCCGCGCAAATGCGATGGCGCGACAGCCGCCACGCCATCGGCATCGCGTTCAACCGCACAGCCCATCCGTTCAAGCGCACCAGGGAACCCCGCATCA
>JBGCEB010000008.1:0-47511 GCA_045106075.1 Phycisphaerales bacterium
TCAGCAAAGAAATCCAGATCGCCCGGATGCTGTTCCGCTCAGCGGTTCGATGGGGATGGATCGACGCGAATCCGTTTGAGGGCGTGCGCACGGGGTCGCAGACGAATCGGGCGAGGCTCTACTACCTGCCGCCCGAGGACGCTCACAGGCTCATTGAGGCAGCTCCAAATGCCGACTGGCGATGCATCATCGCGCTCGCCCGCTTCGGTGGCTTGCGGTGCCCCTCCGAAGTGCTCCGAGTGAGTTGGGCGGATGTTGATTGGGATCGCGCCCGCGTGCGGGTCGAGTCGCCAAAGACCGAGGGCAGCGGGAAGGGTGAGCGGCACATCCCGTTGTTCCCAGAGTTGCGATCGGTTCTGATGGATGCTTTCGACCTCGCCCCCGAGGGTGCCCGGTTCGTGGTCCACGGACACCGCGACGCTCGCAGCGCCAACCTCCGCACGAACCTTCAACGGATCATCGCCCGAGCGGGATTGACCCCTTGGCCGCGCCTGTTCAACGCAATGCGGGCAAGCCGGGCGACAGAACTCGCGGCCCAGTATCCGGCGGCGGTGTGCACGGCCTGGCTCGGACACACGCAAGCGGTCGCGACGGCTCACTATCACATGGTCAGAGACTCGGACTTCGAGCGGGCGGCAGCGACCCCAACCCAAAGCGGCGCAGAATCCGGCGCACTTGCGGCGCAAAATGCGGCGCAGCAGGCAGCGGCGGAGAGCGGCAAGAAAGCGACCGACTCACTACAAACACAACAGGGACCGCCTGTTACGCCGGTCCCTGCCGCTTGTTTCCGTTCCTCGCTAGAGGGGTCTAGTAGGCGCAACAGGACTCGAACCTGTGACCTCTGCCATGTGACGGCAGCGCTCTAGCCAACTGAGCTATGCGCCCTTCGCAGGATCATAAGCACCTGGTTCCAGACCGGCAAGCCAGACGTTTAAGGGATATTTCGAGTCATCCTCACAAGGAAGGTCCGTCCGTCCCGAGCTCGGACAGTGACGCAACGAGCATTCCCATCAATTCCGACCAACTCCCAACCCGGAGCGATCACATCCCCAATCTTCCGGGGCTTGCCATCGATAACTGCCAGCGGCCGGGTCGCACTCGGCATGACCGCTGTCAACGCAAAATCCGGTGCTTCAACTCGCTCAACTTGCTGCTCACCATCCTCAATGAACTCGTCAGGGAGCTCATTGGTCGCGACCGCTCTTTCACGCCAGAACGGATCCGAAACCGATTCCGCTTCAAACTCTACGCCAGGTAGCAACGGCTCAAAAACAGGTAACTCGGGAACCGGCTCTGCGATTGCTGCAACAGAAACCTGTGCTCCTGCGCCGAGCAATCGAATCGCACCAACAGCACCCAGGGGAACGAAAAGAGCAACGAATGCGGATACTTTTCCTAACTGCTCAATTCTCATCTTGATCCTTCTCGTCGCTTACGGAACCCACAATAGATTCGCCTTTTCCAAGGCGGTACTGAACAACTTCCATG
The DNA here is from genome assembly GCA_045106075.1 of Phycisphaerales bacterium. GTDB lineage: Bacteria > Planctomycetota > Phycisphaerae > Phycisphaerales > UBA1924 > UBA6054. The sequence continues at coordinate 1,489 of JBGCEB010000008.1, forward strand.
GATGAAACCACTCGATTAGAACCCACTGGATTCAGTCTGAAAAACGGAATGTCAACAAGCCCGTATTCAGTCTGCAGTTCATGCAAGAAGAAGGTCACATCGCGAAACGTCCCACTAAAATCAATCGTGTAGCTATCCGCATAGATCAATGGCGCTTCTGCCACGGAATCAGGAGCTTTCAACTCCACTGAACCCCCGGGATCTGACCGACGCACCCGAATGTCAAACTTGGATGCGGCGTTCTCGATCTGTGCCATGCCGGCACTCGCTCCAGACTGCCGGGTCAAACCTGATTCGAGCAACTCTGATTCCGAGCGAATTCGTTCAATCGTCTCGGCCAACATGGATGCGCCTGAATCGTCAGACTCGAACGCCATGATCTCTTGCTGCTGAAGTGCGAGACGCCTCTGGTCGCTGGCAAGATCTGCTTGAGCAGGTTTAACCAGGCCAATCCACAATCCCCCAACCGCTGCAGCAGCGAGGAATAAACGGAACCCCAACTGTTTCACTATTGATTCATTCACAGGTCGTCCTCCCCAACGCGAACATACTCTGCCAATGTCTTGTATCCCGGCACTTGCTCATCGAGCCGAATGACCATCGTAAATCTTCGAGTGAACTTACCTTGAAATGGCGACTCAAGATCAACAGCACCCATCTCGATGCCATTCACAAAATCATTGCTCTCAAACGAGTTCACGAACTCCCGGTAAGCGGCTCCAGCCGACTCGTCCGTCTCCCCCACGACCAACGCTTTGAGTCTCATCTCGATTGTGCTTTGATTCATCCGAAGTTCGATGTTTTCTAACCTGGCGCTGTCTCGCGTGTTCTCAGAAAGCATCTCCATCACCACGCCGACCGGCAGGTACTTCGCCCTTGCATCGTCAACCACAAGAGAGCACACACCCGCAGTATGAGCAAGCTCTTGGGCCACATTGAGCGTGTCACGTTCACGAACGATCTGCGCAACCTGTCCCGAAATTGCTTCAAACTCTGGCTTGAGTTCGGCTTGTTTGGCTTTGATGTATCCATACTCTCCAGCGACCGCCAGAGCACCCAGGACGAAACCACAAACCGTAGCGACTCTCAATCGACCAGCACTCTTCTGAACAAGCATCGGAGTCGGACGCAGAACCGAACCACACCCATGATGGTCCGCGAACCACCGATGGGTTGTACCGGAAGCAAACACCCCGGAGTTCGGTTCCAACTCCATCCGTGGTGATACCTTTGCGTGTAAATCCACACCTTCAGCGACCGCCCGTGCGAACTCGGGAATCAGTGCGCCTCGCCCGGCCAAATACAACTCACTTGGCATCAACTCGGCACTGATCCCAAAGCGAAGCGTCTGCTTCACTTCCACACAGAATCTCTGAACAATCGGCGAGAGCTGGGCTAACAATGTCGTTCGTAACTCTGGGTCAATTTCAGTGTTGTGGTAAGGCAGCCCAAGCTCCAACAGCCGCTTTTCGATCGAAGCGTGCGTGGATCCATCTTCAACCCGTTGATAGACGGATGCCATAGCTCGATATCCGAGCTCAAAGACTCTCACGAGTTGCAATCCATCCTTGTTTCCACACGCAACAGCCGACCACTCCTGGCCAACCATGCAGTAGGCACGCGATTCATCCGAACTCAACGCGCTTTCAGCTGCCGCCAACGCGACCGCGCCCTGGAGCGGGAGGACAGAACTCAACTGCCCACCGCATCGCGCAACCCATGCATAAACCTTGTTCATGATCTCTTCACGCTCAGAAATCGCGAGAACTGACCATTCCTTTTCTGACCGACCCGTAGCCGAAATGACCTCAACGGAGTGCATAACTCCCGATGTATCGCCGTCGTTCAGTTTCGCCAACACTGCGGCACGTGCATCACGCTTCTCTCCTTTGATCTGATAGCAGTTCACATTGGCCGCTGAACTCGAGTACAAAACCGAGACCGGAACGCGACGCCCGTTCTTGAAGCGCGAAAGGAGCTGCCGCAACGCTGAGTCGAAAGGCATCAAGCCCTCTCTCCAAGCGTTCTCCCAATCTATCCCGTCAAGGAAGACAACCTCCTCGCGGATCACCTGGCCCGAACGCCACCACGCCGCACAAAGTCGACCAGGCAACAGCGATACGACAAGTCTTTGGTTACCGAAAATCATGAGATCTCCCTTGGGACAATCTCGCATCGGCCGATATCACCGTCGACTTTCGCCCGAACTGGGTGGCTACTCAAGCCCTATTCGGATTCTGCGGCGTGCCTGCCCGCTGTATCCGGTAATCGTCGCATCACCAGCATCCTCAGGGATTGTGTCAAATATCACATTCTGTGCACCGATCGCCAGCTCACTTCCATCCGCGGGAACATCCAGCCCTGCGTTTAACGTCCCAATAAGAACGAACGCGCCAGAATCGGCTGCAAAGAACGCGCGAGTGGTTTGAACACGCAGCGACGCGAGATCCGCTTCTTGCCGAACGGGAACAATGCTCCCCGCCACTGCCAAGCTCAACACAGACAACACAACAATGATCACAACCGCGGCAAACCCACGACGGGCACCCGTCCGTTTGACGATACGACCCATTACCCGCCTCCCGCATTCACCCGAGGAAATACGATCGTGGACAAACTAAAACCGCTCACAGTAATCTCAACATGAATCCTATGTGCATCAGCATTCAACTCAGGCACACCCGCACCATCTGATTCGATGTATGAGAGCTCAAATGACTCAACGTCACGAGCAACTGGCGTACCTTCGCCCGCGACCAACACTTCCAAGTCGCTCCCAACAAGTCGGACTCCACTGCCATCAGTGAACTCGAGCTCTTGCGAAGTCGCTGTAACCACGCCAAGCCGAGTCGTATCGCCACCAGGAGCCTCCCTCAAAACACGCACGACTCTCTCAACCGCAAACGCAGCGCCTTCCGTCTGACCACGAAGCGTCCGGGCCGCCGCATAGGATTCCGTTGCACTCATGATCACCGGCGTAATCACGCCAGCAATAATCGAAAACACGATCATTGAAAGCACAAGCTCGATCAGCGTAAAGCCAGATGTTCTCCGATGGAAACGCATCATAACTCCCCGATCACCATAGAAACCGGTAGACGCTGAGCGGATCCCCGTGCTGACTGAAACTCAACCGTTACGGTGATCACTCGAAACACGTTCTCAATTTCATTCTCGCTAACGCTACCGGCCGAACTGACGAGAGAGCCCACAGAAAGATCAAAGCTCATACCAACATCTGTGTATGCAGCCTGTACATCCGCCAATCGTGATCTCAACCCAGTCTCGTAAGCAGATGAGTCCCCAAGCCCAGCGAAACCGAGCCCATCTGAGTTGCTCGCAACATCAGCGATACACGTTTCAAGAACCAACTCCGCAAATAAAACCGCTCTTGTCGTATTCACTGAATCCGCGCGACCCGCGGCGGCGTCAGCTACCAGCTCGAGTGTCGGTGGCACCGCGATACCGAGCACCACGACGCAAACAACCATCTCAATCAGTGTAAACGCACGCGATTTCATCGCGAAACCTCCACGAGCCCGGATGGCGACCGCAATGTAATCACCGCAGACACGCCAAAGCTAACCGTCATATCAGCGGACAACACCGCACTAAACTCTCCGGTCTCTGATCTCATATGCGGTTCAGATGAATTCCTGAACCAAACCGTATTACGATCCAAACTACCTGCCGAGAGCACGCCAGTTGTCATAGTCACTCGTTGAATATCTGTCCCAAACTGCTCGTTCACTTCGATCGGACTGACATCAAGCCCAAGCCCATCTGTTCCATTGATTGGATCTCCGCTGTCGTCGATATCCATCACTTGGACTGAATCTAGTTCTGAATCAAATCGGACACCAGAAGGCATCCCACGAGCGGCCGCGCGTGCCCGTGCATATTCCATCGTACGAGCGATCTCATACACGCCCGCAAGCTTGCGAGCATCATTGATTCTCGCCGTCGCTGGAACAACAGACACAGCCACCAAGCCCACGATAGTGATGACCGCGATCATCTCTAGAATCGTAAAGCCACGAGCAATATGTCCCCGACGATCCATGAACAATCTTGGCTCCAATCAAAGGTTGTTCGCAGCTACTGCGGCACCCGCTGAATCGGTATCAGTCGTCGCGTCCGAGCAGTTCGCATAGAAAATCGCCACCGGCGGCGTCGAACTGTTGTCAAAGTAATAGTTCCACCCCGCCGTAGTTCCATTCGTCACCTGACGAGCGTTTGCCTGACTCTGATTCACCGCCTGGATGCCCGCGACACTTGTGTATGGATTCGCTGGGACATCAAAGCTCACGACCGTTCCGTCAGTGAGTTCCGCAAGCGTCGGGAAAGGATCATCTCCTGCAACAACCGCCGCCGTGCGGTAGGTCGCGATCGCCGAACGAACTCCCGACAACGCCGACTTCGTCGCAGTTGTTCTCGCTTCATCCGTGGCGCCGGCAAACTGAGGCAACGCAACAGCCGCCAAGATGCCAAGAATAACAACAACGATCATGAGTTCAACCAAACTAAACGCACGTCTCATGTCTTCTCCTCAACTATTGATCGAGACCATCTTCCACATTGGCAAGAACACGGAAAGTGCGACCACAAGAACCACTGCCGCGATCGCAATCGTTATCAACGGCTCGATGATGGTGTTGATATTCTTGGCCAAATGGTCTGATATCCTGTCATAGTGCCTGGCGATGATTCTCCCAGCAGAAGACAGCTCATGGGAATCCTTCCCTGCACTCAACAACCGCCTGGCAAAGCTTGGGAGTCGGCGGGAATCTGCCAGCACAGTCTCCATCGACTCTCCCGCCTTCATTCGATCGCAAAGCTCTTGGCATTCCCGCGCAAACACCGGACGCCCAGTCGAACGACCAGCCACTTCCATCGATTCAATCACTTCGATTCCAGAATCTAAACCAATCGACAGCACACGTGAAAAACGTGCCGCTGTTATCGCAGCCAACATGTCACCAACATAGGGAACACACAATCCAATCCGCTCAATATGATACCGGCCTCGAGGATTCTTCCATGCTGAAACGAATCCGTAACCCCCAACCACAATAACGGTCCCAATTGCCCACCAATATTGCTTTACGCTTTCGCCCATGAACGTAATCACTTGAGTTGCCAGTGGAAGTTCAACTCCGTTGGATTCAAAGATCACCGCGAACCTCGGCACCACAAAGACGACAATGACTGAAAGCGCCAGTGCAACAAAGCACACGACGATCGCTGGATAGGTCATCGCACGCTTGAGTTGCGTATTGGTTTCAATGTTCCGCTCAAGCATGTCGGCCAAGTGAGCCGTAACTGCCGAAAGTGTGCCCGATCTTTCAGCAGCGCGAATCGTCTCGATGTAGACATCGCCGAAGACATCACGATGCTTCCCAAACGCAGCCGTGAGCTTCTCGCCAGCCTCAATCTGGTTCGCAATGTCGGTCACCATATCACGCATCATCGGGCGCTTTTCGTGCTCAGCAATCGAACGCAGTCCCCGCGAGATCGGAATGCTTGCCTCCACAAGAACACTCATCTCACGCGTAAGCGTGGCAATATCTTGCGATGAAATCTTCAAAGATCGTGATGTAACACTGGTTCCTTTTCGAGTCGATTTCACTTGTACAGGAGTCAACTGCTTTTCGACGACAGCCTGGTAGGCAGCAGATTCACTAACAGCCTGCACAACACCTGAAACTCGAGAACCATTCTCGTCAAGCCCGATGTATCGATACGCAGTGACAGCCATCACAAACTCCTCATGCCGACATCTTCAGATCCGATTCGACTTCCGATGACACCTCAACCGTCGCATGCAACTTGTTGAGCTCCTCAACACTTGTGAGTCCAAGCATCGCCTTTTCGATACCGTCCTCGAGCATCGTCCGCATTCCATCTTGCCGTGCCTGGTTAAGAATCTCAGTCACCGTCGCATCGTTCTCGATCATGATCCGAATGTTCGATGTTGCACGAAGCATCTCGTAGACACCCACACGACCTTTATAACCTGTATTCATGCATTTCGGGCAACCACGGCCTGCCGCAAAGCTGGCACCATCAACCTGAATACCCAGCGCCTTTAACGTCTCAGCCGCAGAATTGTCAGTCTCTGTGCAACTTGAACACACGCACCTTACCAATCGTTGACCGACCGTACCAAGCAAAGCATTGGTGATCGCAAAGGCTGGCACACCAAACTCGCGAAGACGTGCGATAGATCCAACTGCATCATTTGTGTGCAACGTTGAGAAAACCAAGTGCCCAGTCAAAGCCGCTTGAGCGGCAATCTTCGCGGTTTCTTCATCACGAATCTCACCAAGCAACACGACATCCGGGTCCTGCCGCAGAATAGATCGCAGCGCACTCGCAAAGGTCAATCCAATCGCGTTGTTCGCCTGAATTTGTCGGATCAACGGCAAACGAATCTCAACCGGATCTTCGATCGTCATGATGTTTCGATCAGGCGTGTTGATTGTATTCAATGCGGTGTAAAGAGTCGTCGTCTTTCCTGATCCAGTAGGGCCGGTTACCAACACCATCCCATGCGGCTTACCAATCGCTTCTTCAAAGTCAGAAGCAACACCTGCGGGCATGCCTAACTCACCGATCGAACCAATCGCCGCCGCCGGCCGAAGCAGGCGCAGCACAGCGTTCTCGCCATGAATTGTTGGAATCAGGGAGAGGCGAACATCAATCGGCTGACCTTTGTGGCGGAAACGAAACTTACCATCCTGAGGACGGCGAGTTTGGGTGACATCCAGCTGAGCCATGACCTTCAGCCGCTGCACTAACCCTTCGTGCATCGTGATCGCAGGTCCTTGCTGCGACTGCAAGACACCGTCAACCCGAAAACGAAGATGAAGCTTCGAGTCATCAGGATTCACATGCACATCCGACGCGCCTTGGTGTGCCGCGGAAAACAAAATCTGATTCACCGCGGCAACAACTGGCTCTTGGCTGTTATCCACATCCAGTTGCTCAGCTTCCACAGCCTCGTCAACCGCAGCATCGAGACTGTACGCCCGAGTGATCAACATTCGGAGTTGTTCTGCATCACATACAACAGGATCTATCTGACGCCGCAAGATCTGACGCAACTGGTCCATCGCCTGAAGATCGAGCGGATCTTCCATTGCCACGGTTGCAATCTCACCAAGGACATACAGCGGAAACGCAACCAGCCGTTCAGCAACCGACTTCTTCAACCGTCGAGAGTTGCGAATATCCGGGTCAACGATCGCCAGATCAAGGAACGGGTACTCACAAATCGTCGACTTCGTGACCGCAAGATCTCGCGTGGAGACCTTCCCCGTCTGAATGACAGCATCTTCCAAGGAGACCGAATGCTCTTCCATATGACGACGAATCTCGTCCGCGCCACCGCTGCTTAGTTTGGACTCTTCAATCAAGGACTTCAGAATGAACTCACTCGTGTTCAGCATCTCACGCCTCCGATCCAGTATCTGGACCCTCAAGTCGATCGATGATCGAGTTGATCGACGCGACTGAATGCTCGTCCAAGTCGATGTAGGCCAAACCCAGCAAGTACGCCGGTCGACGGTCAGTCATCTGGACACGCATCACCCGGCAGTTCATCACGCCCAGATGGGGAGCTTCCGCATCTTGCCCAGTGATTCGCAACTCGATTCGGGCACCTCGAGGCACAAACGTTGTCCCCACCACGCCCGCACCGCCGGATGCAAAGTCGACCAAATCGCAAGGGATCCAGCCATCATCGTCCGCGACCCCTTTTACAAAACGAATTTGCTCAGCGTTCTCTGCCGCAATGCGCATGTGCGCAGGCAACACCAACTCGTGCCGTACAGATCGCCGAACAATCAATCCACTCTGAGACATGCGGTCCTCTCCCGTGAGGGTGCGAAATAGCTCCCTCGCTTTTCGGGCGTTACAGACCTCAACTTGTGCCAGACCCCCCTAACCTCTGATAAGCCCGGCCAATCAACCAGCATGATCGGGTTATGTTCGCGCCCACAGATGCCTCCAGGCCCCTTGCCTGCAACAAATGACTATCTATACTTCCAGGCTCGACCCGGCCGGAGGTCGAGCCACTCGGCCCAATGTTCGGGCTTCGTGCAGTCCAGATCGCAACATGACTTCGGGCTAAAAACCCGTTGCTTGTGTCGCCACCGAAGCGCCCTATCGCGGGGCAACCGGCAAACTCCCGCGGGTGTCGCTGTACAAACGAAAGAGCCACCAATGGCCAACCCACTCGTCCAAGATCTTATTGAATCAGGCATCCACTTCGGGCAACGCTCGAGCGGTTGGAACCCGAAGATGCAGCAGTACATCTACGGCAAGCGCAACGGCATCCACATCATCGACATCAAAGAAACCGTCAAAGGTCTCTTGCTCGCTAAGAAGCTCATCACCCGCACCGTTTCATCGGGCAAGGATGTCTGCTTCGTCGGCACCAAGCGCCAGGCGAAGGGCGTCATCGAACAGCGCGTCACCGATGTCCAGATGCACTACGTGACCGAACGCTGGCTTGGTGGCACGCTGACCAACTTCCGCACCATCCGTAGCCGCCTCAAACGCCTTGAAGAACTCGAAGCCATCGAGGAAAAGGACAACTTCCAGAGCTACTCCAAGAAGATGGAAAGCCAGCTCCGTCGCGAAATGAAAAAGATCCGTCGCAACCTCGACGGCATCCGCCGCATGGACAAACTCCCCGGCGTCATGGTCGTTGTTGACGTGAACCGCGAAATGAACGGTCTCCGTGAAGCCCGCAAGCTCGGCATTCCAACCGTCTGCCTGATCGATACCGATGGCGATCCTGAAGTCGCCGACGTCGCCATCCCCGGCAATGACGACTCGATGCGATCCATCGACGTCATCATCCGTGAACTCTGCAAAGCCATCGCAGACGGCAAACAGATGCGCGTCCAGTCCACCAAAGGCTCAGACGGCGCAGAAGGCTCCGATGGCCCAAAGCGAAGCCGCCGCGCACAGTTCCGCGCCGATGACGCCGGCCAATCAGGCGACGACACACCCGCCGTCGACGCCGAACCAGCTAAAGCTGAGTCCTAACCAACCCTCTCTGAAACAACCGCATCGCGTCGTTCGATCATCCGACCGACGCTTCACATACCAACGACCGGCCGGAGGAAAATACCGGCCAAAGATACCGCAAACTGGAGCACGCCCAGATGGCTGCAATCAACGCCAAAGACGTCATGAGCCTCCGCAACAAAACCGGCCTCGCAATGATGGCCTGCAAAAAAGCGCTCACAGAAGCCGACGGTGATCCCGTAAAAGCCGAAGAACTGCTCCGTAAGCAGCTCAAAGGCAAGATGGATACCAAGACCGATCGCGTGGCCGGCGAAGGCCGCATCGAAATCGCGATGTCCGGCGACGGCAACGCCGCCACCATCGTCGAACTCAGCGCTGAAACCGACTTCACCGCAAAGAACGACAAGTTCATCGAAGCTACCAAAAACCTCGCCCAACTCGCAGCCGCCTCCGGGGCCACCGAGACGACCGACGAGATGACCGCCATCATCGATGACCTTCGCATCAGTACAGGTGAAAACATCTCCATCGCCCGGATCGAAAAGCTCGATGCCTCCGGCGACAACACCGTCTACGGCCAATACATCCACCACGACGGAAAAACCGGCGTCATCATCAAAGCAGAAGGCGAAGTCGCTCAAGACGTTCTCCGCCAGGTCGCGATGCACGTCACCGCCGCCTTCCCTCGTCCACTCGGCCTCACATCCGACGACATCCCCGGCGACCTCGTCGACAAAGAACGCAAGTTCCGCATCGATCAGGCCGTCGAATCCGGCAAGCCGCAAGAGATCGCCGAAAAAATGGTCGAAGGCGGCATGCGCAAGTTCTTCGCCGAAGTCGCGCTCCTCGAACAAGCCTTCGTCATGGATCCGTCCAAGCAGATCAAAGAACTCGTTGGCTCCGGCGGGACGCTCAAAGACTTCCGTCGCTGGGAAGTCGGCGAAACCAACGCATAAACGTATCCGTCTTAAAGTATCCGAAGTGAGCGGGGCATCAAGCCCCGCTTTTTCTTTGGTATCATCCAGCCACCAAAGCACAGGAGATCCATACATGGGCTTCACACCTCGCCCGGGCGAAAGCTACACCATCCGCCGCAAAATCCTCACCATCTTTGGTGCCAAGTTCCACGTTTACGACAACGACAAACAAGTCGTCGCATTCTGTAAGCAGAAAGCCTTCAAACTCCGCGAAGACATCCGTCTCTACACGAACGAGTCAATGAACGAAGAGCTCTACGCCCTCCGAACCCAGCAAATCATCGACTTTGGCGCGACATATAACATCGTTCTCCCCACCGGCGAGACCCTCGGTTCGTTCCGCCGCAAGGGATTGAAATCCAGCTTCGTCAGGGACGAGTGGACGGTGTTCAATACCGACGGCACAGAGATCGCGACTCTCCGCGAACTCGGTTCCATCGGCCCCATCGTCCGCCGATACATCGACAACGTCGCCGTGTTCATGCCTCAAACCTATAGCATGACCCGCAATGCCGATGGCGTCGAGATCGCCCGTTTCCGCCAACACTTCAACCCCTTCGTCTACCGCCAGGGCATCGAGATCCTGGCTGCAGACGAACACATGGATGAACTGGTCCTGCTCGCCGCCGGAACACTCATCGCCGCAATCGAAGGCCGCCAAAGCTAACCCGCAAAACCTCCCGAAACAAAGGAGCCCCCAAACATGACCGCAAACACACCAGGCAACCTCACACGACGCGAAGCCATCGGCTCCCTCGCGGCCGTCGGCCTTGCGACCGCAGGTATGACCGCTTCAGCCAGCGCATCGGCCGCAGGTCTCAACGCTTCGTCAGAAAACCCCGCCGCTTCATCAAGCAAGGATCTCGGTGAGTACACCCTCCCCGACCTTCCCTACGCCTACAACGCACTCGAGCCCGCCATCGACGAACAGACGATGCGCATTCACCACACCAAACACCACGCCGGCTACGTCCGCGGCCTGAACACCGCCATGCAACGCCTCGCCGCCATCCGCGCCGGCGACGAAGACGAATCAAGCCTAGAGCATTGGCTCTCCAAGCTCAGCTTCCACGCGGGAGGCCACCTCAACCACAGCCTCTTCTGGGCAAATATGGCGCCCGCGTCCCAAGCAACCCCAGAACCCACCGGCGCACTCGCAGATGCCATCACGCAAAACTTCTGCACCTTCGCACAGTTCTCAAAGCACTTCCGCGACAGCGCCAAGAAAGTCGAAGGCTCCGGCTGGGCCTGGCTCGCATACGAACCCACCGCCAGACGGCTCATGGTGCTCCAAATGCACAACCAGCAACACAATGTCTTCGCCGGCGCAATCCCGCTGCTCGGCATCGACGTCTGGGAGCACGCCTACTACCTCAACTATCAAAACCGACGCGCCGACTACGTCGAAGCATTCATGAGCATCATCAACTGGACCGAAGTCAGCAAACGCTTCACAGCTGCCACCATCTGACTCTCCCTACTCCAAGTTCAACAACGAAAAAAGCGGGCCACACGGCCCGCTTTTACGTCCACTTTCAACTCACTCAATCAGGCGACATGCTTGGGATCAAACGCATCCTGCAACGCATCAGTCAGCACGTTGAATGCCAGCACCAGCACGAACATAAAGAACGTCGCAGCCCCAATCTGCCAGAAGAACCCCGACACAACCTCGGATTTCGACTGATTGATCATGATCCCCCAGCTTGCACCCTCTTTGAGTCCAAGTCCCAAGAACGTCAACACAACCTCACCCTTGATCGCACCAATAAACAGCAATGACAAGTTGATAAACATCAGGTGAGCCGTATTCGGAATGATGTGCTTGAGCAAAATCCGGGCCTTCCCAGCCCCCAACGCATTCGCCGCCTGCACAAAATCCAGCTCTTTAAGCTTGAGCGCCTCCCCACGCGTCACACGGCAAGGCCCAATCCAATACGTCAGGCAAAACGCCGAATACAACGGAATGAGCGTCCCCTCAAACCTTGATCCCGTGAACATAAACGCCAGCACCACCAACAACACCAGATACGGAATCGAACTAAACGTCGAATACAACCAGATAATCAGGTGATCAGCGATCCCCCCAAAGTACCCAGCCGCGGCACCAAGCACACTACCAAACGCCACCGCGATCAATGAGACGACCAACCCGACTTGGATCGCAACCTTCGCCGAGTACACCGCACGAATCAAAATCGAACGCCCCTGCCGGTCCGTCCCAAGCATCAGCCGAATCTTGTAAAGCGCACCTTTCACGCCCCCAGGCATCGGATACAACTCGGCCAAGATCGGCTCGACGTTCGCAAGCCGAGCGTCGACTTCCGCGTCAATGCCCTCAAGCCGCGTCCCCACTGCCGCATCGATGAGATTCAGCAACTCAGCGTCATACAACGGATCTGGCGTCGGCTCATCAAACAACGCCGCCGCCTGATCTTCAAGTTCCAGCAAATCAATCTCAGCCAATGCAGAGTCGGCCGGGATCGCATCCGAAGCTTCATCAAGCAAGATCGCGACTTCCTCCAACGAGAGTGAAATCTCGTCGAGCATCACGTCCTGTTCCTCGCCAGGTGCTGAGTTCGAAAACAACTCAGCATTCTTGCGAACATTCGTCACTGCAAACTCAACTTGGACAAACTTCGATCGCAAAGTTCGAAGCTCAGACTGAATCTTGAACTCCTCAGCTCCACGCTGGTGAATCTCACGCAATGCCGCAGTCGGCAGATCAGCAAGACGCTTCTCCGCCAAGTCCTTCTCTCTCAAGATTTCTTCGTCTGACCGATCATCTGTCTCAAGCTTGTTCTCGATCGCATCCAACGCTTCGCCGACATAATCGAAGTAGAACCGAGCCTGCTCGGTCCGCTTCCCAGGTTCAGCAACCAAACCAAACCCGGGCATGTTCCGAGGACCAACCCGAGTCAACGTGTTCTCTGGCAGCAACGCGCCAAGCACCGGCCGATCCGAAAGATCAAACTTGCCGGTGCTGCTACCGATCAGCGACACGAACTGCATCGCCACGATCCACACAAACACAAACAAGTACAACGAAATGATCCCGAGCGCGACCATCGCCCGCCGATTCCGGACGAGTTTGCGAATCGACGGTGATTCTCTCAGCTTTGCGATCACGACAACCTCACTCGGGGATCCGCGAGCGCGTAAAGCACGTCGGTCAGAATATTCGACAGGATAAACAACAACGCAAACAGCGCGGTGAAGGTCTGGATCACCGGAAAGTCTTTCGAGTTGATCGCATTAATCAGCGTCCGCCCCATGCCGGGAATATTGAAGTACACCTCGATCAGGATCGAACCCGTTACCACAAACGGCAACGAAATCATGATCCGTGTGATGATCGGAATCATCGCATTCTTGAGCATGTGCACAAACATCACACGCACGGTGCTTGCACCCTTCGCCCGAGCCGTCCGGATGTAATCCTTCCGTGTCTCTTCAACCATCACCGCTCGGTAGAAACGCGTGTCGTACCCAAGCGCCACGATCACATTAATGATCACCGGCAGCATGCAATATTGCACCCAGTTCGCCGGCATGTAAAAGAAAGTCCGACCGCCTGCCGCGCTCGCATCAACCGCCACCGCGAACGGCCAAGAGTCCGCACGCTGCTTCGGCAAATACGCTCCGAAATACTGCCCGATGATGATGTACACCAAAACCGACACGCTCATCCCGGTCACCGCCAAGAACATCAGCGTCTTGTCCGCAGCCCGTCCACGATTAAACGCCGAAATCAAACCAATCACAATCGCAATACTCGCCGTCACAAAGAGCGTCGGCGCCATCACCGCAATCGATGGCGGCACCGCGTCGAAGATCATCTTGGTCACAGGAATGTCTTGGTCCCAACTCCGCGTCACACGCCGCTTCCACGGACTGTCAGCTGCAACGACTTCAGCTTCAACTTCTTGAGAGCTGTCATCAATAGACTCATCACCTGCATCGACTGCAGCCCCAGCTTCAACCGCTTCCGAGTCTTCATCGTCAACCGGCTCGGTTTCCTCCGGCACTTGCTTCCAAAGCAATGCCAGATCTCGCAAGAACACACCATACTGAACCACAAACGGCTGATCCAAGCCCATCGCCTTGGTCTTCAGCTCGATTTGTTCCTCACTGGCGTTCTTGCCCAAGTGCGCCGACACAGGATCGGTCACGCGCAAAGCAGCCATCACCACAAGGATGATGGCCAAGAAAACAGGTATGTTATAAAGCGTTCGCCGAATGATGTAGTTCCACACCGGTCAGGCTCCTTGCGCCAAGCGTGGAAGGTCTAGCGAGCAGAATCATCAACGTCGAGAAACTTGAACCAGCCGTAGTACCGCTCAGTCGGCTTGCAGTTCAGCAGCCAAGGGTTGATCAGGTAGAACCGCTGCCGAGCCTGCGATCCGATGTAGGGCACATCCTCGAGCAACATGTCACGCATCTTCGCGTAAATCTCATCACGCTCTTCAGATGGCCCCATGGTCAGAATCTGCTCATACATCGCGTCATATTCAGCGTTCTTGTAGTTGTAGTGATTCGAACCCGGCGATTCATTCGGCCCGTAGAACAACGCCAGGTTGTTCTCGCCATCCGGATAGTCACTCGCCCAAGCAAACCCAAACATCGGAGCCTTCTTCTTATTGATCGCCTCGATCAAAGTCGAGAAGTCCAAGAAGATCGGCTCAAACTTGACGTTGATCCGCTCTAGCTGGCGCTTGACCGTTTCGCCCATCTCAACATTGATCGTGCTCTGCGATGTGTAGAAACGAATCGCTGGGAGACCGTCGCCATTTGGGTATCCAGCCTCTGCCAGCTTCTGCTGCGCCAGAGCAATGTTCGGCCCGCGATACGCCGCCTCAGACTCACCGCTTTCTGGATGCCCGCGCAAACCGGGAGGAATCGGACCGTCATACACGATCGTCCGACCGTTGTAGAACGTCTGATTGATTTCCTCAAGATCGATCGCCAAAGAGATCGCCTGACGCAGCGCTTTTTTCTCTTCCGTGTACCCACCGACCAACTCGTCTTCCATGTTGAATCCACGGAAGATAAAGTCGAGCAATCGACTCGAGTGAGCGCGAATCCCGCGACGCAAATAGTCCTCAGTCAGTTCCAACGAAGCTTTGTCAAACGCTTCCAGGAAGTAGTCCTCAGGAACCTGCGTGTAACCAAGCTGCCCCAATGAAAACTGCAGCCACATCGGCTGATCCTCTGGGAACATCGTGAACTCAAGCCGATCAACAAATGGCACCTGCTTGCCCGCCGCCCGGTGCAAACGCGCCCGACGATCATCACGCGACCACTCATCACGCGCCGGATAAAACACCTCGTGATACCCAGGATTCCGGTTCGCAGT
This sequence comes from Phycisphaerales bacterium, assembly GCA_045106075.1. Taxonomy (GTDB): domain Bacteria; phylum Planctomycetota; class Phycisphaerae; order Phycisphaerales; family UBA1924; genus UBA6054. The sequence goes on from JBGCEB010000008.1 coordinate 16,861, forward strand.
CAGTGACTGCTTCGGAACCCAAGTATCAAGAATGAACGGCCCAGTGCCCACCGGGTTGAAACCGAAGTCATCGCCATAGTGCTCAACAGCTTCCTGAGGCACGATCGAAGTCTGGAACATGCTCAAGATGTACAAAAACCGATACACCGGCTTCTGCAGCACAATCTCAAACTCAAGATCGTTGATCTTCTTGAAACCTTCGACCGGTGCGTTGTAATCAAAGCTCGCCGCAGCGTTCTGCTCGTCCTTGTACGCATCAAACCCTGCGATCGTGTCTTGCAACAACCACCAGTTCTCAAGCTCATACTTCTCATCCGCCAGCCGCTTGATCGAATAAAACACATCGTCCGACGTGACCGCTCGACCCTTCCCCGCGGGGAAGCACTCGTTGTCATGGAACATCACGCCTTCCTTCAAAAGGAAGCGCCACGTCAAACCGCCATCTTCACTCACCGGCATCTCAGCCAGCAGCAACGGCTCGACTTCCATCGGATCCGAGTACTTGTTGGTCAGCAGCGTCTCGTAAAACTGAACGCACGCCATGTTGTCATACGTCGTTGAGCCCTTCACCGGATCCAAGCTCTTTGGACCATCCGTTCGGATCGGGAGCTGAACAATCTTCTGATCCGCTTGCACCGCTTCCGCAGCTGCCAGCGAACCCGCCGACACACCAATCAAGCTGACGCCAACAGCAAGAGCCTTCATCAACGACTTCGTACGCATCCTGTTCTCCTTACATCCGGGCAATGCCCGTCCACCATCAAACCCGAACGGACCAAACGGCGGGGTCATGATCCTAGCGGAACCCGCCCGCCCCCTCCACCACGCGCGGCCCCTCCTCCCCCCGTCTACGCTCAATCACCGCGCCCCAACACCAACACTGACGCGTTCTCGGAAAGTTTTGCGCATGACCGCACCACCCCTCCAAGCGTCCTCCGCCGCCACCGCACGTGTGGACGGCAGAGACCGCATCCTCTTTGGAGGATGCAACTACCTCGGGCTCGCCCAACACCCCGCCGTCACCCACGCCGCGAAGCAAGCCATCGACCAATATGGCCTCAGCACCTCTGCAAGCCGCGAAACCACTGGCAACACCACCGCCCACACCACCCTCGAACGCGCACTCGCAACGTTTGCCCTCTCCGAGTCAGCCCTGCTCACACCCGACGGCTATCTCGCCAACCTCACGGCACTACAAGCACTTAGCGAAATCGGCATCCGCCACGCCGTCCTCGATGAACGTTCTCACCCAAGCCTCGCCGACGCAGCACGCCTCGCCGGAATGCCCTCAGCGACCTTCCCACACCTGGATGCCAACGCCGCAGCCGCCATCCTTCACAAAATACCCGCCCCGGCCGTCATCCTCACCGATTCCGTCTTTGCCGCCGATGGCGCCCTCGCTCCCGCCAAAGACCTCCACGCCGCCCTCCGACCCGGCGATCGCCTCCTCCTAGACGATTGCCACGGATTCTGCGTCCTCGGCCGCCAAGGGAGAGGAGCCGCAGACCACCACTCGCTTGATCACTCGCTTGACCCCAACCCGCTTGTCGTGACCACCACGCTCGCCAAAGGTCTCGGCTGCGCCGGCGGCGTCATCCTCGCACCAAACCACCTCATCCAAACCGCCAAAGACACCTCAACCGCCTACATCTGCACCACACCCGCGTCACCAGCTCTGACGACCGCCGCGATCACCGCCCTCCAAACACTCCAAAATCAACCCCAACTCCTCCAAACCCTTCGAGCTAATACAAAGTCCTTTGCCAAGACGCTCGAACGACTTGGCATCCCCAGCCAATCCACCGCGACACCCATCTTCGCCTTCACCATCGACGAACCCGCCACCATGCACGCCATCCACGCCGCCGCATGGGACGCCGGGCTTTGGCTCCCACTCGTCCACTACCCCGGCGGCCCCGCCCCGACCTACTTCCGCCTCGCCATCACCGCCGCCCACACCGCAGATCACCTTGCGATCCTCGCCGATTTCCTAATCAATGCCATCTCACCCAAACCTGGATCCAAACCATGACCCTCCCCCACTCCGAACGCCTTCAGTTCGCCATCGACACCGCCCACGCCGCCGGCGAATGCGCCATGCAATGGTTCCAATCCAACACGCTCGTCACCGACGGCAAAACCGACGGCTCACCCGTCACCCAAGCCGACCGCGCCGCCGAAACACTTGTCCGCGAACGAATCGCCGCCGCATATCCGCAAGATGGCATCCTCGGCGAAGAGTTCCCATCAATCGAATCAAAGTCCGGCAAGACCTGGGTCATCGACCCAATCGACGGCACCATGTCCTTCGTCCACGGCGTGCCCCTCTTCGGCACCCTCCTCGCCTGCATGGATCAAGACACACCCACCATCGGCGTCATCCACATGCCCGCTCTGAAAGAAACCGTCGCAGCCGAAATCGGCGCAGGCTCCTGGTGGTACCGAAATGACCAACCCCCATCCCCAGCCAAAGTCTCCGACCACCCCTCGCTCCAAGGCGCCATGCTCCTCTCCACCTCATTCGAGTACTACGACAACCCCGCCCACAAGCAGGCCTGGATCCGCCTCAATGACCTCGGCGCCCACACCCGGGGCTGGTCCGACTGCTACGCATTCCTCCTCGTTGCCACCGGAAGAGCCGAAGCCGCCCTCGAACCCGCCATGATGAAGCTGTGGGACATCGCCTGCGTCCCCCCGATCATCGCCGAAGCAGGCGGGACCTGGACCACCACCGAGTCCACAAAAGACCTCAATCACGGGTCGATGATCGCCTCGAATGGCCGCGTTCACAAATTTTTAACACAAGCGCTTCAGCATTCTTGATAACCAGGAACCATCCAAAACCCCGTTATCGGCCCATTAAGGGGCTTAAGAATACTGGAAACTGTTACACTAAACACATCCAAATGTCCTCTTATCGCTTATTTTGCCCATCTGACTGGTTTTTTATCAAACATTGAACTCGTAACTGTTACTATTCTCCCAATGCGGCACGTCCCGCAGATCAAACCCGGCCAAACAGGCCAAAAGAGAGGGAGAACTCACAAATGAACATCATCAACGCATCGATCGTCGTCGCACTCGCCGCTGGTACCGCCGCTGCTGGTGGCCTCGAACTCACCACCAATGGTGGCTTCGAAACCGGCGACACCACCGGATGGGAATACTTCGCGACCCCAGCGTCGACCTTCGCCGCTGACGGCAGCGACCCCTTTGCCGGCAGCTTCGCTGGTAACCTCGAAAACCTCACCGACGGCTCCGCCGCTGTGATCAAGCAGGCCAACATCGGAATCGGTCTGGTCAACGCCGGTGACGAAGTCACCATCTCGTTCTGGGCCAAGAACATCAACGGCGTCGGCGGCGTCAACTTCGCCGAGTTCTTCTCGGAAGTCGACGGCGGCGGCACCTCGTCGGCCGAAATCCTCGGCGGCGCACCACTCTTCGCTTCCGACACCGACTGGACCTTCTACGAGTTCACCACCTTCGCTGGTCCCGATGTCTCCGGCGGCGTGACCCTCCAGTTCACCGCCACCACCGGCGCCGTCATCGGCTCCACTTCGCAGCTCCTGATCGATGACGTCTCCGTCTCGATCGTTCCTGCTCCCGCCTCCGTCGCCCTCATGGGCCTCGGTGGTCTCGTCGCCGGCCGTCGCCGCCGCTAAATCGAACCCTACCCCACCCCAAAACCCCAAAGAGGCCCCATCAGGGGCCTCTTTTTCATTGCCCACACAACATCGAACCCCAACCACCCGAACCGCCGATACCTATCTCAAGACGATCCAGTCGCCACCAACGAAGGCCAACCCTTGAGCAAAGACCACTCCAACGAAGCACTCCCCTGGCGGGATCGAGTCCACGAGATCATTTTCGAAGCAGACACCCCCACCGGCAAAGCGTTCGACGTCGGGCTCATCATCGCAATCTGTGCCTCCGTCTGCGTAGTCATCCTCAGCACACTCCCCGCCGCCAGCCAAGACCCTTACCGCAAGATCTTCCTCGGGCTCGAATGGCTCTTCACCATCTTCTTTACCGCCGAGTACATCACCCGCCTGATCGTCGTCCGCCGCCCGCTCCGATATGCAACATCGTTCTTTGGAATCATCGATCTCCTCTCCATCCTCCCCGCCTTCATCGGTCTCTTCATACCCGGCGGCGAACGCCTCCTCGTTGTCCGAACCCTCCGCCTCCTCCGGATCTTTCGAATCTTCAAACTCGCCCGCTACCTCTCCGAAGCAACCGCCCTCCGCGACTCGCTCTACGTAAGTCGCCACAAGATTGCCGTCTTCATCACCACAGTGCTCATCGTCGTACTCATCGCCAGCGCCCTCATGCACGTGGTAGAAGGCAACGACAACGAGGCCTTTGAATCAATGCCCAGCGCCATGTATTGGGCCATCATCACCATGACCACCGTCGGCTACGGCGATATCACCCCGATCACGCCCATAGGCAAAGCAACCACCGCCATCCTCGTCTTGATCGGCTACTCACTCATCATCGTCCCCACCGGCATCCTCACCGCCGAGATCACCAACGTCACCCGCAAACCCATCACCACACGAGCTTGCCCCTCCTGCATGAAAGAGGGCCACGACGCCGACGCGGTCCACTGCAAACGCTGCGGCCAGCCCCTCGAACCAGGCCAATCCCCATCCCCCGCAGAACCCACGCCCGCACCTACTATCCCTCCTCAGTGAAACTAGTCCACGCCGGGAGAATCCGCATGTTCATGCGCATGGTTTACGACGAGCGACTCGCACAAGCAGCCTACATCATCGGCTGCCAAGCCACCGGCGAAGCGATCGTCATCGACCCCCAACGCGACGTCGACCAATACATCAAACTCGCCGAACAACACGCCCTCAAAGTCATCGCAGCCGCAGAAACACACATCCACGCCGACTTCGTCTCAGGCGTCCGCGAACTCGCCGAACGCGTTGATGCCCACGTCTATGTATCCGCCGAGGGAGGCCCCGACTGGTCCTCGCGATGGCTGGATAAAAGGTCCAACGGCAAAAGCTATCCACACACCCTCCTCCATCACAATGACACCTTTTCCATCGGCAATATCGACTTCCGTATCATCCACACGCCCGGCCACACACCCGAACACATCTGCTACCAGATCACCGATCGGGGCAGCGGTGTCTCCGACCCCATCGGCATCGCCACGGGCGACTTCATCTTTGTCGGCGACCTCGGACGACCCGACCTTCTCGAAACCGCCGCCGGCCAATCAGGCGTCATGCAAGATGCCGCACGCAGCCTCTACCGATCCGCCAACGCACTCGCAAACATACCTGACTTCGTCCAAGTCTGGCCCGGCCATGGCGCCGGCAGCGCCTGCGGCAAAGCACTCGGCGCCATCCCAACCTCAACCATCGGTTACGAACGCCGCTTCAACGCCGCACTCAATGCTGCCAAAGACGAATCAACTTTCGTCGACTTCATACTCACCGGCCAGCCAGAACCCCCACTCTACTTTGCCGACATGAAGCGCATCAACCGTGACGGCCCCGCCGTCCTCGGCCCCAACTCCGTGCCGCCCAAACAAAACGCGCCCGACATCGCAGCAATCGATACCACAACCCAAGTCATCCTCGACGCCCGATCCTGGGACAACTTCAAAGCCGCCCATGTCGCCGGCAGCCTCTCATTCCCGATCGCCCAACAATCCTTCTGTACCGATGCCGGCTCGATGATCCGTGAACAAGACACCATCACCATCATCGCCGATGCCAACCAAATCGACGAAATCGTCCGCTGCCTCGAACACATCGGCCGTGACAACATCCGAGGCTGGTTCGATGCCGCAGACTTCGACGCTCTAGAACAAGCCGGCACGAGAATCAGCTCCATTGCCGAAATCACACCCAAACAAGCAGCCCAACGAAAAGACGTGTCCATACTCGACGTCCGCCGCGCCACCGAGTTTGCAGAGTCGCACGCACCGGGCGCTATCAACTTCTCGCACACCCGAATCGCAAACCACACAGACCAGATCGACCCCTCGAAGAACTGGCTCGTCGTCTGCCGCAGCGGCGCCCGCTCCGCTCGATCGGCCGTCTTCCTTCAACGCCTCGGATACAACGTCACAAACGTCGCTGGCGGGATGCTCGCGTGGAATCAACTTCAGCAATCCTGACCCACCACAAGCATCTAGCCAACGCAAATACGAGAACCCACAGGCATGGCTACTCCACGCCTCGCAATCATCCTCGGCGATCAACTCGACATCGAGTACCCCGACGCCCTCCGGCTCGACAAGACCAACGACATCATCCTAATGGTCGAAATCGCGGACGCGTCCGTCAAACCACACAGCCACATCCAACGAACCGTCCTCTTCCTCTCCGCAATGCGTCACCACGCCCAGCGACTCCGCGACGCCGGCTGGAACGTCGATTACGTCTCACTCACCGAACCAAAGAACACCAACTCATTCGATGGCGAACTCGCGAGAGCAATCAAGAGGCACAAGCCCAACTCCGTGACTTGTGTCGAACCCGGATCGTTCGACGTGCTCGATCAGATCGAGTCAGCCTGTGATCCTGCCTCACTCGAACTCGACATCATCGAAGATCCCCACTTCCTTTGCGACCACCAAACGTTCGGCGAATGGGCGACCGGCCGCAAAGAACTCGTCATGGAATACTTCTATCGCGAACAACGCAAACGCCTTGGCATACTTCTCACCGAAGACGGCAAGCCCGAGGGCGGCGACTGGAACTTCGACAAAGAAAACCGCAAGCCATTCAAAAAATCACCAGATGCACCGCCAGTGATTCAGTTCAAACCAGACTCCATCACCAAACAAGTCATCAAAGACGTTCAGCAACACTTGCCGGACCTGCCAGGCAAGATCAAGAACTTCAACTGGCCAATCAACCGCGACCAAGCGCTCCAAGCCCTTGACGACTTCGTCGACCACCGAATCAAGTTCTTCGGTGACCATCAAGACGCCATGTGGACCGCACAGCACACGCTGTACCACTCCCTGCTCTCATCGTCGCTCAATCTAAAACTGCTCAACCCACGCGAGGTCTATCAAGCAGCAGTTGCCGCATACGAGTCCGGCAATGCACCAATCAACGCCGTCGAAGGCTTCATCCGCCAGATCATCGGTTGGCGCGAATACATCCGCGGCATCTACTTCCATCAAGGCCCCGGATACGACCAACGCAACGCACTCGAACACGAAGGCAACCTCCCCGAGTTCTATTGGACCGCCGACACCGATATGAATTGCATGGCAGAAGCCCTCTCCAATGTTGTCAACAACGCCTACGGCCACCACATCGAACGTCTCATGATCACCGGCAACTTCGCACTCATCGCCGGCATCCATCCCACCCGAGTCCACGAGTGGTACCTCGGCATGTACACCGACGCAATCGACTGGGTGACCGCTCCCAATACCGTCGGCATGGCCCTCCACGCGGACGGCGGCGTCGTCGCGACCAAGCCATACGCCGCCAGCTCCAACTACATCAACAAGATGAGCAACTACTGCAAGCATTGTCGATACGACCGCACCAAACGCTCCGGCGAAGATGCTTGCCCATTCAACACGTTTTACTGGGACTTCCTCATCCGTCACGAACAACGCTTCAACCAAAACCATCGCATGCGCATGATGCTCAAGCACGTCGAGAAGATGTCAAAAACAGAACGCGTCGAGATCACAACCTCCGCCGCGTCAATCCGAGACAGATTTGGCATCAACGGTTAGCGCGCAATCCGAATACGAACCGCACCCTTCGCACGCGACGGATCAACCACCACACCGCCCTGCGTGATCTCAACCCGCCCCGCCTCGACCAGCCGCCGCGCCGCAGACCGCACCCGCTCCATCTCTCCGCGCCAGGATTCACCAAACACACGCCGTGCGATCTCACTCGGGCAAGCACTCGCCCCCTTCGACCGACCCTCGAGCATCTCCATCATGACCCGCTCGATCTCTCCATCGACCGCGCCCTTCCCACGAACCCGGCAGGCAGTCGAGCAATACCGCACCCCATCCCAATCCCGCTCCCATTTCTTCCGCCAAACGATCTCTCGCCCACATACCACGCAAGGCTTGGTCGGCAAAGTCTTTGATCCACCCATGACCCTCCGTTCGCACCCCAACCAACAAACAGATTCCAACCCCCACCCAACCTCGCAAATTCGGTAACAATCTTGCAATGGACACACTGCTCGCCCTGATCGCTCGCACCCACCCGATGATTCTCCACCTCCCCATCGGGGTGCTCTTTGTCATCGTCTCCCTCGAGGTTTTTTCGATCTTCAAGCAACAACCAGACGAACCAACGGTCCGCTGGAGGCACCGACGCGATCTCGCCATCCTGCTCGCACTCACCGCCCCCGCCGCCGCCATCACAGGCTGGCTCCTCGCCGACCACACCAACTCCATCGGCCAAACCACCCAACTCCATCGTTGGATCGGCATCGCATTCGCAGGCTTGACCCCACTCTTGCTCTTCGCTGCCCTGAGGCAAGCATCCAAGCTCTACACCCCAATCCTCATCGCAGCCGCCGCACTCTGCATCCCCACCGGCCACTACGGCGCCGCCCTCACCCACGGCCCCGGATACCTCACCGCCCCGCTCCGCCAATCAACAACACCCACCGAATCACCAACCATCGCCGTCGCCATCGAAAACCCAAGCTACACCACCGACATCATCCCAATCTTCGAATCAACCTGCTACAGCTGCCACGGCGAGTCCAAACAAAAAGGCTCACTCGCCATGCACACGCCCGAAGACCTCCTCTACGGCGGCGAGTCCGCCCCGGCCATCATCCCCGGCAACGCAAAGGCCAGCGAAATCGTCTACCGCCTCAGTCTCCCACTCGAAGACGAACTCCACATGCCACCAGAGTCCAAACCACAACTCAGCCAAGCTCAAATCCAAACCGTCATCAACTGGATTAACAACGGCGCCCAGTACGACGACTAACCATCCCCATTTTTCAAGCATGCCAACGAGTCAACGCATTCAGCAAGTACCGACTCCCGAGTCACCGAACATGAAAAAACCCGCGAGCATCGCCGCGGGTTACATCCATTACAACTCAAACACTCAACCCATCAACGCCGATACGTGATCCGCGCCTTCGTCAGGTCATAAGGGCTGATCTCAACGGTCACCGTGTCACCAGGCAGGATACGGATGTAGTTCTTCCGCATCTTCCCGGACACATACCCGAGGATCTCGCTCTGCTGCTCATTCGGCAACCGCACGCGGAACATCGCATTCGGCAACGCTTCAATCACAACCGCTTCCATCGTAAACTTATCATCTTGCTTCGGCATGCATTCCTCTCGCCCGGGCCAAAACCCAAGCATCTCTAAAACGAAGCTCTAGCAGGACGGCCCACAAGAGCGACACAAGTATAGCCCGAACAAAGGCTTGAGACCACCAAAACAAGCCTGCCCTCGGCCCTATTGCAAGGGCCAAGACGCACTGTTCCTTGTCAATCTACACAGACGGGTCCCACGTTCACCAATCAAGTTCACGCCCACGAAGCCACTCACGAGCCGGCCCATACCCCAACCGAGCCGATTGCTGCATCCAATCGATCGCAACCGCCTCATCCCCTTCCACACCCTCGCCCTCCGCAAACATCCAGCCGATGTTGTGCATCGCATACATGTCACCAATCTCCGCAGCCTTCATGTACCACGACATGGCAGCGCCAAAGTCCTGCTCCACACCACGCCCAACCGCATACATCACACCCACGTTGAGCATCCCTTGGGCGTCGCCAGCATCTGCCGCAAGCCGAAACCAATAAATCTCACGCTCCGGATCCGCTTCAATACAGTTGTCAAAGGTATACAAAACACCAAGATTGATCATCGAACCAACAAACCCACGCTCCGCCGCCTGCTCATACCAAAAAACTGCTTCGTCACAATCTCGGCGCGTCCCCTCGGCTGTCTCATACATCACGCCGACATCGTGCATCGATTGAATATCACCTTGCTTCGCAAGCGCCAGAGCTCGACTAAACGCATCCATCGCCGCAGGGTCAGAGCAGCCGCCGGTCATCCAAATAGCGTTCAACGATGCGATCAAAGCCAACAATAAATCCCAAGTCGGTGCCCGATGAGTGTGCATGTCCACCATTGTGCGCTATTTCCTTGTCATCCGCACGCCGCCCTTGTGCCGCCCACGCCGTCTGCGACAATTCCCGCATGACGATCGAATCACAAGCCAAACCGCCAGCCGACCTCCTCGCAACCGCCCTCGCCGACCCCGCCAACACCACCGTCGGCCTCTGCGACCTCTTCCGCCTCACCCCCGCCCAACTCGCAGCCAACCTCGACCGCCAAGAGGTCCAACGCGAAATCGACGCCCTCCACCGCCTCGAACGCATCCGCACACAACTCGTTGAGCATGACGCACGCCGCACCGCCCTCGATTCGGCCGCCCGCCTCTCATGGTCCGTCGAGCCCACCACAACGATTGCAGCCCGCGCCCACGAAACCCAACGCAAAGCCGCGTCCGCCGTCCTCAACGCCACAACAATCACCACATGCCAACCCGCCCCATCGCCATCCTCTGCGCCATGCAAGCCGAAGCCGACCCGATCATCGCATCCCTCGGCCTCGCGCCCACCAAACCGCCGTGGCCGGGCCACCTCCCCATGCAACACTGGCAACATCCAACCGAACCCATCACCCTCACCACCAACGGCACCGACCCACGCCACAACGTCGATCTCATCGGCACCACGCCCGCGACCCTCGCGACGCACGCCATCATTGAGCACACCAACCCCGCCGCCATCTTGGTCGCCGGTGCCTGCGGCGGACATTCCCAACGAACCGAAATCGGCCGCGTTCACCTCATCAACCGAGCCTTCCACCACGACCGCCGCATCCCCCTCCCCGGCTTCGACGCCTATGGCATCGGCCCAGAACCCCTCCACCAATCCAACCAACTCAGCGACGCATTCCAAGCACCCATCGCAACCATCTCTACCGGCAACGCCCTCGACACCCTCCCCCAAGAACTTGCGTTCTTCGACAAGCACAACGTCACAACCAAAGACATGGAAACCGCGTCCATCGCCTGGACTGCGTCACACTACAACACTCCGGTCATCGCGCTGCGAGCCGTCACCGACTTCTTCGATCACCCAACCCCAGAGCATCAGTTCCTCGCCAACTTCAACGAAGCAACAAACAACCTCGCAGCCGCCGTCGAACGCGGCATGCCAACCCTCCTCAAAGCGATCCTGGACGAATAGTCACAGCACAGACTTCGCCAAATCAGAGCTGCTTCCGCGAACCTTCCGGGCTCAGCTCAAACGGATTCGCATCGCCCTCAAGCATGCAACCAATCGCGCGACGGGCCGTCGCATGGCCCATCGACATCCCGTGCCCGGTCAACCCACCACAAAACCAAACACGCTCCCCGAGCGAAGTCGACCCGACGATCGGCATTCCATCGGGCGAGAACCCCATGATCCCAGACCAACGCGCCGTTACTTCATACCGATCCGTAACCAATTCACGAATCCACTGTTCAAGTTTGTCTTGCACAGCATCCGAAATCGCATCCCGATCCGTCCGCTCGCCCAGTTCATCCGCTTTGCGTGCGCCACCAAAGATGATCTCGCCCGGCGCGCCCGCCCGCATGTACTCCGAACCATGATTCAAGTAGTAGGCATACGCCAGCTCCGCCAACCCCGGATCTTCCGGCCGAAACGACAACATCTGACCTCGGTTGGCAACGACTACATCGCAAAGCTCGGGCACCAGCTCCGACGCATACGCATTGGTACACACCAATACATGGCCCGCCCGAATATCAACCCCACGCCCACGAACTCGAATACCTCGATGACCAGTTTCGATACCATACACCGGAGCGTGCGTGATCACGCGGGATGTACTCAGACTGTTACGCAGCATTTCAACCAACTCCGCCGGCGAACATACCGCATCGTGAGGATTCAACAGTCCAATGCTCGCATGGCCGGATCGCCAGACGGCGTCATCAGGCGCCCCATCGCCACTTCGAATGAGTCCAACGTCAAATCCATCTTCTCTCAACAGCGAAGCTGATCGTTCGAGTTGATCGGCTTCATCATCGAGCGTTGCAGCCAAACAGCTCGGACGATTCTCAAAGCTCAAAACTGAATCAATACCGAGCGCTCGCAAGCCCTTCAGATTATCTTCCGTCCAACGCCACAGAAACCTCGCGCGTTCACGGCCGAGGTCTTGGATCGCGACGGCATAGTTTTCTGCCGCACCGCGCATGAGATATCCGGCGTTGCGCCCGCTTGCCTTTGACGCCGGGTACTCCTCTTCGATCACGACGCAGGGCACGCCGCGTGACTCACATTCGATCGCAGCAGACAGACCAGAGATACCGCCACCGATGATGGCGACAGCCGTCTCAATGTACTCGGGTGCAGGCTCGCGTTGTTGCCAAAGACTGACGGTCATGGTGTCATCTTACATGAACCAGACGGCGGCGATGTCATTGACATTGGTTCCCGTTGGGCCGGTACGGATCAATCCGCCCATAGACTCGATGGCGGGGTATGAATCGTGATTCGCAAGCGCCGCGGTCGCCTCAGCTCGGGCGGCTCGGGATTGAAACATCTCGGAGGTGAGGACCGCTCCGGCGGCGTCGGTCGGGCCGTCGATACCGTCGGAGGCGAACGTGAGCACGGTCCAAGAGCGGTCCATCGGCATGGCAAGGGCGGCAACGAGCGCGAGTTCGAGGTTGCGGCCGCCAAGGCCGGTGGAACTGCCGACGGTGACCGTGGTCTCCCCGCCGGCGAGGATTGGTTGGTTTGTTTCGATCGCGCGAGCCGTCAACCGTTTGGCGGCGACGCTGGCTTCGCCGGTGAGCGGTTGGCCGAGGATGAGCGGATCAAGCTTGTGAGATCGCATTGCATTGGCGGCTGCGGAAACGGCGGTTTGATTGTCGGCGATGATAGTGTGTTGTGCGGGCGGGCGATATGCGGGCAGGTCGGTTGCCATGAGCGGGCCGCTGGCGATCGTGTTGAGATCGTTCGTGAGCACGTCGGAGAGGACGAGGGCGTGGACGCTTTGACTGGCGCAGGCATGGAGGAGGCCGCCGGCTTTGAGGCGTTCAAGTTGTCGGCGGGCGGTGTTAAGTTCATGGATGTCAGCACCGGCGCGGAGGAGTTGTTTGGTTGTTTCGCGGATGTGTTCGAGGGTAACGCCGGGGCGTGGGGATGTGAGGTGTGCGGAGCCGCCGCCGGAGATGAGGACGAGGGTTGGCTCGTTGGGGTCGGCGCTGCGGGCGCACTGTTCGATCGCGTCGGCGGCGGCGATGTTGCGCTCGGTCGGGAGCGGGTGATCGGCGGGATGAACAGTGGCGCGGGGGTGGTTGACGAGGTGGATGTGTTCTGGCGGGCAGATAATGACAGCTTGGGAGAGGCGGTCGTCGAGTTGGTCGATGGCGGCGGCGGCCATGTGTGCGGCGGCTTTGCCGAAGGCCAGCACCCGGACGGATCTGGCGTGGTTGAGTTCGGTTGGCGAGTGGTTTTGGGGGGCGATGGCGGGGTCGCAGGCGGCGAGGGTTGATGCGATGATGCCCGCGGCGATGTTGTGCACTTCGGGGGGGAGTGCCTTCGGGATTGTGTTCGTTTGGTTCATAGAGAACGTTCTGCTCATGCAAGAGCCCGCTTGGCCCACGGGCCAAACGCAAGACACATGGCGTTACTGAGGAAAAACGAGCGGCCAACGCTGGCCGCATTCGGGACAGGCAATCGGACCGACGGGGTGTGGAGATCGCCTGGCCGTGACATCGAAGGCGGATGGCATGTCGCTGAGGTCATACCCGCACTCTCGGCACGCTTGCTCACCGAACCGCGAGATGAATCTGGATCTGTAGAAAGCCTGAGCGACACCGGCGGTGATCAATGCGCTGAGCAAGATAACTACTACGCGGGTCCGGCCGGTTCCTTGAAGCGCTCCGGTAAGTATGAAGAACCAGATCAACAGCCCGGCCACGAACACCCCACAGACGATCATGATGGCGCGTTCAATCCGCGGATTTGGGCCATCGATCAGCCTTGTGACGCACTCAACCACAAACGGATCTGATGCCTTGCCAGACGCGACCAACTTATTGAACTCAGACTCCGGATCGCGCACCGACATGATTTACACTTGAACTCCCAATGTTCGACTTGCGAGAACTCGCGTTTGATTCAATCTGCCGGCTGCTACAAATGCCATCCTGCTACCCCAATAATTGGCGCAAGTTGGCGATGGCTTGTTCGATTGTGCGTTGTTGTTTACAGAAGGCGAAGCGGATGAAGGACTGGCCGTCGGTTGGGGTGCTGTAGAACGCTGATGGTGGGATGGCGGCGACTTTGGCGTGTTCGGTGATGTGTTGGCAGAGGGCGACGTCGGCGGTTGGGTCGGGGGTGAGGGCGAGTCTGTTGGAGACTTCGGTGTGGTCGGCCATGACGAAGTAGGTGCCGGCGGGGTTGAAGCACTTGAAGCCGAGATCGGTCAGGGCGGGGACCAGGAGGTCTCTCATAGCGTGATCGTGTTCGGTGATGGCTTGCGCTTCGTTTCGGTGTGATGTCAGGAGCTCGGCTGCGGCGTGCTGGAATGGTGTGGCGACGGCGAAGGTGAGGAACTGGTGGGCGGCGCGGATGCCGGCGGTGAGGTGCTGGGGCGCAACGGCCCAGCCGATCTTCCAGCCGGTGAGGGAGTAGGACTTGCCGATGGAGGAGACGGTGATGGTTCGTTCGTGCATGCCGGGCAGGGACGCGATGGAGATGTGGGGTTCGGACTCGTTGTAGGTGAGGGTCTCGTAGACCTCGTCGGAGAGGGCGAGGACGTCGTGTTGCTGGCAGAGAGCGGCGATCGTTTGGAGTTCGGCGCGCGAGAGGACGGTGCCGGTTGGGTTGTGCGGGGTATTGACGAGGACAAGTTTGGTTTTGCTAGTGAAGGCGGCGCGGAGTTCGGCTTCGTCGAAGGTGAAGCGGGTGTTGGTTGGATCGGGCTTGAGTTGGACGAAGCGAGGGGTCGCGCCGGCGAAGGCGACGCAGGCGCGGTAGGAGTCGTAGTAGGGTTCGAAGAGGATGACTTCGTCGCCGGGGTTGACGAGGCCGAGCATCGCAGCGGCGAGGGCTTCGGTGGCGCCGGCGGTGACGGTGATGTCGGTGTTGGGGTTTGGATTAAGAGCGTTGAGGGAATGGGTCCAATCGGCGATCGCTTGACGGAGCGTGGGTATGCCGGGCATGGGTGCGTATTGGTTGTGGCCTGCTTGCATGGCACGGTTCGCGGCGGCGTGAGCTGCGGCGGGGCCGGGGTCGTCTGGGAAGCCTTGAGAGAGATTGACAGCGCGGTGTTTGACGGCGAGGGCGGACATCTCGGCGAAGATGGTGGTGCCGAAGGGACGGAGACGGTCGGCGGTGGCTGGGGTTGGTGCGGACGTTGACATGTGCAAAGGGTACTGGAAGATGCGTTGCCGCACGCGGGATGATTTAGTTGGGCTTGTCAAAGCCGAGGCGTTTGGCGGCTTGCCAAGCAGGAGCGGACCATGGCGCGAGTTTGGTCACTTCGATGAGGGCGGCGCGCCGGTCCGTTTCAGAGGCATCGCTATCGATGTTGGCGAGTGCGGCGGCGGCGGCTTTGGTTGCTGTTTCGAGTTCGGTACGGCGAGGCTCGTCGACCCATTCGAGGGCGTCGGCGAACTGCTTGGGCGTGGGCATGACATGGGCCATGCCTGCGATCACGTCGAGCCTGATGTCAATACCGTCTGATTGCATCATTCGAGCGCGGCGGGACATCTCTGGCTCGTTGAAATCTTGATCGCCTGTGATGGCGCGGATGCGGCGTTGCTTGAGGGTTGCGAAGACTTTGGCGGGTGGGCGGCCGATGCGCGCGGGCCATTTCGAGTTACCGTTTCCGGTAGGGACGAGGTGATAGGAGTCGAGGCCGACGATGGGGATGGCGCCGGCGAAGGTGTCTGGCATGGCGAGTTGGAGGATGGCGGCGCAGCGGCCGCCGCCGGACATGCCGGTGACGTAGATGCGGGATTCGTCGAGGGTCATGCGGTTGCGGGCGGTCTCGATGGCGTCGAGCATGAGTTGGAGGCGATCGGAGAGTTCGCGTTGATTGCCGGCGTTGCTGGCGCCGACGGCGACGAGGTTGAGTTGGTCGAGTGCGGGTTCGAACATCGGGGGGATGCGGCCGTCGGGGGTTGGGGAGATCCAGACAAGGATGCCGAGCGGAGCGTTTGGATTAAAGTTGCGCGGCGTACGGAAATGAACTGTTTCTTTGGTGAGATCGCGGGTGAGCTCTGGGTAGTTGGCGCGGAAAACTCGACGCCTGGTTGCTCTGTCGAGCGTGATCGCGGCGGGATCGGCGTTGCCATCGAAGTTGGTGCGCGTGTTGGGGAGCAGGGACTCATTGTCGGCTGATGACCATTGATGGATGCCGAGGAACTCGACGGCGTTGGCTTCGATGAAGCGGGCGTCGGCGCCGGGGTTGTCGAGCGAACGCACGGCGTAGCGGCCATCGGCGAGAATGAGCATCTCGACCCGAGCGGTATCGGCACCCCGAGACATGTGAAGGAAGGCGAGGGTTTCGGCGGCAGCGAGATCCGTTTCACCTGTGACATTTCCTAAAGCCCGGCGGAGCTTGACGAGATCTCGAGGTGAGAGTTCTCCGAGGTGGCCCGAGAGTGTGGCGAGCATGGGGGCATCAGTGAACGAGGGATCAAGGGGAGACTCTGATGAAGTGGCTTGTATCCGGGATGGCGGCTTGTCAGCGACGCGGAAGGGATCGACTGGCCGAGCAACCGCGTCGGAAGCGGCGGCTGGCGAAGCGGCGAGGAGGACAGCGGCAAGGAGGATCGAGAGCAATCGCACGGATGTGGGCAGGGGTGGCATGGAGGGTTATACGGGTCTCGAAGCGGATGGTTTTGGGAGGTCTCTGGAGGAGGTTCGAGAGGCCGCACTGAAGGCTGGCGGGGGGTTGACCGATGACGCGAATGTGCTAGTGTTACCCCCGCCGGTTTTGACCGGCAGTTTGCCCTGGTAGCTCAGTTGGTAGAGCGAGCGGCTGTTAACCGCTAGGTCCTAGGTTCGAGTCCTAGTCGGGGCGTTCAAGGGCCCGTCTCCGGTTGGAGGCGGGCCTTGTTGTTTACAGGGGTGGTGTGGGGAAACGGGGCTGTTAGGTGGCTCAAGGCGGTTGTTCTGCGCTCTCTGGTTTGAGAGAGAGTTGTCGGACGGGAGCAATACTTTGGTCCAGTCTACCAGAATCGACCTGCGCTCTCACGAAATTTCTGAGAGTCGGGGCGTCTGGTTAACAGAAGGGTTGGAGTCGGACCCGTGATTGAAAAGCCTAGTCAGATCGACTCAGATCTCGGTATCTCGTGATACAAGCTTCCAGATACGCGCGAGTATCTAAAGACAATCGGCCGAGACCCATCAGATTTGCAATCTCCTTCGCGGGGTCATCGGCAATGAGTGTGTGCGGTTGTTCCTTGAGAAGCCCAAGTATCTCTGCTTGGGGAACATCCCGTGGACTCCGATCCAGTGCCGCTCGAAACGGCATCTGCGTAGCGAATGAGTCAGGTGGCCAAACAAACATGTTGCCGTTCTCAATGCGACAGTCGTTTGCACCTAAGCACGCCAAGACTCGCTCCTGAATCCGCCGCCCGGCCCTCTGCCATCCGTGCAATCGAGTGACCATTCTGTAGAGCGATGTTCCCGAGATCGGACCTTGCTGTTCAACGATCTGATCGATGAGCTTCATGAGCGTTGGGGTGTACGCCTGCTCAAAGAACTGTTCCGCATCGAGGCCGTGGGCTAGATCTCGGTCATCTGCAAGAGGAGTTGTGGTAGATTCTTCTTGCAGCAATGAGGTTGCAGATCCGTACCCCACCCGTTCGCCCTGCAAAGTCTCGTCTTCAAATTCGATATCTGCGTCATCGCTCTCCGGAACATGCTCATCCTCGGGCAAGACGGCATCTTGCTGGGCCTCTTCAGCCTCTCTCATCGTGATGCGGCTCCCCTCAAGCAACTCCTTGAGAGCTTCGTCCATTCTGGCGAGCGCGTCTTCGGGCCGCATGAACCAGTCGGTTGACCAGACACGAAGAATCTCCCAGCCAAGATGACGAAGCACACCCTCCCGAATCTGATCGCGATCTCTTGCTGTTGCGGAACTGTGGTATGTCGCACCGTCGCACTCGATCCCAGCTAGGTATGCGCCTGCAAGGTCTGGGTGAACGATCCCGAGATCGATCCGGTAGCCCGAAACGCCTATTTGGGTACGCACTTCCCAGCCGCAGCCACGCAAAGCATCCGCAACGGATTCTTCAAAAGGACTTTCCGCTGGACCCAGAGAGCCTTCGTCCATGGCGGGGAGTGCAACAGCCCCTCGTTCGGCATAGTCGAGATAGTTCTTAAGATGCGACACGCCAAGACCCTTGGCTCGTTTGGCATCGATATCCTCTGACGATATCGAGGAGAAAATGTGAAACTCAGACTTGGCTCGTGTGACGGCCACATTGAGCCGTTTTTCGCCACCCTCTCGGTTGACTGCACCGAAGTCCATCGGGAGTTTGCCAGCTTCATCACGCCCAAAGGTGATCGAGAACAGCATGACATCCCGTTCATCGCCCTGCACGTTTTCGAGGTTTTTGACAATCACCGGCTCTTCCCGCTCGTCAGAGAAGAACCACTCTAGATGAGGGCGTGTTGCTCGCTCGGCATCAAGCAGGTCCAAAATAAGTTCCTGTTGCGGCGCGTTGAAGGTGATGACGCCGATCGAGAGGCGGTCGCCGTCATCAAGTTTGATCCACTCCTCAAGCCTGTTGAAGACGTACCGAACAACCTCTTTGGCTTCGATCTCGTTGGTTCTTCCTGATCCCCTGGCATAGACACCGGCGACTTTGTGGAACTGGACAGCATCCGAAGCCGTCGTGGGCGACGGAAAAGTGACCAGTCTTTGCCCGTAGTAGTGATAGTTCGAGAATGCGATCAGCCCTTCGTCTCGGCTGCGATAGTGCCAATTCAGTTGATGCAGGGGCAACCCGGCGGCAGATGCTTCATCGAGAATGCTTGATAAATCACGTTCATGAGCGGCGAGACCTTCTTCCTCTTCATCGTTGGTACGTCCAAAGAAATTGGTTGGCGGCAATTGCTTTGGGTCGCCGACGATGATCGACTGGCTACCCCGAGCGATCGCTCCAACGGCATCCCATGTCGTGATCTGCGAGGCTTCATCAAAGATCACCATGTCAAATGAGGCATGGTCAGCAGGCAGATACTGCGCGACGGACAGCGGTGACATCAAAACGCACGGGGTTAGCTTCGTAAACGTCTCTGGCATGCTCTCGATGAGCCCACGGATGGATTCGCTCGGACGCTGTAATCCAAGCTGATGACGCAGCATCCCTAGCTCCGACTTGCGGGGAACGCCGTCACGGGCGGGTAAGCCATGAGATACCGCGCGACGAATTTCGCTCGCAGAGAGTTGCTGCACAGCTTCAATCAGTTCTTTGAACTTCTCAATCTGGCTCTCTTGCTCCCAGTGGACGAAGCTCCGCAGTTTCGGCTTGAGATCGATTGAGAGGGGTAGCCACCATCCGAAGTACGCAACGAAGAAGTCCGGCTTGGGATCTTTGATTAGCCCAGCCAAGAGTGCTTCTGTCATGGGGGTAAGACCTCGGCCCTCCGCTTCTTGCTTGACCTTCGACCACTTTGCCCAATCGTTCAGCTTCTTCGCTTGCTGCTTTACGCCCGCCAACTGATCGATGAGCCCTTGCAAGGACGACACCGCCGGCATCCCTCCTGCAGACGCCATGTACGACTTTCCGGTTTGGTCAAAGCTGGCTCGGGCGTCGCCGACCGATGCGGCTGCCTTAGCAATCGGTGATTGCTCGCCATTCTCCCGCAAGACTTCATGGAGCGCGGCGAACAAATCGGAAACCCCCGGATCAGTCCGAGTCACCTCGTTTACTGCGGTGCGGAGATCGAGTCCAATCTGCAAGGACTCTCGAAGGCTGGCCATGTCTGTAGCAACGCCGTCAAACACTGGGAGGCATGACGCCGGGCTTGAATCAATTGATTCCAATGCACTCTTGATCGATATCAGAAGTTGGATGTCGCCGTCAGGCTCGGTCTGTCCTTGTGCTGTATAGCTCTGAAGCAGCCGCTGAATCCTCCGCTTGCCGAGGAGTGAGAAGGGCCACATACGAGAACTCTCTCTTCGCCAATCCTGATCGATCTGGTCGAGCGGAATCCGAAGGATCTCGTCATCCTCGAAGACTCCCGCCATAGATTCACGCTGCGTGCGGTATGTAGTAATCGCACGCTCTAGGTCTCCGATGGACGACTTCACAGCACCAAGATCTTCACCGGATGCAAATCGATAGTCAGCATTCGAGACTTTCCCGATTGACTTGGCAAGCCGTATGAGGGCTTTCAGTCTCACGTTCGTCATCTCAGGGTCGATCGTGATCCCGAGCAGGCTCTCGAACTGATTACAGGAAGCCTTTAAAGCCACCGTTTCATCACGAAACCGCTCAGCCGTATCGAGTAGCTTTTTCTCCCAGGCGAACGACCATTCGGTCTTTGAGATCCCGCTCAATGAATGGCAGTCCACGACCGCTGCATGAGCGAGTGCAAGTCGTTCGGCAACATCGACGAGTGACTCGAAGCTCCGCTCATCATGAGCCCGAAGCCCAGCAAACGACAAGTCAAACTTGGGCTCATTGCCGATCAGAAAGCCGATTCCGTCGTAGACGCTGTATCCATGACTCCCGGGTTCGTGCAACTCAGACACGTACAGATTGAGATCATTGCGTTGGATCTGCAGGTTTTCGGTCAGGCGAACCCACTCATCGTCTGCGTCTCGAGACGAGCGGTCCCACGCAGTACCAAGCTGTGCGATAACGGATTTGCGATCAGTTTTGTTAGAGTGGAGTTCAAGGCAAGCATCCGCCAGGCCGTACGCCTTGAGCCGTCGGTACACGACATCAAGCGCCGCCGATTTTTCCGCTACGAAGAGGACGGTTTTTCCGTGCGCAAGGCAGTGAGCGATCATATTGGCAATCGTCTGACTCTTGCCGGTACCGGGAGGACCGATGATGACAAAGTCCTTGCCAGACTGAGCGGCAACCACGGCCGCAAGCTGCGAACTATCCGCCGGGAGCGGCGTGAAAACCTCTACTGGATCGATTCGTTCATCAATCGTTTCAGCCGTTGGGAAGTCTCCAGCCCCATCTTGAAACCGCTTCGTCGGATTCTCCAAGAGGTGGCGTACAAGCCGATTGTTCTTTAGGCTGTCCGTTCGATCGACGAGGTCTTTCCACATCAAGTACTTGGCGAATGAGAATGTTGACACTGCGATGTCGTCTACCACCTCAAAGCCAGGCACCTCCCTCACAGCCTGAATCATCGTCTCGAAGATCTGCTGGATATCGATGCCAGAGTGATCCTCAGGCAGAGCCCCTCGCAGCGCGGGGATGGTCAGCCCGAAGTCACGCTCCAAGAACTCCAATAGAGTCTGATTGAACACCACATCGTCTTCGTGGTGTGACAAGACATATGCTGACTTGGCCGACTTGCGGCTGAGCTTGATCGGAAGCAGCAGCAACGGTGCTCGATAGACTCGGTCGTCTTTGTCGTCCTTCTTCCAGCGCAAGAAACCGACCGCCAAAAAGAGCGTGTTCGCCCCACCTTCGGCGAGATCACTCTTGGCTTTGCGGTAGAGCGCGGTAAGCCTCGCCTTCATCTCCTTGCCAGTCTCGACAGCACAAAGCTGCCCCTTGTCGAATGCTGTTGCAGCGAAGTCGTGCTGGATATCACGGCCAGTCTGCTGCTGATAGAGCTTTGGGTCTCGATTCCCGATCGGATTTTCATCCTTGATCGAGATCACTCGAAACTTGCTGCCGCCTGCCAAAGCGTCTTCGAGTGCTGGAACGTCAGCACAGACGAGGCCGAGTGTTTGCTTCGTGCTCGCAAAATTCAGCAGGCGATTCCGCAATGACAAGTCAAGCAACTTCTTCTGCCAGCGATCCAATCGGTCGCCAGGTGTTGCAGCGAGTTCCTCTGCATACTCGAAAGGCATTTGATCAAGGTCGGGTAACTTTGGCAATAGGGCTGGCGCAACCGAGTCGTCGGCTTGTACGGCCACCGCAGCATCCGATTTGAGACTTGATATTGGGCGAATCCCCGCTGCGCGAGCTCGTGTGATATCGACAGCCATGTGAAACGGCCGTTCGCTATCGTCCGCAAGCTGTGACTTCCCGTTTGCCTTGGCCTGTTCGAAATCAACTGGCGGCCGATGCGTCAGGAGCGTGGATTCCAATGCCACGAGCTCTCGTGAGTTCACCGCCTTTCGCACCTCGGTGACATCATGCTCGACAGTCATTGGGAATGTCTTGTCCACGAGCCAGACGCAAACGAATGCGTGGCCATTTGTGAACACCACAATGGGATTCAGCTTGACGGCTTCAAAAGCAGCTGCCAGCAGCAACGCAGTATCCAGACATGTGGCAAGCCCTGTTTTAGCAATACACCCAGGATCTCGTACCTTTTGGCCCTGCTGCTCAAAGGAACGAGGCGGCTGGGCGTAGGACAATCCCATGCCACTGATGGCTGACCAGATCGCGGCTGCAATCATGTACGCCCGGCGCGGATCTCGAGATTGATAGCCGTCCAAAGCACCGCTATGTCCACCCCGTTCAAGCTGGCGTGATGCTTCTTTCAGAATGGCAGCGATGGCCGGATGGTTCGGCGATACAAATGCCGCCAAGATCTGTGACATCTCGTCGGAGCCGCCCCACTCATCTCTTGCCAGCAACTCGATCGGGACGACCTGTTCATTCAAGAGTTCATCGCCATCGAGCAGACTAAACACGAGTTGTCCATGCTCGGCTTCGTTGAGCCGATCAAGAACACTGAAATCAAGAGTCAGCCGCCGGTCGCCAATCTCAGTAACCCCGCCTTGAGGAAGCCGGTCGATGGCCCATTCCTTGGTACGGCAGAATGCCGGTTGCGGCTTCATAACCAATCGCACATTGCTGTAGGTTTGCTCGCTCTCGTTGCGAATCGAGATGCGCCGAATGATCGGGACAGCGTTCTGTGCAGCGGCGAACGTGGTTTTCACGACCGCTTCAACATCTAAGATCGGTAGAGCGAATGATTTTTGTTCTTGGTCTGTCATAGCGTGCGTTCGGCAGTGTCAAACAAGGGCGGGAGAAACGGCAAGCTTGGCTCCATTGGTCATAGGCAAAAAATCGGCTTCTTTGCAAATGATGGTTGTATCACTCTGGTGTAATTTAGTCGATCCTAAGTGGATCTGAGCATCGAGCGTGATACTCCAAACCAAACGATACCGCGGCCATATAGGATGCTTGCCGATCGATGATTTGACACCGAGAATCTTGGTCCGAAGGACGACGACTAAATGCTTGTACTCGGCGGCATCAATGGAGCCACAGAGCTTGTCGGCGGAGGCCCAGAGCTTCTCTTCGAAGCCAAGGGAGGCGTTGGACGTGTCCTTGGTTTTTTTGGTACGACGTTTGGCCACGGGCGCTCCGGATTCGGGTGGATTGGCAGTTGTTAGTATAGTGGAGGTTCGTAAACCCACGGGGAACGGAGCACGAAGAAATGCCACACCAGAGCCAAGAGCGATCTGACTACAACACGACGCTTCCTGGGGACAACCCCTATGACGAGGCCCGGCGGGCGGCCTCAGATCTGTGTCGCCTGACTCGGATGTGGGTGCTGATCGCGGAGGCGAACGAGGAAGCTCTCAACCCCACTTTCACCATGGTGTACGACGACGAGAACGGCGATGAGCTGGCCGTTCAAAGGGTTTCCCGAATGATCAGTCCCAACACTCGGCGAGAAGACCTGAGGCGGGAGGTTCGGAAACATTGGCCTGTTTGGACAACCGCTGTAGAACGCTTGAAGACCGCTTTATTGAAGGTTACAGATTCAGAGATAGATGCGGCAAAGCTCGATGCCCGACGAGGCATGATGCAGCTGTCCCGTATTTTCTTCGCGCCGATCATTCTGGTTCATGATGAGAAACCAGGCGATCAACTGCTCGGTGCAGGTGGCCCCATGTACTGCAAGGCGGGAGGCAGTTCCGCGATTCACCGCCAAGGGGTAGAGAAGTTCATCGAGCCCATAGCGGATTTTTCAGATCTCATGGCGACGTACGATGTTCATACTACTGTTTGTGAAACTGCAGACCATGTGACGAGCAACCACTCGGAGCCCGACTCCGGGCATGGCTTTCAAGCTATGACCGAAGCTCCGGTGCTTCGGCTTGGAAAATGGTTCGATCAGGCCACTTAAGGCAGCGTGTCATCAGACGGACTACGAAAAGCAGTAGAAAGGAAAAAGCTTGCAAATAGCAAGAAGCTCAATGGGTCGAACTTTTGGTCTCACGATGTGACTGAAGTCATGGTGCTCCATGAAAGTTCTGCCGGTTTGATAGCCAAGAAGCTGGAGTCCGAGCACGTCCGGCTGCCGGACAACCCCGGACAGATGCGGACAGGTCCGGACAACGCCCCGGCCTGACGTAGACTTGGCTCCGAGCCATGGTCACACTGCCGTCCATGGCAGTCAACCCCCCGGCATCCCGGATCCAGATCAACACCGCCGGCGACGCACTCGACGCGATAGCCCGTGGGCTCGCGCGGTTGTTGGCATCGGTGTGCACCGACGATCAGAAGACTCGACCGACATCCGTTGACTCTCCCACCGATGGATGCCTGAGTGTCCCGGCTGGTGAACGTCTCGACCGCGAGGCGGCCGGCGATGGGAGGGCGGCATGACGGAAGCAACACTCGACAGGATCGAATCGCTTGAGCATCTCACCCCGGCCGAGTTGCGGGAGGTCTATTGCGAGGTGTTCGGCGAGCCGTCGCGGTCGAACAACAGGCAGTGGCTCGTCCGGCGGATCGCTTGGCGGCTACAGGCCCAGGCCGAGGGCGGACTGACGGAGCGGGCCAAGCGTCGGGCGGAGGAGCTCGCCCGGGACGAAGACGTGCGGTCGCGGCCGCCGGGGGACTTCCGCCACGCCGGTCCGGCGCTGGGGGCCGAGTTGCGGACGGTGACGGGCAAGGCTGTCAAGCCAACGGACCGGCGAGTGCCGATCCCCGGCAGTGTGCTGGTGCGGGAGTTTAAAGGCACAGAGCATCGGGTTACCGTCCTCAAGAATGGGTTCGAGTTCGACGGCACCGTGTACCGCTCGTTGTCCGCGATCGCCAAGGTCATCACCGGCTCGCATTGGAACGGATTCCTCTTCTTCGGGCTCACCGGGAAGGAGAAGACGTGATGGCCAAGAAGCCCGACACCCCCAACGTGATCCGCTGCGCGATCTACACCCGCAAGAGCACCGAGGAGGGGCTTGACCAAGCGTTCAACTCACTGCACGCGCAGCGCGAGAGCGCCGAGTCCTACATCGACAGCCAGAAGTCAAAGGATTGGGTGTGCCTGCCGGACGAGTACGACGACGGCGGGTTCAGCGGGGGCAACGTCGAGCGGCCCGGGCTCAAGCGGTTGATGGCCGACATTGAGGCCGGCAAGATCGACTGCGTGGTCGTCTACAAGGTCGATCGGCTCAGCCGGTCGCTCATGGACTTCTCGCGGCTGATGGAGACCTTTGACAAGAAGGGCGTGTCGTTTGTTTCGGTGACTCAGCATTTAAACACGACGCACTCGATGGGGCGGCTGACGCTCAACATCCTGCTGAGCTTCGCCCAGTTCGAGCGAGAGATCATCTCCGAACGCACCCGGGACAAGATCGCGGGGGCCCGGCGGCGCGGCAAGTGGGCCGGGGGGCGTCCGGTGTTGGGGTACAACCTCGTATCTCAGCCCGGCGGGTCGGTGCTGCTGGTCAACGCCGATGAAGCAAAGCAGGTCCGCGAGATCTACGAGTGGTACTTGAACAACGATGGTGGGTTGATGTCGGTCGTCGCGGAGTGCGCCCGGCGCGGATGGACGACGAAGCAATGGACCACCAAGGCCGGGAAGCCGATGGGTGGGCGAGCGCTCGATAAGGGATGCGTGTACGCGCTGTTGACCAACGTGGTGTACTCGGGCCGGGTCAGGCATCATGCGGATGTGTACGAGGGTGAGCATGAGGCGATTGTCGCGCGCGATATGTTCGACCGGGTGCAAGCGAAGCTGAAGCTCAACGGCCGGACCGGCGGGGCCAAGACGCGAGGCGACCATCAATCGCTGCTCAAGGGCTTGGTCCGGTGTGGGGCGTGCGATTGCACGATGGGCCACCACTTCGCGACGAAGAGTTCGGGCAAGACCTCGGGCAAGAGCACCAAGCGGTACCGGTACTACGTCTGCCTCAAAGCCCAGAAGCTCGGGCGCGACACCTGCCCAGCGCCGTCGATCCCCGCGGGCGAGCTGGAGAAGTTCGTCGTCGGCACGGTTCGCGACGCGCTTGCAGGCGACCGGGTCATCCACGCGGTGGCTGAGCGGGCGATGGGCATCCTCGCGAAGGAACGACCCGACCTGGTCGTGGACCCGGACGAGGTGATCGGCGCGATCGAGTCCTTCGACCCGGTGTGGGACGCGATGACGCCGAAGGAACGGTCCACACTCGTGCGCGGGCTCGTCGAGCGAGTCACCTACGACGCCGCGTTGGAATCCATCGGTGTGACCTTCCGGGAGGATGCTGTCACCCCGCAGCCGGGGGCCGCCGTCGCATGACCACCGTCACGACCAAGGTGCATTTCGGGGCCGGCGCTAATGGTCGGCGTGTGCTGCGGGCCGGATCGGCCACGCCTCCCTCACCGCCGGGGCGTGTGCCCCGGGTCGCGCGGCTGATGGCCCTGGCGATCCGTTTCGAGAACTTGATCGCCGAGGGTGGTGTAACAACCCAGGCCGAACTGGCCGAACTCGGGCACGTCACACGCGCTCGCGTCACCCAGATCATGAACCTGCTGCACCTTGCCCCCGACATCCAAGAGCAGATCCTTGATCTGCCCACGGTGGTTGAAGGACGCGACCGTATCACCGAGCGCGACCTGCGCCGGATCGCAGCGGAGATCCGCTGGGACAAGCAAAGACACATGTGGTCATCGCTCCGAAATGAGCGGCTCCCCCACCCACCGGAACACACGGACCAAGGTTGAACACAAACTCCACCGGAGCCCCGGTGCGGAGGCAGTTGCGATGACTCAGGACACTCCAAACATGCTCGATGCAGCGCGGGACTACCTTGCGCGTGGGTTCATGCCGTTGCCGCTCACGCCCGGAGCGAAGTCCCCGTTTATGAAGGACTGGCAGCATCTCCGGCTGACAGAGCATGAGCTGCC
The DNA here is from genome assembly GCA_045106075.1 of Phycisphaerales bacterium. GTDB lineage: Bacteria > Planctomycetota > Phycisphaerae > Phycisphaerales > UBA1924 > UBA6054. The sequence continues at coordinate 44,181 of JBGCEB010000008.1, forward strand.
GCAGTGGTTCGGGGGGACCAACAACCTCGGGCTCATCCTGGGCGAGCTCTCGGGTTGGCTGGTTGATGTGGACCTCGACTGTGACGAGGCGGTCGAGCTCGCGGAACAGTTCCTTCCCTCGACTCCTGCCATAACCGGCCGACCCAGCCGCCCGGGATCGCACTGGTGGTACATCTGCGAGGATGCCAAGACCACGAAACTGTCCGATCCCGAGTCCAAGGGCATGGTCGTGGAGCTGCGCTCGACCGGATCGCAGACCGCCGTTGGGCCGAGCGTTCACCCGGACGGCGAGCGATACGACGTGCTGGAGTCAGTTCCGGCAGTCATCGAGCATGGGGAGCTCAGTTCTGCGGTCGAGGCGTTGCATCGCGAGGTGTGCCGACGCCGCGGTCACCCGATCGATCGCCAATCTAAACCACAGCTGCGAAGCTGGCGAACAACCAACCCGGCAGGGCCATCACCGACTGACGACTCGATCCCGATGGATGTTCGCGAGCGAAGGTGCCGCGCATATCTGGACAAATGCCCCGAAGCCGTCCCCGATGCTGGTGGGCACAAAGCCACGCTACGCGCCGCCTGCGAATGCTTCCGATTCGGCCTAGACCGCCCCACCGCCACCAACGTCCTGGACTGGTTCAACACTACCAAGTGCACGGCCGAGCACTGGACCCCGAAAGAACTCGGCCACAAGCTCGATGACGCCGAGGAGAAGGTCAGGGCATCGGGTGAGATTGGGATCCGGCTCGCCGCGGGCAACGGCCGCGACGGACGGACGGTCGAGGAGGTTGCCCGCCAGTGCACCGACGTGGGGAACGCCGCCCGTTTCGTGCGCAAGCACGGTGGAGCATTCCGGTTCTCACACCAGCAGAACCGCTGGCTCGCCTGGGACGGCACCCGTTGGAGACTCGATCAATCCGGCGCTCACGTCCGGGCGTGCAAAGACTCGGCCCTGGCCATCGCCGATGAGGCACAGGGCTCAAACGATCCGGAGGCAGTCCGCAAGTGGTGCAAAACCAGTCAGCGGCGGGATCGGCTTACTGCGATGACCGCTCTGGCTCAACCAGACCTGGCCGTTGTCTCGGACGACCTCGACTCGGACCCATGGCTGTTGAACTGCCTCAACGGGACACTGGACCTGCGGACGCGAACCCTCCGCCAGCATGATCCGGGAGATCTGATCACCAAGCTCGCGCCGGTCAAATACGACCCCGACGCGCAATGCCCGCGCTTCGAGTCATTCATGGACCGGGTCTTCGACGGCGACGAGGAACTCATCAGCTTCGTGCAGCAATGGCACGGCTATTGCCTGACCGCCGACATCCGGCACCAGTTCCTGCCCATCTACCACGGCGAGGGCAACAACGGCAAGTCGGTACTGCTGGACACGATCTCGGCAATCATGGGCGACTATGCGACTGAAGCCGCGCCCGATCTCCTCACGGTTCAGAAGCACAGCCAGCACCCCACCGAGATAGCGGACTTGCTCGGTCGCCGGATGGTGATCGCGAGCGAAACCGAGGAGGGCGCAATGTTAAAGATCCAGACCTTGAAGCGCCTCACGGGGAACGCCCGGCTCAAGGGACGGTTCATGCGGGGCAACTTCTTCGAGTTCGGCCGCACCCACAAGATGGTGCTGGTGACCAACAACCGGCCCGCGATCACCGAGGACAGTGAGGCGGTATGGCGTCGTATCTTGCTCGTGCCGTTCAATGTGGTCATCCCGCCGCATGAGCGCGACCCCGGGCTGATGGAGAAGCTCTGGCTGGAACGCGCAGGGATCTTGGCATGGATGGTCCGCGGCTGCCCAGAACCGGAGGATCGGTCGCTCGACGTCCCTGACTCGATCAAGGTCGCGACCCACGAGTATCGGGGGAGACCGAACAGCCTCCAGGAGTTTGTGGATGCGCAGTGCGAGCTCGAACGCAGGGCTACAACGACCTCCGAAGACCTGATCAGAAACTATGAGGCGTGGTGCGAAGCAAACGATCATGTTCCGCTCAAGGCGCGCGCCGTCGGGGCCGTGCTTCGCAACCTCGGCTGCACGGCGTGCAAGCCAAAGGGGGTTCGCTCGTGGGCCGGGATTCGTGTGCGCGAACACGCGATCGGACACAAAGGACAGAATCAGAGTGAATCGCCGGTTTGCGCCGCAAATGAATGAACTTCATTGTTCATACGGAAAAACAGCCTCGATCTGTCCAATGCGTCCAGGATGGCGAATCGACACAAGAAATGGCTCAGCGAATGGAATTGCACGTGGGCGAACGGAGTTGTTCCCCGTGGAATCGAAACACGCGAAGGAGTGCACATGAAGATCGAGATGAAGGCAGCGTTGGACCTGGTCCACTACCCCGACAACCCCCGCGACAACGACGCGGCCGTGGCTGCGGTGGCCGAGAGCATCGAGCGGTTCGGGTTCAGGCAGCCGATCGTGGTGGACAAGGACAGCGTGGTCGTCGTTGGTCACACTCGGCTCAAGGCGGCGCTCAAGCTCGGGATTAAGTGGGTGCCGGTCCACGTGGCCGACCTTACTGAAGAGCAGGCGCGGGCGTACCGCCTAGCTGACAACCGCACCGGGGCGATCGCGACGTGGGACGCTGGCTTGCTGCAGAGCGAGCTGGAGGCGCTGCAGCAGCTTGGTCTTGACATCGAGTCGCTGGCATCGCTCGGCTTCGACGACCGCGAGCTGGCGGCGCTGGGCAACCCCGGCAACGCAGGCGAGACCGACCCCGACGAGGTTCCCGAGCCGCCGGACGACCCGATCACACAACCCGGTGACCTGTGGATCCTCGGCAACCACCGGCTGCTGTGCGGGGACTCGACGACGGCTGATGATGTAGGCTGGTTGATGGATGGGATTAACGCCGCGGCGGTCATGACCGATCCGCCGTACGGCGTTGACTACGTGGGCAAAACCAAAGATGCGCTGGTGGTTCACAACGACGGTGCCGAGGGGCTCCCCCAGTTACTCAAGCACTCCCTTGGCAACGCGAACGACGTGTGTCTCGCCGGAGGCGCGTGGTACGTCGCCGCGCCGGCCGGGCCGCAGTTTGCAGACTTCGCCACGGTGCTTGGTGCGCTCGGAATCTGGAGGCAGACGATCGTCTGGGTCAAGGACTCGATGGTCCTCGGGCGCTCAGACTACCACTACCGGCATGAAGCGATCTTCTACGGATGGAAACCGGGCGCGGCGCACAAGGAACTCCCTGATCGCAAGCAGACAACCGTGTGGGAGATACCGCGCCCTAAGGCGAGCCGGGAGCATCCGACGATGAAGCCGGTTGCTCTGTACGAGAGGATGATGGCAAACAGTTCGTCTGTCGGCAGCCTGATC
>JBGCEB010000009.1:0-39916 GCA_045106075.1 Phycisphaerales bacterium
TGGGCCGCGGACATCTGGATGCGGAGCCTGGCCGTGCCTTCGGGGACGACGGGGAAGCCGAAGCCGATGACGAAGACGCCGTGCTCGAGGAGTGCTTTCGACATCGCGATGGCTTTGGCGGTGTCGCCGACGATGATCGGGCAGATCGCGGTGGGGGATTCGAGCACGTCGAAGCCTGCGTCGGCGAGTTCTTGGCGGACATAGGCCACGTTGTCGCGGAGCTTCTCGACTCGTTGCGGCTCGTCCATCAGCAACTCGATCGCTTTGTTCGCGCTGCACGCGACCGTGACCGGGAGCGCGTTGCTGAACAACGTCGGCCGCCCACGCTGGACCAACAGTTCGGTCAGGTTTTTCGAACCGGCTACGAAGCCGCCCGCGCCGCCGCCGAGCGCTTTGCCCAGCGTGCCGGTGAAGACATCGACGGTGCCGTTGGCGGGGTCGAAGTTGGGGGCGCCCGGGCACATGCCGTAGTGCTCGTGGGTGCCTCGCCCGGTGGGGCCCATCACGCCGTGCCCGTGGGAGTCGTCGACGACGAGCATGGCGCCGAACTCGTCGCAAAGTTTGCGGATGCCGGGCAGGTCGGCGACGGCGCCTTCCATCGAGAACACGCCGTCGGTGATGACCCAGATTTGCCCGGTGACATCTTCGTTGTCGCGGGCGGCTTCGAGCTTGGCACGCAGGCTGTCCAGATCCGCGTGCTGATAGACGCCCTTGAGTACGCCCTTCTTGATGACCGGGGTGAGGCGGATCGCATCGATGATGCACGCGTGGTTGAGCGCGTCGGACAAGATGATGTCACCGGCTTCGCACACGGTGGGGAAGAGCGCTTCGGTCGCGGTCCAGCACGAGACGAACGTGTACGACGATTCGGTGCCCATGTACTTGGCGATGGTGGCTTCGAGTGTGTTGTGGGGGGTGAAGGTGCCGCAGATGAAGCGGACGGACGCGGTGCCAGCGCCATACTTCTTGAGGCCCTCGATGCCGGCCTCAACGACCTCGGGGTGGTTGGCCAAGCCCAAGTAGTTGTTCGAGCAGAAGCAGAGCGTGTCGTGGGCCGTTCCGTCGTCACCGAGCATTTTGACCGAAGCGTCCATGGGCGAGTCGAGCAGGTGCAGGTGCTTGTACTGCCCGGAATCGTCGAGCGATTTCAGGATGTCGGCGGTGCGGATCTCGAATGGAGTTGTGGCAGTGGTGGTCATGGTGGGCTCCGGCGTGGATATGCGGTCAAACTGGGCCGATTCGAGCCCGGAACATGATACGGGTGATGCCCGATCCGGTCTGGCCTGCACGATTGCGGGATCAGTTGGAGCCGTTCCACCCGGAATTCGTGTAGTATCACAGCCCTTCACTTTGCTTTGAATCACTGACCGGAGCCGAAACGATGACCATGCAAGCACCCACTGAGCCTCTTACGCCCCTGACCGGCTCGGGCGAGTTCTATGGCAAGGTCTACGGGCGGCTCTATCGCCTCGGGTACCACTCTAAGGACGGCTATTCGCACGCCAAGGAGATCGTCGGCGCGGTTCGTGAAGGGCACCTCCCGGTGAAGTCGGCGCTCGACATCGGATGTTCTATCGGGTGGGCGGTCAGTGAGCTTGGCAAGCTCGGCGTGAAGGCTTCGGGCGTTGATGTTGCTCCCAAAGCGATCGAGGACGGGCGCAAGAAAGGTCTCGACCTGCACCTCGCCAGCGCCACCGATCTACCGTTCGAAGACGGCCAGTTTGAACTGGTGATGTCCACGGACTGTTTCGAGCACCTGCGCCCCGAAGACGTCGTTGCCGCGGTGGACGAGTCTTGGCGTGTGTCTTCGAAGTACCTCGCGTTCAAGATCAATCCGCGTGCCGACCGCAATAAGATGTGGAAGTTCTTGGCGCGTACACCACTGCACCTGACGCTGATGCCGCTGGAAGCCTGGATCGCGTTGTTCGAGCGCAAAGGCGGCAAGCTAGTTCAGGTACCCGGCGTCGATAACGAAGAGTTCGTTATTGAGAAGCCGCAGAGCTTGTGAACGAAACCTTTCATCCGGCCTTGTGGTGCCGGTTGAAAGGAGTGTGGGCTTGGATTTGAAGATTTCAGTTGTTCAAGCGTTGGTTCGGCGTACGGGCTCTTCAGCCTGCGCACGGCATGAAGTCAGGCGTGCCCGATTCAACGTCCAAAGAACGAAAATTCGCAATGCGAGATGAAGCGGTCGCGGTACAATCTCGGCATGCGTTGGCGAGAACGGACCATCGGAGATCTTCAGCGATCCGCAGGTGAGCGGTTTCGGACGCAACATTCTTCTTGGCTGACTCGGGCGATGCTCTCGGATCGTTCGTATCCGCGAATTCCCGCGAAGCGGTCGGATCTGGGCGGATTTAACCAGCTCAGGCGGCGTCCGGGCGGTTTAGAGCGGGCGGCTGCCTGGTGGCGGGCGGCCCTTTCGAAGGTCAATGATGTGTTCTAGCAAATAGTCCGATCGCCCGGGTTGTTCTCGGTGTAGGTAGCATGCCAAGCAGGATCGTGGACCTGCTTGGCTCACGGCACCCCGCCCGGACAGCCGATGAGCCCGAACCGGGCCTGTGGATCCGGAATGAAAATCGGACCCAACATCCACTTCGGCCAGACAGTGACATCGCACGAGGGAGCGAAGCAACGATGACAGACCAGGGGACTCAGGCGGCACCGCTCGGACGGCGCTGGAAGCGGAAGATGGCGATCTTCCTTGTTGTGCTCATCGGCTTTGGCGCGTACGGCTTGTACGACGCCGTGAGCGCCTATCCCAAGCGAGGCGAGCGATTCGCCAACTGGGCTGAATGGCAATACCTCGAAGCGGCTTCGAAAGCGAACGCGGAAGACTTCGGTGTGTTCGAGCGTGACACTTCGGTGCCCAACCCGGCTGAAGAGTTCGAGCGGCTCGATGATCCCGAGCGAAAAAACCAAAACGCCAGCGATGCCCAGAACACGTCGTCAGGTCGGCAGCTGCGTGCTTCGATGCAGAACACCCGCCATGCTTGGCTTGAAGGGCTCAAGCGGATTGGTCGGCTTGACTCGCAATACACGACCTTTGAGCGTCCGCGCCAGAAGCTGGAAGAACTCCGTCAGATCTGGTCAGCTTCGAAGTCCAACCCCAAGCCGTTGTCTGGATTCGATATTCCGAGTCAGTGGGCGATCATGGGCGTTTGTTGGGCGATCGCGCTTGTGATGATTGTTCATATGTTCCGTGTCGCCAGCCGGAAGTATGCATGGGAAGAATCGACCATGACGCTGACGCTGCCAGGCGGCGGCAAGATCACGCCGCATGACCTGGAAGAGTTCGATCGTCGGAAATGGGACAAGTTTCTTGTGTTCCTGAAGATCAAGCAAGAGCACCCCAAGTTCGGCGGCCAAGAGATCAAATGCGATCTCTATCAGCGGGATCTTCTTGAGGGTTGGTTGTTGCAGATGAACGACGAAGCCTTCGGTCCCGAAGAAGAAGATGATGCCCCAGAACACGCCGCCGATAAGCCCAGCTCCGACGAAGACGCTGACGAAACATCTGCCGGTTCGTGATCCCATTCCCACGGCGCATGTGATAGTGGAGACAGCAAGATGCTGACCTGGTTGGCCGCTGGGATTGTGCTGGTGGCTGCGTGGATCGGCGTGGCGATGGTCGCGGTGACGTTGCCCGGCATCTGGATGATGGTCGGCGTGGCATTGATGGTCGAGTGGTGGCGTCCTGACGTTCTGAATGTATGGGTGATCGTTGCGGTGGTAGCGCTCGGAGTCATTGGTGAGCTTGCAGAGTTCTATTCCTCGATGGCCGGCTCGAAACGAGCGGGCGGTTCACGAGCCGGTGGTTGGGGAGCCCTCGGTGGGACGATTGTGGGTTTGATCGTCGGGCAAGTTTTCATTCCAGTTCCGATTATCGGTGCGGTGATCGGCGGCGTCGCGGGAGCGGGTATCGGGGCTGCGATGTCTGAGCGCGGCGTCGCGAAACGCACCTGGCGCGAATCGGTGCGTTCGGGCAGCGGAGCATCGGCGGGCAGGGCGCTTTCGATCGTTTTGAAGACCGGGATCGCAGCAGCCGCCGCGTTGACGCTGACGATGAACGCTGTGATCTCGCTCTTTTAGTTTGGCCTTGGGTGGCGTTCAGTGGCCTGCTTTCGGCTTCTGCACGGTTTGGGCCCCGAAATTCACTCAGGATCTGAAGCAACTCAACCGATGATAAAGATGTCTATATGCTGTATCGATAGGGATATTCGAGTGAGGCCGACTCTTGATCGGTCCTGCCTACTGAGGAGCGCAAGCGCACGATGACCAAGACTTCCGCGACGGACCAACCGACCGAGCCTGTAACCGAGCAACGGTCGGCATCGCCGAATGCCAAGTTGAAGTACTTTGTGGTCGATACCAATGTACTGCTGCACAACCCCGAAGCGTTGTTTGTCTTCCAGGACAACCATCTGATCATCCCCTATCCGGTCATCGAAGAGCTCGACGCGATGAAGCGCCGTGAAGATGACGTGGGGCGGAACGCTCGCGCAGCGATCCGTCATCTCGATCGGATCCGACGAGAAGGCCGGCTGACCGAAGGTGTCGATCTTTCCTTGCTGGGCGCTGGTTCTCGTGGTGCGACGGGTACCGTCTCAATCGATACGCAAGACCATGAACGGCCAGCCATTCTCGCTGAGGAGAAACCAGATAATCGCATCATCGCGGTTGCATGGCATCTGCATCAGCAAGGCAAGCGTGCGGTGTTCGTGTCAAAAGATCTCGCGGCGCGAATCAAGTCTGACGCGTTGGGTATCAAGACCGAGGACTTCGAGAATCAAAAAGTCGATGCCGATCGGTTGTACACGGGGTTCCTCGAACTCGAAACCCCCCGCGAGATGATCGACGATCTCTACCGCGACCGTATGCTCGCGGCTGAACGTCTCACGCCACAGCTGACAGTCGAACCGCCCGGGGACAAGCCGTATGTGCGTGATCTGGTACCCAACCAGTTTGTGATTCTCAAAGACGTAGAAGATGAAGCGCACTCGGGGCTGGGGCGTCGGCTTGCCGACACTGAGCATCTGATCCCGGTTGCGCCGCAGAAGAAGCCGACCTTTGGGATCATGGCACGAAATGTTCAGCAAACGATGGCGCTCGATCTGTTGCTTGATGACGACGTCAAGCTCATCACACTGCTTGGTGCCGCGGGCACAGGCAAGACGTTGCTCGCGATCGCAGCCGGTATGGCCAAGGTGTTCCAAGAAGAACGATACGAAAAACTGCTGGTTGCTCGCCCGATTATGCCCATGGGGCGCGACATCGGGTACCTACCCGGAGACAAAGACGAAAAGCTCGGTGCGTGGATGCAGCCGATCTTTGACAACCTTCAGTATCTGCTCAGCACCCGCGGCTCACCCAATCAGCAGCAGGCAGAGAGCAAGTCGACCGAACAACGAGTCGACAAACTGATCTCGGATGGACGCTTGGTGCTCGAGCCTTTGACCTACATCCGTGGTCGCTCGATCCCGCATCAGTTCATGATCGTTGATGAAGCCCAGAACCTTTCGCCGCACGAGGTCAAGACGATCATCTCTCGCGTTGGTGAAGGCACCAAGCTCGTACTGACCGGCGATATCGGACAGATCGATAACCCGTACCTGGATCAATCCAGCAATGGGTTGAGCTATGCGGTAGAGCGGATGCGTGGGTTGGGTGTGGTTGGTCACATCACCTTGCAGCGTTCTGAGCGCAGCGATCTTGCGTCGTTGGCTGCCGAGCGGTTGTAATTCAGTTTGGGTGACTTTTAGCGTTCGTTGATGACTGCTTCAACGCGATATCGCTGTCGGGCGAGGTATTCGCGCCACTTCGCATCAGTCTCGCGGAGCGTTGCGGATTTGATCGTGGCCAGCAGCGCGGTGTCAGCCCGGCCAGTCATCTCAGCAGCCCGAATGAAACCACGCATCGAAGGCATGTGCGACGGGTCGCGGTCAATCGCATTGCCGAAGTGGCGGTATGCGTCTTCACCCCATCCGTTACGTTGGTAGGCAATACCGATGTTGTATTCGGGTCGAGGATCGCCGGGCACCAGTTGAGACGCCCGCCCGAACGCGTTGACCGCGTCGGCGTAGTTGCCCTGCTTCATCAGGAGCGTGCCTAGGTTGTTCCAGGCGAGCTGCTGGGCATCATCGAGGCGCAGCGACTGTTGGTACAGCTCGATGGCGCGTGTCGCGTTGTCGCTTTCGACCGCTTCCGCCTGCGATGTGAGCCGGCGGGCTTCCTCGCGTTGACGCGTGATGCGAGAGATCTCTTGGTTGGCGTCATCGATCGCTTGTCGTTCGCGTAACTGCGGAGAGCTGCCGCACGCGGTCAGTGAACCTGCCGAGATAAAAAGTGCTGGGACCAGACACAGGCCGAGCCGATTGAGTTGAATCTGTTTGAGAGGCATTGTCGGTCCTTCCGGCGGGGTATCTATTCGAGGCGCTCGAAGCGGGCAAAGGTCACTTCCAACATCCATGCATTTGCCTGCGGCGTCAGCGAGATATGGCGGACGTGCATTCCTGGGATTCGCTCGGTGACGAGCGAGACCCAGGTCAGCATTTTTTCGAGCGATGGATCACGGATGGAGGTCTGCTGGCGGCCTCGCCCGTTTTTATACACATAACTCACGCGGCGGGCGTCTTGATAGCCGTCATTGTCCTGAATTGGCACCGTTGGGATTGCTTCGAGCCCGGCTTCGCGGGCGAGGTTTTCCAAGCGACTGAGAATCTCAGGGATCGGGCCGTTCAGATCTTGCGATTCTGGATCACTCGCTTGCGCTTCGAGCGTGGCGAGGCGCTCGGCGCGATCCTTGATGAGCGTCAGTTGGGTTGTGCTGCGCTCAAGCGACTTCGCTGCCTTCGTGTCAGATCGCCAAGCGAACGCGACCCCCATCACGGAAACAAACAAGATCACAGCACCGATGAGTACAAGGTGCGTCGGCCGGTTGGATCGAGCACCAGCTTCGGCGCGGGCAGCAAGTTCGTACCGATCGTCTTCAGACATCCGAACGCTCACGGTGCCCCTCCGTTCTGCGTCGGTCGTGTTGGCTCTCGCCAGGAAGCGGAGTAGGTCACACTGAGCGTGCGGTCATTGGTGTTTGTAATGTAGTTTGGATCGCGCCAGTTCAACTCTGAGCCTCCGATTGAACGGAGCGCTTGGTCGAGCTGCTCGCCAGCGCTGATGTTTTCGATGCGCACTTTGATTGATACCAAGCTTTCGGTCAGATCGATCAGCTCGATGGTGACGTCGGGCATCCCCAGCACGAACGACAGCGTTTCCAGCTCGCGAAGGATCGGCCGCGGGCTTTCAATATCGAGTCTGACCGTTCTTCTCTGGAGCTGGGCAATCCGGTCATCCAGGCGTTGGACCGGGAATGGGTCAAGTGCCAGAGAGGGGTCGACGGCTGATATCAGCTCGGTGCGTTCGGTGCGGATGGTTGATTCTAAGCCTCGTGTGCTCGAAGCCCTGGAAAACAGACCGCCCGCGAGTGCGGCGATACATGCCGCTGCCAACAGCATCGCGACCGCCGACCAGCGATAGGCTGCCCGGTGTGATCGCGTGGGGCGTTCGGAAAGCGGTGCAAATGTACCAATTGGTTTGGAGTCAAGTGTTCGACGGAGTGTTTCGCCGACGGCATCTTCTGTGCCGATGATGTCGGTGAGTGTGCCCGGCCAAGCTCGAACGAGTGCCTTGCCAATCTCGCTGCCGGACATGCCGCCCGGCGCGGGTTGGCCGACAACGATAACGCGCGACGGGCAGAGACCGAGCTGCGCCGACCAGCCGAGCCAATCGCCTGCAAGCCTTGCGATATCGTGCTCGAGTACTTCGGCGTGCCAAGTACGATCGTCAGAGCGAAGCCGACGGACACGAATCGATCCGCATGCGAGCAGCTTGCCCTCGCGAGACCAGCTCCAGATAAGGCGTCCGCTCTCATGGTCGATCGCAACGACGGCTGCCGGTGGATGATCCGTGGCAACGATGCCTGCATGATCTGTTGAGCTGGATCGAGCGCCCGGATCCCACGCTTCGGCAAGCGCATGCCAGATCGTCACGACTCGCGAAACGCGGATGCCCATCGCGTCGAGACGATCGAGCACGAGGCGGATCGGTGCGTCTGGAGCAGCCAAGACCGCGGCACGCCCCAGCGGGTCGCTGGTTACATCGCTGAGAACATCAATATCGATCTCGCGGGCGAGGTTGGGGAGGCGATCGCCGATCCCGCCCGCGTGCGCCGCATCGAGTCCGTCTTCTTCTGCTGAGTTTTCCGATCCAGCGCCATCGATCGCCGAGCGGATGAGTTCGGTCTCCGCGTCACGTCCGCGGACCCAAGAGCAGGCGGCGCCGTCCGTATCGAGGCACATGGTGTCGAGGCGCTTTGCGCTCCGAGTCTCGTTGAGTCGAGCGCGGATCCACTCAGCGGTCTCGCGAGCGGTTTGCTCAGCCGACAACGCGTCCACAGCGGGTTCGGCGTCCCAGCGTTCGCTGGTCCGCTCGCCCAATAGCCAGGCGGTACGGATCAGGGCGCCCCGGTCACTCCGTTGAATGTAGCATGCGCGTTCGCTCAAGCCTGTCGATTCCGTCCGGGCTTAGGTCGCCCTGAATGAGTGTAGATTGCCCGCGACGCACTTGCATCAACGCATGACGAGTGCTCAGTCTTGGTTCGATTGATTCTGTCTCGGGTTGCCTTGCTGGTTTGAAGACTGTCCGCCTCGGTCTCGCCTGTTGTTGCCAACGTTGCCTCTGCGAATATTGTCGGGCATGACAAGACCGGGCCCGTCGTAATCGCGGGGGTCTGTGGTCCGCTGGCGTTCCAGGGCTCGTCTTCTTCGATCGATTTGTGCTTCGGACCTTCGCGTGCCGTCGCCGTTGAACTCGAACTGGTTGGCATTCGTGCGAACCGTTGGGTCGGTCGCCGCCTGGTCGGCCGGTGTGATATCTCCGCCGGCGACCATCGTGATTGATGAACCAACGCGTTCGGCAAGCGTGACTTCGGCTTCTCCATCTTCGTGCGAGATCTCGATCGCGTCTCGGGTGACCGAGACAATCTTCAGATCGCCGAGTTCGGGGCGTTCTTTCGGAGCGGGGATCACGTCGCCGATTCGGGCAATGCGTTGGCGATTATCAATATTGACGAACGCGGAGTTCTGCGTGCCGATCGTGATCATGCCGAGGTATCGCACGCGGCTGGCAAAGGGTTGGGCTGGGGCCTCTTCGTCACCTTCGTCGACGATGGTGGGCTCATCGGTTGGCGTATCAACTTTGGGGGCTTCTGGAGCATTCGCAACCATGCCAAGACGCTCGGCCAGCCCACCCATGTCCACGGGCATGTACGCGACATTGGACACAACCGGTTCGTTGGGGTTGGCTGTCCCGGGAACAGGCATTCCGGGGGGCACGCCGATCGGCTGATTGGGATCTGGCAGTGAGCGATCGGGGAGCCCGACGACAACGAGCCCGACGGCGCCAGCTGCCAACACCATTGCCGACGCTTGGGTGGCCATGGTCAATCGGCTTGCTGCTGAACGGGATAGGTCGCTGATCATCAGGGGCCTCCGGTGGAAAGAAACAATGGGCTTAGTGTACGTCAGTTGCGTTCATCAAGGTCAGAGAGCGAGAAGTCCTCATTCGCAATATCAAGTTCTCTCCAAGTGAGGAACGAGCCAAGCTCCATTGGATTGCTGGATCCGCCCCGAGTAGAGCCAAGTCGCAGCCGGGCCAGCCCGCCATAGCGAGAGATCAGTCGCCCTCGTTCGGCACCAACACCGCCCCGTAGTTCGACAATGACCGCCCAGAGGCTGATATCGGTTGCGAAGAGCCGGAGGGTCGCGACGCGCTGTTCGCTGCTCAAACCCACGGCGTTGATCGCCGTGGTGATGTCTTGGCGCGTGATCTCACGTCCTCTGGCGCGGAGACGGGCGATTTCGCTGGCCAAAGTTTCTCCGTCCGAGCCCGCGATCGCGATCGCAGCCGCTTCGATCACGATCTCCGACGCAGAGTTCACCGAAATCGCCGAGGGTCCAACCGATCGAGTCAACTGGAAATACTCAGACGTGTTCACCGCTTCGGATAGGTTTTTAAGAACCACGCCGGCTTCTTCGACCTGATTCGGTGGCAGCGCGCTCAGGTCTGCTAATGCGGTGCCTTGGCCGTCGCGCAGGAATACCGAAACAATCGAGCCATCGATCAGTTCGATATCCATGGCGTGTCCAGAATCCGGGTCGATCGCGTCTGCGATGTTGCGACCGTTCTGCTGTCGTAGCCATGCACCGATCGCTTCTTGCAAGCCCTGGCCGGCGTGATGTTCGTGATAAGCCCGCGTCTGTCGGGCGATGACCTTGGTCTGCGCCGCGAATCGGGACATTGCCACGCCGATACCCAATCCGACGACCACCAGCGCGAGCATCACCATGGGCATGACGAATGCACTTCGGGTGTGATCTGCCCGGTGGATCATGGGTTTCGACCCCCATTGCTTTGGTTGCCCGATCGGTTGCCGCCGCCGAGATCCCCGCGGGTGGTTTGGTCGCGAATCCCGCCGCCACCGTTGCCGCCGTTGTTGTTTCCGCCGCCGCCGTTGACGATCTGTTCTTCTTCGTCGGTTGTTCCGTCGGCGTCATCCTCTGTGGGATCTTCGCCGGTCACCCAGCCGATTTCGAACATCCAGCTGGCGTATTGACCGTTGATCAGCACGATCTCCATCTCGGCGAACGCGGGGAGATCGGTGATGCCCGTCCCGGCGTACGCATCGACGCGTTCGTCAGACTTGAAGATCTGCCAGCGGATTGCATCGACGCCGCGGAGTAGCGGGATCGCGCCTGCAAGCCGATCGGTGATTTCGTCGTTCGAGCCCGATACGTCCGAAGGTGTTGTGATCCCAGCTTCGAGCGCGAGAAGTTCGGTGCTGAGGATCGGCCGCCACCAGAGTGTCCAGCCGGGCGGAGGATCTGATTCCATCTGCTTGAGCAGCTTGGGGTCCGCGTCCATGATGCCAAGGTTCATCATGATCGTTTCGCGAGTGCCAGACGGGCGGAGTTCATACACCCCCCGGATCGCGCCAGATGAAACCTCTGTCGAAGCAAAGTCCAAAGATGATGCCCGGTCTTGCTCAACCAGCCAAGCGCCGATCTGTGAACCAAGGATCGACGGCACGGGCGAGCGCCCCACGGTGACTTCGAGGCGTTGCGGGCGGGCGCCAAGCTCGTTGGCCGGGGCAGCCATGTCCGGCTCGAGGATCAGGCGTGGACGAACCGGGTTGACCGCTGGATCGGTCCCATTCGCGGGCGTGCCCGTGGTGCTCTGTTCTTCCATCAGCAGATTGAGAAACGTTCGGCGTGTCGCAAGCTGTGTCGTCCAGAGTTCATTCGTGCGTTCGTAGCGCTGCGAATACGCCTTCTCTGCCCGCGCGGTCACGAGGAACACCGAGACACATCCAAGCAGCACCAACCCGCCGATGACGATGGCCAGCACCGTTTCGATGATCGTGAAACCCGATCGATTTCGACTTTGATGCCGTTTCATCGTGTTCCCCCAGCGGTGCCGTCTTCGAGCTCCATGAGGAGCTGCATCAACCGATCGATTCCGCCCGGTTGTTCGATCAACGTCTGAAGAGAATCAGGGTTCGAGAACGCGAGCGGATCGATCAGGCGTGAGAGCACCACGCCCGGCACGCCTGGTTCGTAGATCTCGCCGCCGCCCGATTCGGTCGCCAGCCATACCCGAACCACGATGTACCGGACGCGATCGAGCGAGGCACCGCCCCCGACGCCGCCACTTTGGGTGCTGGTTCCGTCGTCTCGAACAACGAACTTCACGGGCTGTTCTTCGATTTCCCAACGATACAGTGCCTGTCCGTACTCGATCGGCAAAGACGAACTCGGGAGCGACTCGCGATCATCGATGAACTGAAGAATGAGGCGATTGCCGAGTTCCGCTGCCGACAGCTTGTAGTTCAATCTCGCGTCTGCTTTGTGCATAAACGACACGGCGCTGGCCAGCGACGCGGTCACCAACCCGAGCAGCACAACACCCAGGACCGCCTCGAGAAACGAGACGCCCCGGCGATGCGCGACTCGCATGCCATGATGTCGAGCAGCGAGTGTCATATCAGTTGGTCAGATCCATCGTCCAGAGATCGATGTTGTCTTCGGGCGTGGTCAGATCGCCGTCCTTACCGCCGCTGATGAGCTGGTATTGCTGGGCGCCACCCGGAGTCGATGTGTAGTAGTACGGGTTGTTCCAGGCGTCGGTCGCGGAGGACTCTTCAAGAAAACTCGGGATCAGTTCCGTGAGCGTTGCGGGGGGTTGGTTGTTTTCAACCATGTAGGTTGTGATAGAAGACTTGATGGTCTTCATCGAGTTCTTCGTGGTGTTGATCTTGGCGCGTTGAACCTGCGGCAAAATCGCGACCGCGGCACCCGCAGCGAGAATGCCGATGAGCAGAATCACCGCTGTGATTTCAATCAACGAAAAGCCCGGACGGGCCATGTGGCGGCTGGCGGAATAGGTATTCATGCGTTTCATCGTTCACTCCGAATCACGGGCGTCGTCTGCCCGGTGGGTCAATCTTCACTATCAGATGCGCCGGCTCACAGCACTTCGCTGGTGACTGAGAACATGGGCAACATCACCGAAACAATCAGCACACCGATGATCGCAAAAAGCACCACGATCATCAATGGTTCGAGCACCGCCATCAATCGGGCGGTGCGGGTATCAACTTCTTTGGCATGATCATCGGCGAGGGCGTCAAATGCCGAATCGAGCTCGCCGCCCTGGTCGGCAGCGATCAAAAGTCGGCGGGTTGCTTGCGGCAACGTGCCGACTTTCTCGATCAATGTCCGGAACACGCCGCCCTCGATCAGTCGGGCTCGTAGTCGGGCGAGATCGGTCGCCATCTTTGGATCACCGATCGCTTTGGCGCTCACGCCGAGCGCGTCGGTCAGGGGGATGCCCGATCGCGTCATCGCAGCCATCACCGAAAAGAATCGGGCGAGTTCTTGGTGTTTCACGACGGTCTTTACGCCCGGCAGTCGCCGCACGATCGACATCAGTACCGAGAAAAGAACCGCGCGAGCTGCCAGGCAAACCACAAACAGCACCGCCATCACCGCGAGCACCAACAACCATTGGTTGCGTAAGAAAAGCCCGATCGCCATGATGAACTTTGTAAACCCGGGGAGCTCTACACCGGCGTCGATCATCGCGCCGCCAATCATGGGCACGACGCCGGCCACCAGCATTATGACCGCGCCGAACGCGATGGTCATGACCACCGCCGGGTAGATCATCATGGTGACCGCTTTGCTGGTCACCTCGCGGACACGGCGGACGTTCTCGCCGAGCTGCCCCGAAGCGCCTGCAAGATCACCCGTACGTTCGCCAGCTCGATAGACCGCGACTGAAACTTCATCGAACGTTCCGGTCTGCGTGCAAGCTTCCGCGAACGATTTGCCAGACGAGACGAGTTCCCGCATCCGCAAGATTCGGTCGGAGCCCTTGGTCGAGACCACGGTGGAGGCGACCTCGAGCGCATCGACAAGCGGCACGCCGCGACTGAGCAGTTGGGCCATCTGGATATTCATCGCTTCTTGGTCGGCAGAGCTCAATGGCCCGCCTTCGCCCGCGCTGACCGGGAGTTTCCATGTTCGCTGGAGCACCTGGCGTTCACGCCGAAGGCTTTCGGCCAGCGCCCGTTCTGAGCGTGCCCGGCGAACACCGACCGTGCGGCCCCCACCCGGCTTTCCGGCCATATAGAGGAAGGATCCCGCGTTGCTTGCCGCTCGGCTCATCTCGTTGGAGGCTCCATTCCTATCAAAGCCCAAACACGATCATCTGGCTTGTCTGTCTACATGATGCGCCACGCGCCGGTCAGATGCGACCGAACTTGATACGAACGGGCCCGCTTTGTTGATCGGCCCGCTCCACCAATCCACAATACGAACGTCGACCCCCCGACGCGTGTTGCACCGTCGGTCCCTTTGCAGACTGGATCTCCCATGACGACCTCGCCCACCACCACTCCTGACGCTCATTCTGGGACGATCAAGCCCGGAGGCACGATGCGTGGGCTTATCAAGCACCATGCCGGCACCGGGCTTCAGTTTGTATCAGATCGCCCAATTCCCGAGCCTGGCCCGCGTGATGTCCGTATCCGAGTGAAAAAAGCTGGTATCTGCGGCACCGACCGCCACATCTGGGAGTGGGATGACTGGGCTGCTGGCCGCATTCCAGTGGGGATCATCACTGGGCACGAGTTTGTGGGCATCATCGACAAAGTGGGATCAGCGGTCACGCAATATCAGCCCGGGCAGCGCGTCTCGGCTGAGGGGCACATCACCAAGGGCACGGACTACAACTCGCGGACCGGCAACGCGCACATTGCTGCGGACACGGTGATCTTTGGTATCGATCGCGACGGCTGCTTTGCCGATCACATCATCGTCCCCGAAACCAACGTGTGGCCAATCCATGCCGACATTCCCGACAAAGTCGCCGCGATTTTCGATCCGCTCGGAAATGCGGTCCACACCGTGATGGCAGCCGGCGTGAGCAGCAAGAACGTGTTGATCTCGGGTGTGGGCATCATCGGGCTGATGGCTGTGACCGTTGCGAAGGCAGCCGGCGCTGCCAAGATCTTTTGCACCGACATCAATCCGCCGAGACTCGAGCTCGCCAAAAAGCTCGGCGCAAGCGGCGCGTTCGATGCTCGTGACAATGGCTGGATCGATGAAGTCCGCGGGCAAACCTACGAAGGTGTCGACGTCCTGCTTGAAATGTCGGGCGCGCCCAGCGCGATGAATCAAGGTTTTCGGGCGCTCCGCAATGGCGGTACCGCGGCGCTTTTGGGCGTCCCATCGAAGGATGTGACGTTTGACTTTACGAGTCACATCATTTTTAAGGGCTGCACAGTATTGGGCATCAACGGGCGACGCATGTGGGACACGTGGTATCAGATGGAGCGGCTGGTGTTATCCGGAAGGCTGGAGCTTGACGACATCATCACCCATGAGTTTCCGATGGCCGACTTTGAAACCGCGTTCGAGACCATGATCTCAGGCGAGGGCATCAAAGTACTGCTCGACATGCAGTGATGCATCAGTCTCGATAGAGGTGATGGCAGTCCTTACACGTTTGCGCAAGCGTCACGCGTGCCACGTCCGCACGACTCAGATCCGCGTTTGCGAGCGATGATTCGATGTCTGCAGCCGCGTCAATCGCTGTTTTGAGGATGTTGCCGTACGTGTCGCCTGATCGAAGCGTGAGGTCATCGTTGAGCAGCGAACGCAATAGGTCGTGAATCAACCCGATGTCGCTTCTCGGCGCGAGATCAGGGTGTTCGGCCGGTGCCTGCCAATGGTTACCTTGTGCGATCTTGATGCGATCCCATGCACGATCGATCTCGGCCATCGCGCCCGCGAGCCCGCCGATCTCTGCCCGCTCAGGCTGATTCGTCGGGATCAGGTACAACGTTTCAGGATCGACCACGCGGGTGTCTGCAACTGACGACCAGAGGCCCTTGTAGATCCGGCTGGTTCCGGCCTGTTTCATGAGGGCGATCGCTTCGGAGTGATCGAGCAACTCGGCAACGACACACGCTGCCGCGATGGCCGCCGGGCCCCGGTGTTGACCATGATGGCAGTGCACATAGACCGCTCCTTCGGACTCGGTGAAGACCTTGGCGATCTGAATCGCCGCGTCCTGGGGCACATGGTCGTATCCGATCGGGATATGAATGACGCGGATGCCATGCTCGCGTGCGAGTGCCGCCGGCGGCGGTACCGCGTCTACGGAGACGACCGTTCGCGCGCCCATCGCTGCAAGGGATTGATATCCTCTTTCTCCGTCCGGCTCGCCGCCCGAATACAACGAATCGCTGACTCGGAGCACGCGTTCCAACCCTGATAAATCGCGGGGCTCGGTTGTGGCTTGCGTAGCCAATACCGGCGGCGCATCGTTGCCGGCGCAGCCAACGTGCAGCGTCACGATGGAGCTAGTAACCAGAAACCCGAGTGCAAACAAACGAGCGCGCATGCATCATGATATCGCATCGCGTGAAGCCGGTTGCGAAAATCACTCATCATCAACCGACGAAACTTCCCGCCATCGGACCATCCGGCGCCGTTCGGGCGTGCCGACCCCGTCCAGCGTGAGCAGCTGTGAGACGGATCGACTTCCAAACGAAGTAGACACGTTCCCCGGTTGGACACTCAAGACCTTGGGGTTCGTCGATCCGGGGTAGTACACGCGCAGCGAGTAGGTTGTGGATGCGGTCACGCCGCCGAAGTGTGCCCAGAGTGGTTCTGTGCCGCCGTACCCGCGTGCCAGCCCGATTTCACGCCGAGCGATGAACTCGTTATTGGCTTCATTCCAAAGCTCAAGTCGTGTTCCTACGCCAGATCCGTTCACACTCCCGGTGCTGGCCACGCGGACATGAAGATGATTCGTGGTGTTGGTGTCGTTCCGAAGCAGAGCTGCAGAATCGCTTGTGCGGCTGACTGAGATATCCAAGTCGCCGTCGTTGTCAAAGTCGACGAAGCAAACGTCGGCGGTCGATCCTGAAATGCTGGGGACTTGCGTAGAAATCGCGAACGAGCCATCACCCTGATTCTCGTACACCCGAAGCCCTTGCCCCTCGCGTGCGATAGCCAAATCGAGGTCGCCGTCATTGTCGTAGTCGCCCCACGCGCAGCCGCGTTGATTGTCAGTGTCAGCCAATCCAGCTGATCCTGTTACATCGGTAAACACATTGTTACCATCGTTGCGCCAAAGGTATCCCGTCTGTCCAGAGTCATACCGACTCATCCATAGATCCATGTCGCCATCGTTGTCGTAGTCGCCCCAGGCAGATCCGGTCTTGTCATTGTTTCCGGTGAGCACCGAGATGGCAGTAGAGTTGGTAGTGAATGTGCCGTCGCCATTCGACAGAAACAGCCAGCCGTCTCCATAGTGGTAGAACATGTCGAGATAGCCATCGTTGTTAACATCGGCCGTAGAGACAAAGTCGCCGTTTCCATACGCGCCTACGACATGCAGCCCATCATCAGAATCTGTCGTTGAGGTAAACTCAACTCTGGTGGTTTCGTCTTCCCCCGGATCGGTGTTGTAGCCGATCCAGTTGCCGTTCTCTGCAGGCATGACGAAGTCCAGTCGTCCGTCGATATCGACATCGATCGCTGCGACAGGTTCGGTGTTGCTTAGCCCCGTGGCGCCGACGGCGCCGCGGTTGGTGAGTGCGCCGAGTCCGAGATTTTCCCAGAACTCCATGTCGCGGTGCCAGAAGTCAATGTCACCGTCGTTATCGAAGTCTGCAGCGGCGCCTTGTCGTGGCATGTTGCCGAGAGAAACGTCAGAGAACGTTTCGGTGTCGGTCGCATTCCAAAGAAGCTTGGCCGCCGATCCGGTGATGATCGCGTCCTGGTCTCCGTCGTTGTCGAAGTCTGCCCAGATAAGGCCATTCGCTCCTGAGCCCGTGCTGACATCAAAGTCTGTTGAGCTAGACACATTAACGATCGTTTTCCCTTCATCGATAGCGCCTGCCAGAGTTACGATGGTTGACTTGGTGAGGCGTTCATTCAGGAGGCCTACTTCGTCGATGGTACCTGTGAAGTAATACTTGACAGGCGTAGCAACGAGATCGTCACTGTTCCGGGTGCTTCCACCGATCACGAGCGGCTCATAGTTACCGATGCCGCCTGAAGTTGTTCCCAATCCACCCTCATATTTGCTTGAAGCCTTCAGATCCCCGTCGACATAGAGCTCTAGCCCGCCCTCGCCAAAGTTAACCACAATGTGATGCCATGTATCAAGGTTGATCATGGCGGAGGATTGGATTTCATAGCTCGTCGTTGTGTCTTGAATGCGCACATAGACCTTGCCGCCAGAAAGGACACCGATCGTCAGGTGTCCGCCCGTGTCAAAGTAAGTTGAGTCCTTACTGAAGAGGTCAGATCGTTTCGGCAAGCTGCCGGCACGAAACCAAAGTACGACGCTGCCCTTGTCGAGCAGGTAGTTGTCGTGATGCGGGACCTCGATATAGTCACCGCTTCCATCGAAATACGCACCGGTCGTCTTCGTAGTGACACCCGGCTCGCCAAGCTGCGTGTTTCCGCGTATGAGTCCTTTTACCAACTCGGCGCTATCGAATACGTCTTTCGACCCTTCTTTGTCATCGAGCGTCCAGTAGCTCACCGCGCTGGAACTCTGCCCAAAGACGTCTCCATTCGCGAAACAAAGTACAGCGAGGGCAAGGCCGGCAGCAAGCTTGGTGATGGCAGTCATGGATTGAATTTCGGCTTCTATTGCATCCGAAACACGTCAAATCGGAGGGCTCGAATGCTCTTGCATTCACGGACACCCGCCAGCCGTCCGAGTTCAACATCCGCCCGTCCAATAACGCGGCAGAACACCGGCATGTCAACGTACAGACTGTTTAGATCAGTCTTCTTCGACAGCCGTTACTTCAGTCGGCGCGGCCACGAGTTCGCGTGTCCGAGTGACACGAACTCGCGTGGTGCTGCTGAAAGCACAGGATGGGATGATTTGCTCATATGCGTCGGCCGGTCCCATCCACGTCGCAAAGAGTCCTTCTTCGGGCGACGCGTTCATCAAGATGACTTCGAAGTCATGGCGTCCGCCTTCGAGTATGACCGTGCCGCGACGCCAACGGAACTCATGCCCGCCGACATCTGACACAACCGGGAGTCCATTGATCGAGAGTTCGCCCATACCGCCGCTGCCGAGCCCGAACGTCCATTCGCCGGCGTAGGGGACATCGATCGTGCCCTTAATCCGCACGGCGTATCCAGTGGGGTCAATGCCGGGCGCGAAGGCGTCCCCGACTTGACGCCAGCTCAGACGCGCGTGATCGGAGGTGGCCACGGGTTCATGGCTGCTCCAGTTCAACGACGCGAGCGAGTCATTCTCGTTGATCTCGTACCACTTGGCGTGGAGTTCGGTGGTGGGGCAGTCGGTGCCTGGATCATTGGTGTACATCGCGAACGCATTCGCCGGGATGATGGACTCGATCGCATCGTTGGGGCCTTGCCAGGTCACATGCAGCCCCTCCTCGCCCGAACCGTCCCAATAGAGCACTTCGAACCGATGCTTGCCAGCAGCCAGATTGATCGCGCCGCGACGCCAGCGATACGTATGACTCTCAGCGTCAGCCACCAGAGGCTCACCGT
The DNA here is from genome assembly GCA_045106075.1 of Phycisphaerales bacterium. GTDB lineage: Bacteria > Planctomycetota > Phycisphaerae > Phycisphaerales > UBA1924 > UBA6054. The sequence goes on from JBGCEB010000009.1 coordinate 19,173, forward strand.
TGATCAGAAGCACCGCGCTCTCGTCCGAGCCAAGCCCGAACGTCCATAAGCCGGACTCTGGAACATTCAGTTCTGCAATGAACCGTGCGCCGAACGTGTCGCCCATGCCACCAGCATTCGAGATCACAGAACCGCGATCGAACGAGATCCGATCAACCACGGTCTGCGTATCGAAGTCAGAGACGTCGAGATGTCCGGCGTGTTCGGCATGAAAAGCGTCATTGGTCCAGAAGGCTTGGATACCGCCGCCCGAATCGGGCACGTCCTCAGTGGTTGGATGCGCGAATGCGGATCGCGGGACCAACTGCTCGGGTACACCCGGGCCGGACCAGGCGAGATGTAGCCCCGCGGTCGACCAGCCTTCGAGATGACGGATGTCGATCTCGTGCCAGCCGGCATTGAGGGCGATCTTGCCAGCGCGCCAGCGATAGCCGTGCCCGGTGGCATCGGTCACCACGGGCTTGCCGTTGATCGCGAGCGTGGCGCTCTGGTCAGATCCAAGATTGAAGGTCCAAGTGCCATAGGAAGGCACGTTGATTCTCCCGCGGAAACGAACAGCGACGTGGTCCGCTGGGACCGCGTCAATGAACGGTTCTTCTGAAACTGAGAACGCGATGTTCTCGACATTGGTTACAAAGTCATGCCGGTCCCAGTCGACCTGCCCGACGTTCTGAGCGTGGCGTGCATTGGTGATCCAGTACGCTCGTAGCCCACCATTTTGGGCTTCCAAAGCTGCTTCTTCCGGGAGCACGCTAAACGCGCTCTGGGGAATGACTTCTTCACTACCGCTTGGCGGTGTCCATGTCGCGACGAGGCCGCCGTTCGACCACCCCTCCCAGTGCTGGATCTCAAAGTCATACGTACCAGCGTTCAGACGGACGGATCCGCTCCGCCAGCGGAATGGGTGTCCAGAAGCATCATCGATCACCAGTTTCCCGTCGATGAAGAGACGGGCGGACTGGTCACTGCCGAGTCCAAAGGACCAGGTGCCTGATTCTGGCAGGGTGATCTGTCCGCGTGCTCGCAACCCGACGTAGTCGCTGGGCGCATCTTCTTCGAACGCTTCAGAGGTCAAGCCCCAAGAAACGTTTGGTGTCATACTGGTACGGTCGTAGTCTAGAAAGTCGATATGTCCGACTTGTTCGGCGTGCCGGGCGTTATCCACCCAGAACACTCGAAGCCCGTTTGCGTCTGCGATGTCGTTTTCAATCACGCGAGGCGAGAACGCGGCCGCCGGAATGACCTCTTCACGATCCGAGCCGGGAGGCGTCCAAGTGAGCATCAGCGAAGTGGTCGCCCATCCCTCCCAGTGCTGCACTTCGATCGGGTGCCGACCGGCGCTGAGCTTGATGTTGCCCTCGCGCCAGCGCATCGTGTGATTGGCAGCGTCGTCGATCACGAGTTCGCCATTGACAAACAACCGGGCCGACTGATCGCTACCGAGATTGAATGTCCAGTTGCCAGAAGAAGGAACATCGATGTATCCAACGAGACGTGTCGCGAAGTAGTCTGTGGGTCCATCTGCGTCAAAGCCGCGTGCCGTGGTTGGCCAATAGACTTTTTCGACGTGCCCAACTCGATCATGCCGAGACCAATCTACTTGGCCAACACCCGAAGCGTGTCGTACGTTGTCATACCAGTACGCGGTCAGGCCTTCACCCGAAGCCGGATCTCCTGCGCCGCTTCCTGGGCGGAAGGTGCTGGATGGAATAATCGAAGCAAACTCGTCCGATGGTCCTTGCCACGCGACGAAGAGACCCGCTGCCGACCAACCATCCCAGAACCGAACCTCGATCGTGTGGTCGCCGGCGGTCAGATTCGTCTTGCCGGTGCGCCAGCGGAACGTGTGGGACGCTTGGTCGGTCACCACAGGTTGGCCGTTGATCAAGAGTTCAGCCGATTGATCGCTTCCAAGTTCAAAGGACCACTCGCCGGTTTCGGGAACGTTGATCACGCCGACGAACTTCGCGCCGAACGAGTCCGCGGCTTCGCCCGCGACGAACGAGCTGCCGGTCAACGGGAACGCGATGCGTGAAGTCTGAGTTTTCCGGTCGGGTGAGGACCAGTCGATTTGGCCGACACCGGAAGTATTGCGCAGATTGCGGTACCAGTACGCCCAGAGTCCTTCGCCTCCCACGTCGTACGCTGCTTCGTTTCCGGTGTGGCTAAACGCGCTCGCGGGAATCACTTGAAGATCAGTTCCAGGCCCCGCCCAGCCCAGCACAAGCCCGGCATCCGAAGTGCTATCCCAGTAACGGACTTCAATCTCGTGCGTGCCCGCGGCGAGTGAAGCGCTGCCGGTTTTCGAGCGATATCCGTGCGGATCTGCATCATTGATGATCAGTTCACCGTTGATGAAGAGCTGAGCGCCTTGGTCACTTTTCAGCGAGAAGTTCCAGTCCCCGGTTGTCGGCACGTCCACTTGGCCGACCAATCGGACGGCGAAGTGATCGCTCGGTCCGCCCGCGAAGAAAGGCCCTCTCGTCCGTGTAAAGTTGATGTCTTCAACGACGCCGGTGTCGTTCCACGTCTCCCAGTCGATATGCCCCAGTTTGGACGCGTGATAGACGTCTTCAGACCATTGAGCGACCAGACCCGGTGACGATGAGCCTGCAGCCGGCATCGACGGGAGGATGATCGAGAGAATCGCGAAAAGTGCTCGGCGTGTCATACATCGGAGATCGGATCTTTTAAGCGGTGCCGCGAACCGATGTATAGGACCGGAGCAAAACCACCCAGCCGGATCGGTACACACGGGAATGTCGCCCGTGCCAGCGTCCGAGAACGATCACTCCTTCTTGAGCGATTCGGCGATGCCAATTTCTTGCAGCCGAACACTGGCGCGATCTAAGGCGTCCTTGGCCGAGTAAAACGCGTTCGCATCAACAGCGCGCCAGTCCCGTTCCGCATCCGAGATGAATCGACTCAACGTTTCGATCGATGTCCGAAGCTCATCTCGTTCTTGCTCGGCGAGTTTGGCTCCAAAGCGTTCAAAGCGTTCGCCGATCCATTTGAGATCGAGCTTTGAGTTGGTAATCAGATCGACCACACGATGCTGCTGCATGTCGTCTTTGGCGTGCACGAAGCTCTCAGCTTCGATCCGCTCGACTTCAGTCTCAGTCAGCCCATGATTGGGGACGATTTGGATGTTGGCCCGTTTCCCCGAGCGTTGTTCGATCGCGGACACCGTGAGCACCCCGTTGGCGTCAACAAGAAACGTCACTTCGAGTTTCGGGATCCCAGCTGGCATCGGAGGAATACCGCGTAGTTCGAAAGCGCCCAAACTCCGGCAGTCTTCGGCCATCTCGCGTTCGCCTTGCAGCACGTTTAGCTTCACATTCGTTTGTCCATCGACACTGGTCGAGAACCGCTCCATTGCGCGAGCCGGTACGGGTGAGTTCCGCACGATCAACTTCGCGATCGCGCCGCCGACGGTTTCGACACCCAGTGAGAGTGGGATCACATCAAGCAGGAGGCTGCCCTTGGTTTGTCCAGAAAGGATCGATGCTTGAACCGCTGCACCCATCGCGACCACACGATCGGGATCGAGCGCGGTGTAAGGCTCGGTGCCGAAAAAGTTGCCGACTCGTTCACGGACCAGAGGAACTCTCGTCGATCCACCCACAAGGATCACCGCGTCGATCGATTCGCCCTTGAGCGTCCGCGATGCGTCGTGCAGTGCTCGTTCGCATGCAGCGATTGATCGATCAATCAACGGGCTGGCGATCGATTCGAGTTCCGAGCGCGTCACGGCACGCCGATAGACCTTGTCGTTACCGAGCGAGATCTCAACGTGAGCGATTTCTTCATCAGAGAGCTTGTGTTTGACCGCCCGCGCGAACGAGACCAATGCCCGGCGTGTTCCCAGAGACAACGATTCCAATGCATCTTGGCCGCGCCCGAGTTCGACCCCGATTTCTGACGCGAACATTTGGACCAGTGCGTGATCGATGTCGTCGCCGCCCAATCGGGTGTCGCCCGCGGTCGAGAGCACCTGGAAAAAATCCGTTCCGCTTGCATCGCCCCCCGGCGTTAGCCGCAGGATAGAAACATCGAACGTCCCGCCGCCAAGGTCATACACCGCGATGGTCTGCGGCTTGGCATTGCGTTCACTGCTGCGTTCGGTGCCGATGCCGTAAGCGAGCGCAGCAGCGGTGGGCTCGTTCACGATCCGCACAACCTCGAGGCCCGCGATCCGGCCCGCGTGCCGCGTTGCTTGGCGTTGGGCATCGTCAAAGTATGCGGGTACCGTGACGACCGCTTTACAAACACTTTGCCCAAGCTCGCGTTCGGCCGACGCCTTGAGAGATCGCAAAATCTCAGCGGAAACTTCTTCCGGGCTCAACGAGCGGCCGTCCGGCAATGAAACCCGTGCCGTGTGATGCTCGCCCTCGATGACGTTGTAACTTAGGAACTTCAGATCCGACCCCAGGTCGCCCACCGCTCGCCCCATCAAACGCTTGACACTCGTGATCGTGGTGCGCGGATAGAGCGGAGCTTCGTCTAGAGCGCTTTGCCCAACGGTCACGTCTCCGTTCTGTTCGTAGCGGACGGCCGAGGGAACGACGGCCCGTTCGCCCCCCAATACGCGCGGCCCGCGCTCATCGCAGACTGAGATCAGCGAGTTGGTCGTTCCGAGATCAATTCCGACGATGAGCTCGGACTGTTCGGTTGGTTGGGTATTGGTATCGCTCACCTTCGACGTTAGGTGCCGAGGGTTATGGTTGGACCCATGACCATGCCGCAAGTTGGTCGGCGATCGCAACGAACGGAGCGGTTTCAGGCAAGCCCTGCGGCATGGCGACACTCCGCCGCGCACCGTTGGCGGTCAGTTGCACCAGATACACCCGCCGGCCGGCCGGGGCATCGAATGATTCCGGGCTCTGGATTTGCAGAGGCGGCTGGATCGAGTCGATCTCGCTGGCCCTGACAAAATCCCAGATCCGGTCCCGCTCGTCGGCGCTCAGCAAGCGGGTCCGCTTTGGATACACGGATTCCCGAGATCCCGGCCCAACCGCCGTTCGGAGCCAACCGTCCGCACTCAGAATGTACCGGGCGGGCGCCTCCTCTGGGCCTCGGACTCCTGCCGCCGGCCCAAGGACCACCAGCCCCAACACAAAATCGCCCGGCCGATCCATCTCAAGCAGTGATTCGGAAGCCCCGCCCATCGACTGGACCCCTGGTCCAGACTGCCCGACGGCACAGCCGGCGAGCAAAGCACCGGCGAAGAAGGTCGTCATGATCCCAAGGGCTGATCGCATCATGTCCAGAGTCTAAGGGTGAATCGGGTCATTCGCTGCCAAGACTCCCGCCAAGCCCCTATCCTCCCAGCCCTATGGATATCTCCATCAACTGGCTGAATCAGTACCTCGCCCCGGGCAACGTGACCCCCGATGAGGCCGACGCGATCCTCACCGAGGCCGGTCTGCCCATCGAGTCTCGAACCGATCTTCCCAATGGGGACGTGGTTCTGGATGTCGAAGTCACCTCAAACCGGGTGGATTGCTTGGGGCACGTCGGCATCGCTCGCGAAATCGCAGCCGCCCGCCACGCCACGACCCAACGCAAGCTCGTTTTGCCCGAACTCCAAGAGCCCGCGTTCGGGCCCGCGATCAACGGTGAACTCACCCTCGATAATCGTGTGCCCGAACGATGCCCGTTGTTCACGGCTCGCCTCATCCGCGGTATCAAGATCGGGCCCAGCCCTGCATGGCTTAAAGACGCGATCGAGGCGTTCGGACAGCGCTCAATCAACAACGTCGTCGATGTGACGAACTACATCACGCTGGAGTTGGGCAACCCCTGCCACGTGTTCGATCATAAAAAACTTGCCGGCAGCTCTCTCGTTGTGCGCCAAGCTGATGATGGCGAAAAGGTCAAGACGTTGTATGCGGGCGAACATGCTTTGCGGACCACCGACCTCGTTGTGGCCGACGCCGAGCGTCCCCAATCACTCGCAGGCGTCATCGGCGGGCATGATTCGCAGGTCGACGAGAATACCATCGACGTCGTTTTCGAGATGGCGACATGGGATCCGGTCACCGTGCGAAACACCGGCCGACGGTTGAACATCCGCACCGATGCTGCCTTCCGTTTCGAGCGCGGCATCGATGCGCGGACGATCGACTACGCCGCCCGTCGTGCGGTCCAACTGATCTGCGAGGTCTCTGGTGGGCAGTTGGCGGAAGGCGTGCTCAGCCAAGGGCAGGCATTGCCAAAGGATCAGGTCGTCGAAGTCCGTGCCGCCCGGGTATCGAAAGTTCTCGGTGCCGAGCTCACATCTGAAGCGATCGCCGGGTTGCTGAATCCGCTCTCGATCGTGTCTGTGCCCGCGGGTAACGGTCTGATTCACTGCACCATCCCGCCGCATCGTTCACACGACCTGACCCGCGAGATTGACCTGATCGAAGAGGTCGCCCGCGCCCGTTCACTGGGTGAAGTTGCGATGAAGGACCGTCTTGAGATCGAGGTTCACGCGCCGCAGCGAGACGAGCACCTGCAGAGCGAGTGTGCTCGCACGCTCGCGTCACTCGGATTCTTCGAAACGGTCACGTTTAGTTTTACGAGCCCGAAGAAGGGCGATTGCTTCTTGGTCGAAAGTCAAGAACTCATTGCGGTGGACGACAATCGGCGAAAAGCAGAGCCGACATTGCGGCCGAGCGTGCTGCTCGGGCTCTTGGGCTGTCGTCGTGCGAATGCTGACGCGCGGAATACCCGCCCGGGCGGCATCAGGCTGTTCGAGGCCGCCTCTACTTTCGCGCAAAGGCCGGGCACTATGGAAACGTACGAGCGTCGTTCGCTGGCGATGTTGGCCGACGTCGAGTTCACGGGCAAGAAGCCGACGCTCGATGACACGCAAAGAGCGGTTCGCGTTGTCCGCGGTGCCATTGACTCGTTGGTCCGAGCGTGCTTTGGGCCGGATGCGTCGGTTCGCGTGGAGTCTACCAAGCCTTCGCACCGAGGGTTCGATGCCAACGCCCATGCCGCGGTGTTTGTTGAGCATGCGGGCTCGAAGACGGAGCTTGGCTGCTTCGGCATCATCTCAGCAGAGGCATTGGCGAACGACAATCTAGATCAGCCGGTCATCGGTGCCGACTTGCACCTCGATGTGCTCACTTCAGCTCCTGTGCCCAAGACCACGGTCGAAGCCCTGCCGCAGTTCCCGGGGATCGAACGCGATCTTTCGCTGATCCTCCCGGAGTCCGCAGCGTGGGCGTCGGTTGCTGATCTCGTCGAGGCCTGCGATCTCGAACGCTGCGTCGGTTCTGACCTCGTTTCGGTCTACCGCGGCAAGCAGGTTGGGCAAGGCAAGAAGTCTGTGACTGTTCGGGTCCGATTCCGTGACGACAGCAAGACCATGCGGCATGAAGAGGTCGATCCTCAAATGGACCGTCTCGCCGATCAGGCCAAGACCAAGCTCGGGGCCGAAATAAGGGGCTAGATCCCGATGCAGCCCGACGGGGGCAACGCCCGTATACTGAAGCGGGCCCGAGAACAGGGCCTGTTCGGGGCATATGCCCCAAAGATCGACGCAGATCGCGGCAAAGTCGGGCGGACGCGAAGAAAGCCCGCCAAACCTCGGCCCTGATCGACATCGAAACACAGGCTCCGATCAAAGAGCAGGTCCCGAGGGATTCGGCCTGTTCTCGGACCTGCCCGACCCAATGCACCCTCGGGCCGCGGCTTGCTGCGAACCGAGAGGGGGTTGGACCGATAGTGTTCCGGGACGGGTCCGCCCGTCCCTTAAGGAGGGATCTATGAGCGCCATGGCCAGCAAGCCTGACGTCAGCACCACCGTTGACCCAAAGGCCTCGACCGGACCAACCGGCGAGACCATGATTTGGGTCAACGGCGAAATGAAACCCAAAAGCCAAGCAATGGTCTCCGTCTACGACCACGGGCTTCTCTACGGCGATGGCGTCTTTGAGGGCATCCGCGTCTACAACGGCAAGATCTTCAAGTGCGAACAGCACATGGACCGCCTTTATGAATGCGCCAACAAGATCTATCTCGATCTTGAAAAGCATGTCAGTCGCGCCGAGATGGTCAAGATCCAGCGTGACTGCATCGAAGCCAACAGCATTAAAGACGGCTACATCCGGCTCGTTGTCACCCGCGGCGCTGGCACACTCGGGCTGAATCCATATCAGTGCCCCGTGCCCGGCGTTATCTGTATCGCTGACACCATCCAGCTCTTCAAGCCAGAAATGTACGAGTCTGGCATGCGCGTCGTGGTCGCCAACCGCCCCAAGACGCCGATCGAGTGCCTCGATCCGAGAGTCAAAAGCCTCAACTACCTCAACAACATCATGGCCAAGTGCGAAGCAATTCACTTGGGCCAGAAGCTCGGAATCACCGAGCCTGAAGATCAGCTGCTCGAAGTGATCATGCTCAACACCGAGCGGCAGGTTGCTGAGGGGTCGGGCGACAACATCTTTATGATCAAAGACGGCAAGATTTTCACGCCGCCGAGTGAAGCTGGAATCCTTGAAGGCATCACCCGCAAGTTTGTCAAAGAAACACTCTGCTCAGCCCTCGGATACTCGGTCGAAGAGAAGTACTTCACGCTCGAAGAACTCTTGGCTGCAGACGAGGTTTTCCTGACGGGTTCAGCGGCTGAGATGATCGCCGTTCGTGAAGTGCTCGAGCACAAAGATCTCGAAGTCACCGCGACCCACACGATCTCGGCTGGTGAGGGTCCGATGACGAACGCTCTGCGGACCAAGTTCCGCGAGATCGTGACATCCGACAACGTGCCGGAGGATTGATCCCAGCATGTTACCTAGAGAATAAAAAAACGCCCGACGTATTGAACGTCGGGCGTTTTTCTCTTTGCGCTACAAATCAATCGGTTAGCGTCGCCGACGAACCGTGATCATTCCCGCAAGCCCGATGCACGCGATTCCACCAGGCGAAGGTACGGCTGTGAATGCGTCCACACTAAAACCGATGTCGCCGATCAGGGTCGAAGCCGCCGTCGCCGTATCGATCGAGTAAAGCAACCCGGTGTTCGAGACAGCGTACAGCGTGCCGTTGACATATTGGATACCGCTTACTACATCATCGATATCAAGTTCGCCTATCACACTCGAGTCCCCGATGTCGAGGTCGATCAAGTGGAGCGATTCTGTGGTGCCAACGCCAGTCATAAAGACACGTTCCGTGGCGAACAGCATATTCGACGACATCACTGCCATTTCTTGGACATTGAATGATGCCACGAACGGATTGATGGTGTTGGATTGTCCCGTGGAAGTATCGATTTCGACAAAGCTGATGGTATCGAAGTCTTGCCCGATCAACCGATCGCCCATGAAGCCGATACTGCCGACCGAGTCGACCAGATCGAGGTCGCCAGATCCTTGGCCGGTAGTGGGATCGATTTGGAAGAAGCCCACGCCTGCGTCACGTTGGGCGAACAGGCGGCCGGAGTCGGATAGTGCGAGATCAAACACGAACTCTCGGTCGATCGTCGCGATGAACTCTGTCTGAGCGGTCGCCAGATCAAGCGCGTGAAGCCCATCCTGGGCATCCACGACATACGCCGTGATACCTGCGGCGGCGTTGGTGCTGGCCAAGCCGAGGATGCCGACCGCAATGAGCACAAGGGGTTCATACAGTGTTCTCTTGATACGTTCCATCGTTTAAACTCCGATCTAGAATGGTTCCCGCGGCGAATAAATCCGCGGTATGAATAACCAGATTTGTCGCACACACGACAGCCCGGCAGGAAAAGCATGTCCTCAAATAATCTTCCCGCCAGTGATCTGAGCGAATGACCGGTGTAACGACCCCATCAGAGTCCGGCGGCGTTCATCACGCTGGAGTCGTTGCTGGGCTGGGGCTCTGGCTCGGGCCGACGCTCGCGGTGTTGGTCTATGTGCTGCTTGGTTCCGCAACGCTCGAAGAGCCCGCCCGCCGTCTCGCAGCCGTCACCGTACTCATGGCAGTGTGGTGGATTACCGAAGCGATCCCGCTCTCCGCGACCGCCATGCTGCCGTTAGTCTTGTTCCACCCGCTGAATATTCAACCGATCGGTGATGCCACCGGCGGCTATGCCCATCCGCTCGTCTTCCTTTTCATGGGTGGGCTGTTTCTTGGGCAAGCACTCGAGCGGTGGGGGGCCCACCGGCGACTTGCATTAAGCGTCATTCTGCTCGTCGGTACCAGTCCGCGACGCATCGTCGCGGGCATCATGCTCGCAGCTGCATTGCTGAGTGCGTTCGTATCCAACACCGCGACCGCGATGATGATGCTGCCCATCGTGACGAGCATCGCGTTGCTCGCCGGTGGCGACGAACCGAATCGTTCCGAAGCCAAGTCGTATGCCACGTGCTTGCTGCTCGCGTTGGCGTACTCGTCGAGCATCGGCGGCACGATGACCATCACGGGCACCGCACCCAACGCGATCTTGAGTGCCTACATGCGTGACGAGCTTGGCACGGCGATCGGATGGGGGCAGTGGCTCAAGTTCGGCGTTCCGCTGGTCGCGATCTTGCTCCCAATCACATGGCTTGTGCTCGTATTTGTTGCATCGCCGGTCAAGATCGCCGAGATCCCCGGCGGGCGTGCCCACATCCGGGGGTTGCTTGAACGGATGGGCAGGCCAAACCGGGGTGAACTTCTCGCGATGGGCGTCTTCCTGCTCACCGCGTTGCTTTGGATTACCCACAAGCCGGTCACGGACCGCTTGAACGCGTGGCTGACCAACGGAGGCAAAGAAGGCGTGGGCGTGACGGGATTGAACGATACCGCGATCGCCATCGGCGCCACGGTGCTGCTGTTCCTGCTCCCAGCGGGTCGGGGCAAGCGGGTGCTGGACTGGAAAACAGCAGAGCGCATCCCGTGGGGTGTGCTCATTCTGTTTGGCGGCGGGCTTTCGCTCGCAGGGGCATTCGGAGTCACCGGGCTTGACCAATGGCTCGGTGGGCTGATGGCCGGTGCCAAAGGCCTTCATCCGCTGATTATCCTCCTTGGCGTGACCACCTTGATCGTGTTCATGACCGAGCTGACAAGCAATACTGCGACCACCAGCACCATGCTGCCTGTTCTGGGGGCGGCTGCGGTCGGGCTTGGGATTCAGGCGCAGCCTCTGGTGATCGCAGCAGCGGTCGCGGCGAGCTGCGCGTTCATGCTGCCGGTCGCGACCCCCCCGAACGCGATCGTGTTTAGTTCCGGGCGTGTCACCATCCGCTCGATGATGAAGGCCGGGGTCTGGCTCAACATCGCATCGATCACGACCATCGCGGGGCTGGTTTGGTTTCTGGGTGGTCGTCTTCTGGCGTATTAAGCTTTGGGCTTTGGGATTGAAGGCTGCTGAATCAGTCGAAAAGCTGCAACCCAAAGCCGTGTGCAGTGGAATGTAATTCAACAAGTTGTGATGGCCTACGATGCAGACGGCCCGCACCCGGACCTCTCCACAGACCGGCGGGCAAAGGACCACCCCGTGAGTCAAGAGACCAAATCCCCTCCCATTGCTCCCGCAGCGGAGCATCAAGCGCCCGAAGATCGAACCGCAAAGGAGGCCGGCCCGCCAAGGCGGTCTTCCAGTCCAGGCGTGAATCGGGGTCTGATGACCGGCGTTCGTGTGTTGGTTATCTTTGTGCTGATTGTCGGTTCGATCGGAATCTTCGTCGGGCTTTCGAAGCTGAAACCAGCGAGCAAGCCGCGGACCGATCCGCCCGCGCCGGTGCTTGTGAAGGCTGTCCAGACGCAGCCGCGATCGATCGATCGGGCGTGGGAGGGGTACGGCACGGCGGTGTCGATGCGCCGATCGCAAGTCGCGGCAGAGGTGACGGGGCGCGTGATCGAACGGCCTCGCTCGATCGAAGCGGGCGGCAAAGTCGATGCGGGAGGATTACTCGTCGCGCTTGACTCGACGGATTACAAAGCGGCGCTCGCTCGCGCGGAGCAAGGTGTGCTTGCGTTGCGTGCGCGGCTCGATGGGCTTGCGGTTGAGTCCGAGCGTCTCGCGACGCAGCTTGAGTTGGTGTCCGACGAGATCGCAGCCGCCGAGCGCGACCTAGCTCGTACCAGAGAAGCAGTCGAGCAAGGTGCTGGTTCACAAGGCGAGATCGACCAGAAGATTTCGGCGCTCCGCAGATCGCAACGCGAGCAGCAATCACTCAGGCAAGCGCAAGAGCTCGTTCCATCGCGTCGCATGACGCTCGAAGGAGAGCTCGGCGGCTTATCTGCTGATTTAGAAGTCGCGAAAAAGAATCTCGAACGCACCCGAGTATCGAGCCCGATCGCCGGCGAGATCGAATCGGTGACGCCGCGAGTGGGTGACTGGGTGCTTGCGGGCACACCGGTCGCATCGATCGTTGATGTCACGCGGCTCGAGATTCCGCTCCGAATCCCGGCGTCGGCAGCATCCTGGATCGCAGTGGGCGACTCGGTGAGTATCTGGTCCGGCGAACCTGTCGGTATACCGAATCACACCGGCCGGGTGACTCGCCTTGGGCCATCTACCGATGCCGCGACGCGCACCATCACGGTCTTTGTGGAAGTCGTGCAAGACCGCAGCCAACTCGATCGGTTGCTGCCCGGTACCTTCGTACACGGGCGGGTGAGTTCGCCCGACCCGCAGTCGCGCGTCGTCGTGCCTCGCCGTGCGATCCGTTCGGAAAGGGTCATGACCCTGACGCCTGTTGGCGATGGATTCTTTACCGTCAGTCCAGTTCGCGTGCGTACTGCCTATGCGTTGGACGGGCAGATCGAATCGCTCGATCCGTCAGAGACGGAGTGGGCTGTGCTCGAACCCGTCGCGGGCTTGGCCGACGGCGTGTTGATTGCCACGACTTCGATCGAGCTTCTGGTACCGGGTGCGCAGGTCCGCGTTGATGATGGATCGGATGTGCAACCTGAGATCGGCCAGCAATCGAGTTCCGAAGAAGGAGTTCGGCCATGAGCTTGGCATCGTTTGGCGTCCGAAAGCCGGTCGTCGCCAATCTGGTGATGCTTGCTGTGATCGGCGCCGGCTTGATCTTTGGTGGGACACTCCGTCGCGAGTTCTTTCCATATGTTGAGCCCCGATTGGTGACGGTGACCGCGCCTTATCCGGGGGCTGCACCGGACGAAGTCGAATCGGCGCTCGCGAAGAAAATCGAAGACCGTGTCGCAGACATTACCAACGTGAAAGAGATCAATACGACGGTCTCTGAAGGTCTTTGCCTGGTCACGATCGAGTTTGAGGAAGGCACGCCGATCGATCGCGCAGTGTCCGATGTCAAGCGCGAGATGGATGCGCTCCAAGACCTGCCAGATCAGTCGGATCGCATCACGGTCGACAAGCTCGAGCCCAATCTTCCGGCGATCGTGATGGTTCTCTCGGGTGATGAGAGCGAACGGAGCATGAAGAACTTCATGCGCCAGGTACGCGACGATCTGTTGTCTTTGCCAGAAGTTACAGACGTGCTTATTGGTGGGCAACGTGCTGACGAAATGCGAGTGGAAGTCGCGCCAGAGCTGGCACTCAAGCATGGTCTGAGTTTGACTGCGATTTCAGATCGGATCTCTGCAGCGATGGCCGAGCTGCCCGGTGGTTCCGTTCGCGGCAGCTCTTCGACCGTGTCGGTGCGGTCGATGGGAGTTGAAGAACGGGCCGATGAAATCCGAGAAATCGTTCTCTCCGCGGGCCCTCAGGGTGCGGTGGTTCGCGTGCGAGACGTCGCAGAGGTTACCGAGGGCTTTGTTGACAACGACCTATTGGTTCGGTTCGCGGGCAAGCCCGCGATTTCGCTGACCGTGTTCCGTGTCGGCGAGCAAGACATCATCAAAATCTCAGAGATGGTGAAGGCCTACGTCGCGGGCCGAAATGGTGAAGAGTTGGATCTTCGCGTGGGTGAGCGTCTTCGGCTTGCGATGCTCCGGGCCGGCGCTGACGGCCAAGCCAAACAGCAACACGAGCAAGCAATCGCGGTTTGGGAATCAGCCGGTTCACCCGCGGGCGAGAAGCCGGTTGTTGCGGCTGGGCTGGACAACCCCGGCTCGGTGTCTGATCGGTACGCGGCGTACGCGCTTGGATACCAGCGATCGCTCGCGTCTCCGCCGCCTGGTGATTTCGTCACGACGACCGATCTCGCTCGGTTTGTAAAAGGTCGACTTGATTTGTTGACTCGCAATGCACTCCAGGGTGGGTTGCTTGTGTTCATCACGCTTGTCGTTCTCTTGAACTGGCGGATTTCGTTCTGGGTGGCAGCCGGGCTTGTTGTATCGATGCTGGGCACGTTGGCAGTCATGTCTTGGCTCGATGTCACATTGAACTTGCTGACCATGTTCGGCTTGATCATCGTCATCGGTATCCTGGTCGATGATGCGATCGTGGTCGCGGAGAACATCACATCGCGGCACGAACGAGGAGAGCCGGCGCTCGTCGCAGCAGTGACTGGCACGCGGCAGGTGTCTTGGCCGGTGGTTTCGACCGTGCTGACAACGATCTTTGCGTTTCTCCCATTGTCGCTTTTGAACGGCCAGATTGGTGATTTTCTTGGCGTGCTCCCGATTGTCGTGGGGTGTGCGCTCGCGGTTTCACTGATTGAATCGTTGTTTATCTTGCCTGTTCACATGGGACACAGTCTCCGTGCGGCGGACCGTGCCAAGCTTCGGCGGGGAGATGGGAAGATCGCGCGGATCGAAAACTGGATGGACCGCGCTCGCGATCGCTTGTTTAACGGAATCATCATTCCGCGCTATGAGTGGCTACTCAGGAGGTCAATCCGATTTCGCTATGTCACCGTAGCTGCTTCGCTGGCATGCTTGATCATCTCGTTTGGAATGATCGCCAGCGGGAAGCTCGAGTTTATTTTCTTTGAAACTGACGATGCCGAGACCGTGAACATTTCCGTCGCGATGCCGATTGGCACCTCTGTCACGCGGACCGACGCGTTGGTTTCACGCATCGAAGCCATCGTGATCGATCAGCCCGAAGTTGCATCGATGTTTGTTCAATCGGGTGCGCTTGACAGTATTGACGGGTCAGGTCCGGGATCGGCTGCTTCACATCTTGGGCAGATCATTCTTGAACTCACACCCGTTGAGAGCCGAGATCGCACGAGCGCCGCGTTGATCCAAGCGATACAAGATGAGCTCGGCCCAGTACCCGAAGCAAAGAGCGTCCGCATGGAAGGTGTTTCGGGTGGCCCGGGCGGGCCATCGTTGAACTTCACGCTCTCGGGTGAGCCGGGCGCGCCGCTTGATGAAGCGGTCAAGCGGGCGATGGATGTGCTCGCGACGTATGACGGCGTCTACTCGATCAGTGATGACGCCGATTCGGGCAAGCGCGAGATCCGATTCACACTCCGCGACGGGGCGTCCGAGCTCGGGTTCACCCGGGCGAGCCTCGGCCGTCAGATCCAAGGCATGATCTTTGGGCTCGAACCGTTTACCTTTGCCGGTGATCGCGAAGATGTGAAGGTTCGTGTTACGACGAACGAACGCGTTCGGCGTTCGATCGCGCGGCTTGAAAGTCAGTTTGTATTCACGCCCGATGGGCGGGCTGTCCCGCTCATTGAGGTTGCGAACATCCAAGAAGCCGAAACAGACGCGACCATCCGACGATTAGATCGGAACCGAGCGATCTCGGTGACCGCAGAAGTCAACCGTGAGCTTGGAAACCCGGACTCGCTTGCTGCGGAAATCAAGCCCAAGATCGAAGCGTCGATCGCCGACCTCAGCGGCGTACGCCTGTTGCCTCGCGGTCGACAGAAAGACCTTCAAGATTCGATCAGTTCGCTTCCGGTCGGTATGGCGGTCGCTGCGGGATTGATCTATGTGGTACTCGCGTGGTTGTTTAGCAGTTTTACCCAACCTTTGGTCGTCATGGCAGCTGTCCCCTTTGCGATGATCGGGATGATTTGGGGTCACCTCATCCTTGGGTACGCGATGACGTTCTTGTCATTAATCGGATTCATTGCGCTCGCGGGTGTGGTCGTCAACGACTCGCTGATCTTCATGGAGTTCTTCAACGAAGAACGACGAAACGGTCTAGGGGTTGAGCAAGCGGGTATTCGAGCCGGTCGAGCGCGTGTCCGTGCGATCTTGCTCACGACGGTCACGACGGTGCTTGGCCTCACGCCTTTGATGCTCGAGCAAAGTTTTCAGGCCAAGTTTCTCATCCCGATGGCGATCACCATCGCGTTTGGTTTGCTGAGTGCGACGGCAATCATCTTGCTCACGCTGCCATCGCTGTTGATGGTTCTCGATGACATCACGCATGTGCTGCGCGTGCTCTGGACCGGAAAAACAAGTGCCGAAAGGCACAATCCGTTCGTACCAGATCCAGAGTTGGAGTTGCTTGATCACCCAGAGCGTGTCGCTGACGCGTCGAGATCTTGATCACTCGTCTGAAGACTCGCGGAGATAGATCGCGCCACTTTGGTTGCCTCGGATGACTCCGATTCGGACGGGTGAGTCAAGCTGAGCACGTTGAAAATAGCCCGCGAGCTCTTGGGCAGTCTCGAATCGTTGGCCGTCGATCTCATAGATGAAATCATCTGGTTCAAAGCCCGACGCATCCGCGAGTGTTCCGGGGAGCACGTCGGTCACACGAAATCCGGCGATGGGCATGGATCGGCGGCCGGAGAGTGTCGCCGGTTGAATGATGAGCCCCGGATTGTCGAGCCGTGCGCCGCCGCTGGCGATTGCCTGCGCCGTGTCTCGATCATCAAGCACCGCGATCGCGGTTTGCTTCTGGCCGTCGCGAAAGAAAACCACGGTGGTGGGCATGTCTGGCTCGGCGAGCATGATCGCATTGCTGAGTCGCGTGACGGTCTCAGTGGCACGGCCGCCGATCGAAACAATCACATCGCCATTCTCTAAATCAGCCCGGTCCGCCGGCGAGTCTTCTAGCACGTTGACCACCACCACCCCGCCCTCGACTCCGAGCTCGATCGCTTCGCTCGGATCGAGCTGGTCCATGTTCACGCCAAGCCAGCCCCGTCCGACACGGCCGGTGCGGATGATCCGGTCCATGACGGTTGCGGCGATGTCGGCGGGGATGGCAAAGCCCAGCCCGTTGCTCCCGCCGCCGCTGGACGCGATCGCGGTGTTAATGCCCACGATCTGTCCTTCGAGATTCACGAGCGGCCCGCCCGAGTTTCCTGGATTGATCGCGGCGTCGGTTTGCAGAAACTCTTGGAATCGGCCGGGCATCTCTTCCATGCTGCGAGGATCAATGCTGCCCCGGCCCTTCGCGCTGATGATGCCGGCGGTCACCGTCTGTTCGAATCCAAACGGCGAGCCGACCGCGAGCACCCACTCGCCGACGCCGAGTGCTTCGGAGTCGCCGAATGAAGCCGACACGAGCCCTTCTGCTTCGATCTTGAGCACCGCGAGGTCGGTCTCGGCGAAGGCGCCCACGATTTCCGCCTCAAGCTCACGCCCATCCGAGAGCCGGACTTTGATTGACTGCCCCGATTCGGTCACATGGTTATTGGTGAGGACATAGCCCTCGCTGCCCACGATCACGCCCGAGCCAACACCGGCCTGCTGACGGAATCCGCGTCGATTGTTGCGTTCGATGATGATGTGAACCACGCTCGGTTCAATGGTCTCGGCTGCGTGCCGGAACGCAGCCGAGAGTTCCAATGCCGACACCATCGCCTGTTCTCTTTCGATGGTTTCGACCGGGGGGACTTCGCTTGCAAGTGTGTCGGCATGCGTGCTGACACCAAGTCCAGCGATCGCAAGGATCGCAGCGATGAGTCCAGCTGCTTTGGTTCGATTTGATACAGAACTGATATGCACAAGACATCCCTTTCAGTTGCCACAACTCCAGTTACGCAGAGCGTTCGGATGCGGCGGACCCTGCTTATTGGGATACCGCCACTTGGGGTTGCGGGCTGACACGAACTCGTTGGCCGTTCTCATATCGACTTGGCTTCAATGAAAAGAACCGTGTTAGGCGATGCCGAATTCGGCCCAGCTCGAGCTGGTTTCGGTCACCCGCACTCTTTCGAGGGTCAGATCACTCGAAAGGGCATAGCCATTGCCGTGCTCATCCGAGAACGATGCCCCTCGGGCGATCTGACCGCTTACGAAATCGAAGATGCGCTTGGCCATGGCTTCCGTCGTTGGATCTTGATTTTCGAACACAATGACCCGGGTCCGATTCGTGTCGCAGAGTTGGCCGAGCACGGGGTCTTCTGAGTTGACCGCCAGGGCATGGTCATATTGATCGAGCTCGGCTTCGACAGCCAGCTTGAGCGCCTTGAAATCACAGACCATGTCTTGTTCGTTGAGAACCTGTGATGAGATGACCAGGTCGATCCGGCGCGAGTGCCCGTGCGGCAGCCGGCATCGCCCGGGATGTTTGCTGAGCATGTGCCCGGACTCGACTTCGAAAGACTTACAGACGCGGTAGACCATGGTTTGACTCATCGTTGTCAATCGTAGAACCCTGATCGCGGGCCGCACGCCATCATTCAGGTGCCTTTGGTATCGCCAAACAGGCGAATATGAAGCCGATCCCCGTATCTCCAGCCCCGGTTTTGGCAATGCTCGACCACCCAGGCCACCTCGCTCGGCTCCGGAACCGTCACGCCTTCGGGCATGAGCACCACGTCGTCTGGACGAAGATTCTCCATTTGACTGAGCACCGACTCGATTTCTGTGAGATCGTTTGATCCGGTTACAACAAACTTGAGTTGTCGGTCGATCGAAGATGCGACGAGTTCGTTGAGTGCTTCGAAGTGAAGCCGCCGGGCTTCGTGGCGTTGAGCCCATTGGCCGGTTGGGTCGCGCGGATCATGTGTCGGGGTTGAGTTCGCAAGCTTGGGTGACAGGCTCATGAGGTCGCACTGCACGCCCGGAAGAGTGACCGTGCCCGCGGTCTCGATCGTGATGTGCATGCCGAGTTGTTTGAGCGCGTGGGTGAGCGGGACCAGTTGTTTGAATATCATCGGTTCGCCGCCGGTTAGCACAGCGTGCCGGACCCCAGATGCTTGCGCTTCCATGATGATGTCATCCATCGAGCGGGACTTAAACTCAGGGGACCAGCTCGCGTATGGAGTATCACACCACGTACAACGTAGATTGCACCCGGCAAGCCTGAGAAACCACGACGGCACACCGGTGAGCTTGCCTTCGCCCTGAATCGATACGAATGACTCGCTGATCGGAAGCGCCGCATCATCGGATGATGAACGATCATGGTCTGGATGTATCGGAAGCGAGGTCACAGAGACAAACCCGCTGGCGGGTATCGCGTTGGATCTGCGACCCGTGCCTCTTCAAATCCGGTTCGACGCAGCACGCACGAATCACAGCGCCCGCAGGCGTATGTTTCATTGTGATCTACGATCGGGTCGTAGCAAGAGTGCGTCATGGCATAGTCCACGCCGAGCTCTGTTCCGCGTGCGATGATGTCTGCCTTTCCGAAACCGATGAGCGGTGTATCAATCACAAACTCTCTGCCAGACACGCCTGCACTGGTTGCAAGGTTGGCGGTCTGTTGGAAGCTGGCGATGAACTCGGGTCGGCAATCTGGATAGCCGGAGTAGTCGATCTCATTCACACCGATGAACAAACGCCGTGCGTCAAGCGTCTCAGCGAGTCCGAGTGCGATTGAAAGAAAAACCAGGTTGCGTGCAGGTACATAGGTAATGGGGATCTGAGCCGACATCACGTCATCGCTGCGGTCCTTGGGGACTTCGAGTGCGGTATCGGTCAATGCAGATCCGCCGAAGGCTCCTATGTCAAGCGGGAAGACGCGGAACGAAGCCGCGCCGAGTGATTGAGCAACTTGTTTCGCTGCGGCGAGCTCGTGGCGATGACGTTGTCCGTAGTCGAACGCGATCGCGTGGCATTCGAAGCCTTGTTCGAGGGCAATCGCGAGCACGGTCGCCGAATCGAGCCCCCCGGACAGCAAAACAACTGCGATGCTCTTTGCTTGGTTTGTGTGGTCGGGGGGGGACATGGGGCAACGGTACGCCGGGTAAACCGGATTCGTGCAACAATTGAAGGAGCCGCGTGTTAGACTGCGTTATGCCCATGGCGCTTCTGAGTGCAACGGTGCTGCGTATTCGCCCAGTGGGGAAAACCCACGATTTCTGCCCGGTTTGCCGGCAGGAGCGCCGATTCCGACTGGCATTGGCCGCGCATCACAGGGTGGTGCTGCTCACCGATCGGGGTCAGGTGGGGCAGGGCCACCACGAGCTGACGTGCATGTCTTGCAACTGCAAAATGGAACGACCCAGCGAAGAACGCCCGATGCGAGAGTTGCCCAATTCAGCCGCTGCGGAAGCGTTCGAGCCCGAGTGCTTGGCGATCGTGCACCACCGGATCGATGGCTGCACCAAAATGGAGGCAGCCCGAAAAGCCGGCCGCCTGACCCCCCAGGGTCGAGAGGAAATGATCGGGCAAGCGATCCATAGTTTCGCACGGATCTACGACGAAGAGCCAACCGAACGCATCACACCGACGGCCTCAGGATTGCTCATGCTCGCAACGGTGCTGCTCGGCGGCGGGGCGGTTTTAGGTTGGGCCCGTCTTGAACCTCCGCTGGCGTTCTATGTGGTGGGTGCGTGCATCGGCAGCGTGGCGATGCTCTGGGCGGGGCTTTGGTACTGGATCGTGACACGCTCACCGCGCAAGCGGGTGCGTACATGGATGGCGATGGCGCTCGCGCCCCTCGATCCAAGTGTGGACGAGATCCGCCATGCCCGGCGCGAGTTGCAGGCGGTGCGGATGGGCGCTGGTTTCAAAATCCGATCCGCGAAGGTGCGTGCGAAGATAGAGAAGATCCG
>JBGCEB010000010.1:0-111826 GCA_045106075.1 Phycisphaerales bacterium
GTGGTCAACGCCGCCTCGGTCGCGGGCCTGATGCTGACGACCGATGTCATGCTGACGGATCTGAAGGAAGACACCAAGCCCGTGGTTGGGTCGGTGAGCTAATACGAGTTATACAGGGTTCTTGCCAGAGATGGCGAAAACCCGATTTGGAATCATGGCCAAAGAACGCGAACGGTGGATACGCCTGTCCATGCTGTGGATACCACACGTTAGGGTGTTGCCCGCCAAACTCCTTTGATACCTGTCAGGTCTGTCTTTGGGGAGAAGACTGTGGGTTGGAGTTGTGGAGTGGGGCAAACGGCGGAACCGACCTTGCCGAGGCACGACGAAACTTTGAGCGCCACGGAGACATTTTCGAGCCCTCGCCAGATGACGAAGCCAGGACAAAAGTCAACCAATCGAGAATCACAGATTATTTACTTCCGCGCCACGACTGGGCAGGGCGCATTGATAAGACTAGCTGGTAGATAAACATGCCCACCACACGCGACTATTACGAAGTCCTCGGCGTTGAACGCTCCGCGAGCGCGGACGATATCAAGCGCTCGTATCGCCGCCTGGCGATGAAGTTCCACCCGGACCGCAACCCGGACGATGCCGCAGCCGAGGCGAAGTTCAAGGAGGCGGCCGAGGCGTACGAGGTGCTCTCCGACGACGACAAGAAGAAGATCTACGACCAGTACGGGCACGAGGGGCTGCGCGGTCGCGGTGCGGCCGGGCATGACTTCAGCCGCATGAACTCCGAGGACATCTTCTCGATGTTCAACGATATCTTCGGCGGCGGTGGGGGCGGCTTCGGCGGCGGCGGACGCGCCCAGCAGCGCGGCCCGGCACGCGGATACGACCTCGAAACCGAAGTCACGCTCGAACTCAAAGACGTGCTCGAAGGCACCTCGCGCGATGTCGAGTTCACCCGCATGGACGTGTGCGACACCTGCACGGGCAGCGGCGCCAAGCCGGGCACCAAGCCCGAAAAGTGCGGCACGTGCGCCGGACAAGGCAAGGTTCAGCAGGCCGGGTTGGGCGGCATGTTCCGCATGGTCGTCGCGTGTCCGGCGTGCCGCGGGCGCGGGACGATGATCAAAGAGCGCTGCGGCGATTGCCACGGGCGCGGGCGGGTGGGTCGCAAGCGGAAGCTCGGTGTCAAGGTCCCGGCCGGCATCCACGACGGCCAAGCCATCCGCGTTCCGGGCGAGGGCGAGCCGCCGTCTCCGGATCGCTCGCCCGACGGCACCGGCGTACGCGGCGACCTGCATGTCGTCGTCCGTGTCAGAGAGCACGAGCTCTTCCAACGCGACGGCGACCACCTGCTGATGGAGATGCCGATCTCATTCACGCAAGCGACGCTTGGCGCGACGGTCGATGTTCCCACGCTCGACGGGAAAACCACGCTCGAGATCAAGAAGGGCACGCAGTACGGCGATCTCTTCCGCATTCACGGATCGGGATTGCCGAACTTGCGATCCGGCAACCGGGGCGATCTGGTCGTGGTTGTCAAGATCGAGACGCCCAAGAAACTCAGCTCCAAGCAGGAAGACTTGCTGCGTCAGTACGCGGAGACAGAAGACAAGCGGGTCAATCCAGAATCGCACGGCTTCTTTAAGAAGATCACCGACCTGCTGGGCGGCTAATGCCCGAGCACACGGTTTATGAGCAACACCATGAGCAGCGAAACACAACATAACGAGACCCATCCTGAAATCCCCGACGTCGATCCGTCTACGTTGCCGGCCGGGGCTGACGACGCCGACGCAGCAGCTCGATTCGAGACGATCCGCCAACTCGCGCAATCGGGTGAACTCGAATACCCCGCCGAAGCAGACGAGATTGTCGAGGCGCTCAAGGACACGATCACGCAGCGGGACGAAAATCACGCGAAGATTATCCGTGCGATCGCCGACCTTCAGAACTATCAACGACGAGCGAGCAACAACGAACGCGAGTCGGCCGACATGGCACGCCGAGGCGTGGTCAGCTCGCTCATCCCGCTGGTCGACCAGTTCGAAATGGCGCTGATGCAAGATCCCGATAAAGTATCTGGCGAGACGATCGTCAAAGGCGTGGGCATGATCCGCGATGAGTTCATTCGCGTGCTTTCAGGGTACGGCGTTTCGCAGATCATGCCATTGCTTGGTGATGAGTTCAATCCGGGCGACCATGAAGCGATGATGCAGCAGTCCGCTGAAGGTGTTGAGCCTGGGCACATCTCATTCGTGCTCTCGACCGGTTACAAACTTGGCGACCGAGTCGTGCGCCCGGCCAAGGTTGGCGTGGCGCCGCAGGACGCATCACCCGAGCAGTCGGTAGACGAGGAAGCCTGATGCCAACTTATGACTACCGATGCAATGCGTGTGATCATGAGTTCGAAGAGTTCCAGTCCATCACAGCGCCGGTCATGAAAAAGTGCCCAGAGTGCAAGAAGCTCAAGCTTGAACGCTTGATCGGCACTGGGGCGGCTGTCATGTTCAAAGGTGGCGGGTTCTACGAGACGGACTATCGCAGCGAGTCTTACAAGAAGGCAGCGAAGGCTGATTCTGACGCGGCGAAGTCATCGAGTGAAAGTAAGTCAAGCTCTAAATCAGACAGCAAGCCCGACAAGAAAACCGAATCCAAGCCCGCGGCGAAATCAGATTCAAAGCCCGGGCCAAAGTCTGCAAAGAAGGATGCGTGACATGCCCATCCTCGGGCATGGAATCGATCTTGTTGAAACATCGCGGATAGAGCGGATGCTCTCGGATCATCCTGATCGATTCATCGAACGTTGTTTTACCGTGCGTGAAAGTGAAGATTCACAAGGCGCTCGACGAATAGAGCATCTTGCAGCCCGCTTCGCAGCGAAGGAAGCAGCCCTCAAAGCCCTCGGTACAGGCTGGTCGCGCGGTATCGGATGGACCGATGTAGCGGTCGTTCGTGCTGAGAGCGGGCGGCCCAGCCTGCTGGTGACGGGTCGAGCGCGTGAGATCGCCGATGAAATCGGCATCGACTCTTGGCATGTTTCTCTGACTCATACGGAATCGCACGCGAGCGCCTCGGTCATTGCCGAAGGAGTGGCAAAGGAATGAAGCTTCCCACGGTGCTCATGACGGATGTGATCCGCTCGGCGAAGCAGGGTGATGCGCATGGCGGAGCGTATTTGATCAATCTTGAGACCGGCGATCATCACAAGGTATTGGATTGGAATCGAATCGATATCGAATGGTCGGGCCGCGGGATGGGGCGTGGTCTTCGCGGCATTGTTTTTCGGGATGAAGAGATTTGGATCGCGGCATCCGACGAGCTCTTCGTCTTTGATCGAGAGTTCAAAATCGTTCGTTCCTATCGATGCCCGGCGTTGCACCACTGCCACGAGATCAGGCTTGATGATGACGGCCGGATCTGGCTGACATCGACGAGCTTTGATGCATTGATTCGATTTGATCCAAAGTCAGAATCCTTTGATCTCGGGATACACATCGCACCGGCCCAGCGCGAACAAGATGGCCAACCCATTGGTGTCTTGGAGGCTCATCAGTTCGATCCGACTGATCCGACGAAACTTCCGCCAAAGAAAGACCGACTCCATATCAACCAGGTTTGGTGGATGCCGAAAATGATTTTGTTCAGTGGGCTGAGATTGCGTGTCGCCTGCGGCATTGATCTCTCCACGCTGCAGATCCGACCGATCGGGGTGACCCCGGAAATGACGCACAACTGTCAAATTCACGAGGGGCGTTTGCTGTTCAACTCATCAGGCGAAGACGCGTTGGTGATCGCGGGCTCACGAGGACGAGAGATTCAGAGGATGCCAATCCCGGATCTTTCCGAAAGAGCAACGAATAGGACTGCGGGCGACTTTGCTCGTGCGGGCTTTGCACGCGGCTTGTGTGTGGATCCAAGCAGTGGTTGCGCCATCGTTGGGCACTCACCCGGATCGGTTACGGCATTCGATCTCTCCACGGGTGCGATCCGGACGACCGTGACCGTTGCTGAAGATATTCGCAATGCCCCGCACGGTCTCGAGATTTGGCCCTTCGTTGGGGATTGATTTCGGATAGGCTTCCGCTCACGAACAGCAATCACTGAATGTTTGGCTGTGACGGAGGATACCAATGCTCGCGTGGCGTTCGCTTCGAACGATGCTCAAGAACCTGAACCGCGAGTTGGTCGTCGATGATCGGCGTTCGTACCGTGGTATCGATCTATTGACGATCTCGATGCATATCGCTGATGTCGTCGAGTCGAAATCCTCAACCGAGCGTGTCGCTGTCATTCTTCCGACAAGCGGTGCGTTTACCGGTGTAGCAGCAGGGATTTGGTTCGCGGGCCGCACATTGGTTCCGTTGAACTACCTGCTCAAGCCCAATGAACTGCAGTACGTCGTCGATGACTCAGGGACAGATCTGCTGATCGCGTCGCGTCAAATGTGCGAACAACTCAAGATCGAGCCCAAGGTAAAGAACATCGTTTGGATCGAAGATATCGAGTTCAAACGGATGCCCACACCGCGTTGGCCTTTGTTTCAAAGGTCTGATGATGTCGCGGTGGTCTTGTATACGTCGGGCACGAGCGGGCGACCCAAAGGTGTCATGTTATCCCATGGAAATCTTTCGGCCAATGTTCGTCAGATCCGCCAGCATGTGCACCTCGATCGCAATGATGTGTTTCTCGGCGTTCTCCCGCAGTTCCATAGCTTTGGCTTGACCGCGTTGACCCTACTTCCGTTCTTCACGGGGGCGAAGGCGGTCTACAACGCTCGATTCACGCCGCGACGGATCGTTGATCTCTTCAAAGCACACCGCCCGACCGCCTTCATGGCGATCCCGTCGATGTACAACGCGCTCATGACGGTGAAGGGCGCAAAGCCTGAGGATTTCGCTTCGATTCGTGTTGCGATCTCTGGGGGCGAGCCTCTCCCGGCGCCGATCGCAGACGGATTTCGTGAGCGCTACGGCATCGAGATCTGTGAAGGATACGGCATGACCGAAACTTCCCCGGTCACACACGTTCGGCAGCCAGATGACCAAGCTACCGGAACCGTTGGCCGCCCGTTGCCAGAAGTTCGCCAGCGGATCGTTAACGAATCAAATGGACAAGACCTTCCGGTGGGCAGCGACGGCGAACTGCGGCTTGCTGGTCCCAACATAATGATGGGGTATCTCAATCTCCCTGAGGCAACCGCAGCAACATTCGATGAGCATGGCTACTTGAGAACGGGGGATATGGCCCGTGTCGATGAGCGTGGGTATCTCCGAATCACCGGACGCATCAAAGAAATGATTATCGTCGGTGGTGAAAATGTCTTCCCCCGAGAGATCGAAGACGTTCTTGACAGCCATCCTGATGTCTACGCGTCGGGCGTTGTTGGTGAGTCTGATCCGATGCGAGGCGAAGTGCCTGTTGGCTTTGTCGAAGCTGAAGAAGGTAAGTCGATCGATCCCGACGAAGTTCGGGCTTGGTGTCGGGACAAGCTGGCGGGGTACAAGGTTCCAAAGCGTGTGGTGATCATTGATGAGTTGCCGCGTAACGCGACCGGAAAAGTGCTTCGCCGGTCGCTTCGGACACTGCTTTAGATCCTTATTTAGATTGGGCTTCAGTTCTTGATACCGGGGATCGCAGTGTTTCAGCAGAACCTGTAAGCGATTGTGCTGCTTGATTCGTTCCCTCTGCGGACTGGTTCGTTTCGTTGTTGAGCCCAAGGTTCACTTGACAGAGGCAAGAATCACGGCTGCGACCTTATCGAAGCCGAATCAGAGGAAAGAGTAAATCTTGGGGGGCGTAGAGCAAGGTCGAGAAATCTCTGGCTTTATCACAGTCCAGACATCGACTCGAGGCGGACTGGCTAGAGTTGCAGGCGGAGGCGCTCGATCACTTGCGTGGCGTTTACCGCTCGCGCACGACAAGGTTTAAAGCAGATTTATCACGCGAAAAACTCGCACGGCATCATGCGAGCCATTGGGTACCAAAATCGAACTTAGCTCGGAGATCAGATGGAACTCTACATTGACACCGCCAACCTCGACGAGATCAAAGAGGCCCACGACCTAGGCGTACTTGACGGGGTGACCACGAATCCATCGCTGATCGCCAAAGAGGGCATCGATTATGGCAAACGGCTTGCTGAGATTTGCGAGGTCGTCTCCGGGCCAGTCTCCGCGGAGGTCATCGCGCTCGAGGCTCAGGCGATGATTGCTGAAGGCAAAGATCGAGCCCAAATCGCATCCAATATCGTTGTGAAACTGCCCTGCACCGTTGATGGACTCCAAGCATGTAAATCACTCAGCGATGAAGGCATCAAGACCAATATGACCCTTTGTTTCCAGCCTCTTCAGGCGATGATGGTTGCCAAGGCGGGGGCGTTCTTGATCTCGCCGTTCATCGGACGTTTGGATGACATCGGCGAAGACGGGATGGACCTGATCCAGCGCACACGCCAGATTTATGACAACTATGGGTATCCCACCAAGATTCTTGCTGCATCAGTCCGCCACCCCAAACACATGCTCGACTGCGCGATGTGCGGAGCTGACGTGGCCACGGTGCCTCTCAAAGTGATCAAGCAACTCATGAACCATCCGCTGACCGATAGCGGTATCGAGACGTTTCTTGCCGATTACAACAAGGCGTTTGGCTGAACCTGAGCGACATCGTTTTCAGTTCGATTCAATCTCGAACATGAACTCGATTTCAACCGGTGCGTTCAGCGGCAGGCTGGCAACGCCGACCGCCGCTCTCGCGTGGCGACCCGCGTCCCCGAAGACGGCGGCCAGGAGATCACTCGCGCCATTGGCGATCGCAGGCTGCCCTCCGAAGTCAGGGCTTGATGCGACGAAGACACCAACTCGGATCACACCCGTGACTCGATCAATTGAGCCTAGCTGTTGCTGAATCGCGGCTAAAGCGTTGATCGCACACTGTCGAGCCAGATTTGTGGCTGTTTCGGCGCTGACTTGGGCTGGCACCGTTCCTGTTTCAACGAGCTTTCCTTCGATCGTGGGGAGTTGTCCGCTCACATAGGCAACATTGCCGGCGATGCGAACGGGAAGGTACGAAGCGACCGGCTTTGGGGCAGAGGGGAGCTGAACTCCAAGGGCATCGAGACGTTCGGAGTTTGTTTGTGTAGTCAATTTGGGGTATCCTGGATTATTGGTTTCGGAACCTCTCGCCGAGCACCTGCGAATGGGATGTGGTACGCTATAGTTGCATCGTGCATGCGTGCACTGGGTCCGGCTGAGGCAATGACCATATCCGCACTGATTGGGATCGATCGATCCCCTGTGATTTCCGCCTCGGACCGTTCTCGACATTTCGACCTGTTGCTCGCTTTGGCGGGCGGTCTGTCTTGGTCGCATGTCGTGATCAGGATGTCAATGGTCCACGGGCCCCAAGAGGGGTCCAGAGGTTAGGAGTTTCAGTATGAAACGGAATCGTGCGTTTACGCTTATCGAGTTGCTGGTGGTCATTGCGATCATCGCGCTTCTCATCGGAATTTTGCTCCCCGCGATCGGCAAGGCCAAGCGCACTGCCGCCGCCCTGAAGGACTCGACGCAGGTGCGTTCGCTCCACCAGGGTCTGGTTGTGTTCGCGAGCAGCAACAATGACCTTTACCCGTTGCCCAGCCGTCTTGACAAGAATGACAAGACCATCCAGCTGGCCAACACTGATCCGGCCAACGCGATCGAAAAGGACACCACCGGCAACATTTTCGCCGTGTTGATTCAGGCCGGCTTGATCGATACTGAGATCTGCCTCAGCCCGATCGATCAGGGTAACTTCGAGCAGTATAAAGACTACGAAGCGGATCGTCCCCAGGGAGCCGTTGGCGGAAGCAGTGATGACAGCGAACAGGCCCTTTGGGACCCGAACTTCCGCGGTACCCCGCTTGACCCGGAATACTCCAATGGCACCGCCACCAGTGCAGGCGACCAAAACGGCCCCGGCGGCTTCTCGTATGCCCACATCCCCCCGGTTCAGCTCCGTCGCGCCCAGTGGCAGAACACGTTCTCCTCGGTTGAGCCTGTACTGTCGACCCGCGGTGCTTCGTTCACGCTCGACGGCAATGCCGAAGATGGCACGTGGCAGCTTTTGACCACGGACGAAGAGACCGGATCCGGCGACAACAAGAGCCCGGTCGGTATCAGCTCCGTGACCTTGGCCATGTTCGGTTCTCGCTCAGAGTGGGCCGGCAACGTTGGTTTCAACGACAACCACGTCACGGTCTACAACCAGCCCGACCCCGAGCCCGTCATCTGGCAGTTCACTGGTCTTCAGAACGAAGCCCGTGCACAGGCTGACAACATCTTCGTGAACGAAGATGACCAAGATCGCACGCCTGTCGCCGCGACGCCATCCGGTGCTACTCTCACGCTAAGTGGCGAAGAGAACAACCGCAACGCACTGCTCTGGCAGTACTATGAGGTGACCATCTCTGGCAACAACACCACGATCAGTCCTTACTACGACTAATCAGAAGTGTGAATCCTTGAGTGACTCTGACAACGCCCGCTTCTTGCGGGCGTTGTCCTTTTTGGAATGTGCGTACAGTCACACGATGCACAGCCGCAACTATTCACTGCCCCAGATTGATCGGTCGCCAGGTTTGCTTGCTGGTTTACATCAGGCTGTCGATGGTGAAGTCCGTGAAAGCGTTCACGATCGAATGCTCTATTCGACCGACGCTTCGATCTATCAGGTCGAGCCCCTCGGTGTTGTCATTCCTACTGACGTCACAGACGTGGCCCGTGCCGTCAGTTGGTGCGGTGAGCATCGCGTCCCCATGTTGCCGCGTGGTGGTGGCACAAGCTTGGCGGGCCAGTGTGTCAACGAAGCGGTGGTCTTTGATCTTTCAGCTCACTGCCATGCGGTACGATCAATCGATGTTGCCAATCGGACCGCAGTGGTTGAGCCCGGTCTCACCATCGATGATCTCAACGATCGGCTGCACGCGCATGATCTGTTCTTTGCGCCTGACCCTTCGACTGCCCGGCACGCAAACATAGGTGGTTGCATTGGTAACAATGCCGCTGGCGTGCATTCAGTTTTGTACGGGCGGACTTCAGACTCTGTTGTGGGGATTCGGGCGTGCTTGTGGGATGGCACAAGCGTGTCGTTTCGCGAGGGGTCGGCTGCGACGGATCCGCTCGCCGATCGCTTGGCAACCGGTGTTGCAGACATCGTTCGGCGCCACCGCGCACTCATCCGCGAACGGTTTCCAAAGACCCTTCGGCGGAGCGCAGGGTATCAACTCGATGTCATTTTGGATCAGCTCGAGCGAAATGGCGACGACGCGCGATCGCTCAATCTCGCGCCACTGCTTTGCGGTTCTGAGGGCACACTTGCGATGACGCTGGAAGCAGAGCTTCGGTTACAACCGATACCGGTTGCGAGGGGGCTGGCGGTGATCGCATTCGAATCAGTTGAAGCTGCGATCGACGCGGTGTTGCCCGTGCTCGAGCTCAAGCCGAGTGCGGTTGAGCTGCTCGATGATCTGATTGTTGATTTGGCCCGCAAAAACCATGAGCAACGCCGGTATATTGAGCTGCTCCCAGGTGGGTCATCGGGCAGACTGAGTGCTGTTTTGTATGTCGAGTTCTTTTCCAATGTGGGGAGCGAAGATATCAGAGAACGGCTCACGCAGGCCAAAGCGTTGTTTTCCGGATTGCCGTGCGAGACGATCACCGATCCGAGTGAAATGGAAAACGCGTGGAAGCTTCGCAAAGCAGGCGAGCCATTGCTCCACGCGATTCCCGGGAAACGAAAGCCATTGGGGTTTGTGGAAGATAATGCGGTTCCGCCAGAGCGGTTGGGTGAGTTCGTTCAGCGATTCCGCAAAATCGTTGAGGATGAAAACACGATCGCTTCGTTTTATGCGCACGCTTCGGTGGGAGTGCTTCACGTTCGCCCACTGCTGGATCTCAAAGATCCCAATGACGTTGCAGCGATGCATCGCATCGCACAAAGGGCTGCCGATCTTGCCAAGGAGTTGGGTGGAGTGATGTCTGGAGAGCACGGCGATGGCCGGGCTCGCGGTCCGTTGCTCGAAGATTACTTCGGGCCAGAACTCATGGATGCGTTCCGGGAAGTGAAGGCGTTGTTCGACCCGCATGGGCTCATGAACCCGGGCAACATCGTGACGCCTGGGCCGCTTGAGTCAATATCTGCAAAAACCCGCGTACAGCCTGGCAAGATCGAGCTCGCGGTCCCCGTCTTGGATACCGCGTTTGCTTTCGCAGATCAGGGCGGCATGTTGCATGCAGCCGAAATGTGCAACGGGGCCGGAGTCTGTCGCAAGAAGCAGGGGGGCACCATGTGCCCTTCCTATCAGGCAACACTCGATGAGCGGCACGCGACGCGCGGCCGGGGCAATGCGCTCAGACTCGCGATGACGGGACAAACCGGACAAGTTGCCAATACCGGGCAGGGAGCGGATTGGGATGACCCGGAAACACACGAAACACTCCGGCTGTGCTTGTCGTGCAAAGCGTGCAAGTCTGAATGCCCGAGCAACGTCGATGTCGCGAGGCTCAAAGCAGAGTATCTGCATCAGTCCTACGCCGGGACCGGCAAGCGGGCCCCGTTTCAAGCCCGGGTCTTTGGAAGTATCCACCGATTGAATCGCTTGGCGGGTGCCATGCCTGGGCTCACGAATGCAGTGAATGCCTGCCCGCCGATGCGTTCGGTGCTGAACCTTCTGCTCGGTCTCGATCCGAGACGGTCTTTGCCCCGGTTCGAAAAGCCGATTCGAAGGGCGTCGTATCACGTTCAGGGCGCACCGATGGTGATTGTTCTGACCGACACGTTTACGACCCACAACGATACGGCTGCGGGGCGTGCTGCAGTTCGCGTGCTGCGGGCGTTTGGCTATTCGGTTGAAGTGGTGCCGGTGTCGGATCTTGGGCGTGCCGCGATTTCCACGGGGATGCTCGATGTTGCGATCCAAGATGCTGAGCGCACGCTCGATGTGTTAAAGGACTGGATTGAAGATTCGAACGTGGCCGGCTTTGTTGTGTGCGAGCCTTCGTGTCTCTCGTCGATTACCGATGATTGGCTTGATCTCAAGATTGATCGGCCGTTGGAGTTGCGGAAGTCTTTGGCTGCGAAGGCGGCGCTGCCGGAGGCGTTCCTCGATGCGCTTTGGGACCAGCACCCGACTCGACCAGAGTTTGTCACCGCCCCGGAGGACATGCATGTACATGGGCATTGCCATCAGAAAGCACTGTGGGGTATCGGAACAACGACCGGGATGCTCGAGCGGATCGCGCCGGGGCGTGTGCACGCCATCGACGCGGGGTGCTGTGGTATGGCCGGCTCGTTCGGATACACCGCCGATCGGTACGATCTGTCGATGAAGATCGGCGAGATGGGTGTCTTCCCCGCCGCTCGGTCGGCACGCGATCAAGACTGGCTGGTCATGCCCGGCACGTCGTGCAGGCATCAAACGCTCGACGGAACCGGCAGGCACGCGATTCATCCGATCGAAGCGGTTGATCGATTGTTGAAGCGGTAGATATTGAAATCAGCCCGGTGATTTATACCGGAGCGGGTACCGAGCTGCATGTCTCGAGCAAGAGTTCGCCGGTGGCGTCATGGTCGGGCGCGGAGCGATTGTCGGCCGGTTGAACACGGTGAGCACAGACTTGGGCGAGCAGTTCCAGCACATCGTCTGGAGTAACGTGGTCGCTTCCGCGCATCCATGCCCAAGCTCTACTCGCCTGTGCGAGCGCGAGCGACCCGCGTGGGGAAAGTCCGACCGCGAACGCATCCGACTCGCGGGTCGCACGGGCAAGGTCAACGATGTAAGTCCGCACCGATTCGCTCAGATGAACTTCGTCGACCGCGCTTTGCATCGAGCAGACTTCTTCGGCACCGATGGCTGGTTTGAGCGTGTCGAGAACGTTCGTCGCCGGGCGAAGATCCAGCATCTGTGACTCAGCCGCGGCGCTCGGATATCCGAGCGTGATCCGCATGAGAAACCGATCGAGTTGGTTCTCGGGAAGTGGATAGGTGCCTTCAAAGCCCATGGGGTTCTGTGTGGCGACCACCATAAACGGCTGGGGCAACGTGTAGGTGTGCCCATCGATCGACACGGTCCCATCGCTCATCGCTTCGAGAAGGGCGGATTGGGTGCGGGGCGTCGTGCGGTTAATCTCGTCTGCGAGCAGAATATTCGTGAACAGCGGGCCCTTCTGGAAACGCAGCTCATGGCCATCCGTGTCGAAGAGTGTCACACCGAGGACGTCGGCGGGGAGCATATCGGGCGTAAGCTGAACTCTGGTGAACTGACAATCGACAGACCGTGATAAAGCGGACGCAAGAACGGTTTTGCCGACGCCGGGCACGTCTTCGAGCATCGCATGCCCACGTGCGAGGAGGCAGCAGATCATGCGTTCGATGGCGGCGGGGTCGCCGAGATACACGCGGGCGATTTGGTCTCGCAGTGTTCTGATCTGCTCATGCATCATCGTTGGTATTCGGCCGATCTCAAGGGGGTGATTCGGGTCGCCGCCGGGCGAGTTGGGGTCGCCGGTTCGTCGTTCGGCAGGGAGTGGCTGGAGTATATCGGTCGTGGGCTTCATCGAGTGGACATTCGGACGGGTCATCGAACGGTTCCTTGTGGTACGCTGAGCGTCCCATTGCCGGGTGGTCTCATTTGCCGGTGTTGGATCATGAAGAACTCACCTCAAGACATCCCGACCGATCGCCCGGCGTCTGGTGATCCGATCTCACTCGCCCGCGAGTTGCATGGCGATCTCATGTGCATTGGGTGCGGCTACAACCTCCGAGGTTTGTCGATCCGTGAGATGTGTCCTGAGTGCGGCACGCCCGTCCGAGCGACTATCTTGGGGGTTGTCGATCCGAAAGCTCACGAGCTTGCACCGCTGATCAATCCGCTGGTGTCTGGAGTCGGGTTGGTCGGTTGGGCCTTGGGGGGATGGATTGCGATCATGGCGGTCGCGGTGATGAGACTCGCTGAAGTCTCGCGGGAAATGCTCGGGACGGCTTGGTCACCTAGATTCGGAGCGATGCTTGGAACACTGGGTCTGATCGTTTCAGGTGTTTCAGCGATCACTTTGATTCGGCCGCATGCACGGGTCTCGCGCTGGGGTGCGGTGCTGGCAGCAGGGGGCGTGGCGGCCTACATCCCTCTGACGCTGATGTATCACTACATCTACGCCCGAGTCGATGCGGGCGCTCCCACGCCGTTTTTGAACCCGGGCCCGATGGAACTCGATCGAGCGATGCTCCGAATCGGGATGCTGGTGCCGATCGTGGTTGCGATTTTGGGTTTGCGGAGGCATGCCCGCGGGCTTGCGTCTCGTTCTGTGATTGTGCGAACCGGGCGCGTGGATCGGCAGTCGATGCTGGCGTTGATGGCGAGTTTTCTGGTTGCTGGGGCGGGCGATGCCATGCATATCCTCGGGATCACCGTCGGTAACGGCATTGGAAACCTTCTGACGACCATTGGGACTGTTTTAGTCTCGGTTGGCTCGGTCTTGGTGGTGGTCGGGGCCTCGAACGTGCTCGTGGACGTCTGGAGGCTTTGGCCGGTGGTGGTCCGCCGGGGCGTGGGTCTGGGCGATGTGCTGGAAAACAACCAGGATCGTGAGGATCGGGCTCAACGCTGAAACCAGACCCGGCCGATCCCCATACAATGATGCGTCCGCAATGACCGCGGGCCGGAGGTGTGCGCATGCTCGGTATGAATCGGATCGTTTCGTCTGTTTCCTCGTTTGGTGCCGTGGCCGGTGTCGGACTCGCTGGAATCTCTGCATTGTCACTGCCAGCGATGGCCGGTTCGGCCGCTCCGTCGGTCGCCATTATCGAGATCGAGGGAACGCCCGCCGAGGTCGAGGCGGGATTCACCTGGCTTGGTGACGGAGCCCAGACGCTTCTTGGTCTCATCGAGACGCTCGACACGCTCGCGGTTGATGATGAGTTTTCAGGGGTGCTGATCCGTCTGAAGGATTCGGCACTCGGATACACCCAGGTCGAAGAGTTGTCTGCAGCGATGCAGCGTTTGCGCGATGCTGGCAAGCGCGTGGACGTGTTCGCTGAAGGATATGGAACAACCGATCTGCTGCTTGGCGCCCATGCTGACGAAGTACTGATCCAGACCGGTGGAGGCGTGAGTTTCCCGGGTCTGTACATGGAAGAGATGTTTCTCGCCGACACGCTCGAGTGGGTCGGTGTGCAGGCACAGCTGGTTCAGGTCGGTGCGTACAAAGGCGCAAACGAGCAGATGACTCGGTCGTCGCCATCGCCAGAGTGGGATCAGAACATCAGCTCGCTGCTTGATGCGATGTATTCGAACATGCGTCGTGATATGAAAGGTGGGCGTGATCTCAGTGATGCCCAGCTCGACGAAGCGATGAAAGTCTCGTGGATGGCCGACGGCGGCGACGCGGTGCGTGTCGGACTGATCGATGCTGAAGTCGACCTGCCGGATCTGCCTGAGTATCTCCGGCAGGCCTACGGTGCCGATGTCCAATGGGTACGCGATCCGTATGCGGTTGCGGGATCGGGCAGCATGGATTTCTCGAATCCGTTTGCACTGTTGTCGCAGCTGGGCGAGTCATCGGTCCAGGTCAATATTGACCATCCCACGATCGCCGTGCTGCACATCAATGGCACGATCATTGATGGAGATTCTTCATCCGGCGGATTGTTTGGGGGCGGAACTTCGGTTGGTTCTCGTACGATCCGCAATGCGATCGAAGACATCATCAAAGAGCCGCTGATTCAGGGCGTCGTCATCCGTGTGGACTCGCCCGGCGGGTCGGCGATCGCGTCTGAAGTCATGTGGCAGGGAGTGCAACGACTCCGAGAAGAGAAGCCCGTGTGGGTCTCGGTCGGCGGGATGGCCGCTTCGGGCGGTTACTACGTGCTCTCTGCCGGTGAGAAGGTATTCGTGAACCCTTCGTCGGTCGTTGGATCGATCGGTGTGGTTGGCGGCAAGTACTCGATGGCTGAGCTGTACGAGAAAGCGCAAATCAAGATCGTCGGACGCGCCCGCGGGCCGATGGCAGACCTCTTCGGTTCTGCCGATGCGTGGGACGCGCAGCAGATCGCTGCCGTCCGTGAACGGATGACGAGTACCTACGATTTGTTCACCTCGCGTGTGACTGCCGGTCGCCCGGGAATTGACCTAGGCGAGACCGCTGAGGGCCGCTTGTTCGTCGGTTCCGACGCGATCGATCTCAACATGGCAGACGAGCTGGGTGGCTTGGATGATGCTGTAAACGAGTTGGCGTATGAGCTTGACGTTGCAGACTTTGATGTCGTCCACTATCCAGCGCCTCCCGGTTTCGAAGATGTCCTGCAGAACATGCTCGGCGGGATCGCTGAGGCCCCCGGTGCTGAGATTGGCCCGGCTTCACTGGGTTCGATGCTCCGCAAGCTGATCGGCGATGCTCGGTATGAAGCTGCGGTTGATACGCTCAACGGCATCACGCTCTTGCAGAACGAGCCGGTGTTGCTGATCAACCCGCGGACGATTTTCATTCGCTGATGCACCGTCGTTTTAAAGTAATAGAAAACGCCCGACGAACTGTCGGGCGTTTTTACTTTTTGAAGATGGGAGCAGGTCGCGTTAGATGTCGCGGATTTCAGCAGCCTTCTTGGTGACTGCGGCATCGATCTGGCCTTCATACTTCTTCAGCAGCGACTGAATTTCTTCGTGGAGCGTTTTGATCTCGTCTTCGGAGATCGGGTTGTCTGATCCCTTGCCAAGCGTGTCTGCGTGCTTGTTGGCGTCTCGACGAGCGTTTCGCATGACGATTTTTTGTTCTTCGCCGACTTTCTTTGCTTGGGCAACTAGCTGCTCACGGCGGTCTGCGGACATTGCTGGGATCGAGATGCGGATTGCTTTGTCTTCGATCATCGGCGTCACGCCGAGATTGGCTGCTTCGATGCCTTGCTTGATGGCTGCGAGTGCGCTCGGATCGAATGGTTTGATCAGGATCTGGGTGGGCTCTGGGGTTGAAACCGCAGCCAAAGCCTTGAGGTCGGTGGATGAGCCGTAGTAGTCGATTTTGACGTAATCGACCATCGCGGTGGAGGCCCGTCCGGCGCGCAGGCCTCGCATTTCGTTGGAAAGGTACTCGACCGCCCGCTGCATCGCGTCTTCGGCTTCGAGAAGGATGGTGTCGGGATCGGTGCTCATCGTTGTTGCTCCATCAAAGGGCCCGAGACTGTTCTCGGGGACATCATTCTATGCGGGCGCCTTTGGCAATTGGCAGGAAGACCGTTGGGGGCTGACCTAGGACGGGTCACGGGTGACCAGGGTGCCGATGGGGTCTCCCTCGATCACCCGGCGGATATTGCCGGGATTCTTGAAATCGAAGACCAGCACAGGGATGTTCTGCTCTTGGCACATCGCCAGGGCGGTCATATCCATGATGCCCAGTTGCTTCGCGAGGGCTTCGGCAAAGGTCAGGCGGTCATAGCGGACTGCGTCGGGATTTTTGTTGGGGTCTGAGTCGTACACGCCGTCAACTTTGGTCGCTTTGAGAAGCACATCGCAGTGCAACTCGGTGGCTCGGAGGGCAGCGCAGGAGTCAGTGGTGAAGAACGGGTTTCCAGTCCCAGCAGCCAGGATCACGACGCGCCCCCGCTCGAGGTGGCGAAGGGCCCTGCCTCGGATAAAGGGTTCTGCCAACGCCCGGATGTCTAAAGCGCTCATGACACGTGAATCGACACCGAGTTGGGTAAGTTTTTCTTTGAGCGCGACCCCGTTCATCACGGTGCCGAGCATGCCCATGTAGTCTGCGGTGGCCTGTTGGATCGAGCCGGATTTAGCGAGTTCGGCGCCTCGGATGATGTTGCCCCCCCCGACAACGACGGCGACCTGGGCACCCGCGGATGCGGCGGACTGGACCTCGGCGGCGATGATCCCCAGTTCTTTCGAATCAATACCAAACCCCCCGGGATGACAGAAGGCCTCGCCAGAAAGCTTGAGGAGCACGCGCTTTGGGATCGGGCGACGCGCGGCGGTCGGCTGAGACGCGGGCTGGGTGTTGGCAGGCATCGGCGGGCTCCAGGGTGATTACTGATCGAATTGAACACGAAGCAAGGCGCAGGGTCAACCGTTGCCACTTTCCATCCGAACCGACGGTAGGAGCCAGGCAGCGTGCGATCAGCCGGCAGGCCTGAGAGGACTGTATGGAAACGTGCTTGAGACGGGGCGACCGGATGGGGCTTTGGACCCGTATTGCCGTTCGAGCCGATGACAAAGGTACAAATGACGGGGACTCAGGAGCCAATCCAGGTAATGTCGGCAAACACCGGAGGAGGCCGCCGACGCTGGATCGAGCGGGCGACGCTCTTTGGGCTCGCGGGTTCGGCGTTGATCCACCTTTTGATTGTCGCGATCGCTGCTCTGGTCACGGTCGAGTTCTCGTTCGGTGACGTGGGCGGAAACGAAAGTCAGGGTGTTGAGTTCGCCGTGCTCAGCGACGCAGATCTCGCATCGGATAGCAGCGTGCTCCTTGAGACTCAGCGGACCCCGATCGACACCATGTTGACCGAGTCGCAAGTCGAGTTGGAAATGCTCTCCGAGATAGGCCAAGACCAATCGGTCGAAGATCTTTCCGAGTCGATCGCTCCGGCGCTCGACCCGGGTGGTGGCGGACTGACATCGATCGATACGTCAACGGGGTCATCCGGTGCAGGGTCAGGAGACGGAGCGAGCTTCTTTGGGCTCGAAGCCAAGGGGACGCGGTTCGCATACATCGTGGATATCTCTGGTTCTATGCGCACGACGAGTGGTGCCATGCAAAGTCGTTGGGATTTGACACGCCAAGAACTTATCCGCTCGATCCGCTCGTTAGAAGCTGGGGCAGAGTTTCACGTTCAGCTTTACGAATCGGACAGCAAGTCGTTGTACGGTACCAATGCATGGATTGATGCAACTGCTGCGAGCAAACGGTCAGCCGCCTCAGGGCTTTCAGCGGTATATCCGGATGGTGCGACAAACCCAGAGCCTGCATTCCGAGCGATTTTTCGGCTCGATCCCGAGCCAGATGCGATCTACTACATGACTGACGGTGAGGTGTCGGACCCAGGCGAACTCGCATCAGTTATCCGATCATTAAACCGTCGAAAACGTGTGCCGATCCATTGCGTCTTATTCGGGGACGCCGGAAGCGCTGATGCGCAGCAACGTGTGGAGTCGTTCATGAAGAATGTTGCACGCCAGTCCGGCGGTCGGTTCACTCGGATCAGTGAGGGCAGCCCGTGATTGGTGCGTTGGTCTGTTCCAGTTCGATTGGCCTCCAAGGCCTGTTGATCAGTTTGATTGGTCCGATCGTGTTATGGTCGGGCGAGCCGATCAAGCCAGATGAAGTCGCCAGCGTTGGGCCTCAGGGGATCACGCTCAGTGTCTCGTTTGATTCAGATGCCGCGATTGGTCAGCGCTCGATTATTGGGTGGGGTGCGGTCAAAGAGATTCAAGGCGGTTGGGGCGAGGCGAGAGCGTACCGCGAGGTTTCGGTTGCCATACGTATCGCAGAACAACGCTTGGCGCGCGGCGATACCTATGGCGCGGGGCTTGCGCTCCGGCCGGTCTCTGAACCGTATCGAACACAAAATGGTCCAACGTCATCACAGATCATGTCGGCATTGATCCTGATTGATTTGTTCCGCGGCGAGCGGGAAGCGGCGATCGGAAACTGGATCTCGACGATTGGCGACGCGCCTCCCCATCGTCGATCGTGGATTGACTCCGAAACGAGATTGTGTGTGGCGTTGCCTCCCGTTTTCTCGCGGGATGAATCGATTCGGTTTCTAGAGAAAAACCCAGAGGCGAGTCAAGACGTTGTGCAACGCGGTGCGTGGGATCTGTACATCGCGGCTGCTCGCATCGCAAGTAAGCAGCCCGCGGGAGAAATCGAGCTGGAGCCTCGTGCGAAATCAGATCCAGGAGTTCGGCTACTGATGGAAATAGTCCAAGCCCAATCGGATCCTGAGCTTGCGGGTCGACGCGCCGCGCGTCAAGCGCTCGCTCGCCGATCACGGTCTACCGCGCCGGCATGGCAGCAGGTTTGGTCGCGATTGGGAATGGGTGTTTCGCTGATGGGTGAATCGGACATGACATCGCGCGACGCAGGGGCTGCCAAGTTGATATCGGTATTGGTCGAGCTTCCGAATGCGGCGCCTGGGCTTGCAGGACTTACGCGTGACCTTTTGGTTGAGTACTTCACTGAGACTGATCGGCCGGGGCATGTTGATGCGGTCCGGTCGATGGAACGGGCGAGCTTGCTTGGGATTGGTCTGGGAGTTATGAAAAGTGCTTCTGCACCACCTAACGAATCTGGCAATCTTCCGGGCTCTATGACACCGGATGAAGAGGGGACTCCATGACACTTTTCTTGGGCACGATGGTGCTCGCGCAGTCGGATACGCAGCGTTCGCTGCTCAACTATGTCTCACGCGGCGGACCGGTTGGGCTCATTATCATTTTGATCTCGATCGGCGCGATGGGCATGATCGTTGCCCAGATGCTCCGTGTCCGAAGGGATCGTTTGGCGCCGGTAGATCTGAATGACGACCTTCGGAGATTCCTCGCTGAAGGCGACATTGATGCGGCGATCAATCGCTGCAACGCCGAGGAACGCCCTGCGTTTCTCTCGCGCGTCGTTGGCGGGGCGCTCAAACGGGCATCGGCTTCACCTTTTGGAATGCTCGAAGTACGAACCGCTGTTGAAGAAGCCGGGCAACTCGAAGTCGATCGCTTGTACCGACTCACCGACGGCATCGGATTGGTCGCTTCGGTAGCGCCAATGCTGGGATTGCTTGGGACAGTCATCGGAATGGTGGGGGCCTTCGATGCGATCATGCTCGCCGAGGGGCCTGCCCGCCCGGACGAGCTCGCGGGAAGTATTTCACAAGCGCTTATTACGACGGTACTGGGTTTGATCGTTGCGATTCCGTGTACCGCTGCGTACACGTTTCTTCGGAATCGGATCGACCATTTGACGACCGAGATCGGCGAGTCGATTGATGCGATGATTGCGCCGCTTGAGGCAAGCGGATCGGAGTCCGGCGCGGCATGAAATCCGGGCGTGACACATCTCGGCACATGATTGATGTTGATCTGACTCCAATGATCGATGTTGTTTTGCAGCTGATCATTTTTTTCATGTTGACATCCAAGTTTGGTGAACTCCGACGCACAGAGATTGATCTCCCAAAGCAATCTGGAGAACGCGAAACAGCGAGGCTTGAACCCGCGCTGATCATTGATTTGACCGGTGATAGTCGAATGCTCGTTGATTCTCGTGAAGTGTCGATTGTCGAGCTAGAGCGGCTGGCACGGGTTGGACTTAAATCGGCCAATGATGGTGT
Organism: Phycisphaerales bacterium; assembly: GCA_045106075.1. Classification (GTDB taxonomy): domain Bacteria; phylum Planctomycetota; class Phycisphaerae; order Phycisphaerales; family UBA1924; genus UBA6054. The sequence continues at coordinate 20,320 of JBGCEB010000010.1, forward strand.
GCCGTTCGATGTCTTGATTCGTCCGGATCGGAATGCCCCGGCGCGTGATCTCGATCGTGTCTTGGCGCGACTCGCGGCTGTGGGCGTGAACGCTTGGAAGCTCGGCACGGTCGAGCCGGGGGCGTCCTGAGTATGTTCACTAGTAAGGTAAAGAGCCGTTCACGGCGGCTGGGTTCTCTCCCGTTGATCTCACTGATCGATGTCGTGTTTTTGTTGCTGATCTATTTTCTTGTGACGGCCGATTTTTCGCAAGAAGAACGGCGTTTGCCGAGCGCCTTACAAACAGAGGGCGGCGGTGTTCGTGCTGCAGATTTGCAGCCGCAGATCATCGAGATATCCGTTGACTCGGCTGGGGTTCGTTTCGCTATTGGGCAGATGCAGGTTCGCGACCAGAGTGGTTTGCGGGTGGTGCTCGAACGATTGCCGCGTGAACCGGGCGTCGCGATTCGTGCGACGCCCGATGCGCCTATCGCTGCCATTGCATCGGCGATGCAAGCGGCAAAGGATGCGGGCTTTGAAAAGAGGAGCTATGTCCCACGTGCTCCGTAACGCAGCTGTGATTCTGTTCGCTTTGGTCGTGTTCGTACAAGGCGCGGTTGCCAACCTTGACCCAACCGATGCCGCATTGCAAGACGCCGAGCTTTTCGATGTGCTCGAGGCTCGACTGATTCAGCGTCTTCAGGAGGCTTCTGGAGATGTAGAACGAACGAAGACGATTGCCCGACTCGCGGATGTGTATGTGCAGTTGCTTCGCGATTTGCCCGCGGGAAGTGGCAAGCGTGCGACCGTTGCGGATCGTGCTTGGGACCTCGTCGATCGCGCTGGCGAACGGCAAGCCTCGGAGCTTCGACTCATGTTGTTGATCGACGGCTATGTCGAAATCGAGCGTGCGGTTGCGTTGCTAGAGATCGGGCTGCTCAGTAAAGAAGACCAGGGCAGGCATGCGATTGAGTTGGCAAGGATCAATGCTTGGTTTGAATCTATTTCTAGCTCTACAGGCTCGGTGCGAGGAGCGAACAGCTCACAGGATCCAGAAGTTGTTCGCAGAGCTGAGGAGGCGATCCGAGTACGTTCACTTTCGAACTACTACGCCGGTTGGTCTGGGCTCTTGCTTTCGATTCTCGAAGACCGTCGTCCTGCAGATACAGTCCAGAACCACTTTGGCTGGCTGCTCGGTTCCGAAGGAGGGCTTCCCAAGCTAGACGATGTGCGAGACAGTGCGCTTGCGCTTGATCATGTCGCCAGGTCGGCAGTTGGTGTTGCTCGGGCGAAGCATCGATCTGGAGACAGCGTGCTGGCGGGGATTTGGATCGCGAAGGTCATTGAATCGGAATCGGCGTCAGATCGCGTGAGGCAACAGGCCATCACACGCCGACTTCGAATGCTGGCTGAGGACCGATCCTGGAGTGACCTAGCACGCTCGCTGTATGAGATTCAAGGGACGGGAAGCAATCGTGAGCCGCTTTCGACACAAGACGCACGATACTTTGCGTTCCGGGCGCTCGCTGAGATCCAGGGTGGGATGTCGGGGCCTGTTATTAAGGTTGCGGAGTTCGCGGTCGAAGACCTTGTTGAGCGTGGAGAAATAGGACATATCTTGGAGCTTCGAGATCGCTTCGGGTCGCTTCCAACACTCGGGGATGGATTCGTCGCACGGTACGCTGACGGGCTTGAGCGGCTCGCGGCAGCGGAGCAATCGGGCTCACCTATTCGTTATCTTGACGCTGCCGCTGTATTCAGGCGGGCAATCGATGCGTCTGATGCGAACCGATTTGAATCACAGCGGGCAGACTCATCGCTCAAGCGGGTGTATTGCCTCGTTCGTGGCGGGCGGCCGGCTGAAGCTGCTGTTGAAGCAGGGGAGTTCATTGAACAAACATCGAATAGTGAGGCAAGAGAAGAAGCAGCTTGGCTCTTCATCATCGCACTCGAGACGGCTGGTGACGTGCAGCGGGAGTCGGATCTTGAGTCTGCGGTCATCGAATACCTGGCTGAATATGCCGGATCCGAACGTGCTCGTATGTTGCTTGTTCGTTATGCGTCTGCGGGTTTGCTCGAAGATTCAGAGCTTGTCGAACGATTGCGTGGGATCCCAGAAGGTGACCGTGTCATCGGAGAAGCCAAGCGAATACTGGTTGGGATGATGTACCGAGACTGGATTGCGTCCGGGCGTACGGATGAAGAGCTTCGTTCGAACATGGTTGTCGATATCAGATGGCTTTGGGATGACGTTTCAGATCGTTCCATTTCCAAGAAGAATGCTCGGAGTGCGCTTGGTACTGCTCGGATTGCCATTGAGCTTGCGCTCTCTCGTGAGCCTCTGGATCCCGAGCTTGCAGAGCAGGCATTGAATCGTTGTGATGCAGCGCTCGATGCGGACATTGAGCTTGAAGGGATGGCGCCGGAGATCCAGCTCCGAAGAGTCGAATGGCTCACGGCAATCGATCAGCTTGAAGAAGCGGTCGGCGCGTCGGAGGTGTTGCGGTTCGCTGGAAGCAAGCTTTCAGACGAAGCTGACAGGATGATTTTGGCGGCTGCATTTCGGAGAGTAGACAACGATCGCGATGATTCATTGGCAACGCAGATCGTTCTTAATGTTGGTGTGCGTGTCATCGATGGGATGATGCCGCTCGCGCCCGAGCCGCTCGGGATCCGCACGAGTTCACTCGTTTCGCGATTGATCGAAGTGGCCGTTGCGCAGGGTACAGAGCCGCCGAGTCATCACCAGTTAGCGCTCCGGCTGGGTCGTGTGTTACTCGAACGGGGCATGCCTACAGCGCAGACGGTGCGAGAGTTGGCAGCGGTCGCAAGAGTTCAGGCAGACCAAGAGACAGAGTTGCTCGCGTGGTCGGTATTGCTCGCGGCTTCTGACGCCGAAGATGAGTCTTGGTGGGAATCACGCTACCAGTCACTTCGACTGATTCGCTTGGATAATCCGACTCGAGCAGAGGAGATCTACCAGCAGCACAAGCTCCTCTATCCGATGCCGGGAGTTCTTCCGTGGACGCGCATGATCGATGAACTTTTTCAATCGAACCAAAGCTCCGAATCGCAATCGGGGAGGCTCGTCGATGACTGATTCAGAGGCACAATCGTCGCGTGATCCGATCGCAGAGAAGTATTTCGGGCCATCAGCTAAAATGGGAGGTCCCTTTGCGTTGCTTGGGGTCACGCATGAAACCAAGAGTATCGAGGAGCTTTCGTTCGCGCTGCAGCGCAGGCTTGCGCAGCTTCAGCGGCACCCGATGGCGTTGACTCCTGAGGCAGACGAAGTGCGGCTGTCATTGCATGCTGCGATGGCCCAACTCGGCGATCCAAAGATCCACGCGGAATGCGTCAAGCTTTGGCCGCCGGGGGAGCCGCACGCGGTGCCGGTTGCTTGGCGAAAACACTTGACGATCGTGACGCCCGCGTTGGCAGTGAGAGCACGCCAAGTCCTTGGGTCTTCAGGCGGTTGGAATCGGCGAGCAAAGAAGAGGCTTGCCATGATGGCCCGAGCGAACCGGATCAGTGCCTTCGATTTGGTTCGAGCGGTGCGTCCGGTGGGTGCAGGGCAGGCATCGGGGGGGCGTCGCGTCCCAGTTGCTCCGAACGTGTGGACTTTGGCAGGGCCGACTGCTTCCGGTGGGAGATGGCTTGCTATTCACTTGGTGCTCATTGCGATGCTTTTGCTGATCATGGTGCAAACGACAAGAGAGATCTTGACGGTCCGTGTCCATTCACCGATCCCGGCGTTCGATGAGATCGGTGATGCAAAGAGCAGTGCGAATCCCCAGGTTGAACCGGGTGTTCGGCAAGAGATTCGGCATCATGCGGCACTTGAACAAGAAGTCCGCAACACGATCCGTGCCGCTCCGAATGCGCCGGATCGGTCTTCGATGCGAATGGCGCGGGCTGTTGACACGTTCTTGCAGAACTGGACTGAGGCGCCTTTCGAGTCTCGCGATCGATTTGTAGATCTCTTGGTGCAATACGCCAATATCGTCAAAGAAGAACCATGGGCGATGCTGCCGTTGCTCGAGAAGCTCTCGCTCGCTCGGCGCATCGAGCAGCCGATTTTGTTCACAGCGAGCTCATTACTGGCCAAGAACCTCTTTGATGTTGTTGATGTTTCCGATCCGCAGATAGCAGATTTTCTCGCCGTTTTTCCTGAGATTTCACCATCGTTGGGTTCCAGTCAGTTTGACTTTGATGCTTCTGCCCTCGCCGAACTAGTCACTTTGTCACGAATTGTAGAAAAGGGTGACGCCGCTTGGTGGGAAACTTGGGCTGTGTGTGTTACGAGTTGCGAATCTGTCGAGCGATCAGAGCGTGAGAATGCGATTCTCAACGCGATGGAGCGACTTCTCCGCAAATCCGAGAGTTCGGATTGGAGTAAAGAAGCTCGATCGCTTGCGACACGCATTATGTGGCGGCGTGGATCGGTGGCGCGGACATGGTTGCTTGATCGGTTCGAAGATCCGCTTGTTCTGTCCGGACAAATGTCAGAACTCACCCGTGTCCTTGCTACAGATGTTTCGGTGCCGGGCGTCGATTTGACGATGGTACTCTCGCCCGATGCAGATCTGGACGATCGTACGGAACTGGCGGCTATCTACAAGCGGGTTTGGTTGTCCGAAAGATCTACGCCTGACGTATTCCATGCGGCGGTGCTCGATGCGGTTCAGGCGAGCTTAGAGACCAGCAAGAGTGAGCCTTCTGCTGACCAGATACTCATTATGTTGTACGAGTTGGTGCGTGCGAACACGGCTGCGGAGTTCCTGTATCGCGGGGAAAAGGATGTTGCGAGCGAGATTCTCTCCGATGCGGACATGACATCATTCGCACCTCGGCCAAACACGGTGCCGGATGTATTGGGATCGGATTGGGCCGTGCGATTGATCAATGCCTCTGAAGAGTCTGAAGTGCGGCGAGTTCTTGGTGAAGTCGGTGGGAGGTCGCTCGGGCGACTGGCGGCTGAGGCGGTCGTTGAAATCGCGTTTCGAGGCCCAGGCCGAGTGGTGCGTGAACGGGCTCGGCAGGTGCTTATTGCTCGCTCGGATGACCCATTGGTATTGCTTGCTGTTGAAGGTTCAATCGGAGACCGGCCGTCGGCGTCAATCATGAGCTTTGTCGTTGGGTTACTCAGTTTGACGGGCGGTGCTGACATGACTCCGGCGATGGCGCGATCACGATTGCTGCTCAAAGCCAGCGAGAACGTTCTGAGTGCATCAAGCAACCAAGGCGTGGTCGGGCTTCAGATCGCAGAGATGTATGCTCTTCGGGCGGGGCAAAGCGATCAGAACTCGCTCACGCTCAGTCTCGCGGATTTGGTTGATCGTTGGGCGATTTTAACTTCGCCGTCGGAGTCATCGCGGGTTGATAGCGAACGCATCGAACGCCGGCTCGGTGCGATGGTTGCGATTGGATCTAGTATCGGGCAAACTGATGCGTCGTTTCACTTGGCGATGACCGAGCTTATCGCGAACACTCTTATGGACACCGGGCAAATCAGTCGATCGTGGGGGAAGCGGACGATTCGTCGCATGCACGATCGCTGGGCGGAAACAGACTCGGCGACTTTGCAAATGCTTGCAAGCCATCAAGCGGAGGCAGAGATTTGGGAACTCTTGCTTGAAGGGGCGCCATGAACATTATGATCTCCGTATTGTTGTTTGGTTCGAGTGTCCTGATGGCTGGTTCAACTCGAGTTGCGCCAAGGCTTGAATCACTTTCGCCTCTCAATCCGGTTGGTTATCTCAGCCAAGGTGAGGCACTTTTCGAAGCTGAAGAAACTCGGGTGCTTGGCGAGCAGGTGCTGGCGGTTGGTGTTCTGACCTCTGCAGAGCGTGATCCTCAGCTTGCAGCGAGTATGGCGATCGCGCTCGCGTCAATATCGAAGGATCCATTGCAGCACAACGGGCTATGGATGATGGCGATACGTCTGGACCCCATGCGAGCGGCGGAGTATCGCTGGATTGCTTCGCAATCAGCTCCGTCATTGACCGGATCAACGACAGCTCAGGTGCTAGCGCAGCTCCGCACGAATGACCCAGATGGAGTGCGCGGTATCAATCAAGAGCACCGCGATCGGATTGTGGCCGAAGCGAAGCGTTTGGGGCTCGATCACAATCGGGCGGCGACGGTTCTCAAGAAATGGGAGCGTGACGCCGAGAGTGATCCGTGCCGAGGCAGGCTTTTCGTAAGGAAGCGGGAGGGTGATCGCATTGTGACCGATGCATGCCCCTTGCCGGCGTTCCATCACAATGATGATCTCGACGCGGACTGGACACTGATGGTCGCGATTGAACTCTCCCTTGCCCAAGCTCAGCCGGAATCGTGGGAGGCACGGATTGGATTGGGTATTGATCAGCCTGTCCAAGTCTGGTCGCTTGCCCGTCTTGCAAAGACCTTTGATGTTTCTGCAGATCGTCCGGTTTTGCGTGGCGGGCGGTGGGTCGTTCGATAGGCGTACGATCTGTGCCGATTGAGTTGTCCACCGACTGGAGAAGAGCGAATGAGCGAAGCACCCGCAGCCCAGACCACTGGTAAGCCAGAGATCACCTTTGATGACTTTGCCAAGATTGATTTCCGTGTCGCCACCGTTGTGACTGCAGAGCCCCATCCGAACGCTGACAAGCTTCTTAAGCTCCAGGTCGACGATGGCAGCGGAACGCCGCGGCAGATCTGTGCCGGTATCCGCGCTCAGTACACCCCAGAAGAGATGGTCGGCAAGCAGGTTGTGATTGTCGCAAATCTCGCTCCGCGGAATCTTCGTGGCGAGGAGTCGCGCGGCATGTTGCTCGCGGCGTCAGACGCCGAAAAGGGTTCCGAAGAACGATCGGTCATTGTCATCAGTCCGAGCGCACCGATCGCGGCAGGTGCGTCGGTCTCCTGAGAACCCACCGTCTCGATGAAAACTCAGGGACGCTTGCGATCGCGACCAATCGGACGGTTGTTCCTGCGTTGCACGATCTCTTGGAACACGCGTTCGATTTCGGTCTCGCGTGATCCGATCTCGGTGAGAATCTCTTGGTTTAGCTGGCCGATCCGTTCAACCAGATGCTCAACCTCATACTGACGCAATGCCATCCCGGCGTCGAATCTCGCTCCGATTGCTTCGCGGAGTGAAGTCTCAGCCGATTCGCGTTCGTCGCCACCGGAGTTGGGGCCAAGCTTTCTAAATGCCATGCTTGCGTCGAATACGCTAAGTCCGGCGCGAAGCTCTTCAATCCGAAGAAGACCGAGTCTCTGATCTCGACGCATTTCAACCGCAACGTTTGCAAGGCGTGGCGAGAGACGTTCAAACAGGCGGTCACTGGCATTGGTATCTACCAGGGCAATCTTCTCGAGTTGTTCATGCATCTGGGGCAAGTGATCTCTCAGAAGCTTGCGAATCTCCTCTTCGGTCGCGGGCTCGTTGGACGGAGATTGGGCTTGAGGGCTGCGCGAGGGTGGGTTCGAGTTTTCGCCCTGCGGTCGTCGGCGGTTGGGAGCTTCTTGGCCTTTCGCAGCAGGGTCTTCTCGTCCGCCGTCCCGGGGCTGGCGGTCAGAATCGATTGCCCGGACGGACCGCATGACTTCGCCGGGTGTTTCGCCAGCTTCGAGCCGTTCGAGTGCTTCCCGTTGTTTCGCAAGCATGCGCTCGCCGCGCTCAATCGCGGCTTTGAGCCTTCGTTTCGTCGATTCAGGATCATCACTGAACACGCGTGTGCGGCGTGGATTCTGATCTGGGTTTGCGGCATCTGTTTGGCGCGACGGTTCGACTTGGTTGTTCGCGTCGGGCTGACTCTGTGCGAAACCAATAGAACTGAGCAGAAGCACCGGCGGGAGAATCAGCCCGAGTCTTAACTTGGTGAGATGCATCAGAGCGCTCCTTCATTACCAAACTGCAACTCGTTCAGATCGGTGCTCAGCCATCCGTTGCTGACTTCAGAGTTCATCACATCTACCCAGAGTTCGATCGACGCGATTGATTCGCCAAAGGACTCGGATTCATCGCTCTCCATTGCGAGCAGGGCATCAATGCGTTCCTCAACCATTGCAACACTGACAATATCAGTACTCGCGGGTGTCGAGTTTATTGAGCTGCTGAAAATGACAGCTCCGATTGAGCTAAGCAGCAGCACCGCTGCTGCGAGACGGAGACCGCCGGATTGCCAGAACGTCGCCCGCTCTTTGATGGCGATGGGCTTAGGGGCCACCGTCATCGCGACAGCCTGCAGCACACGATCTTCGAGGCCGGCAGGCGCCTCGGAGTCTCGGGCAGCCATCGCATCGAGCTGATCAGCGATCTCTGCCAGCTCCGGATCAATCGAATAGCCACCCGAAGGCGTGTTGATTGGATCGTTGGTTGGTTTCATTGGTTACCGTCCTCGGTTCGATCGTTGGCTTCCAGAAAGGTCCGAAGTTTTTTGAGTGCTCTGTGATGCCGGGCTAGCACGGTCCCGACGGGTGAGCCGAGCATGTCGGCGATTTCTTTAAAACTCATTTGTCCGTGATGGCGTAGCTCGATGATCTCTCGGTCGGCGTCGCCCAGCGTGGTCATCGCGTCTCGAAGGCCGCTCACGTCCATTCTTTCTTCGCCCGTATCGGCGGGGGGGCTCATCGAGGCGATGACATCCGGAGCGTGCGGAGTTGCCTGGCGTTTGGCGCGTCTTGCTTCATCGCGGACACGGTTCATTGTGACGCGGAAAAGCCACGGCTCAAACCGCCCCAGCTCGGTGTAGCCGTCCTTACGGAGTTTGGTTGCCAAGGTGACAAACACGGACTGTGTGATCTCCTCCGCCAGCTCTGGACGTCGCAAACGAGACTGTGCCAACGCGAACACCCGCTTGGCGTACCGATGAACGAGGTCTTCCCATGCCCGCTCGTCTCCAGATGCAGCCTGCGCGACAAGGGTCGCGAGAACATCTGGTGACTCGCTCGCGCCCTCGGGGATCGGGCCGCCTGGCGTGGTCAACGCTGCCTCCATCTATATGAACAACGTGTGAATGGGGCGTGCATTGCACCCTGCATCGGCCAAATACGTAGACTCTCGACATGACCGGCACGTCCCAGAAAATAGCCTACACGGTCCGGGCGACCCATCCTGACCGAGCATCGGCCGATCGATACCTCGCTTGGCTCCTCGAGGGGCACCTCCAAGCGGTCCTTCAGGGCGGAGCACTGAGGGGGTCGGCCGTTGAGTTAGACCAGGGGAGTGGCACGATTGTGATCGAGGCAAGGTATTTGTTTGGGTCTCAGGCTGAGTTCAATCAGTACGTTTCAGATACGGCGCCAAAGCTTCGAGCGGAGGGGTTGGCATTGTTTGGTGTGGGCACCGGGATTTCGTTTCATCGGTCCGTTGGTCTGCATCACGAAGTTGCTGTCTGAGTTCACGAAAAGAGAACCCCCGAACCCGGTGCCTTTGGGTTCCGTACCACAGCCACCCCGAGGAAACGCCGTTTGGACGATTCAGCACAGCCACTACCCAGCGACTTTGCCGACGTCACAGACGAGGCGGTCTTCGAGCGATTCCTCGATGGCGATTTGGCCGCCTATCGGACGCTGATCGAGCGCCATCACGATGATCTTCTGCGTTTTTTGACGCGGTTGGTCGGCGAGCGGGCGGGAGCAGAGGACGTGTTTCAAGACACGTTTCTGCAGATTCATCAAAGCGCGCACACTTTTGACACTTCCCGGCGATTTCGCCCGTGGTTATTCACAATTGCCGCGAACAAAGGGCGGGATTGGCTTCGTAAGAAGAACCGACACCGTGCCGTCGAACTCTCGGCCCCGATCGGTGGGCCTGGCGGAACAACGTCGTTTGTTGATCTCTTGGAGGTGGATGTACCCAGCCCAGACGCCGCGATGGATGCTTCCGAACAGGACGTGCTTGTTCAGCGAGCCTTGGCCCGGTTGCAGCCCACGCTGCGTGAGATTCTTCTGCTTTCGTATTTTCAGCGGCTGAGCTATCAGCAGATCGCTGACGATTTAGGGATTCCGCTTGGCACAGTCAAGTCACGCATGCACTCAGCGGTAGCGAGCTTTGCAAGGGCCTGGCAAGCCACGACGAGAGAGCAATCTGGGCGGTCAGATTGACCGAAGTTGACGCGCTATTGCGCACCGGAGACGGACACCATGAGTGAGCTGGAACACCGAAGCGATGATCACCTGTGCGACGCCGACCGCGAAGCCCTTGATCGGATCATCGGATCTGGTTTTGATCCGTCCACGACGACGAATGCTCATGCAGACGATCGTTCGGCGCGGATGGCGAGTCTATTGGCATTGCTAGGAACTCCGGTCGCAGGCGAGTCTGAGCGTCCAACTCGCGTGGACCTGGCAGTCGTCAAAGCCAAGTTGAATGATCATGTGCCCGGCTTATCGCCTGATGACCAAGCCGCGGTTGACGCATGGGTCGACGCTGGCAAAGGCGCTGCGGTTGGTGCTGACATTCGGGCAGATCGCATCGAAACGATGGCGATGTTGGGATCCACCGGCGAGCCGTACGACAAAGATAGTCGGGACAATTTGATCAGCCGGACAATGGCGAAGGTCGAAGCCGAACAGCGTTTGCACGAAGAGCGGATGAAGTTCGAGCAAGGGCCCGAGCTGCGGGGCTGGCGAATGCGATTGGCCGATGTGGTCTCTATCGCTGCGATGCTTTTGCTATGTGCGTCGGTCGCGATCCCCGTGCTCAGCGGTGCGCGTGAGCGACAGCAACGGCTCGCGTGCTTGGACAACATGCGGTCATCCGCCGTGGCATTTGGTGCCTACGCCGGTGACCATGCGGATGTTCTCCCGATGGCGACCGCCGGATTTGGTGGCGGTTCATGGATGGATGTCGGCACCCGTGACCGTTCAAACTCCGCCAATCTTTACACCGTGGTTCGGACCGGGTATGAGACCCTTGAAGACCTGGCCTGCGCGGGTAATCCTCATGCCGCGAGGGGGGAGCCCGAGCCGGGGTCGTGGGATTGGGATTCGATGGACGACATTTCCTACTCGTACCGGATTATGGGAAACGGTGGCCTCCGGATCAGTGCGCCGATGCTGGCCACGACTTCGGTTGTGGTGGCAACAGACCGCTCACCCGTGACGTTGCGGGCCAGCCGTGGGCAGGTCGTGTTCCCCGAAGCGAACTCGCCGAATCACGACGGGCAAGGCCAGTATGTGCTGCGGCTCGATGGATCGAGCAGCTGGGAGCGTTCTCCGGTCGTCAACGGCGACAATCTTTGGCTTCCCATGCCTCTCGAACGGGCTATCCACCAGCTTCGCACCGATCTGGGCCTGATTCAAGGCACTGAAATGCCCGAATCAGAGACCGACGCGTTCGTGGGTCCCTGAGTTTCGAATCGTTGGGGGTCCAGATCTCGAGATTTGGGCTCGGTTTGGGTGGTCTTTGATCTTGTCATTGCGGGGGGAGCGGTCTACGCTTCCGGGCTCGCCGGATGGCGGGCCGTTTTCTTCTATTGAGCCTGTTCGCAGGGCCGGAGCTTTTCGAGATGTCGAAGAACAAGATTCACAAGGGTGTCCTCAAGCGCTTCCGCGTCTCGAAGACCGGCAAGGTGCGTCACCGCTCTGCCTACCACAAGCACTTGTCGAGCCACAAGTCGGGCAAACGTCTGCGTCAGCTCCGCAAGGACCGCATGTTGACTTCTTCCGAAGCCAAGCGGTTCGAGAAACTGCTCTTCCGTCGCTTGCGTGGTCGTAATCAGCCTCGTGCCGCGATGCGTCGCAGCCCGTCGCCCGAGCAGCGTCGTGCGATGAAGGCCGAAGCCGCCAAGAGCAACGATTAATCGGTTGATTCCGTCGGGTTTGATCCCGGCGTTGTTTCTCAGCGGCCCGCCGTGGGCCGCGGGATACCAGCCCCGCCTGCCGGGTGACAAGATCGGGAACTGGCATTGCCCAGTGTCCCGCTCCGTCAGGCAAACTTGGAGTTTGAACTATGCCTCGCGTCCGTAAAGGTGCAGCCCGCACCCAAGCCCGTCGTAAGCTTCTCCGCCAGGCCCGTGGTTATTACGGCGCTCGCAGCCGCCACAAGTACAAAGCCAAAGACGCCGTGCGTCGCGGCCACCTGTACGCCTACCGCGACCGTCGCGCCCGCAAGCGTAACATGCGTCGCCTCTGGATCACGCGTATCACCGCGGCTTGCAAGATGCGTGGCACCCGCTATAGCCTCTTCATCAACGGTATGAAGCTCGCCGGCATCAACCTGAACCGGAAAATGCTCAGCCAGATTGCGATCGAAGATCCCAAGCTGTTTGATCAGATCTGCGATCAGGCCGTCAAGGCAGCCAAAGCTATCCCCGCAAAGGCTTGATTCGGCGAGAAGCCGGCAAAACAGTCGCAGACCCGGAGCAGACAGATGGACTGGTGGATTGCTCGTGAGTGGGCAGGACCCGACGGGCCGGTCGTTGTTGTTTCTTGGCTCGTCTGGGTTGTGCTATCGATCGTGCTCCATGAACTTGGGCACGGCTGGGCCGCGATCAAGCTCGGTGACCAGACGCCACGCTGGACCGGACACATGACTTGGAACCCGCTCGTTCACATGGGCGGGTTTTCTCTTGTCGCGCTGGCGTTGATCGGCATTGCATGGGGCGCGATGCCCGTTGACGAAAGCCGGCTCCGCGGACGCCACGGAATGGCGCTGGTGTCGGCAGCTGGTCCGGCGGTGAATCTGATCTTGGCCATCACGGCGTTGATCCTGCTGGTTATTTGGATGCCGCTGGCGTCGGGGTCACTGATCGGATCGGTGTCGGTTCCCGAACCGTTTCGTTCAAACTTGAGCATCTTCCTTGGGCTTGGTGCGATGCTCAACATCGTGTTGATGCTGTTCAATCTCATCCCGGCCATGCCGCTCGATGGCGGACGTATTGCTGCGGAATACATCCGTCCGTATCGTGAGTTTGTTCGATCGGAAAACGGGATGTGGATCAGCCTCGGGGTGATGATCATGTTTTTCTACTTCGGGGCACGCCCGTTGTTTGGGTTCGCGGACGAAGTTGTGTATCAGATTTCTCGAAATGGCTGGTCTGTGCTCGGTTATACGCCGTAAGCGAAAGCTGTTGCCCTATTGCGTGGATATCCTCGCAGCGTGAAATACGTCATCATCATTCCGGACGGCGCGGCCGACAAGCCGCTGCCCGAGCTTGAGAACCAAACTCCGTTCGAAGCGGCGCACACACCGCACCTCGACGCGCTTGCACTGTCTGGCAAAGTCGGTGCGGTTCGCACCACTCCGCCCGGCTTTGTCGCTGGTTCGGACGTGTGCAACATGGCGTTGCTCGGGTACGAGCCGCGCAAGTATCACACCGGACGCGCTCCGCTCGAAGCAGCCGCGATTGGGATTCAGGGCGAAGCGGGGCAATGGCTGTTCCGTATGAACCTCGTGACGCAGGGTGAATCGGGCACCGAGCGTGCCGGCCGAATGGTCGATCACTCGGCGGGTGGTATCGATGGCGATGAAGCCAAAGCGATTTTCGATGGATTGATGGACTACTGGCGGGCGCGAGACCCCGATCTGGCGAAGGACTTTGAACTCACCGCTGGTGTTGCGTATCGCAGTATTCTGGTTGATCGTTCGGGCGCCGACTACTCGGGCATGCAGTCGAATCCGGCGCATGAAATCCCGAATCGCGAACTTCGTTCGGCCCGGCCGGAAGGCAACGCCGCGGTGGGTCGCCTGAATCGTTTGATGGACATGGCCAGCGATTACCTTGGCTCGCATGAAATCAACCTCGCACGCAAGGAGCAGGGGATCAGTCCCGCAAATGCAGCCTGGATTTGGGGGGAGGGCACCGCGCCGCAGCTGCCCAGTTTCCTTCAGCGGTTCGGTCTTAAGGGGGGGATGCTTACATCGGTCGACCTGCTCTGGGGCATCGCTGGGTTGATCGGCTGGGATGTGATCGACTGTGATGGGCTGACGAGTTTTCACGACACGGACTACGCGGCGCAGGGTCGTGCAACGATCGAAGCGTTGAAAGACTTTGACATCGTTTGCTGCCATGTGGAAGCTCCGGACGAGGCGAGTCATCAGGCGGACTGGCAAACCAAGGTCGCGAGTTTGGAGTCGATCGATCGAGAGATCGTCGGGCCCGTCATGGAAGCGCTCCAGACCTATGGCGATCCAGAGAAGGACGCCAGCGCAGAAGGGTGGCGTGTGCTGGTGCTTCCCGATCACTACACGCTGTGCTCGACCCGCAAGCATGATCCCTCGCCCGTGCCCTTTGCGATGGCGGGTGCATGGGTTCGGTCTGTCGTGGAGCGCACACTCACCGAACGGAATGCGGACCGCTCGGATCTTCAGATTGATCCGGGCTGTGATTTGATGGAGTACTTTCTCAACTCCGGAGCAGCGCCGCGGGCACGCTAAAGCGGGCGATCCCATTGAATCGCAGTTTGCGAGATCGGTCGCAGCAGGGATTCTTGGGCGGGAAATCGGGCGGTCATTGGTGCTTCATGCCGGGCTTGGGCAAAAGAAAAGTGTCTAAGGACGGCCTCGCTTGCTGTTCCCGGGTTGCGGAGAGCGCTCAAGGCGGCAACACTGTTCACTATGAGCAACGACACGCCCGCGGACATCTCTCGCTCGCCCAAGCCCGGACCGTTCGCTCGGATCCTGAATGGGATTGAGTGGCTGGGCAACAAGCTTCCCGATCCCGCGTTTTTGTTCCTGATCGGTGTGTTCTTGGTGCTCGGTGCCAGCCACTTGGCTGCGCCAAAGCTTCCGGAGGGCTTTAAGGTTCGATGGACGGTTGACCGGGCGAACGGCGGCGTCGATGAACGCGTGGGTGTCATCGGTCGGGTGATCAAAACCGACGAAGGCGAGAGGTTCGAGCCAGCAAGCATTGTCGTTGAGGATGCCGACCCGGCCGATCTTCGAGCGCGACTTGTGATCGATGCGACCGGCGAAGTGATTGCAGATTCAGACGGTCAGCCGATCAACGTCGCGGACCACGGTTGGGCGGTGTTTGAAAAAGTACCAGTTGATACCGATGGCGATCCGGAGACCCCGCCAGAGTTGGTTGCTAACGGCAAAGTGATGTTTGCTCGGTCGCTCGTCACCAGCGAAGGTTGGTACTGGTTGCTCTCAAGTATGGAAGCGAACTTCCTCGGCTTTGCGCCTTTGGGTGTTGTACTTTTAGGAATGCTCGGGATCGGGCCAATGGAACGCGTTGGACTAATCTCTGCGTTATTGCGGGCAGCATTGTCGCGGGTGCCCGGTGCATTGCTGACTCCGGCGATGATCTTCCTTGGAATTATGAGTTCGCTGGGTTCTGATGCGGGATATGTCGTGCTGCCGCCATTGGCTGCGCTCGCGTATCTGGCGGTGGGGCGGTCGCCGTTGGCTGGAATCGCTGCGGTTTTTGCTGGTGTTGCAGCCGGGTTCAATGCAAACCTGTTGATCACAAGCCTCGAACCATTGATGAGCAGCCTGTCACAGGGAGCGGCCCAGTCGATCGATGCGGACCGTTCGGTCGCTGCGACTGCGTCGTGGTACTTCATGGCTGTTTCGACGATCGTGCTGACCTTTGTCGGGTGGGCGGTCACCGCGGTCTTTGTTGAAAAGCGGCTGGCTGCCAAATCGACCGAAGATGGCGGGCCTGATCCCAAAGCAATGGGTGGCACCCAAGGTTCAGATGGGCATGCACTCCTAACCAAGTCAGCGACGATTGGGGGGATCTGTCTGGGTGTTGCGATTGCACTCGGCATCATCGGTGCGGTCGTGTTGAGATTACACGGCACACACTATCCGGCGCTCTGGGCGAGCTTTGCGGCTTTGGGTTCGATTGGTGGGGGGTTACTGATTGCAGACCTCGGCCGTGGTCAGCTCGAGGGGAACGAGCCGAACGCCATCGCTGCTGCTTCGATCGTCTTTGGCGTCGGGCTCGGGCTCTCTACCCTATTGGTCTTTTGGACCGGCTCACCTCTCAACGGCGCCGACGGCCCGTTCCCGCGTTGGGTCGCGGTGATCGTGCCGTTGATGTTTATCTTGACGATCCTTCCGGCCACCGCGTACGGGGTGGTTGTGGGCAACATCAAGTCGACCAAGGACGCAGCCCGCACCATGGTCGAGTCGATGGCCGGTATGGCGCCGATCATTGTGCTCGCGTTCTTTGCGGGTCAGTTCGTCGCCGCGTTCGATGAATCCGGGCTCGGGCGCATGCTCGCGTTCTCGGGCGGCGAGTGGTTGTTCGACCAGCAGTTTGGGCCTGGCACGCTGCTTGTTGCGTTTATCTTGGTGACCATGGTGTTCAACTTGTTTGTCGGATCGATGAGCGCCAAGTACGCGTTGTTTGCACCGATCTTTGTTCCGATGTTCATGCTGATCGGTATCCGTCCAGAGATGACGCAGGTTGCGTATCGAATCGGTGATTCGACGACCAACATCATCACGCCACTTAATCCGTACCTGGTGATCGTGCTGATGTACGTTCAGAAGTACGCGCCCAAAGCCGGCATCGGAACACTTATCGCGATGATGCTTCCATACACGATTGTGTTCACGCTCGTCTGGATGGTCATGATCGTTCTGTGGAACTCATTCGGCATCCCGCTCGGGGTCGGCGATCCGGTCGATGTGTTTAGTGATGCATACAACGCGACATCAGTTGGAGTGGCGCCCTAGTCGGAACGCGATGTGTTAGTCAAGTTTCGGGAGTCCGTGGTCGTTGGTGACCAAGAAATCTGCCCGGTGAATGTACTGAGTCCGATGTCTTGCAAACGTTGGATCCGCGATCTGATCGAAATAGGCCTTTGCTTTGCGAACACCCCAGCCACGTTGGCCGGTTGTCTCAAGGATTTCCCATCGTGCCCATCGGGTCTTTTTCGATGCTTCGACCAGCACGCCGACAGTGCTGACGGCGGCGAGTATCGGGTGGAGCGCGTGGATCCCTTCGATCACGATGATATTGGCCGGTTCGACGATCTGTGTACCGGTCCGTCGATGCTGATGAAACGACCAGGTGGGAATCTCTGCAGCCTCCCCCCTGCGGAGTTGTCCGAGATGGTCGGCGAGCTCATCGAGATGAGACGACTCGGGCTCATCACGAACGTGCTCGGGGATGGTTGAATAATCTGGCAGATAGTCGTCTGTCGATATCAACGAGGCGTTGGTGGATCCAATGATGCGTTGTGCGAGCGTGCTCTTTCCAGAGCCGACGGCGCCCGCGATACAAATGACTCCGCCGGACTCTTTCAACGCGGGGTGCGTCAAGATGAGATCGGGAGCCTGCTCCCACTCGAGTTTGACGGGGGCGTTCGTCATCACCGAGGGTAGCCCGCAGATTCCGAGTTTTCGGTAGCATGCCAATACGGAGGCACTATGGAACGGATGATCGGGCTCTTGGGCATTGCGTTGCTGCTTGGATTGGCATGGTCGATCTCGACCGATCGGCGTCGATTCCCTTGGCGGCTGGTGCTCACGGGAACGGCGTTGCAGGCGTTGTTGGCGGTCGTGATGCTGCGAGATACGCCGGTGGTGGGGGTGGTCAATGCCATCGCGGGCGTGATTACTGCCGCGATTGACGCATCGCAGGCTGGCATTGAGTTTCTCTTTGGGCCTGCGGTTGCCGACCCAGGTGCGGGCTCATGGGGTTTTATGTTCGCAGTCCATGCCCTGCCCAAGATCATTTTCTTCGCTGCATTGATGAGCGTGCTTTATCACATCGGTTTGATGCAGCGGCTCGTGGCCGGTCTCGCATGGCTGTTACAGCGGACCTTACGGGTGACCGGTACCGAAGCGCTGGCGACCGCAGCCAACGTGTTTGTTGGACAAACTGAAGCTCCACTTTGTGTGAAACCATACCTTGATCGCATGACACGTTCGCAACTTAACCTGGTGATGACCGGTGGCTTTGCAACGATTGCCGGTTCGGTTTTAGCCGCTTACATCGGGATGCTTGCCGGGAGTGACGAGGGTGCGAAGCTGCTCTGGGTCAAGCAACTCATTACAGCCAGCGTGATGTCAGCGCCGGCTGCATTCGTGCTCGCGAAAATCATTGTGCCAGAGACCGAGACTCCGCCCGACGAATCAAACATCGCGATGGCCAATGAATCAGAACCTTCAGCAAACTTGTTTGATGCAGCAGCTCGCGGTGCGACCGATGGGCTCAAGCTTGCGCTCAATGTTGCCGCCATGCTGATCGCCTTTGTGTCGTTGCTTGCCTTGGTGAACATTCCGATTCAAGCGTTCGGTCGGATCAATGGAATCGAGGCGTGGTTACTATCGCGGGGTGTCGAGAGTCTGAGCTTGGAGGTCATCCTCGGGTGGGTTTTCGCTCCGCTCGCATGGACGATGGGTGTCACCTGGGACGATTGTTCATTTTTCGGTCGTCTGATGGGCGAGAAGATCATCGTCACCGAGTTCCTCGCGTTCCAGACGCTGGCGGGGGGGGTCAATCCTGCGGACGGAACTCCGGTCATCTCGGATCGGTCGGCCCGGATGGGTGTGTTCGCGCTTTGCGGTTTCGCAAACTTCGCGTCGATCGGCATCCAGAT
This sequence comes from Phycisphaerales bacterium, assembly GCA_045106075.1. Taxonomy (GTDB): domain Bacteria; phylum Planctomycetota; class Phycisphaerae; order Phycisphaerales; family UBA1924; genus UBA6054. The sequence goes on from JBGCEB010000010.1 coordinate 38,782, forward strand.
CGGAGGGCTCAGCGCCATTGCGCCCGGGCGGCGGGCGGATCTGGTCAGGCTCGGATTGCGGGCGATGATCGGGGGGGCGTTGGCGTCCTGGGTGACGGCAGCGATTGCTGGAATGGTCATGCCAATCTAATCAAGTCGAATGAAACCAGAGTCCCAGGCTCGAACTGCATAGCCTGCGTTCATGGCAAATACCTCCAAGACACAAAGCTGGAAGCTCGAAGCAAACGGGCCCAAGAAACTGATCGGTATGGTCCACCTTGGAGCGACCCCGGGGACTCCGGGTGCGACGCTCACTCCGGACCAGATCGTGTCGCAGGCAGTGTCCGAAGCCCGGTTACTGGCGGACGCAGGGTTCGATGCCGTGATCCTGGAAAACATGCACGATACCCCATATGTGCACGGCGATGATCTCGGTCCCGAGGTCGCAACGCTCATGGCTCGGGCATTGAACGAGACACGCCGTGAGATTGATCGTCCGATCGGTATCCAAATCTTGTCGGGCGGCAATCGCCACGCGATGGCATGCGCGCACAACTGCGGCGGGTCGTTCATCCGCTGTGAGAACTTTGTGTTTTCCCACGTCGCAGACGAGGGATTGCTCGCAAAGGCCGAAGCGGGACCGTTGCTTCGGTATCGTTCTTCGATTGGAGCAGGATCGATTCCGGTCTACTGCGATATCAAGAAAAAGCACGCTTCGCACGCGATCACTGCGGACCTCGATGTCGGGGAGATCGCTCACGCTGCAGAGTTTTGCGGTGCGGATGGGCTGATAGTGACCGGAGTTTCTACCGGGCAAGCGGCCGAGATTCAAGATGTTCGTCGGGTGCGTGAGTCATGCCAACTTCCGATTCTGGTCGGTTCAGGTGTTACGGCCGAGACAGCGGCTAATTTACTCGGGTATGCCGATGCGCTCATCGTCGGGTCGTGGATCAAACAAGGCGGCACTTGGAAAAACCCGGTCGATGGAGATCGGGCGCGAACAATGGTCAATGCAATGGGCGGCTGAACAGGGCGAGAGTGGGCAAGACGATCTCGCAGTTCACCGGAAAAAGAGACGCGGGCCCGCTCAAGGGACACCTCAAGCTCTCCTCCAAGAGAGAGCGGGCCCGCGTCAAAAAGGGCGTGCGGGGAGGGAGTCCCGCACGCCTGAACTCACGCGATGGCGTTGAACGCTGCTGCGTCCGGACGAACCGCGTGTGCTGCGAGAGAGGGATCTTGCAGCGTTCGAATGAGATCAAGCAATATTGCTCCGGCGATGCTTCCCGGTTGGTGGAGCCTGCCGCTAGCTCTCAGGCTTTCTCCGGTCCGGGTTTCAACGACGGCTTCAACGGCGCCGGCAGATTGATTGACGAGCGGGTCATCGGTTCTCAGTGGCACCGGTCCGACACGCAATGCGATCTCTTCGCCGACGCGTTCGACCGTCGCCACCACCCGATAGCGTCGTCCTTGGGAAGTCGCTCGGCGGAGGTCCGCATCGGTGACATGCTCTGGCCCACGCGAGGAAGCTCTGATGGAGGCCGGCGCTCCGAACCCAAGCTGGGCGATGGCTCCGAGCGTTTGCATCGCGTCTTCGCCGCGGCGTGCGAGTTCGATATCGCTGCGGCTAAGCCCGAGTCGATCAGCTGCGATGCTTTCAGCATCCTCAGTCGAGTGCCCTTGCGAACGGAGATCAAGCACCAAGTCACCAGTCGGCGAGAACGTTCCTTGAACCCGTCTTGTGCCCGGCCAATCGGTGATTTGGTCGAGCAGCTGGGCAAGCGACGGGCAGCCGGCGATGGTCGCCGATGCACGAAGGCTGCCGCCTCCGATCAAAGAAGATATCGCCAGTCCTCCCCCCCGCGCCGCGATGAGTGCGGTGTTGCTTGTTACGACGGTGCGACCCGCTCGCAATGCCCGGCTTGTGGTCTCGTAGCTCGATTCCGCACTGGTATTCAGATCAAGCATGATTCTGTTGCTTGAAGATTCACGGTATGAACTTGAGTTGTTCGCGGGAGCTTCCGGCGTGATATCAATCGCTTGACGGATACCTTCTGACCACGCAGCAATGAGTTGCGAAGCCGGACCATTCCCGGCTTGTTCAACCAGCAATGGTTCGGAGTTTGCTTTGCGATCACCAAGACGAACCGGTCGCATTTCGACACTGGTGCGCTCGGTGAAGCGGCGGGCCTTCCGGCGCCCATACGTTTCCTCTGCTTGGGAGATTTCCCCTTCGAGGCCCTCCAGTGTGGTAAGAGGAACCTCGCCGCCGATTGCAAGGCGATCAGCGAGGAACAATGCGGTCAAGCTTTCGCTGTCGGAGCCAATGAAGGTCAGTCGGCCATCGTCATCACGGCCGACGCTTCCTGGCACCACCACGATGTCTGCTTCCCGCAGCGCCGAAGTGATCGCCGAGGCTGACACACTGCGAGGCTCGGCATCGAGCGGGTGCCCCCTTGTGGATGGGTACGCTTCCAGTAACGCGGGCGCTGCTGAGAGCCCAATGTCGCCGAGGATCTCGGCGAACCGGGCGGCCTGTTCGATGGCACCGCTTGTGAGGATCGATGCCCGATCCGATGCGTCCGCGGTAGGGGCCAAGCGGTTGGCTGCCACGAGGTCTCGGCCAACTCGCCTGGCGTCCGGTGCCACAACCACAAGAACCCGTTGACCCTTTGAAAGGCACATCTGGACATGCGCGATCGCGAGGCCCGCACCCTCGATGGTGCTGGTTTCGAGTCGGGAGAGATCCAGAATGACGGTGCGTTGGAGTGGCATGGTTGGCCTTTCTTCTTGCGAGGTCCGGAAACGTTCCGGTCTTCGATGCGTGGGTCGTATCAACTTGCGTTCGGGTTCATGGTGGGGAGTTTGAAAACGAAAACAGCCACCGGTGTTCCGGTGGCTGGCTCAGGGTCATTTGTGTTGGAGTCGGGTTTTACCCGTCAGACTCGTCCACGCCCGGCCAGCCACCGCTATGCATGCAAACAATCGATTTGACCTGGGTAAGGTCAAGAACGAGGGTGCATACAGGCTGGCATGGTCGATTGGTCATGGGCGAATAGAGAACCTTGCTGACGGCCGAACTATTCCGGGCGCGTCGTAGAACCGTACAGGGTTCGTCGCGAGAGTCAAGTTGGTTCACCATTGTTCAGATCTTTTATCGAGATCTCTACAATGTGGGCGTGACCCAAGAGCCTTCATCCAGTTCCCGTCGATCGAACCCCCTGCGCCGCCCGGGTGGGGCGTTGGCTGAGCTGAGAAAACTCGTCGGTCGGGCAATGCCAGCCGATATCCCCAGGTTGCGTTCCCGACTCAAGGGGATCGACCGTGGGCTGGAATCTGGCAAAGACATGACACGCGCGTTGCAAGCGATCCGGGTTGACGTAGATCGCTCGGTCGAGACCTTTGAGCGGCGTCAGCGTTCTGTCCCAAAGGTGTCGTATCCGCCGGAGCTTCCGGTTTCGCAACGCCGAGACGATCTCATCGATGCGATCGCCCGGAATCAAGTCGTGATTGTTTGCGGCGAAACCGGGTCTGGTAAAACAACACAGCTTCCGAAGATGTGTATCGAGCTTGGGCGCGGTATCGGCGCGCGAATCGGTCACACCCAACCTCGCCGGATTGCCGCCCGCGCTGTGGCATCGCGCGTCGCTGAGGAACTCGGAGCGCCTGGCATCGTCGGTTCCAAGATGCGATTCGATGATCGGACCGACGATCGCACGCTGATCAAAGTGATGACCGACGGCGTGTTGCTTGCAGAGACTCGTTCGGATCCGAAGCTGTATCAGTACGACACGATCATTATCGATGAGGCGCACGAGCGGTCATTAAACATCGATTTCTTGCTTGGTTTCCTAAAACGTCTGTTGCCGAAACGTCCAGATCTCAAGGTGATCGTTACCTCGGCGACGATCGATGCGGGGCGATTCGCGGAACACTTCGAGACGAGTCGAGGCCCCGCGCCAGTGCTTGAGATATCTGGCCGAACTTTTCCGGTGGAGACGAGGTATCAAGCGCCTTCTCCGGAGTGGCTGCCCGAAGAATCGGCCGCGGAAGCAGCCGTGGGGCTCATCCATGAAGGGCATTCGGATGTGCTGGTGTTTATGCCCGGCGAGCGTGAGATTCGTCAGACGGCGCACGCATTGCGTCACCATCCGATGCTTCCCCAGCAAGCCGAAGTGGTGCCGCTGTATGCAAGGTTGTCACCTCAAGAGCAGCAGAAAGCATTTCGGCCATCAGGTCATCCGCGAGTTGTGGTCGCAACAAACGTTGCCGAGACATCTATCACGGTCCCAAACATCCGAGGCGTAGTCGATCCGGGATTCGCACGGATCAAGCGATACAGCGCGCGTAGCAAAATTGATCAACTTCTGATCGAACCGGTCTCGCAAGCATCGGCAAATCAACGATCGGGCCGGTGTGGACGGGTCGCGCCGGGTGTTTGTGTTCGGTTGTATGAGGAGTCTGACTTTGATGGTCGCGACGCATACACGCCGCCAGAGTTGCTGCGGAGTGATCTCGCGGGTGTCATTCTTCAGATGATCGATCTGAATCTTGGCGATCCGACAGACTTCCCATTCATCGATGCGCCTGTGGCGTCTCGTTGGCGAGATGGATATGACACGCTCCGCGAACTCGGTGCGATCAATGAAGATCAAAGCCTGACCCAGGTTGGTCAGCGGATGGGACGGCTTCCGGTCGATCCTCGAATCGCGAGGATGATCCTTGCAGGTCACGATGGTGCGTGCCTGCATGATGTGCTCATCATTGCCGCTGCGTTGTCAGTCCAGGATCCTCGAGTTCGGCCGCACGAAAAACGAGATGCTGCAGATCAGGCGCACGCGGAGTTTCGAGAGCCGGGTTCGGATTTCCTCACACTCAAAAAAATCTGGGATTTCTATCACGAGGAACACAAGGCGCTCTCGCGCCGAAAGCTGGCCCGACTCTGCGAAAAGCGGTTCCTTTCTCCTCGCCGTATTGATGAATGGCGGGAAGTTTTTCGCCAGCTACTTCGTTTGTGCCGAGAAATGAAGCTCGATACGGCGGTGCGTGAATCGGACCCGGCTGATGTTCACCGCGCTATCTTGAGTGGGCTTCTCATCAACGTCGGACGCAAGGGCGAACAACGAGAGTATCAAGGGACAAGAAATACGAAGTTTGAGATCGCCCCTGGTTCCGCGTGCACCGACCCAAAACCGAAGTGGCTGATGGCCGGTGAGATCGTCCGAACCCACAAGACGTTTGCCCGTACTGTTGCTTCAGTAAATCCTGAGTGGATCGAACGGGCAGCTGAGCATCTCGTAAAACGGTCATATTCGGATCCACGCTGGGACGAGCGCACACAGCGTGTGATCGCCGAAGAAAAAGTGTTGTTCGAAGGGCTTGAGATCGTGCCCAAGCGAACGGTGCACTATGGTCCGATTGACTCGGTTGAGTCCCGTAGGATTTTTATTCACCACGCGTTGGTAGAAGGCGAGATGCGTTCTGAATCCAAAGGCATGATCTCAAATAGAAAGCTAGAACGTCGTCTTGATACGATGCAGGCAAAGGCAAGGCGTTCGGACTTCATTGCGGATTCGGAGACCAAGTTTGCGTTTTATGACAAACGGATTCCGCACGAAATATTTACAGCCCGTTCATTCGAACGTTGGGCAATCAAGGTGGAGCGGCATGAGCCTGATACCTTGCGGATGCGCGAAGAAGATTTACTGATCGATGAGCCAGAAGGTCTTGATACACAATCGTTCCCAGATCGGGCCGATGTCTTTGGGACTCGTTTAAAAATCCAGTACGCGCTCGAACCCGGCGAAGATCAAGACGGCGCCACGGTGCGGCTCACGCCCGATGAGCTACATAAAGTTACGCCAGAGCAGGCAGAATGGATGATTCCCGGGCATGTGCCATTGAGGGTGAACGCGTTGGTGCGGTCATTGCCGCGCGATATCCGTCGACGGTTTGACCTGGATCAGCTCGCTTCCCGCGTGTCAGGCAGCGTCCAACCCAACGCCGGCGCGATCACCCATCAGCTTGCTCGGTTGGTCTCTGCCGAAGCGGGAGTTGCTATTCGGCCGGACCAGTTTCGTCTCGATGTCGTCCCTGTATATCTACGTGTTCGATTCGAAGTTGTCGACGGCGATGGAAAAGAGCTCGGCTCTGGGCGTGACCTCGCTGAGCTTCGCCGCCAGTTTGAGCCCGAAGCGAGACGCGTGGTGCGTTCGGCGTCAGAATCGCACGAAAAAGCTGGTGTAACTTTCGAAACGTTCGAAGGGCTACCGGAGTCGGTCGAACTCCCGGGCGAACGCGGGCGAACGGTTGTTGGGTTCCCTGCCTTGGTGCTCGAGGGTGCGCAGATTGCTTCGCGCGTTCGCGCCACGCCTTGGCTGGCTGAGCAGGAGTCGCGGATTGGGTTCGGAGTGCTATTTGGTCAAGCGCTTAAACGAGATGCAAAGATACGTGTGCGCAGGCTTCCCGGATTCGATCGATTGGTCGTGTATGCCGGCGCTCTTGGTTTCTCCCAACAGCTCGAACAGCTTGTGCTCACACGCACCGCGATGGCATTGTGTGTTGATGATCGCCCCCTTGCGCGAACTCCCGATGAGTTTCGGAAACGTGCAGAAGCGGCATGGAATCAAGCGATCCCGGTGACGCAAGACACGATCGGGGTGCTGAGTCGAACGTTTGCTGGTGTGATGTCAGTCCGGTCGCGAATGGATGAAGGTTTGCCTCAGCCATGGCAGCATGCTGCGACGGATATCTCCCAACAGATGCGTTTGCTCACGCCGGATGCTTGGGAAACTGGTGTACCAACGCGATGGCTTCGGTGTTTTTCCCGTTACACGAACGCCATCGAGATACGGCTCGAACGCCTCAGAACGGTGGGGCCTGCGCGGGATCTCAATGAAACGCGGGCAGTGTACGTTTGGCTCGAGCGTCTGGTTGAGCTTGCCAAAGCGGGTGCCGAGCGTTCTTCGGCAGCTCAAGAGTTCGAGTTGCTGCGATGGATGTTGGAAGAATATCGTGTTTCAAAGTTTGCACAAGAACTCGGCACTTCCATGAAAGTGTCCGAGAAAGCAATGACATCGCAGTATGAACGGGTGCTGTCGCGTTTAGGGACAGCGGGCGCTATCACCTAGGGCAACAGCGCCCGCCGTCGGGGGGGCAAAGGAATAAAAGCGTGATCGTTCGAATCAGCCGTCGTTTTTGATCTGACGGAGGGTCGAAAGTATGCGGCTGGTTGGTGCACGCTTGCTGTAGTCCTCGTCGGTCCACGCGTACCGGACGGTGCCATCGGTATCGATGACATAGGTCGCGGGAATCGGGAGTTGCCATTCGGTGGTACCGTTTGATTTGGGCAGGTCGATCCCGTATTTTGCGTAGCGTTCGACCGTCTTCGCATCGAGCGTGAACATCAAGCCAAGCTTCTCGGCCAGCTTGTTGTCATGGTCCACGAGGAGCTCATAAGAAAGGCCGGTCTGCTTGCGAAGATCGATCGAGTTCTCGGGAGTTTCAGGAGAGATCGCGAGCACGGTGGCGCCGAGATCGTTGATATCGCCCACGGACTGGTCGAGCGACTTGAGAGCCTTCACGCAGTAGGGGCACCAGCTTCCGCGGTAGAACGTTACGACGACGGGCCCGTTGGCCATCGCGGTGGTCAGAGAGACTGATTCCCCCTTTTCGTTCATGAGTGTGAACGCGGGCATGGCCTCGTCTTGGCCGAGCGGGGTTGCCCGAGGTTCAGCTTCTGCGACGGCTTTGGAGGTGTCGCCGGGGGCGTCGGAAACCAAGTTGGCGGTTGTTCCCGCCAAAATGGACAGTGCAGCAATTGTGGTAGTACTCAGCATGCCAAGTGAACGTTGTCACCGGTCTCGGTTATTCCGGGAAACCTCAGGAATCAGGGAATGTCATCTGGCTCGGATTGGGGTTCACTTACGGCGTGCCGCGGCCGCCGGACTGTTCCTCTCGGTTGGTTCCGGGCTTGCGGCCGCCGGACTGCTCGCCTTTGCCAGCAAGGTCTGTAATGACAAAGTGTTGCGCGGAGAGCTTGGTGCCTTTGCGGCCGCCTGACTGTTCGCCGCCTTCGGCTGGGACAGTCAACCACATACTGGCGGCGACCACGAGAATGAGGGGGAGGCGGATTGAGCTTCCGATTGCTTCTATTGCATGACGCTTCGCGCGAGAACGCATCTGTTGCACCGTGTTTTCCTTGATGAGTCCGGCGTTGACTTGGCTGATCAATCGATCGTCATCTCGGCTGGTTGCACCGATTGCAACCGCCGCTCGACGGCGCTCGGACCGGTCTTGCAGCGACGCTGCGAGCTTGCCGCGGACCGAGTCAGGCAGTGCCGACCGGACTTTGTCGAGCGCGGCATCAATGGCTTCGCGGTCTTCGATTTCGGCATCTGCCCGGCGTGAAACGGACAAGTGCTCGACCCGGCTGAGATCGCTGGCTGACTCACGCTCGAGACGTTTCCAATGGCGACGTGAAAGGGCCAAGTAACTCCAGCGTGCGAGAACACCAGCGTGGGTCAGCAAACGATCGATCGCTTCATCAACGCTTGGTTGATCATGGAACGTCGGGAAGGTGTCCTTCTCGAGCATCTGCCACACGCGTGTGTGCACCCAAGCTGCCATGTCGGCTGGGTCCATGGTGCCCTCGGTGTGGAGACGCGATGCGCGTTGGCAGGCGCGCTCAACCACGGGGCGGACTACCCGGTCATAGCGATCCCAGAACTCGGTTTGGTCAGTAGTGTTCATTGTTCGCCTCCATGCTCTTGGTTGTGTTCGTTGCTTCGGTTTGATTGGCCGCGGCGGTCCCGTGTTTCCCATGCTGCATACAGCTCGTCGAGTGCTTCAAGTCGTCCGCGCATCGAGCGGGTTCCAGGGTCAAACGCGAGGTATGACGAGAGCTCGGAACCTTCACCGAGCAGGCCGGGTGATCCGAGCATGGCTCGGAAGATCGAGTCGGCTTCGCTCGTGTGTCCGGCTCGGAAGAGTGCGTGTGCTCCTGTGATCAGCACGGGTACAGAGCGCGGGTTGGCATCGATCGCTTCGAGGAAGTATCCGACTGCGAGCTCAGCATCCCCAAGGCGCAAGCAGCGGTCCGCGAGATTTCCCAGTGAGATTTCGCGCCGGCGCGGCGTGTCGGCATACTTCAGCGCCAGCAGCTCGGTCTTGACCGCGTCCTCGAGTCGGCCCATCGCACTGAGTGCGAGTGCGCGTTGGTTTGGCCGTGACCATGCCGGATTGGGATGGTTCTGGCCATCGGTTTCGTCGTACTTGCGAAGCAGCGTGAACATGGTTTCGGTGAGATCGTCGATGCGATTCTGATCGTTCTGCTCGCGTGCTTCGTGCATCGCGTTGCAAGCGTCCATGATCGCAGCCTCGATGACAGAAAGTTCGCCAGGGTTGGATGCGGTCACGATCGTTCCCTTGGCAGGGTCACGCGACGGTTGGTTCTGGTTGGGCTTGTCGGGCGTTGTCATGGCGATTACTCCTTGCCTTTGTACCGCACAAACAGCTATCCGCTGACAGCTTGTTCGTGGTTCCTAACAAAATTTGCACGTAAACCCGGCTGAGAGCTCAAAAACGCGGTTCCGATAGCTGAAATCATGATTTTGATGGGTCGCTGGGTCAGTCTCTGAGCTTGGGACTCGGTCTTACACCGAACCGGGCACCCAACGCCCAGAAAGGAATTAGGTCATGTTCAACAAACGAATCATTCTCGCGGCGACCCTTCTCGGCGGCATGCTTGCTGCCCCAGCAATGGCAGCCGGGCCCCAGGTCTGCGTCACTTCCAACGGGTACGGCAAGTCTCACACTTCGCAGCGGTCTTGCTCATGGAGAGGGCACGCCTATGCAGGCACGCTGACGATCGATGGCTACCGCACCACAATCCGGAGTGATCGCGATGTGCGGCATGAGTTCATCCGAGCATTCCGCCGGGCGGGGTACAGCGCGAGTTACGATCGGGGATCGTTGGTGGTGCGGTATCGCAGCTGCCGTCCAAACATTCGCTGGCATGCTGACGGGTACAGCGCCCGGTTCTCTTGGCAGCACGGATGTGTCCGAATCTCGTTGATCAACCAGAGTTGCAACTCGTGCTCCGGGCATCGCGGGGGGAACTCGGGCGGACACGGAGGGCATGGTGGCCACGGCGGACAGGATCACGGATATCGTGATGACAACCGAGGCTGGCGCAGTCGTGACAGTCGGCGTCAGTGGCCGACGCGACGTGGGACTCGCGGCCGTTGTAGATAATGATTCCGAATGACTCTACTTGGGTCCATCACTCGAGCCGCCATCTGGCTCGTAGTGCATGACGTCCGCAACCGTGTTGTCATCGTTCATGATCAGAACGGTGGGGCGGTTGCGGGCGTATTCTCCGTCATCCATCAAGGCAAAGTGCATGATGATGACTTTATCGCCTTCTTCAACGAGATGAGCAGCCGCGCCGTTGAGTTCGATCACGCCCGAGCCGGGTTCGCCACGAAAAATGTAGGTTTCCAAGCGTGCACCGTTGCGGCAGTTCGAGATGAGCACCCGGTCGTTGACCCGCATGCCGCACTGATCGAGCAATGCCGCATCTATCGTGATTGAACCAACATAGTGCGGCTTGGCGCCTGTCACGGTGGCCATATGAATTTTGCTGTGCAGAACTTCACGAAGCATGGAGGCTCCCAGGGGTCGCGGTATCGGATCGATGAGTTGAAAGTCTAGGGGGCGGCAAGTCGATTCTCGATTCGCTACCATCTCTGGCTTGAGAGTAGTTCTCTCGCGAAAGACCAAGTTCTTCCAGGAGTGTACGATGAGCCAGCCGATCCGTATAGCAGTAATCTCAGGGAGTCTTCGTAAGGGCTCGTTCAACACGCAGCTCGCCCGATATGTGGCGAAACAGGTCGCAGCCAGTGACGTGGTGATCGATGAGATTTCGTTGGCAGACCTCGATCTTCCGATGTTTAGCGAGGATCTTGAGAAAGAGGGTCTGCCGTCAAGCGTTCTGGATCTGAAGTCCCGAATGACCGCCGCGGATGCCATGCTCATTGCGTCGCCCGAATACAACGGTTCGATGTCGGGTGCGCTCAAGAACGCGATCGACTGGGCGACGCGCCCGTGCGCTGGTGAAACAGTATTGCAATGTTTTCGGGGCAAGACCGGCGCATTGCTCGCAGCATCACCCGGCAAGCTCGGAGGGATCCGGGGTTTGCGTCACCTTCGCGTTGTTCTCTCGAGTATCGGTGTACTCATGGTACCGAATGAGTTTGGGCTCGGCGGAGCACACGAAGCATTCGATGCCAATGGCGATCTCAAGGACGAAGCAACTTCGAACATGGCGCGAGCTGTCGGTGAAGCACTGGTCCGTACGACCCGGGCGATGAAGCAGGTGTAGTCAGCGAACGCACACTTGGCCGTTGCAAATGGTGGCGTCAACATGCCGTCCGCCGAACTCGTACCCAAGTTGGCGTTCGTCTTGGTGTCGCAAAAGGATCAAATCAGCACGTTTTCCCGGCTCGATGGTACCGAGATCGTCGTAGCCCAGCAGCGTCGCTGCGTTGACGGTTGAAGCAATGATGGCTTCAGCCGCGGTCATCCCGAGGTGCCGGACTGCGAGTGCAATGGCCATGGGCATTGAGAGGCTGGGCGCTGACCCCGGATTGCAGTTTGTCGCGATCGCGAGCGCGCCGCCAGCATCGAGGAATGCCCGGCCGTCGGCGTATCGTCCGTCGACGTGGAATCCGGAGCAAGGCAGCATCACGCCCATCGTCTCAGACTCGGCCAGTCGGACCAGCGCCTCTGGCGATGTCGCTTCAAGGTGGTCGACAGAACGCGCACCAAGCCCAATGGCGGCATCGAGCATGCCCAACTCATTGAACTGATCCGCGTGGATGCGGAGCGGATGGCCAAGTTCTCTGGCTGCTTCAAAGAGTGCGACGGTTTCCACCAGCGACCACGCGCCTTCCTCGCAGTAGGCATCGATCGTGCAATCCGGAAAAGCTTCATGAACAGCCGGAAGTGTTTCATCAATCGTTTGATCAACGAAGTTTGATAGGTCTTGGTCCTTTGCATGTCCGATGCATGCAGTCACGCGGACACGCCCAGGCCAGGTGTTCGCGGCATCTGATATCGCATGCAGCATCTTCAGCTCGTGCTCGGTCGAGAGTCCATATCCAGACTTGACCTCGCATGCTGTGGTGCCCTCACCAAGCATCGCATTCAGCCGGCAAAGAAGCGAATCGGCGAGCTCTTCACGGTTGGCATCACGCACCGCTCGAACGGTGGACATGATTCCGCCGCCAGCCTGTAGAATTTCAAGGTAAGTCGCGCCGCGTTGTTTTTGCTCCCATTCATCGAGGCGATCGCCAGCGAAGCACGCGTGGGTGTGGCAATCGACAAACGCAGGCATAAGGACGCGCTGATTCGCATCGATGGTTTGATCTGTGTCTTCGGTGATGGCGTGTTCAACGCGCTCGATCACGCCGTCTTTGATCAAGACATCGCAACCATTTCTCGCATTGAGATTCGCCTGCTCTCTCCCCCGGCGAGGCTTTGGTCCATCGCTCAGGGTCAAGACGCGAGCACCACGAATCAGGATGGAACGGCTCATGATTGACGCTCCGTGAATGCCCGAACAAAGGTCAGCAATAGATGGGCAGCGAGTCTCGCGGTCCGCCCGCTCGGATCGTTCGGCGGGCTGAGTTCCATCATGTCGAAACAGCGCACCCGCGGATTCCGCCCCGCAGCGGCGACCCAGCGTTCTGCAATTGCCGGTGACCAGCCGCAGGGGTTGAGTGCGCTTACGCCCGGTGCGTGAGCTTGATCGATCACATCCATATCCAATGAGACAAACGTATCACGTTGCGGCCAGGGGTCATCAGGATCGAGGTCTGACACTCGCCCGCCGTGGGCTTGGAACCAGCGGAGGTGTTCGGTCGAGTTGGCGAATGGTTGAAAACCATGAATCGTGAGCGCGTCGGCGGCACCTGATTCTACAAGCCGACGAAACGGCATGCCCGAGCCTTGTTCGTCGCGAACATCAAGATGCGGATCGAAGTAGACGCCGTGCATCGCCGCGCCCGAACCAACAACACCGCTCACGAACGGAAACGTAAGGTCGTGTCCGCCGCCAATACCGAAAGGGAAGAGCCCAAGCTCTACGATCGCTTCGACTGCTTGGGTGACACGTCGATGGGTTTCAGTGAGGTCGCCGGGCTCAATGACCACATCGCCAGCATCGAAGACGCGCGGCCAAGCCCAGCCCGAAGGATCGGCAACGCCATACCGAGCAAGCGCAGCCCGGAGTGCGTCGGGGCCTTCGGCGGCTCCGGGGCGGCCGTTGTTCAATCGCACACCGGTGTCATCGGGCATGCCGATGAGCGCGATGGCGCAGCCAACGGGGGTTTCTCGTTCGATGAGCGACGCAAACCGTGAACTCGAAACTTCGGGCCATTTTCCGGGTTGGCAGTGGGGGATAGACATGGGTCAAGTATCCCCGATTTTACGATCACCCGCCAGCGATTGAACTCTGGAAAGTAGATCGGGTAGAACTTCGCCGGATGCGCCTGCGAGCGCCATATCAACGTCGTCCGTGATGGGTGTGGCATCGCGGTTGATTTCGACGGTCTTTGCGCCTTGCTGTTTCGCGATCTGCACGAAACTGGCGGCGGGTTGAACGGTGGCGCTCGTACCGATGGAAACAAACAAGTCACAGCGCTCCAATGCTGTACCGGTCAATGCCAGAGCTTGGTCTGGCAACGCCTCGCCAAACCAAACGATGCAGGGGCGCATCAGCCCGCCGCGCGTTGAAGTTACGGGGAAAGATTCGAATGAAAGCTCGCTGAGCGGTGCTTCTTGGCCTGTCTTCGTGCAGCGCCAGGTATGAATAGTGCCGTGCAGTTCGACCACGCGCTTTGAGCCCGCCCGTTGGTGCAACCCGTCGATATTCTGCGTGACCATTGTGAACGCTTCCGGCGATCGCTGCTCGGTCAGCCATCGCTCGAGCCCTGCGAGCGCGAAGTGTCCTGGGTTGGGTTCGACTTCGGAAACTCGCGTGAATCGCCAGTGGTACCATCGGGTCACCAGTTCAGGATCGCGCTCAAAGGCGCCGGCCGTGGCCAACTCCATCGGGTCATACTTGGACCAGAGCGCATCGGCGTGTTCACTGGGATCGCGGAAGGTTGCCAGCCCGGACTCGGCCGATACCCCCGCCCCGGTCAGAATCACAACGTTTGAAGATCCAACGATCCACTCTGCCAACTGATCGAGGTCCGATGGGCTGTGTGCCATGCAGCACGGTACGCTTGTATATGCCCCGAGTGTTCCTAGCAGCCGAATGGCGAGACTTGATTATCGCCAGTTACGCGGTGAACGCTGAACTGCTGATCCCCCGCCTGCCACCCGGATTGGAACTCGATCGCTTCGACGGGAAAGCGGTGTGCAGCCTTGTTGGGTTCCGGTTTCTCCAGACCAGGGTGTTTGGCGTGAAGTGGCCCGGACTGGTCAACTTCCCGGAGATTAATCTTCGGTTCTATGTTCGAGATCCGGCGACCGGGCGGCGCGGTGTGGTCTTCATCCGCGAGCTCGTCAAGAGCAGGCTCGTCGCGTCAGTCGCGCGAACTTTGTACAACGAGCCGTACTTCAAAGCCGAGATCGGAGAAACAATCGATCGGAAGGATTCGTCGTTGATCTTAGAATACGACTTTTCCGTAAACGGTGGACGGGGATCAATCGGAGTGGAAGCCCACCCGGACCCCTTTACGCCGCCCGAAGACTCCGCCGAGCACTGGTTCAAAGAGCACCAGTGGGGTTACGGCGTGTCTAAACGCGGCAAACCAATCCGCTACGAGGTTCGGCATCCTGTTTGGGCTTGCCATGAGGTGCGGTGGTCCTCGATGAGCGTCAACTGGGCGCGTGTGTATGGACCCGAATGGGAGTTTCTACACGATCAGCTTCCGCTCAGCGTTGTACTCGCGGTCGGCTCACGGATCGAAGTATGCACTGCGGAGCGAGCGGGCACGCAATAAGTCTCACGCCATCGGGATATCTACATTTTGATCTCGCCCGCATTGCTGTGCGTCTTCGTATCCCGCGTCGGCGTGGCGGAGGATGCCCATCATCGGGTCGTTGCGGAGCACCCTCGCCAAGCGGTCGGCGGCCTCGGGCGTGCCGTCGGCGACGATCACCTGACCGGCGTGTTGGCTAAAGCCGATGCCCACGCCGCCGCCATGATGGAAGCTGACCCAACTCGCGCCACTGGCGATGTTGGCCGCGAAGTTGAGAATAGCCCAGTCGGAAATAGCATCCGAGCCGTCTTTCATTGCTTCGGTCTCGCGATTCGGGCTCGCGACCGAGCCGCAGTCGAGGTGGTCGCGTCCGATGACGATCGGTGCGGAGAGCGAACCCGCCTGCACCATGTTGTTGAACAGCAATCCTGCTTTGTCGCGCTCGCCGAGCCCGAACCAGCAGATGCGGCTCGGCAATCCTTGGAACGCGAAACGTGGCTCGCAGTTGCGGAAGTCGCCCGCAAGGAGTGCTTCGGGGTTCTTGTGGCATCCCAAGATCCAGCTGTGCAGGCGTTCGTTGTATCCGCCGTCTTCCTTCGGGAAAAGCTTGAGCAGCGCATGGTCGGTTTTGTAGATGTCTGTCGGATCGCCCGAGAGTGCGACCCACCGGAATGGGCCGCGTCCGAGGCAGAACTGCGGGCGGATGTATGCCGGGACGAACCCCTCGAAAGCGAATGCATCGGTAAAGCCTTCGTCGAGAGCACGCTGGCGGATGTTGTTTCCATAGTCGAAGGTTTTGGCGCCGCGTTTCTGCAGCTCGACCATGGCCTCGACATGCAGCCGCATGGAATGAAGCGAGAGTTTCTGGTACGCCGCTGCATCCTGTTCGCGGGCTTGGCATCCCTCTTCATAGGTGTACTCGACCGGTGTGTAGCCTTGGAGTGGATCGTGGGCACTGGTCTGATCTGTCAGCGTGTCCGGGGTGATGTCGCGGTCAATGAGGCGTTTGAGCAATGTGACCGAGTTTCCATGCCACCCGACGGAAGTCGCGGACTTCTGCGCTTTGAGTTCGAGTGCGCGGTCTATCGCAGCGTCGAGGTCATCGACCAACTCATCGAGATACGCATCTTCAAGGCGGCGCTGTAATCGGGTAGAGTCAACATCGGCGATCAGGCACGTGCCGCCATTGAGCGTGATCGCGAGCGGTTGAGCACCGCCCATCCCGCCGCAGCCACCCGTGACATTGAGTGTGCCCGCGAGCGTCCCGGCAAAGTGCATGCGAGCGCACTCTGCATAGGTCTCGAAGGTGCCTTGCAAGATGCCCTGCGTGCCGATGTAGATCCAAGAGCCCGCGGTCATCTGCCCATACATTATCAAGCCTTTAGAGGCGAGTTCGTCGAAATGCTCTTGCGTTGCCCAATGAGGCACAAGGTTTGAGTTGGCGATCATCACGCGGGGCGCATCGGCGTGGGTCTTCATCACGCCGACGGGCTTTCCCGATTGGACGAGCAGCGTTTCATCTGGCTCGAGGCGTTGGAGCGTCTCGACAATCGCATCGAACGCTTCCCATGATCGGGCCGCCTGGCCTCGCCCGCCGTACACAATGAGGGACTCAGGATGTTCCGCGACTTCTGGGTCGAGGTTGTTCATCAGCATCCGCATCGCTGCCTCAGCCTGCCATGTTTTGCATGATATCTCTGTGCCGTGAGGAGCGCGGACGGTCCGATCTTGGGGTGCAGGAATGAGGCGTGCTGCTTGGCCGGCGATTGTGCTCATGGTGTATCCCTCTCAATCAGTATCTGATTCATCATTGCCTTGAGATCATGATCACGCTGTGAAACGACCATCGCGGATCAGCGTTTCAATCGCTGCGATGTCAGGCGTGGGGCTGCGATCTTCGCTCAATGAGGGTACGGCTTCCCGGATCATCCCGATCGAGGATTCGACCAGATCGCCTGATCGATGCGGACGATGCGACTCGACAGCCTCCGCTGCGCACAAGAGCTCAATCGCGATCACGCTCCGGCAGAGATCAACCCCGCGAGCAGCCTTGGCGGCAGCTCTGGGCCCAAAGGAGTTGTAATCTTCCATGCCCGCACACGTCGAGATGTTGGCAACCGATGCCGGGTTCGCCAGTCCGATGAGTTCGTTGCACATCGCGGCCGCTGCATACTGAACAATCATTAGTCCGCTTTGGAGACCAGGCTTTGGAGACAAGAACGCCCGGAGTTCCGAATGCGGGTCGAACACACTCAGCATGTGATACACGCGGCGTTCGGCGACGCCCGCGATGTGGGCGATGGAGATTGCGAGCACGTCAAGAGGAAGCGCGACAGGCATGCCATGAAAACAACCAGCAGACACGATGTCAGTCTCGCCTTCTGAATCGAAAATCAGCGGATTATCACTTACCGCACCGAGCTCATCGTGCAACCGTGTTTCGCACGCCTCGATCGAGTCGAACGCCGCGCCGACCACGAGTGGAGCGCATCGGAACGAGTATGGGTCTTGGACGCGCGGGTCGTTTTCGGCGTGCGACTCGACGATGTTGCTCCCGACGAGCAACTTTCTGAGCTTTGCCGCGACCGTTGCAGCGCCCGACTGGTTTCGTACCTGATACACCCGTTCATCGAGGTATCCGTGGCTTGCTCGGACGCCATCGATCGACATGGCAGCCGCGTGAAGGGATGCGTTTGTCACTTGACGAAGATCCTCGCAGATCAAACTCATTCTGGCGCACATCAGGTGCGTGCCATTGATGAGCGCGAGGCCTTCTTTCGGGCCGAGTTCAATCGGTTCAATGCCGGCAGCCCGAAGGGCATCGGCGCCATCTATCCGTGCACCCTTGAAACTGGCCTCACCCTCGCCCATCAACACTTGGGCGACATGGGCCAGCGGAGCGAGATCGCCCGATGCGCCAACCGAGCCAGACTCCGGAACGATTGGGGTAACCCCGAGATTCAATAACTCGATGATCTTTTCTACGAGTACCACCCGCACACCGGATCGCCCTCTCGACAGCGATGCTGCCAAGACAAGCATCATGCCCCGCACGACATCGAGTGGAAGCGGAGCCCCAACGCCCGCGGCATGCGATCGGATGAGATTCCGCTGAAGCGTCGCAAGGTCAGCTCGATCGATGCGGCGGTTCGCGAGCGAGCCGAATCCGGTATTGATCCCGTAGTGGGGCAGGCCGTCGTCCAAAGTTCGCTCAAGCAGTTTCCGGCTGGATGCGATGGAGTCGCGGGCAGGCTCGCTTAGCTCGACTCTGGCGTGTTGGCGTGCGACCCGGGCAACCTCGGCCGGACTCAGGGCGGGGTGCTCCCCAATGTAGACAGTGCTCATGCGGTGATTCTTGACCGCTCAAAGTGTCGGCGAACTTAGCCCCGCTCACGGGGCAATCATCTGCCATGAACCAGGACCTCAGCCGCGATCTGAAAGAACCGTCCCAGACATCATCTAGGGTGCTGTTGATTCGCCCGGGCTCGTTTGGTCGAAATGAAGCCGCTGCGGGTACAAACACCTTTATGGAAAGCACTTCGGGAGAATCAGGCGAGATTGCCGATCAAGCCCGGCGCGAGTTTGACGGGCTCGCCCAGTGCCTGGCCGACGCTGGCGTTCAGGTCATCATCGACGAAGAACCGAATCTTCCCGATTCTGTGTTTCCCAACAACTGGTTCTCGTATCACCAGCCCGCGGGTCGATCTCCCGTGATGATCACCTATCCGATGACCACGCCGCTTCGCCGGTTGGAACGCCGGGCAGCGGTGATCGATCGCATTCGTGAAGCAGCAGGCAAAGATCTAGAGCACATCCATCTCGAGCACTTCGAAGCGCATGGCGAAGCACTTGAAGGAACGGGCAGCCTCGTGCTCGATCGCGTGCAAGGCGTGGCATTCGCGTGCCGGTCGCCGCGAACAACTGATGCTGTATTGGATGCCTGGGGTGAAGCGACCGGGTTTGAGATCGAGCGGTTCGACGCATTCGGCGAAGACGGAACGCCTGTTTACCACACCAATGTCATCATGTCAGTCGGTTCAGCGTTCGCGGTCTTTGCTGCCGATTGTGTCCCGGATACTGGTGTTCGTTCCCGCATCATGGATCGATTGGGTGAACTTGGCAAAGAGGTTCTTGATATTTCACCCGCCCAAGTAAGTGGAATGTGCGCAAACGTGCTTGAGTTGCAATCGGAACAGGAAACCACATTACTGGCGATGTCTGCACGCGCTCATAGATCCTTCACAAACTTGCAATGCAAGAGGCTTGAAGATCTTGCGCAACTTGTAGTTGCAGACATCCCAACGATCGAGCGGATCGGTGGCGGGAGCGTTCGGTGCATGATCGCGGAACTCGGCGTTCAGAATTCATAAACACCATGTGAAGTAGCAGTTCTGCTCAGCAATTTTTTGGCGAGCGAGGTTCACAAAACCTTGCTGTAACCCTTGCGCTGTTTGAACGCATGCGGAACGAGGTGTGCCTTACTCTTCCGCTCATTCAAACCAACCGTGGAGGTTCCCGATGCCGAAGGCTCTCTCATCACGTCATCATGCAAAGAGCGGATTCACTTTGATCGAACTGCTCGTTGTCATTGCGATCATCGCTCTCCTGATCGGGATATTGCTTCCTGCGATCGGGAAGGCGCGCAAGACTGCTTGGGCCGTGATTGCAGGTACGAACGCCCGTTCTGTGGCTCAGGCAGCAACGATTTACACGATCAACAACAGGGACTACTACCCGCCCTCATACGTGTACGGCAAAGACGAGATTGGCTATGACTGGGATGTAGAGGACCAAACAACTGATCAGGTCAATGAAAACAATGGGTACATTCACTGGTCCTATGCGTTGTTCGATAACGGAGAAGTCCCCGAAAACACGTTTGAGTCGCCCGCGGTTCTGTCGCGAGGAGCACCGCGCACCAATCCGGGTTCAGACATCACACTTTGGGAACCCGATCAAATCAATGGTGCGAGCGGAACCATCGGCGATGATTTTCCGAAAGATCGCCAGGTTGGGCGACTCGCATTCGCGGTGAACGCCGCCATGATGCCTCGTAACAAGTTCAACGTGCCTTCTCGCCGCAAGGCCAAGCTGGTGAAGGACACGTTGCTCCGGAGCCCATCGGGTGAGATCCTGATCACAGAGTTCCGCGAGACCGCCGGCTGGAAGTCGTTGTCGTCGCCGAGCTCTGACGACGCCCGGATCATCAAGAGTCATCGCCCGATTACACCGTTCTTCGGGTTGAGCTCGGGCTCCGACGTGTTTGGCGAGCTTGATCGTGGCGGCGTGGCGAGCTTCGCGTACCCCGATGTCGAGCAGTTGGTCGAAGTCCTCGACACACTGAGCTCAGATCAGATCGGCTTGATCGAAGGTGCGGGCGGGTCGAACTCTTCTCTCGAAGCCGTGGGGGACCACCACGGGGGACGCGTCAACTTCGGATATGCAGACGGACATGTCGAACTCGATGAGCTGATCAACACGATTGAAGAACGCAAGTGGGGCGATCGTTTCTACAGCATCACTGGCAACAACCGAATCGATGAGGACGGTCGTCCTGGTAGTCCCTAAGTAGATTGACAAGGCCATTCGTGAAAGCGAATGGCCTTGATTTTCATCACAAGTGCCAAGGACTTCGGCACGGTTCACATTCATGGACACGGGTATTCGTTCAACGCCCGGCACGCGCGTGCCGGCGCGATCGCTGTCGGATTGGACTTAGGAGTAGAGATCACATGTTGTCAAATACACAAAAAATCGGTCTTGTCGTTGCCGCTTGCGGCGGAGTTGCCTCAGCCCAACCGTTCGCGGTGAACGGATCGGGAGCAACCCTGCTCGAAGCGCTGTTCAGTGCACCAGCAAACACGTTGGACTTCATCGACGTTGACGGTGATGGCTTCGTGCAAGAGCAACTCGCTCAGTTCGATGTCAACCCACCCTTCTTGTCAGGACAGTACTGGCAGTTCAACTACCGGGTCGTCGGGTCGGGGAACGGGCTCGCCGAACTCCGCGACTGGGGCACTTTGTTCGCGACCGAAGCAGACGGCTCATCAGCCAACCTGACGCTGAACTCGAGCTTCGCTGATGCTGCATACAACAACACCCAGCTTTACGTTAACGCAGGTGTCACCCAAGGGGCGGCCAATGGCAACAACCCAGGTGCAATACCGCTCCGCTCGCTTGACGACGGCTCGTACAGCGTTACGACTGGGACTGGCGCCGGTACGGGTGTGCAGATCGACTTTAACGCGCTTGATGTTCCTGTTCTCTGGTTCCAGACTGTTGAAACCGGTTCGGCGTTGTTCAATCGCGTTCCCGGTGCTCCCGGTTACGGAAACAACCCGCGCGTCGCAACCGATCCCGCCGGCACGCCACTCACGCAAAGCAATAAGCTCCGCAGCCTCGTTTCGCCCAACGGCCTGACGTTGAACACAGACATCTCGAACCCAGATGACCTGACCGTCTATGACTTCCCGATCACTCTTACACCAGTTGCGGCTCCCGTGAACATCGGTGTTGGCATGCAGGAAATCGAGATGTCGAACCTGCGTCACGGTTTCGCAACCGGCCGCCTTGTCACCGGTGAGAACCTCGTGTTCGTCACACGTGACTCTGGTTCGGGTACCCGTAATGCGTTCGCCAACGGCATCTGTCTGGACCCATCATGGTGTGTCGGCGAGAACATCGGCAACCGCACCAGCTCGTCGACCAATGACCGGATCGGTCCAGACTGGCAAGCTTCCAACAAGGGCGGCTCGTCCCGCATGGAAGCGACCGTTATTAACCACCGCCTTGCGGTCGGCCATACCGGTGCCGAGCGTGGCGAATCACGAGGCTGGCTCACCAACGGTCGCATGGAACTCCTGGCGGTCCGTGCGGACATCCGCGGTGGATCAGTCTTTGCTCGACCAACCATCGAGAATGTTGTCGATGGCGGTGCAGACGGATACGCCGTTTACGGTGTGGGTGGAATTGCAACCGTCGGTGACCCCTTGTCCGCCCCAGCTTCGGCCGGCGGTTGGGGCTGGGATCCATCCGAAGTTGGCGCGAACCCCAACCCGATTCAGCCAATGCGTAACGAAAGGGCTGCTGCCTACGTCAATAACATCCTTCGCTCGGTAAGCGCCGTCACCGCGGTCCCCAGTGACCCATCCAATGCGTTTTCACCCGGTGAGTTCCTCGCGTCTCAGTTCGTGCTGCCTGCGACCACCTTCAACACGGTAGATATCGCTCCAGATCCCAGCGATGATTGCGTCCCGTTGATCGTCAACTCCGCGCGAAATGACGTGCTGACTCAGTTCGTTCTCGCAGACTCAGGCAACGCCCTTGCGAACTCGGCATATGAGTCGTACAACACCACGACCAACGGCACCGTTCCGACACGGACCACTGGCGTGACCTACACCGACGGCGTCGCCGGTGGATCCAGCTACCGATCAATCAACGGAACCGATATCGACTACGCGTCGCCGCTCGGCGATACCGACGGCAACGGCACCGTAGACAATGATCGCAACAAGATCGCCGGTGACTTCAACGGCGACGGCATGCGTTCGCCCGCTGATGTCCAAGACATGATCGATGCTTGGGGCCTCCGAAACAACGGCGGTTCGTGGTCCGGCGGCTCGATCAATCCAGACGGCTATGCATGTCCCGAGCTCCTCGGCGACTTTACAGGCGACGGCAACTTCGACGCAGCAGACGTCCGTTACTTTGCTGACGGCCTGCACCTGGTCGGCGGAATGCTCGACCGTGAAGCTGGTTTCACCGCCGTCGATGCCGCCTTCGCAGGCAACTTCTTTGGCACGGCACTCGCCACCGGCACCTACGATAATGGCGACAGCCGTGGCGACGTCGCTGGTAACAACAGCACCCGTGGTTACAACCCCGTCGGCCACGACGGAATGGTTGACGCGGCCGACATCGACTACATCTGCGCAAACTTCGGAGATTGGACCGATCTGAACGATGCTGTTTCGATCGACCTGTCCGCCGATATGAACGGCGACCTCGTGGTTGACTCGGCCGATGTCGCCGCGATCGTGGAAGGCATCCTCGATTCAACCATTGGCGACGTGAACCTGGACGGCGTGGTCAACGCGGATGACGCAATGGTTGCAGAAGACAACCTCGGCAATGCCGGTGGTTATGCAGATGGCGACGTCAACTGTGACGGCATCGTGGACGCCAACGACGTGGCGATCATCAACGCGGCGATCAGCTGCCCGGCCGACATCGCCGCTCCGTTTGGTGTCTTGAACTTCTTCGATATCTCGGCCTTCATCGGGCTCTACAACGCCAACGACCCCGCTGCAGACATCGCAGCACCGTTTGGCACCCTCAACTTCTTCGATATCTCGGCCTTCATCGGCTTCTACAACGCGGGTTGCCCGTAATCTCTGATCTGGGTCTATGGGCCCAGAAGCCAGCCCCTTCGAAGCCCGCTCGGTACGCCGAGCGGGCTTCTTTTGCGTAGGTGGGGTGCTCGGGTCACGCTCGAGGCAACCCGCGACCCATCAGTCGGTATCATGCTCACCGCGCCGAGTCGGCGTGATACACCACGGAGGATGGACGAAATGATCTCACATATGCGAGCGGCCGCCGCGGCGTGCCTCATCGCGGCAGTGTCGGCAACAGCCACACACGCCCAACAAGTCGAGCCAATCGAGTTCGAACTCGACAACGGCATGACCTTTCTTCTACTGCCCCGCGATGAGCAGCCAAACATTATCACCGCCGGCTGGATCACCCCAACAGGATCCACCAGCGAACGCCCAGGAATCACCGGCGTTTCCCACCTCCTCGAGCACCTTCTCTTCAAAGGGACCGACGCCGTTGGAACTTCTGATCCCGAGCTCGATCTTCAGTATCGTGCCGAGCTGACCGAAGTTCGCGAAGCGATGCGGGCCATGGCGCTGGATGTTCAGTATCCCCGCTACATGCGCGGCGAGATCGACAATCCTTGGGATCCGGAAAACGACACCGACGAACTCCGTGAGCTCCGCGCACAGATGTCTGCACTGCAAGACAAACAACGCGAGATCACCATCAAGAACGAGTTCGACAAGATCTACACCGGCAACGGTGGTTCCGGCATGAATGCCGGCACAAGCAATGACTTTACGATCTATTACATCAATCTACCCTCCAACAAACTCGAGCTTTGGGCTTGGATGGAATCTGATCGATTGATGAACCCGAGCTTCCGCGAGCTCGACGCCGAACGCTTTGTGGTGGTCGAAGAACGCCGCCAACGTCTCGAAGCCACTCCCACCGGTATGCTCGATGAACGGTTCGATTCGATGTTCTGGGTTGCCTCACCATACAACACCCCGGTGATCGGTTGGATGTCAGATCTGATGGCATACACCGAAGCGGAAATCTTCGAGTACTTTGAAACCTATTACCAACCGGCCAATCTCACGGGCGTGATCGTCGGCGACTTCGATCCGGCCGATGCACGCCAGCTCGTTGAAAGCTACTTCGGTCGCCTTATCAATAAGCGTCCCCCGGCTCCGCCTGTCGTAACCCACGATGTGCCGCTGATGGGAGAGCTTCGATTCTCGGGCGAGTGCGATTGCCAAGATCAAGTCGAAGTTCGCTACCGCGGAGTCGCCCTTGGTCATCCGGACGAGCCAGCACTGGAACTCCTCGCGGCGGTCCTCAACGGCCGAACCGGTCGCCTCTACAAATCCCTCATCGAGGACTCGGCAATCGCCGCGTCCGCAAATGCAGGAAGCAACACCAATCGCTACGCCGGTTCCTTCTCATTCACCGCGTCTCCGAAGGGCAAGACCGCCCTCGCGACGCTCGAAGAAGCTTGGTACGAGCAAGTGGAGATTCTCAAGAACGAGATGGTCTCCGACATGGAGCTGCAGAAAGTCAAGAACCAAGCTCGCGCGGACTCCTTCCGAAATCTGCAGAACAACTCAAGCCTGTTCTTCCAGCTTGCGATTTCTGAAGGTTGGGTTGGCTGGGAGCATCTCAATGAATATCCCAAGAAGATGCAAAGCGTTACCGCCGAAGACATCCAGCGAGTCGCGCAGACCTATCTCAATGATGACCGCAAGGGCGTCGCGTCCTACACCCGCAAGAAGGGAAGCGAAGTCGAGCTCATCACGCTCGAAGATGTGAAGGCTTCTCTCCCGGCTGAGATGGTCGAGATGATCGTGCCCCAGCTTGAAACACAACTTATTGAGCTCAAAGCCTCCGACGATGTGGAAGAACTTCGAATGGGACTCGAGCAAGTCAAAGCGCAGGGAGCAAGCGCTCCGCCGCAGTTCAAGACCATGATGGACTTTGTCAAGCAAGAGATTGAGCTTCGCATTGCTGAGCTCGAAGGAGGTGCCGAATGAACCCCGCGATCACCACCATGGCCGCCGGCCTAGCGGTACTCTCAACCGGCGTGCTCGCCGCGGATATCCCCGCGAGCCCACGCGATATTCAGTTCGACGAACTCGTTTTCGAACCCCCAGCCCCGAGCGAGTTCCGCACGGAACTCTCCAACGGCGTGCCCGTCTACATGGCGCCATCGCACGAGTTCCCGCTGGTCACGATCACCCTGAGTTTCAAGGGTGGCGAATACATGGTGCCCGCTGATCAGGCTGGTTTGGGTTCGATGACAGGACAGATGATCCGTCAGGGCGGCACCACGACAGTCTCGCCGGAGGAACTGGACGAACGCTTCGACTTCTTGGCGGCCAATGTTTCCGCGGGTGTGGGCAACACCAGCTCGTCTGCTTCGATCAACTGCCTTACGTCGAATCTCGACGAAACCTTCGATCTCTTCATGGACATGATCCGCAACCCGGGATTCGACGCCGATCGGCTCGAAACCTTCCGCGGCCAGGCCATGGAACAGATCAAAACACGCGACGACAACGGCATCGGGATCGCGATCCGCGAACTCGGCTACGTCATGTGGGGCGACGATCACTTCGAATCACGTCAACCAACCAAGGATTCACTCAACGCGGCGTCTTCTGAGGCGATGCGTGCATTCCACGAACGGATCTTCCATCCCGGCAACTTGATGATCGCCGTGACTGGAGATTTCGACGAGCAAGAGATGCGTTCGTTTCTTGAATCTCGGATGGCCGACTGGGCAGCAGGCGCGCCTGCTCCAGAGATTCCCGCGCCCACCCACGTCGCCGAGCCGGGTGTGTACTACTACGAAAAAGAACAGAACCAAGTTCAGGTGCTTATCGCCAACCGCGGTATCACCCGTGACGATCCCGACGCGATCAATGTTCAGGTTATGAACGACATCTTGGGTGGGTCGGGCTTTACCAGCCGGATCACGAACCGAGTTCGCACCGAAGAAGGACTTGCATACACAGCGGGTTCGACCTTCCAGAACAAGGTTGAATACCCGGGTATGTTCCTCTCCTACTTCTTCACCAAAACCCCAACCACCGCGCTTGCCACGCGCCTCGTCTTCGACGAGATCGATCAGATCCAAAAGGTCGAAGTCACCACTGATGAGCTGGAGACGATTCAAAACAGTCTCATCGAAACCTTCCCACGCAACTTCGAATCAAAGAGTGCCATGATGAACTTGTTCATCAGCGACGAGCGCACCGGGCGTGATCCGTCCTATTGGCGCAACTACCGCGATGCGGTACGAAACGTGTCACCCGAAGATGTGCAGCGTGCGGCTAACGAACATCTTGACCCTGATAACGCGGTCATCATGATCGTGGGGCCTTGGGAAGAGATACAAGAGGGCAACCTCGCTTCCGAACCTGATCCCGCGCGTCAGGCGACCATGGAAGAGTTCGGCAAGGCTACGGAAATCCCCCAACGGGACCCAGAGAGCCTCGAGCCCGTCACGCCATAGCCACGAGTGCACGTCCTGCGCCCGTTTGGTACCTTGTGAGTTCGCCTAGCGCCCCGGCACACGCCGGGGCGCTTTTTTAGTAGTTTCGTCAGGCCAGGTTTTATGACCTGAGCACGTGCGTCCATAGCGTCGTCCAACATGGGGGAGCCAGTAGTGAACAGTCCGTTTTTCTTCGGCGTTGGCGGCGTGGTGAGCGCTGATATCGCGGCGCCGGATCATGAGCGGGAGCAAAGCTTCTACGCAAACGTCCTAACGACCGGTTCGGCGCCGCTCTGGCGAGAGGATCTGCACAACCGAAACGGCACGCCGATCATCGGCCTCGGTAAGAGAACGCCTGAGTATGAATCGCTACCGCTGCAATGGATGCCGCATTTTCAAGTCGCGGATGTCGGAACGAGCGTGGAACGAGCCATTGAGCTGGGCGGCCGCGAGTTGATGCACGGCAAAGACAGCAATGGGAACAGCCAGTGGGCCGGTCTGGCAGACGCGAGTGGGGCAGCATTCGGGGTCATCCCGATCGTGGATGAAGCCACCGCGAAAAGCTACGAATCAGATCAGATCGCTTACATCTCGTGGCTTTCCCTGGCATCGCCCGATGCCCAGGCTGCATGCGAGTTCTACGAAAAAGTCATCGGTTGGAAGACAGTGCCTTCTGGCGATTCGGGCAGTCATGAGATCCGCCGCGGGGATGGTGTGGTTGCCGGTGAGATTCGTCCAGCTTCGAGCCGTGACGACATTCCCTCGGTCTGGATTCTTCATGTACCGGTTAATGATCTGAGCGAGAGTCTTCGGCGTGTCGTTCAGAACGGGGGCAAGGTGCTCGAGGCGTCCCGCGATCACCGAAAGGCCGTCTTACAAGACCCGATCGGTGTGCACTTTGGGCTTCAATCGAGCGAATGATCCCGGAGATTGGCCCCGCGCTTTCGCACGGGTTTGCATGGAAACCCGGAAGCGTTTGTGGCACCCGAATCAGCGCCATCTGGGGTGGTGATCGCAGAACGCGCACCTACGTCGTCTGGTGCTGTGCCGGCAGCTCACGAGTCAACTTTGCTCGGGGCTCGACATAAGGAATCAGTTCTTGCGGTAAGCGCTTCAGCCCGCGCCGCCGGGCTTTTTCGATCGCGTAGTGAAGCGAATCATGCATCCGATCCAGCACACGTTGGGTGACATTCAAATCGAGTTCGCGCATCGTATCGATTGAAAACTTCCACGCGTAAAACTCTTCGAGGCATCGCGGGGAGTAGGTTGAAAAACCGATGGCATGATGTCCAACTTCGTGCAAAAAAACCGCAGCTGACATGGGGCCCTTTGGCCGCGGCGACTCGATCAGTCGGGAGACCGTTCCGTCTTTGTAAGACACTTCCCATGCAACGCCTGACATCGATGATCGCCATTTGCGGACACGGATCCCGTACTTGTCGAGCATCTCTTTCGTGATCTCTTCGTAGCGTGCCTGCGCAGATCCGGGTGCGGGAGCGGTAGAGGGGCTCTTTTCTGGACGCGCTTTCGGATGCACTTTCGGCCGACGCTTCGGCGACCGAACACGCTTTGGCATCATGATGTCCCAGAGTGTCAGCATCATGCCTCCGGCTGGCTGCTTTCAAATCGAATGCCCGCGTTGATTTTTCGCCCATTGGCGAATGCGTTAAAGGACATGGGCTTCTTCCCCGGCGGCTGCACTTCGATCAATCGAACCGCCGTCCCCTGACCGCACGCAACCACACCGCCGGAAGGGTCGACGATCGTCCCGGGTTCTGATTCGGAAGAGATCGCCTCGGCTTCCACCGGGCCTGCCCGCAAGACTTTGATTCGCTCTGCACCAAATCCGACTGATACTGCCGGCCAAGGCGAAAGACCGTTGATCCGGCACCTGACTTCGGCCGCCGGTCGCGAAAAGTCCAGCCAGCCGTCGCCCTTGCTGAGCTTGCCCGCCAGGGTGACAAGCGACTCGTCTTGCTTCAACGGCTCCAAGGTTCCATTCGAATGTTGTTTCAGCACCTTCTCGATCAGCGCCGGGCCGTCCTCAGCCAGCAAGTCATGCAGATGATCCTTGGTTTCGTCAGGCGCGACCGGTCGCGTGGATTGCCCGAGCACGAAACCGGCATCCATCCGATCGGCGAGCGTGATAACCGAGTTCCCAGTGACCGTGTCCCCTGCGAGGATGGCGTGGTTGATCGGCGCTGCTCCACGCCAGCGCGGCAAAAGACTCGCGTGGAGATTCACTGCAAAACGATCAGCCAGCAGCCCTCCTCCAAGCTTCTGCCCAAACGCGATCACGATCCAAGCGTCACAGGACCAAGACCGAACCAACTCGCGAACCTCATCGGCGTTGATGTTGTCTGGTTTGACCAGGGGCGTGCTCGGTAGATGCTCGCTCGACCACGCACCGATTGGGGTTGGAGTCAGCTTCTTGCCTCGCCCGGCCCGTTGATCCGGCTGAGTCACAACGCCGACAACGTCGTGATGCTCAGCAAGGTGATGCAGCGTCGGCAATCCAAACGAACCCGATCCCAGAAAAACAACCCGCATCAGCGCCGGCCCGCTTTCTCCATCGCGCGGACCCGAGCGCGATTCTTGAGCCGGCTTGCTTGGCTCATTTTATCCAGGATAAGCAGGCCATCGAGGTGATCGATCTCATGCTGCCAGCAGCGTGCGAGCAAACCAGTCGCGGTCAATCGGACAGCTTCGCCTTTCGGTGTCAACGCTTCCATCGTCGCGATCGCCGGTCGGTGAACCTGACCGGTGATGCCCGGCAAGGACAGGCATCCCTCGTCGTAGGGCTCAAGTGGGCCTGCGTGCTCCACGATCGTCGGGTTCAGGAACACGCCCGGCCCGCTCGAAGCACTGGGCGGGCCGTCCGAAGCGGGCTCGTCTTCGGTGGGGGGCACGTCGCAGACGAAAACCCGCCAGCTCAGTCCGACCTGAGGCCCGGCCAATCCGATGCCCTCCGCGCCACGCATGAGTTCAAGCATCCGCTCGCCCACGGCTTCCATTTCGGGCCCCGGCTCGACCGGGGTCGCTTTCTGACGGAGTACCTCGGCGGGGAACAACTGAATACGCAACTTGGAAGGATCGATTGCCATTGCTCCATTGTATGGCCGATGTGAGGGTTCATCCGGCAGACCACCACACGACGTGGACCGGACCGCATACACTCGCACCCCCCAAGGAGGCGGCGTCACGTGGCAATTTTCGGAAAAAAGACAACAACATCCGGCGGCGAAGGCGAAGACGCCAAGCCCTCATCCTTTAGCCCCCAAAAGGCCAAGGCCTTTTGGGATCGCGCCAAGGTTGTGCACGAATCCAGCAACTACGAATACGCCATGCAGCTCTGGCTCAACGGGCTCGGGTGGGATCCGACGAACTTTGACTCGGTCAAAGGGTTCCTACGCTCGGCTGACGCGTTCCTCAGTGAGAACCCCAAGGGCAAACTTGACAAAGGCACCAAGTCCGGGCTGACCGCCAAGGGCGATGTCCGCAAGTTCGTGGACACATTGCTTGATTTCGGTATCAAGAAAATGGACGGCGGCGCAGCGCTCAAAGTCACCGAGGCAGCCGCCAAGATCGGCGTGAAAGAAGCCGGCGTCTTGCTCGGCCAGCACGCGCTCGCTCTGGCAAACGAAAATCCGAAGTCGAAGAAAGACACCTACGTCCGGTTGCTCGACGCGTTCGACAAACTCGAAGCATTCCAGCTCGCCTCCCAAGCCGGCGAGATCGCCACCCGCCTCGACCCTTCCGATGGCGACCTCCAAGCCCGCGTCCGCAACATGCTCGCCCAGAACACCATGTCCAAGGGCGGGTTTGAAGACACCGGCGAAGAGGGCGGCTTCCGAAAAAACATCCGCGATGCCGGCAAACAAGCCGAGCTTGAGCAAGAAGATTCGATCGCCAAAAGCGGATCGGTGAAAGACCAGATCATCGCCCGAGTCGAAGCCGAACTTAAAGAACGCCCCGGCGATCTCCCGACCATCAGCAAGTACGTCAAAGCCCTGCTCGAGCGCGGCAAGAACGCGGATGAACTCAAAGCGATGGCCGTATTGGGCAAAGCTTACAAGGATACCGGGCAGTTCCGATTCCGCAAGACCGCAGGTGAGATTCAGGTCAAGCGGGCCGAGCGGCAGATTGAAAAACTCCGCAGCATCGCCGAGGCTGATATTTCCAACGAAGAAGCCGCCGAGAAACTCAAATCTTCGGAAGCTGCGCTTGCAAAGATGCACTTCGAAGAGCTCAAGCTTCAGGTCGAAAACTACCCAACCGACCTGACGCTCAAGTTCCAGCTCGGGAAGGTGGTCGCTTCGATGGGTGAGCACGACGCCGCCATCGAGCAGTTCCAGCAAGCCCAGGACGACGCAAAGATCAGGCGGCATGTTCAGCTCGCCATGGGCCGGTCGTTCCTTGCCATGGGTGGATGGGATGACGCCGCGATCGGCACCTTCCGTGCTGGTCTCGACGGCATGCCTGACGACACCACCGCCCTTGGCATGGATCTCCGGTATGGCCTGCTTTGTGCGCTACAAGCGAAGGCAGTTTCCGATCAGAGTGCCGAAGCGGCCGAGGAAGCCGACCGGATTGCCGCGGGTATCGCGATGCAGAAGTTCAACTACAAAGACGTCCGCGAACGCCG
Source organism: Phycisphaerales bacterium (assembly GCA_045106075.1). Taxonomy (GTDB): domain Bacteria; phylum Planctomycetota; class Phycisphaerae; order Phycisphaerales; family UBA1924; genus UBA6054. The sequence continues at coordinate 70,211 of JBGCEB010000010.1, forward strand.
CGAACAGATCAAGTCCATGATTAACGAGATGAAGGCCTGACCCATGCCGGGTCCAGTGTCTGCCACCGCGATCATTCCCGCCCGCTTGGGCTCAACCCGGTTCCCGGGCAAAGTGCTCAAAGCAGAGACCGGCAAACCGTTGGTCGTGCATGTTTGCGAACGGGCGGCGATCGCCAATCTCGTGTCGCGCGTGGTGGTCGCGACCGACTCGCCGGAAGTGGCCGACGTGGTCAGTTCCCACGGGTTCGAGGCGGTCATGACCAGCCCCGATCATCCCAATGGCACTTGCCGGCTCGCCGAAGCTTCCCGTTGGCTGGACCTGCCCGATGACGCTTTGGTTGTGAATGTGCAAGGGGACGAGCCTGAGATCGATCCCGTGCTCATCGACGAGACCATCGATGCCACGGTTCGCTCGGGTGAGCCGATGGGCACGCTTGCATCTCCCTTTCGCCAAGACGACGATCCACTGGACACCAATATCGTCAAGGCCGTCGTCCGAGAGGGTGTTGACGGTATTCAACGGGCTGTTTACTTCTCCCGTGCACTCATACCGCACAATCGAGACGGGCTCGAAGCCGCTTTTCCGCCCTTGAAGCACGCGGGACTCTATGTGTATCGCCGGGATGCACTCGACCGATTTGTGAGCATGCCAGAGTCACTACTCGAGCGCACGGAACGGCTCGAGCAGCTCCGGGCGGTCGAGGCAGGATGGGGAATCGCCGTGGTGATTCGGTCCTTTGATCACGTCGGCATCGACACCGAGGCGCAATACCGGTCGTTTGTTGCCCGTCATAATGCCCGTTCTTCGGGCATTTAGCACACTCGCTTGCGACCCCCGCGCCAGCGCTGATACACTCTGGAATGCCCCTCCACGAACGTCACAAATCCGATACGACTACGAGCCCCGGCGCGAGTCAAAATCTCCTCGCAGCCGCCGGCGAAATCTCGACCACCGATAGCGAGTACTACTCGCCTGTCCCAGACGGTTATCGATTCGGGCAACACAAATACGTGGTGATTGTCGGTACGGTCATGTCCGGTTTGGGGAAGGGCATTTTCAGCTCATCCATGGCAAAGGTTCTCAAGGACAAGGGCCTCACCGTTGCCCCCATCAAGCTCGAGGGTTACCTCAACATCGATTCGGGCACGCTCAACCCCTATCGCCACGGCGAAGTCTTCGTCCTTGACGACGGCACCGAGTGCGACATGGACCTGGGCACCTATGAGCGCATGCTGGATCAGAACCTGACCAGCCGCAACTTCTCCACCGCTGGCCGAATCTACACGGAGATCCTCGAACGTGAACGCCAAGGCGTCTATCTCGGTCGCGATGTTCAGATGATCCCGCACGTCACCGGAGAAGTGAAACGCAAGCTCCGCGAGCTCGCACTCCGAGGCGATGGCCAACGCCCCGCAGACGTTGTCTTCGTCGAAGTCGGCGGCACCGTCGGCGACTACGAGAACGGTTTCTACATCGAAGCACTCCGTGAACTCGCGTTCGAAGAAGGCCCCGGCTCGGTCTGCTTCGTCGCGCTGACCTATGTCATCGAACCCCCCGCGCTCGGCGAGCAAAAATCCAAAGCAGCCCAACTCGGCATCCAGCGTCTGCTCGAGACCGGCATCCAGCCCCACCTCATCGCGTGCCGAGCAGAGAGTCCAGTCCAGCCCAAGGTGCTCGAAAAGATCGCGATGTTCAGCAACGTACCGCTCAAACGCGTGTTCTCGATGCACGACCGAGAAAGTATCTACACGATCCCCGACGAAATGCGGGCCGATGGTCTTGACCGAGAGATACTCAGTTTGCTCGGCGTCCACGACCGGGTTGATACACGACACGAAGACCTCGCCCGTAAAAACTGGACCAGCTTTGTCAAGGGACTGACAGCTGACCACGACCACACCGTTCGCGTTGGAATTACCGGTAAATACGCTGACCTCCGCGATGCCTATGCATCGATCGATAAAGCTCTTGAGCACTGCGGTGCCCATCTGGGCTGCACGATCGAACAAGAATGGATCGAGACATCAGAGATCTCCGACAAAACAGTCGCGGGTCGTCTCCACGATCTTGACGGGGTGATCGTCCCGGGCGGCTTTGGCTCGCGCGGAGTCGAGGGCAAGATTGCCTGTGTGAAACACTGCCGCGAGAACATGGTACCTTACCTGGGTATCTGCTTGGGCTTCCAGGTTGCGGTCATCGAGTTTGCTCGCAATGTCCTCGGTATCACAGATGCATCCAGCACCGAGTTTGATCCCATGTGCGGCTCGCCGCTGATTTCCGAGCTTCCTGATCAGAAGAAAATCGAAGGGCTTGGCGGCACCATGCGCCTGGGCGCTCAAGACGTCCAAATCACGCCCGGATCGCTCGCGTCATTCCTCGCTGGAGGTGATACGTCCGTCCGCGAACGCTTCCGCCACCGGTACGAGGTCGACCCGTCTTTCATCGAGCGTCTCGAAGCGGGGGGATTGGTGTTCTCAGGGCGCCACCCTGAGCAGCCGATCATGCAGGTTCTTGAGCTGCCCTCGATTGCAGAAGTCGTTGAGGGTGTGGCGCCCGAGACCCCACTTACGCACCCTTACTTCATTGGTGCCCAGTGCCACCCAGAACTGACGAGTCGCCCACTGACGCCTCAGCCTCTGTTCATGGGCCTCGTGGCGGCAGCCATGCGCCATCGCTACGGACATGAAACCAAAACCTGGGCCGATCTTGCCAAATCCCCCAAGCTTCGCCGCTGGCTCCGCGAACCGAATGGGCACACGTCCAACAGTGTGATCTAACCTGACAAGCGGCACCAAATTGATGGTACCTTGGGTTCGCTACACCCGCGCGAGCGTCCGCCCTGCATCAAGCAGCACGCAGGCGCTCAGCCGATCAGGGTACCCCATTCCCACTTGGCAGTTATGAAGCATGGTCTGCGCGTGCATGAGGGCGGCCGATGACCTTTGAGCATTCGACGATCGACCCGCGAGCACGATGAAGACGTGGATACCCCACGGGTGGTTCGTGCCGTTGTCAGGCTGAAGCTCTTCGACCTGCCAGCTCGCGGCACTCAGCGCCCGCTCGATCATCCCCGGCTCGTTCCGTTCCAGACCCAGCCGAAAGAGTGCGTGCATCGCACCGAGCTCGGTTTCGGTGCGAGACTCGATCGCGATCTCGCCCAGGGTCGGATCGAGCGGTCCCCGCCCGACGCCGTCCGAGGAAGCTCCAAAGTCTGCGATGCGGCTGTCGGGCTCTTGCACCGCCCACCAAAGCCGATCATCGAGGTCCATCTTCTCGGGTCGGACATCTCCCAGTGCCACGCCCAGCATGGCTGACAGAAACGGGGTTGCCACCCGGGCCCGGTGCCCGCGTTCGTCGACGAACTCTTTGACAAACTGCGCGCGGTCCTCCTGCGAGGCATCCGGGTCCACCATCGGGGTGCCAGCAAGCGCTCGGCCGCCCACAGCCTGCAGGCGTTCGCCCCATTCAACGATCAATGCGTTTGATCCGATCACACCAGATCGTACGTTGCCGATTGATCGCCCGATGCACGACCGGCTACCCTCCCGCGTGCGCATCCTCACCGAGCCCAACTTCGATCTGACCGCTTCATGCGTGCTTGTGCCCACGATGGGTTCATTGCACGCCGGTCACGAGTCACTGCTCAAACTGGCATGTTCCGAATCGAATCGGCGTGGGGTTCCCGCGGCTGCCACGGTGTTTGTAAATCCTACCCAGTTCAACGAAGCGACCGACTTTGACCGTTATCCGCGGGATCTTGACCGCGACGCTGAAGTTTGTGAACGATGCGGGATCGACGTCGTCTTTGCGCCTTCGCCTGAGATTGTGTACCCGCCAGGCGAACAGATACCAACGCCCGAGCTCCCGGCCGTCGCGACCGAGCCGGGGCTGGAAGACACCTTCCGCCCGGGTCATTTTCCCGGCGTGTGCCAGGTGGTATCGCGGTGCTTTGACCTCTGCGACGCATCGGCAGCGATTTTCGGGGAAAAGGACTGGCAGCAACTCCAGGTTGTTCGCGCCATGGCAGAAGGGCAGCAGGCATCGCGCGGGCGTCTGATTGAAATCGTCCCCGGATCCACCGTTCGAGAACCCGAAGGTCTCGCAATGAGCAGCCGAAACCTGCTGCTGACCGCAGAAGCTCGTGCCGAGGCCGTCGGGATTTCGACTGCTCTGACCGAGTCTGCCCAAGAGCCCGATCGAGATCGCGCCGAGGCCGTGCTGCAATCCGCGTTGCGACGTGCTGGCATCGCGTTCGAATATGCGGTGCTCCGGGATGCCAAGTCCCTGCTCGTGCCGGGCCCGATGTCTCATCCAGATGGCCCGAACTCGCCGTGCCGCCTTCTGGTCGCCGCTCGTGTCGGGGGCGTCCGACTGATCGACAACATGCCTTGGCTGGGGCATCAACCTCAGGGTGAGAGCAACCTAGACTGGTCGCTATGACGACCACCGCCCTCACCGAGACGCCGCTCAAAGCGTTCCACGTTGACCACAACGCCCAGCTCGTCGATTTCGCCGGGTGGGAGATGCCGCTCAAGTACGGCACCTCGGTCCGTGAAGAGCACGAACAGACCCGGAGCTCTGGCGGCATCTTCGATGTCTCCCATATGGGGCGACTGTCGATCTCAGGCTTGCACGCCAAGCGGCTGCTCGAGCACACCTGCTCGCGGCGCATCGGCACGATGCAAGACGGACAATGCCGCTACTCGCTTATGTGCAATGCCCAGGGCGGTGTGATGGACGACGTGATCGTCATGCGGATGGACTCTGATGACTACCTCGTGGTCGTCAACGCATCGAACCGCGCCAAGATCGTCGCGCATCTGAACAAGGTCATCGCCGAGCGTCAGTTCAACGTTAAGTTCGAGGACCGCACCGAGAAGACTGCGATGGTCGCGTTGCAGGGCCCGAGGGTGATGGATCTTGTCTCGGGTGTCTCGAAAGAAATCCCCGGTCTCAAGCGGTACCGCTTCGCGGTCAAGAATCTGATGATCATGAAGCTCTACGTCAGCCGAACCGGTTACACGGGCGAAGACGGGGTTGAGGTCATCTTGCCCGCGTCCGCTGTGGGCATGGCGATGAAGCTGCTGCTGAAAGACGTCAAGATGGAAGAAGCCGACGCGTTGCTTCGTCCGGCGGGGTTGGCAGCTCGCGATTCACTCCGCTTGGAAGCGGGCATGCCGCTGTATGGCCATGAACTGGGCGAAGAGATCAACGCTCTTTCCTGCGGCGTCGACTTTGTCATCGCCCTCGATAAGTCCGAAGAGCAAGACGGCGAAATGTTCATCGGGCAAGACGCGCTGCTCAAAACACAAGCAGATGGCGGCCCGAGCAAGAAGCTCGTTGGCATCGAGATAGAAGGCAAACGAACCGCGCGTCAAGGCATGCCGATTGTCATCGACGGCAACCCTGTTGGCGTGGTGACATCGGGCTGCCTGAGCCCGACTCTCGGTAAGTCGATCGCGATGGGGTTCGTACCAGCGGCGAACGCAGAGCTTGGAATCAAGATCGGCATCGACGCCGGAGGGAAATCACTCGAAGGCGTCACAACTGCGACGCCGTTCTACAAAGCACCCAAGAACTAAGCGGTCCATCGCCGGTCTGTGGATCAAACCTCGGGCAGCTGAACCCACTGGCCTTGCGTGTGGCGAACGATCTGCCCGGTCGATTCGTAGATGACCTGCTCGGCAATATTGGTGCAATGGTCAGCCATCGTGACCGCCATCGATGCGATGCCGTGCAACTCAAATGCGACATCCACGTTCATGCGACCATCGGCGACACGTTCTTCCGCGTCGCGAACGATCAAGTCATTGAACTTGAGCACGGTGCCCTCACTGGCCAGAACAGACTCAGCAAGTTTCGGGTTGCTTTCCGCAAAGGCTTTGACCACATCCCGCACAATCCCGATGACCGAGTTGGTCATGACCAGCAGTGTTTTGGGGAACGGTGTCGTGCGATCGCCGAGGCTGATGACTTTTTCAGCAACGACGGATGCTGCATCGGCAATGCGCTCGAGCTCGTTGTTGACCTTCACAGCGGTAAGGACCGATCGGATCGGGGCAGGATCGAGCCCGCACGAGTCGCGCGAGGCGCGGACCAGCAGGTCGACGGCGTGCCGCTCGATTTCAATGTCTGCCTTGTCGATTTCATCGTCTCTGGTGACGATTTCCTCGGCAGCGACGACGTCCCGTTCATACACGGCGTCGAACACCCGTGACGCCATATCGGTCACAGAGTCGCCCTGGCGTGCCAGGTCAGCACGGATTCCTCGCAACTCGTCTCTGAACTGATCGGGTGTGATGGGCATCCGCAGCGGTCCTTCGCGATCATGCCCCGAGGTCAGGGCTGCAGGAGAGTCGGCTGACAGTTGCCGAATCACCCACCGTCGTGCTCCGATCAAGCCTATCCTCGCGCCGACTGTTCTGCACACACTTTCGCGACCCAAAGACGGAGTTCCCACATGGCGTTCGACATCGACCTTATCCACGCCCGCCAGGTCCTTGATTCTCGGGGCAACCCGACGGTCGAGGTCGAATGCGTCCTCGAATCTGGCGTTGTCGGACGTGCCGCGGTGCCCTCGGGGGCTTCTACGGGTGAAAACGAAGCCGTCGAGCTCCGCGATGGCGGCGAGCCCTGGATGGGCAAGGGCGTCGCCCAGGCCGTCGAAAACGTGAATCAGCGGATCGCCATGGAAATCGAAGGCGTGGACGCCCGCGACCAAGAGGGCATCGATGCCGCCATGATCGAGATGGACGGCACCGAGAACAAGTCGGACATCGGTGCCAACGCGATGCTGGGTGTTTCCATGGCCGTGGCCAAGGCGGCCGCAGAAGCTTCGGGTTTGCCCCTTTATCGCTACCTTGGCGGTACCGCGGCCAAGACCCTGCCCGTTCCCATGCTCAACATCCTCAACGGCGGCAAGCACGCCGACAACACCGTGGACTTCCAAGAGTTCATGATCCAGCCCTGGGGCTTCGACGATTTCGGACAGGCCCTCCGCGCCGGCACCGAGATCTACCACAACCTCAAGAGCGTGCTCAAAAAGCGTGGCATGTCGACCGCGGTCGGCGACGAAGGCGGGTTCGCGCCCAACCTGTCAGACAACGAAGACGCGCTCAAAGTCATCGAAGAAGCCGTCGACAAAGCAGGCTACTCGTGGGGTGAGCAGATCTTCGTTGCGCTCGATCCGGCTGCCAGTGAGCTCTGGAACGAAGCCGAGAAAGACGGAAAGAAAGGCTACAAGTTCTTCAGCTCGTCGCAAGAGATCGTGTCGTCGGATGACATGGTCGCGCTCTGGGCCGGCTGGTGCGAAAAGTACCCGATCCGTTCGATCGAAGACGGCTTGGCCGAGAACGACTGGGAAGGTTGGGCGAAACTCACCGCCAAGGTCGGCGACAAGGTCCAGATCGTTGGTGACGACCTGTTCGTGACCAACAAGAAGTTCGTCGAGCGTGGCGTGGCCGAGAAGGCCGCCAACGCGGTGCTGGTCAAGGTCAACCAGATCGGCACATTGTCCGAGACCTTCGACGCGGTGAACTATGCGATGCGGAACCGGTTCGCGTGCGTGCTCAGCCACCGCTCGGGCGAAACCGAGGACTCGACGATCGCGGATATCGCGGTCGCGACGAACTGCGGCCAGATCAAGACCGGGGCTCCTTGCCGATCCGACCGCAACGCGAAGTACAACCAGCTCATCCGTATTGCGGAAGAGCTGGGCGAGTCGGCCGAGTACGGCTCCACGACTTGGTGGCGATGAAACGAGATGCGTCTGACTCCCAGTAGGATGGTGAACCATCTGAAAGGAAGCAACCCATGTCAGTATCAAAGAAGACTTTGCCGGTACTCCTTGCGGGTGCCGGTGTTTTTGCGCTCAGTGCCTGCAGCAGCACACCGACGCGCGGCGACCTCGCGGGAATCTGGACAGTGGATCTCAGCCCATCGCCAGACGCTGATCCCTACGTCCAGGTCATGGAGCTGGACCTCGATGAGGGCGGCTCGCTTTCGGGGGTGTTTTATCAAACCGAGTTCGACAACGGCCAGGTCCATGATGCTTGGGGCGATGTGGTCTTCGGCTTTGGTACATCGGATGGTTCTGCCAACTACGCCCATTCAGGTCGCATGATCACGCCGGATCGAATTGAGGGGCAGTCGTACTCACCCGAGCGTGGATTCGTGATGCCTTGGCGGGCCGTCCGGGTTGAGCCCTAAGGGCTGTCGATCGCACGTGTCTCCAGAGAATCTCTCCGGGCCGATGTTTCGCTACATCGGTCCGCTGTTTTACGCGTCGGTATCATTGAACATCTCGATCCTCTGGAGCTTCCAATGACCAGCGACCCAACCTCTGATCCGCCGCGTCTTGAAGTTCGTGAGTGTTCGGTGCTGCATCGGGGGCATTCGTATGACTTCGAGGAGTTGACCGTCGCGTATCCGGACGGGATCAATCGAACGAAGCCCATCGTGCGGCACCGTGGGGCAGCTTGCATCATCCCGATCATCGACTCCAGCAGCGAGTCTGGTCGTGGGGCCGAGATCGTTCTAGTTCGGAATGATCGGGTCACGATTGAGGATGTGTTGCTCGAAGTGCCTGCCGGTGGAATCGACGCGGGCGAAGACCCGATCGTTGCCGCGACCCGTGAGCTTGAGGAAGAGACCGGCTACCGGGCTGCAACCGTCGAGCCACTGGGGCGGTTTTATACCACGCCGGGAATGACGGATGAGCTGATGCATGTTTTCGTTGCCCGCGGCTTGAAACACGTCGGGCAGAAGCTCGAGCCGTATGAATCCCTGACGGTGCACCGTTTTTCGCCGGGTGACCTGCTCGGGATGATCGAGCGAGGGGAAATACTGGACGGAAAAACAATACTGGCCTTGCTGCTCGCGGTCCGCAAGGGCGTGCTTGCCGGCTAGCCTTCCAGAGAATGACCGATCAAAAGGCCCAACCTGATCCGTGGAAGCAGGGTATGCGATCAGGCGGTGGGGGTTCTGCGGGATCTCGCTTCGGGGGCATTGGGCGATTGTTCGGCGAGGGGGAGCCTTGGCTTCGGTGGGGTGTGCCGTGCGGAATGATCTTCGGCGTGCGTGTCCGCGTCCATTGGATCTTCCTCATCATGATCGTGGTGGGGGTGATATTCACCCTTCCGCATCATCAGAGTGGCATCGGTTTTCGGTTGCCGTTGCTGGCGTCGTTGTTTGCAATGGTTGTATTGCATGAGATCGGGCGCGTGATCGCGACCCGGGCGGTCGGTGGGGAGGTCATCGAGACGGTCCTCTGGCCGATCGGCGGGATGGCAATCACCGACCAAACACGTGCCTGGGATTCTGAACTTAAATCCGTGTTCGGCGGACCGGTCGCCAACGCGTTGCTTATGCCCTTGCTGGGCGGGCTGTTGTTCCTGGCAACACGATCGTGGTCCGTTGCCATCCCGAATCCACTGGACATGGGACGATCGATCTTTGATCTGTCGCTGGCTGACGGCACCACGCCTTGGTGGCTCGTTGGGCTTTGGTCGGTGCACAGTGCGAACATGATGTTGCTGCTGTTCAACTTGCTGGTGCCGATGCACCCACTGGATGCGGGTCGGATCGTGCAGTGCTTGGTATGGCGGCGTGTTGGATATCACCGATCGCTTTGGCTGGGTGCCCATGTTGGATTGGTGACCGCTGTCGTGTTGGTCGGGCTGGGCGTGCTGTTTGAAGATGGCAAGATATTGATCGCGATCGGGGCATTTGGAGCAGCCGTGTCCTGGGCAGAGCGAAGGCGGATCCAGTTCTTGGCCAGCGAAGACCCCGTGCTCGATGCGGCTGGCACTGAAACAGGTTCCAGCGAGGCCAATGAATCCGCGTCGGGACCGTCAGCGCAGCCTGATCAGGCCGAGCTTGATCGGATCCTTGAAAAGATCTCCAAGGTGGGGATGGGCGGGTTATCCGGACAAGAAAGGCGAGTCCTCAAGCGGGCCACCCGGCGGAGCCGAGAAACGGAAGGCGGACCGCCCGAATCCGACGAATAAACCGGCGGGCAACACCCGCAATCCCCGCCGACCCGTCTGCCAAGGAGCGACATGGGCATCTACGACCGTGACTATCAGAAACAACCAAGCTCGATGGGCGGCGGCATGTCCGGGCGTACCGGTGGCATGACCAGTCCCAAGGGATGGTCGTACAACACATGGCTGATCATCGTCAACTGTGCGGTCCATCTGCTCGCATTGACCGTGTTTGCACGGGTCAACGCTGCGGGTGGCAGGTGGTCCCTCTTGCACGAGTTTGGAAACTTTTCAACCTACGACGGGTTCCAACGCCTCGAGGTCTGGCGGTTGGTCACCTTCCAGTTTCTGCATTCGCCCGACAACATTTTTCACATCGCATTCAATATGTTTGGGCTGTGGGTGTTCGGGCCGATGGTCGAGCAGGCGCTCGGCGGGAAGCGGTACCTCGCGTTCTACTTGATGTGCGGAATCGGTGGCGGGTTGTTGTACCTTCTGCTCAATCTCATCGGGCTCGCGCCGATTCAACTGCCGCTCGCGCTCGCGGTGAGCCCCAAGACCCCGCTGGTGGGAGCTTCGGCGGGCGTTTTCGGAGTCATCGTGGCATGTGCGGCCATCGCGCCCAACGCACGTGTCCAGTTGCTCTTCCCGCCTATCCCGTTGAAGATGAGTTGGTTCGCGTATGGCTATGTCGCATTCGCGGCCTTCAACTTGATCATCGGCGGAAACAACGCCGGTGGTGACGCGGCGCACATTGGCGGGGCGATCGCGGGTTTCTACTTCATCCGCAACCCGCACCACCTCGCCGACTTCTTTGATGTCTTGGACGATTCCCGAGGATCCAAAAAAGGCAACGGCAAGACGCGCAAGGCAAAGCCGCCCAAGAAGCCCCGGGCACCCAAGACCGACGACGTGGATCGCATCCTCGACAAGGTCAGCCGAGAGGGCATCGCGTCGCTGACAGCCAAGGAAAAAAAGACCCTCGAGAAGGCCAGCCGCGACCCGAAGTAATCGTGTCTTGGGCGGGCGACGCACGCGGCATACCGTTGCCGATGCCCTCGCCAATGTCGTTTACCATCCATGCTCGATCCGGTCAGGCCCGCACGGGGACGGTCTCGACGCCGCACGGCGACTTTGAGACGCCCGCATTCATGCCAGTTGGCACGCGTGCCTCGGTCAAGGGCATCCAGCCGCACATGGTCCGGCAGACCGGCGCTCAGATCCTGCTCAACAACACATACCACCTGATGCTGCGTCCGGGGTCAGCATTGATTCAGCGGCTCGGGGGCGTGCACCGGTTCATGAACTGGGACGGACCGATTCTGACCGACTCGGGCGGGTACCAGGCATACTCGATGGCCGACATCAATGCGATCGACGATGACGGCGTGTCGTTTCGATCGATCATCGACGGCTCGAAGATCCGGATGACTCCCGAGTCCGCCATGCAGACCCAAAACGAGCTCGGCCCGGACATCATGATGGCGTTCGACGATTGCCCGCCTTCGGTCGACCCTGAAACTGGCCCGGTGAATCAAACCCGATTGCGCCACGCAACACGGCGTGATTCTGGCAAGGGTGTGTACAACCACGAGGCGCGCCTCGATTTGGCCAACGAGCGAACCGTGCGTTGGCTCGAACGGTGCAAGGCTGCGCACGCCCGCGCGGATGAGCAGGCGCTGTTTGGCATCGTCCAAGGCGGAACCGACTTTGCCCGTCGGGATTGGTGCGTGGAACGAATCGCCAACATCGATCTGCCCGGATATGCGATCGGCGGCGTCGCGGTGGGGGAGTCGCCCGAAGACATCGCCAAGGTCGTCCGCCACACCGCGCCGAAGATGCCCGAGTCCAAGCCGCGATACCTGATGGGGGTTGGTTACGAGCGTGATATCACTTCAGCCGTCTTGGCGGGCGTGGACATGTTCGATTGCGTCCTGCCCACCCGCAATGGACGCAATGCCAACGCGTTCACGTGCGAGGCAGGCGAGAAGGGGCAGATCCGGCTCAAGAACGCTCGGTTTGCTGAGGATCTGCGTCCACTTGAGGAAGGATGCGACTGCCCGGCGTGCGACCCGGCTTCGAACGGCTGGGCGACGTTCGATGGGCAGCCGTTTAGCCGGGCCTACATCCGGCATTTGTTCGCAGCCGAGGAAATGCTGGGCCCCATCCTGGTTACCCTGCACAATCTCCGATTTTTCCAGAGGCTGACGGCGGATTTGCGGGCAGCGATCCGGGCCGACGATTGGTCCGGGTTCGTCACCCGCCGCCCGCACCTGGCGGATCTTGTCGAGGCCCGTGCCCAAGCTTGAACCGAAACCCGAACAGGGCGATGACAACGAGCGATCTCGGTTCCCAAGAAAACATGTCCCGAACTGGCCGGGTGTCCTATCATCTCGACCCCCGCCCCGTGGTCGGGGAATGGAGATCGTGCGCTCATGACCGAACTTGCATTTACAGAACTCGCCCGCTGGTCCTTTGTTGCTCAGGAAGGCGGCAACGTGCTTGGTGCCCCGCAGTCGTCGGCCCCCATCGGAGGCGCTGGTACTGCTGGCGACGGCTCTGGCGGCGGGGCTTCGGGCCCCGGCGGCATCGGCTTCTTCATGCCCATTCTCGCGGTCATGATGGTCTTCCTGATCATCTCGACCACCATGAGCGGGCGGAAAGAGAAGAAGCGTCGCGCCGCGATGCTCGCGGCGATCGGCAAGAAAGATCGAGTCCAGACCCTCGGCGGCATGATCGGCACCATTGTCGAGGTCAAGGGCGACGAGTACCTGCTCGAAACCGATCGCTCATCCAACTCCCGTGCGTGGATCGCGAAGACCGCGGTTTCTTCGGTGCTTCGCTCAGCAAGCAAGCCTGAAGTCGACGCGGTTGCCGAAAACGAAACGATTGAAGAGACCGTCAACGCTTAATCGGCGGCTGACCCGAAGCAGCCAATGACTCGGCCCACACGGGCCCAACCCCGGGATTTGGCCCGGGCTCGAACAGAGGTTCATCCGACATGCGGCATCTTGTGCGCAACATCTTTATCTCGCTCGCTCTGGTCATCATGGCCGTGTGGGCGATGTCGCCTCCCAGCACCAAGGTCAAGCTCGGCAAAGACCTTGAGGGTGGTTCGGCGCTCGTGTACACGGTCCAGATGGACCGCACCGAGAATCCCAAAGAAGTCATCCCCAAAGTCATCGACGTGCTCAAGCGTCGCATCGACCCCAACGGGCTCTTTGAGATCTCCATCGTTCAGCAAGGGCAGGACCGCATCGAGATCACGATGCCGTTGCCCGGCGACGAGGTTAAGGCGCTTCGCCAAGCCTTCGAAGATGAACTCGCTAAGCTCGAAGTTGCGTCGGTGGACTCGGCCGAGTTCGAACGCATCATGCGGCTGCCAACGGATGAACGAACCGCAGAGACTGATCGCGTTGCGGGCAACAACGAAGCGCTGCGGACAGAGCTGAACACTGCCGCCGAAGCATTTGATACCTATCAACAGTTCAATACTCAGGTCGAAGTCGCCGAGGTCGCACGGGCACCCGATGAAATCATCGACGAGATGGCTTCCAAAGCGGCGGCTGCTCTTATCGAATACGAAGCAGCCCGCGAGCGTGTTCTGGCAGCAGGCATCCGCCCAGAGGATGTCCGCCGAGCGCTCGAACTGCCAAACGACGAACGGAACATCCGCGACGACCGCACCGACGAGATTGTTCCACTGAAAAGCGCCCGTGATGACGCGCTCGACCGGATCAAGGAACGGCACCCTGAGTTGGCCAGCCAGCTCGACGTCGTGATTCAGACCTTCGAGAACTATTCCGAGAACCGCGGATCGCTCGATGACACTTCCGACCTCAAGCGTCTTGTACAGGCGTCGGGCGAGCTGAGCTTCCGCATCACGGTGGACATGGAAGGATCGGCCGGGGCTTCCGTCACGCACCCTGAAGAGCAGCGCCTCCGCGAAGACCTTCGTGAAAAGGGGCCCCGTCAGGCACGCGCCAACGATGCACGCTGGTACCGCGTGAACAAGCTGGACGGCTGGTTCCGAAACATGTCCGAGTACGAAGCGATCAACGAAGACCCCGCCGGGTTCTTCGGTGCTCGCGGTTACGTCGTCGAGCCCTTCGGCGGCGACGTCTACATGCTCTGCTGGGACTCCCGCGGCATGCGGATCACGACCGACGACGGCCGATGGAAGATCGCTCGTTCGTATCAAACCCCCGACCAGTTGGGTCGCCCCGCGATCGGTTTCCAGATGGATCCGGTCGGCACGCGGTTGCTCGGCGACCTCACGGGCGAGAACGTCGAAAACAATATGGCGGTGCTCCTCGACGACGAGGTCTACACCGCGCCGAACCTGATGAGCCGCATCAGCAGCAATGGCATCATCCAAGGTGAGTTCACCCAAGATGAGATCGACTACGTCGTCCGCGTGATGACCGCCGGCTCGCTGCAAGCCAAGCTCAGCCCAGAACCAATCTCCGAGTCCACCATCGCCCCCGAACTCGGGCAAGATAACCTCGACAAGGGTTTGCTCGCCGGCATGATCGCGCTCTGCATCGTCGGTGTGTTCATGGTGTTCTACTACTTTGGATTCGGGCTCGTCGCGGTCCTCTGTCTGATCGCCAATGGCCTGCTGATCATCGGTGCACTCGCACTCTCCCGTGCGGCGCTTACGCTGCCCGGCATCGCGGGCATCATCCTGACCTTTGGTATGGCGGTGGATGCAAACGTGCTCATCTTCGAGCGCATCCGCGAAGAACTCCGAAAAGGGCTCGATCTCCGCACCAGCGTCCGTTTGGGTTACGAGAAAGCACTCAGCTCGATCGTTGACGGCAACGTGACCAACCTCATCGTCTGTTTCGTGCTCGCAAATGTTGGCACGCAAGAGATCAAAGGCTTTGCGATCACGCTCGGCATCGGCGTCGCCTGCACGATGGTGTCGGCATTGCTCTTTAGCCGGGTCATCATCGTCGTGCTCATCGACAAGGTGAAGATTCGCAAGCTCCGGATGCTTCCGATGGCGATCCCGTTCATCGAAAAGGTCCTCGAGCCCAAGATCGACTGGATGAAGCTTCGGCCTCTGTTCATTGTCGTTTCTGTGACCTTTGTCGGTCTCGGCGTAGCGATGGTCGTGTCGCGTGGCAGCAAGATGCTCGATACCGAGTTCTTGGGTGGCACTGCGGTCACCATGACCTTCCGCGACGGCGCTGATGACAACCGCATCACCATGGAGCGTGGCGAAGTCGAACGCATCGTTCGTGAAATCGGTGAAGCCGAATCGGACACGTCTTCGGTTCGTGACCTCCGTTCGGCTGAAGTCATCGCTGTTGACCCCCGCGAAGGCGGGCTGATTGCCGACACGTTTGTGATCAAGACGATCGCCGACGACCGCGCTGCCGTCGGCGCGAAGATCACCACGGCGTTCCAAGACAAGCTCGATGCACCTCCGCCGTTGGCGTTCCGGGGGCAGGGCTTGCCGGACGCGCAGTTGGCACCGGTGTACCCGATCCTCACAGGGCGACTCGGCGATGATATCGCCCGTCCAGAGCTCCGCAATGATGTGTCTGATTTCTCAGGCGGGGTTGCGATCCTGATCGAGAACCTTGATCCGCAGCCCTCGATTCAGCAGATGCTCGATCGCATGAACATCATGCGTTCGAAGGAAGACTTCCAGGACGTGCTCGGCCGACAGATCGACATTCTTGTCCTCAAGGGTTCCGCCGAGGCTGTTGAGACAGCGGTCATCCTCGCGTTGGATCCTGGCCTCGGGTATCTCGACAATCCCGAAGCATGGCAAGCAGAGGTCGCCCAGCGTGAATGGGATCTCGCGATCGCCGCGTTGACCACGACAACCGATGCGCTCAGCGTGCAAAACTTCTCGCCCGCGATCGCTGCGAGTTTCCGCCAAAAAGCGGTCGTCGCTGTTGTGCTCTCGTTGATGTTGATCTTGATCTATATCTGGGTCCGGTTTGGTTCGGTGCGATATTCACTCGCTGCGATCGCGACGCTGACGCACGATGTGTTCGTTGCGTTGGGGCTGATCGCACTCGCTGAGATCATCTACGACGCGCACATCGGTGAGGGGATCGCTCGCGCGTTGCTCATCGAGCCGTTCAAGATCGATCTCAACCTGGTCGCTGCGTTGTTGACGATCATTGGTTACTCGCTTAACGACACGATCATCATTATGGACCGCATCCGCGAGAACCGTGGCAAGCTGTCTTATGTGACCCGTGACGTGGTGAATCTCTCGATCAATCAAACGATCAGCCGCACGGTCATCACCTCGGGCACCACGTTGCTTGCGGTGTTGATTCTGTACGTTGAAGGTGGTGCTGGTGTGCGGGCGTTTAGCTATACACTGCTCATCGGTGTGTTGTTCGGGACGTATTCATCGATTGCGATCGCGTCGCCGTTGGTCTGGTCGCGCAAGCGTGACCGCACCCCGGTCGTCGCAGGGACCCCGTCGGCGTCCCCCTCCTGAGGTCGTCACAGAGCAAGGCGCGAATCATTCGGCAGCAAAGTCGGGCAACCGATAGAATAAATCCATGGGCGTAATGGATGAAAAATCGTCCCGGATCTTCATCGGCGTGTGCCTGTTGGTGCTGCTCTGGATCGGTACGTATTGGGTGTATGAGCCCGGTCGTCCGGCGTCGGGTGCCGATGTCATCTTCGATCCGGCCGACGACCAAGGGCCTTTGGTCACTTTGACAGATTCTTCTGGTCCGAGCATTGGTCAAGATGGCGATCCGAACGATGGCGGATCGGCTGCAGGTGACACGGAGGAGTCCCAGCTTCCGGTTTCTCCATCAGAAGATACCGCGGCGGTTGCGAAAGAAGACAAGGCGTCTCTGCCGCTGCCCAAACCCGAGCCGGGCACAAAGGTCATTCCACCTGAGTTTCGTGATTATTCGGTCCGCAGCGGCGACACCCTCGAAACGATCGCACGCGATCAGTTGGGCTCGTCCTCGCTTTGGACGGCGATCGCCAAGGCAAACCCGCTGAAAGATCCGCGCCGGCTTCGCGTCGGCGAGATCATCCGCGTCCCGCTCGATGCAGACAACATTCAAGGAAAAGTCGTTGCGGCGGACGGCGGCACATCAGGCGACGGCCCTGCTGAAGATGGAAACCCGCAGGCAACCTGGGTGGAATACACCGTGCGGTCGGGCGACTCTCTGACGCGGATCGCTCGCTCGTATTACGGGTCGATCCGGTTCGCCGATGCGATCTACGAAGCCAATCGCGATCGGCTCGATAGTCCTGACGCCATCAGCGTCGGGCAGGTGCTCCGCCTACCGCCCTTGGGTGACGCCGAAGAGTGAGCCAACGACTCACGGATTGATGCTTTGGCCTGTCTGGTGCCTGCGGGCTCGATATCATTGTTCATGGCACCCAAGACGCAACCCCGCCCGGTCTACATTGTCACCGGCGGCGCCGGCTTTGTCGGCTCTAACCTGGTCGCAGAACTCTATCGACGCGAGCCCAGCTGTCACGTTTACGTTGTGGACGACTTTCGGACTGGTTCGCATGCGAATCTGGTCGAAGCGTTCGAGCGGGCCCAGCTCGGCCCATTCCGAGGCAGCATGTTGCCGGACTCAGTCGGTGACCTGAACTGGCAGCCGGCGCTCGAGGGTCTTCAGCCCAAAGCAGTCTTCCATCTCGCAGCGATCACCGATACGCTCGAGTTTGATGAAAAGAAGATGCTGAGCGCGAACACCGAGCCGTTCAGTGACATCCTTGAAGCGTGTGCCTCGACCGATACGCCGCTGGTGTATGCATCGAGTGCCGCGACCTACGGCACGCCGCCGCAGACCGAGTCGCGAATCCCATTCCCAGAGTCAGCAGCAGGTGTTCCACAGAACGTCTATGGGTTTAGTAAGTGGCTGATGGACGTTGAAGTAGAGCGTTGGTTTGCACGCTGTGATGCCGACAAGGAGAAGCGGCCGCACGTCGTTGGGCTGCGCTACTTCAATGTGTTTGGCCCGGGAGAGACGCGCAAGGGCAAAATGGCTTCGATGGTCTGGCACCTGACCAATCAGATCCTCGATGGCGGTCGGCCACGCCTGTTTAAACACGGTGAGCACGAACGCGACCAAGTGTTTGTCGAAGACGTTGTCGCGTGCACGATCGCGGGTTCGGTTCCGGGCGTGACTCCGGGTATCTACAACTGCGGATCCGGGAGGACGACTTCATTCCTCCAGATTGTCGAAGCGATTAACGATGCGCTCGGCACATCGGTCGAGCCCGAGTTCTTTGATATGCCCGAAGCGATGCGTGCGAACTACCAGCACTACACCTGTGCCGACATGTCGGGCCCGGCCGAGGGCATCGCCCACCGGCCCAACTGGTCGCCGATGGATGCGATGACCAAATACGCACGCCAGATCCTGGCGGACCGGCAACGGCGCGGTGAATCCATCCAAATCAAGAGTGCTAACCAAGGGGTGTCGGCGTGACCATTAAGCGAGTGCTTGTCACCGGCGGCGCCGGTTTTCTCGGTTCGCACCTTTGCGAGCGATTGATTGAACGTGGGCACGATGTGATCTGCGTTGATAACTTTTTTACCAGCCAGAAGACCAACGTGCAGCATCTGCTCAAGCACGAAAACTTCGAGTTGCTGCGCCACGATGTGACCCATCCGTTGTGGCTTGAAGTTGATCAAATCTATAATCTCGCCTGCCCGGCCGCTCCCGGGCATTATCAGTACAACCCAATCAAAACCATGAAGACTTCGGTCATGGGCGCGATCAACATGCTTGGTATGGCCAAGCGGTGCAACGCTCGTATTCTCCAAGCTTCGACCAGTGAGGTGTACGGAGACCCTGAAGTCCATCCTCAACCGGAGTCCTACCGGGGAAACGTCAATCCGATCGGACCTCGGGCCTGCTATGACGAGGGCAAGCGGGCGGCTGAGACGTTGTTTATGGACTATTACCGCAAGCACAAGCTTGATATCCGCATCGCGCGCATCTTCAACACCTACGGCCCGCGCATGCACCCCTTCGATGGGCGCGTCGTTTCAAACTTCATCCGTCAGGCGTTGCTCGGTGAAGACATCACCATCTTTGGTGATGGCTCGCAGACGAGATCGTTTTGCTACCGGGATGATCTGGTCGAGGGGCTCATGCGTTTGATGGAATCCGAAGCCTCTGGGATCCATCAGCCAATCAACATCGGGAATCCCGGCGAGTTCACGATCAGGCAACTTGCCGAGCAGGTCATCGAACTGACCCGGTCCAAGAGCAAGCTCGTGTTTGAGACCCTGCCAGAGGACGACCCCACTCAGCGGCAGCCGACGATCGCGCGGGCCCAACGTTTGCTGAATTGGTCACCCAAAATCCCCTTGAACGAGGGTCTGGCGCACACGATCGCGTACTTCGATGCCATCAAGCTGGGTGATTTCCGGGCTCCGACACCCAACTACTAGGAATCCACCCTAAAGCTTGCATGAAGGCTTCTGTTCTCATGCACGGCGGGCCTCACGTCCGATAGAGTAAGTCATGCTCGTGCCGACACTTCCTGACGCGCGGTTCCTCATTCTTGACAACGCCGATATGCCGGCTGCTTTGTCTGTTGCACTGGCAGCGGAAGCCGCGGGTATGGGTCATTCCGATGGGCGTTCCGACGACCGCACGCCGGTCTTGGTGCCCGCATGGTGGGGTGTACATGCCGATCAATCAATGCCTTTGGTCCACACGGCCGTTGAACGCCAGGCGGCGGTATACGGTGCTCGAACGCTCGCGACGGAACTGGTCGTCGAACCAGATCAGTCATCAGGTGGTTACGCGGTGCTCTCGCAGCTTCTAATGGCAGCCGTCAAGCTTGCTGCCCGAGAGGGTTGCGACGCAGTGCTCTTCCCGATCCAGGCAACCGAGCTGGGTGAATCTGACGAACTAAGTGTCGATATCATCGCCCGCGAAGTCGATCGGGCTGCATTGATCTCGAGGCTCGCTTGCCTAGACACCGGGCCATGCTCTGTGGTGACACCCCTCATCGATTTCGACGCATCTCAAACGATCGATCTTGTCCGTGATATGGGCGTTCCGGTCGATTTGTGCTGGTGGTCCAGCGCCTCCGGCGAACCTTTCGCCGATGCCCAAGCTTCGCGTTGGCGAGGCATCCGTGGGGATATCGCGGTCTCCGCTGCAGGTTCATCGGCGGGCATTGCTGCCCAGACTGCCTGAACCCGAGGATCATCTCAAGGCCTGCAATGGGTTGTAGATTCGATTCTCTTAGAAGACTCGGCGAGTGCGATTTGTTCAGATCGGGCCCATACGATCTCTGACTATGACAACCGCCACTCAACGCAGCCTTTCCGCCCCTCACAGGGGTGACGTGCACCGCTGGTCCCAGACGCTGATTCCCACGACTCGGGAGGCGCCTTCGGATGCGGAAATGCCAAGCCACATCTTCATGACGCGGGGTGGTTACATCCGGCGTGTTGGTGCCGGGATCTATAACTATCTACCGCTCGCGTGGCGGTCTTTGAAGAAAATCTCGCACATCGTGCGTGAAGAGATGGACGCGGCGGGCGCATCCGAGATGCTGATGCCCACGCTTGAGCCCATCGAGTTGTACAAAGGTACCAAGCGCGATGTTGATTACGGTGATCTGCTTTTCAAACTAGAAGATCGGCACGGCCGGGTCGCGGCGCTCGGCCCGACGCACGAAGAGGTCATCACAGACTTGATGTGTGCGTCGCTGACGAGCTACAAGCAGTTCCCGTTGAACTTGTACCAGATTCAGACCAAGTTTCGTGATGAGTTTCGTCCGCGTGCGGGTCTGCTGCGCTGTCGCGAGTTCATCATGAAAGATGCGTATTCGTTCCACTTAGAACTCGACGGTGAGGCGGGGCTTGGCGTCACGTACGACAAGATGTATCAGGCCTACACAAACATCTTTACCCGATGCGGCTTGGACTTCAGCGCGGTCGAAGCAGAGGCCGGCCCGATCGGTGGTTCTGCGTCCCATGAGTTTATGGTGAACTGCGACAACGGTGAGGACACGATCCTTAAGTGCCCAGAGTCCGGTTATGCCGCGAACGTGGAAAAGGCTGAGATCGGCGAGCGTTCATGGGCGTGGGATCACGACGCGACATCGGAAGTAATCAAGCACCACACGCCCGGCATGCCCGGTATTGACAGTGTCGCCGAGCACCTTGGTCTAAAGCCCGAACAGATGCTCAAGTCGATCGTCATGCGAACGCAAGAGAATGAGCCTCGTTGGGTGATCGCGGTCGTTCGTGGTGATCATGATGTCAATGAAGCCAAGGTGCGTGATGCAATCGGTACAGGGGTTGAGCTCGCGCCGGAAAAGGATGCCAAGCAAGCGGGCTTTGTGATTGGTTATGTCTCGCCGCGTGTGGTTGAGACGATCGATGCTCGGCTCGTGGTTGATCCAGACGCGGTCGGCTCGGGCACCTGGGCAACAGGCGCGGATGAGAAGGATCACCACATCACCGGGTTTCACTGGAAGCGTGATCTCGGCGGTGCGATCGAGTCGGGTAAAGTCATCGTTGCCGACGCCCGGAATGCTGAAGCGGGAGATCCTTCTCCGAGATCGCCGGGTGCCAATCTCGAAGCCAAACGCGGGATCGAGGTCGGTCATATCTTCAAGCTCGGAACGAAGTACTCTGAAGCGTTCGGTTTGTCGGTACTCGACAAAGATCAGAAAAAGCGTTCGGTGATCATGGGTTGTTATGGCATTGGCGTATCGCGGACGCTGGCTGCGTGTGTCGAGATGTCGCACGACGAGGGTGGCGTGATCATGCCAGCAGCCATTGCGCCGTACCACGTTCATATCGTGGTCATCAAGCCCAAGGAAGACGGCGTAATCGAGCGGGCGGATTCGTTGGCTGCGGAGCTTGCCGATCGAGGGCTGGATGTCTTGATCGACGATCGTGACGAGCGTCCGGGCCCGAAGTTCAAGGATGCTGATCTGGTCGGTATCCCGGTTCGGCTGACGGTGTCGCCGAAGTCACTTGCCGAATCGAGTGCGGAGTACAAGCTCCGTTTGGAGTCTGGGAAGGGCGAGTTGGTGGCTCTCGATGAGGTCATCGATCGGGCTGCGGGTGCAATCGACCGCATGATGCGGTCATAGACCCGATATCAACCTGGTTGAGAGGCAATCTGCGGAAGGATCCTGCCTTGGATTGACATCGGGAGTTGATTATGCGACCCTGACGTCTCCAAAATCGGATTGGGCAGCGGCTGCGTTGAGGCTGCCTCGTCCCGAGCCCCTCCTCGCCTTCTGGAGAAGATTGTGAAGCACCCACGGACCCTTCGGGCAATCTCGCCCGCGATGTTGGCATGCACGTTGAGCGTGTGCGCCGGGACGACCTTCGCCGCTGACCTCGAGCCAACCGCCAAGCGTGATCAGATCCGGTGGAGCAACGGGCTCACGGACCAACTGAAACCCTCGACTGTCTCGCAAGTCCAATCGCAACTCGTCGATCTTGCAGCCCGCGTCGAGGCTCGACGCATCGTCGTGACCCTTGATCGTGCGCCCACGCAAGTTGAGCGAAACGAACTCGCCCAAGCAGGTCTGACCCTGCTCAATCCCTTGGGCGGGACGAGCTACTTTGCTTCACTCGCGACGACCGCTGATGCTGTTCAGATCGCGGGCATGGGTGTGTCGCAAGCGAGCCAGATCGAAGCAACCCGAAAAATGCACGAGGACTTCCTCGGCGGGCTGGTCCGCTCGTGGACAGTGGTCGGACCGACGCCAGAGAAGCTTCGAACCCAGTTTGATTCTGGAATGATCACGCTGGAAGAGTTCCGTCAAGCGGGGGAAGACCCGATCGTGGCGGTGCTCGTCGCGCTGCATGCAGATGCTTCATTGAATGTTGAATCGAGTCGGCTCGCCATCGGTCTCGGCGGTGAGCTCCGCTCTAAAATCAGCTCCGTGAACACTGCGGTGATGCACATACCCGCGTCTCGATTGTCCGATCTCGCTTCGGATGATTCGGTGATGTGGATCGAGCCGCCGCTGCCGATGATGACGGATCTTAACGCTGAGAACCGCGTGTTGACTGGTGCGAACACTGTCAATGCATCGCCCTACGGGCTAGACGGTTCTGGTGTGACGGTGATGGTCTATGACGGTGGACGGGTGTTCGAGCACGCTGACTTCGCAGGAAGACTCTCCATCGGTGCGTCTGATACCGCTGGTATCTCAGATCACGCCACCCACGTCATGGGCACGATTGGTTCGAGCGGTGCGGGCAATATGAATCATCGCGGCATGGCGCCGGGTGTGGATCTCGTTTCGTACGGATTCGAGCAAGCGGGTGGACTGCAGCAAGGCTTCCTCTACACCGATCCAGGTGACATCGAGGCGGATTACTCCGAGGCAATCGCCAACTACGGTTCAGATATCTCGAACAACTCTATCGGCACCAACACCGCGCCGAACGGGTATCCATGTGATTGGACCGGCAACTACGGCATCACCAGCGCGCTGATCGATGAAATCGCTCGAGGCTCGCTCGGCGATCCGTTCCGCATCGTTTGGGCCAATGGGAACGAGCGTCAGTCCTCACGTTGCCTTGGTGACGACAATGGAAATCACGGCGAGTTCTACTCGACCGCACCGCCAGCCGGCGCAAAGAACCACATCGCGGTGGGTTCGGTGGACTCCAATACTGACCTGACAAGCTCGTTCAGTTCATGGGGCCCGGTCGACGACGGTCGTATCAAGCCGGATATCTCGGCTCCAGGTTGCCAGACGACAGGTGACGGCGGCGTGACCTCCACCAACTCGTTTGGAGGCTATAACGTCAAGTGCGGCACTTCGATGGCTTCGCCTACGGTGTGCGGCATCTCTGCCTTGCTCATGGAGCAGTATCGACTCTCGTTCCCAGACAAAGCTGACATGCGCAACGCTACGCTGAAGGCATTGCTTGCGAATACAGCTGAGGATCGCGGCAATGTCGGCCCTGACTACAAGTATGGGTATGGCTCGGTCCGGGCCGTCCCAGCCGTAGACACGATCATCGCGGAGAACGTTATTGAAGGTGATGTCTCGCAAGGTCAGGTGTATACATTCGTCGTCATCATCGGATCGGGCGATTCTGAGTTGCGGGTTACCGCCGCATGGGACGACGCATCGGCGACGCCAAATGCAGGTTCCGCGCTGGTCAACGACCTCGACATGCGTGTGATCGATCCGTCGGGCGGCGTCCACCTGCCTTGGACATTGAACCCGGCAAATCCCAACGCCAACGCGGTCCGAAATGTGCGTGACGGTGTCAATAACATCGAGCAAGTGGTAATCGACGGTGCCCTGCCCGGTGCGTATCTTGTAGAAGTCAGCGGCTTCAACGTTGCCAGCGGTGGGGCGCAATCCTTTGGCGCGGTGTCCAACGGATTCCTGGTCAACTGCTCGTCTGCCGGTCGCGTTTCGATGGCGGGCAGCGTGCTCTCCTGCGAGGGCGACGCCGAAGTTTCAGTGGTTGACTGCGACCTCAATAGCTCGGATAGCGTTGTCGATCAGGTCGATGTGCAGATCGTATCGGACAGCGATCCCGCTGGAATCGTGCTGACGCTGACCGAAACGGATCCGGCGTCGGCAAAGTTCGTCGCCAGCTTCTCGCATTCTGCTTCGGCAGGGGCTGATCTCCAGGTTTCCGATGGCGACGAGGTTTCCGTGATGTACATGGATGCCGATGACGGTGCGGGCAACTCAAACGTGCCGGTGTCACAGACCGTGCTCGTGGATTGTGCGGCACCGAGCGTGATCTCCGCGATGGCTTCAGACATTCAGCCGCGGTCGGCGACGGTCGACATTGCCCTCGATGAACCCGCGGGTGTGACGGTTCGGTATGGCACGTCCATGGGGAACCTGGATGGGTCAGCCGATGCGGCTGCCGCGTTGATGAATCACGCGGTGGTTCTCAATGGACTGACCGACGATACCGATTATGTGTTCGTGGTGGATGCAACGGATCCCGCTGGCAACATGATCGCGTCGGACAACAACGGCAACGGCTATAGCTTTACCACGCCCGATGTGCCAGACTTCTTTACCGAGCAGTTCGCCAGCGGCATCGACTTGGACGGCAAGCGGGTGATGTTTAGCCCCAGCGGTACCTTTGAGTTCTACTCGGCATGCGTCGAAGACTTGGATGGCTCTTATGCGACCGACCCGGCGGGCGGACAGAATGTCTCGCTCAGCGATGACGATTTCGAGTTGATCAACTTCCAGGGTGGTCAGCAGATTTCGTTCTATGATGAGGATTATTCGTCTGTTTACATTGGTTCAAACGGATACCTGACGTTCGGCAGTGGAACGACGGCCTACTCCGAGTCATATGAAGACCACTTTGGTCGTGTGCGAATCTCGGGCTTGTTCGATGATCTGAATCCAACGCTAGGTGGCACCGTGAGCTGGAAGCAGACTGCCGACCGTGTTGCGATAACTTGGAATGACATCTCGCAGTACTCAAACTCAGACTCGAACAACTTCCAGATTGAGTTGTTCTTTGATGGTCGGGTCGCCATCAGCCACCTTTCGGTGCAGTCTGGTGATGCCATTGTTGGGCTTTCGTCCGGCGAAGGATTGGATCCAGGATTTCTGGCAAGTGATCTCTCGGCGTCCGGGGACTGCAACGATTGCACGGCTGACCTTGCCGAGCCATTCGGAGTGCTCAACTTCTTCGATGTTACGGCCTACATCGCGTTGTTCAACGCCCAAGACCCCGCATCTGATCTCGCGGCACCGTTTGGCACCTTCAACTTCTTCGATGTGACTGAGTTCATCTCGCTGTACAACGCCGGCTGTCCTTAAAACATGGTTTCCTGATTTTCATACCGGCCGGGTCGATACCCGGCCGGTTTTTCATGCGCCAATCGTGTCTGATAGGCATAGGCTTCTGCCCCATGGCAAACCCCCCGGTCTCACTGACGGTCCTTGATGATCGCCCCAAAGACAAATGCGGTGTGATTGGTGTTTGGGGTGACCCAGACGCGGTCCGCATGGTGTATCTCGGGCTTTACGCCCAGCAGCATCGTGGACAAGAGTCGGCGGGCATCGCGGTCTCGAATGGTGAAGAGATCAACGCCCACGTTGGCATGGGCCTGGTCCCTGAAGTTTTCAATGAACGCGAGATCGCAAAGCTTGAATCGGCCCGGCTTGTGGATGAAGACGAACGGGCGGCGACGGCCACCGGCGGCGCGATCGGGCACAACCGGTATTCGACCACGGGCGGTTCAAAGAGTTGCAACGCTCAGCCGTTGGTTGAAGAAACCATTGACGGCACGGTGGCGATCGGGCACAACGGCAATCTTGTGAACGCCGGCGTTTGGCGGCATGCGTTCGCTGAGCAGGGGCGGCTGTTTCATACGACTTCAGATACCGAGGTCATCGTGCATCTCTTGGCCTCGCCAGAACAGCGTGCGACGCCCGATCCCCTCGCGGCGACGCTCCGCAAGCTGCAAGGCGCGTTTTCGCTGGTGCTACTGCATCCTGACCGTATTGAGGCTGCCAGAGATCCTTGGGGTTGGCGGCCTTTGGTGCTCGGCAAGCTTCCGGGCGGGCGCGATTGCGTCGCGTCAGAGACGGTCGCACTCGATGTGATGGGTGCCAAGTTTGTGCGTGAGGTCGAGCCGGGCGAGATCGTGACGTTGTCCGACGCTGGGCTTGAGTCGCGTCGGTTTGCTCCGCCCGCGGAGCGACTGGCGAGGTGCGTGTTTGAACATGTGTATTTCGCATCGCCAGCGAGCAACGTATTCGGTCAATCGGTCCAGGTCACGCGTGAGAAAATGGGCGCGGTGCTTGCAAGCGAGTCTCCGGTGGAGGCAGACTTTGTGATGCCAATGCCCGACTCGGGTAGGTCGGCAGCCAACGGGTACTCGTCGGCGTCGGGGTTGCCCTATCGCGAAGGGATCGTTCCCAATCGATATGTCGGCAGGACATTCATCAAGCCAACCCAGCAAGAACGCCGGGCGGCAGTCAGACTAAAGCTCAACGTTGTATCCGAGATCGTTGCCGGCAAACGCGTTGTGGTGGTTGATGACTCGGTCGTCCGAGGAACAACAACCCGTGAGAAAATGAAACAGATCCGCGATGCCGGGGCACAAGAGATTCACCTAAGAATCTCGTGCCCTCCGATCAGGCATCCTTGCCACTTTGGCGTTGACTTTGCAACACGCGAACAACTTGTTGCTCATGAACGAACCGTCGAAGAAATCCGCAAGTTCATCGGCGTTGATTCGCTCGCATTCCTCTCGCTTGAAGGCATGCTCTCAGTTATGAAGCATGAGTCTGCAGGCTATTGCACGGCCTGTTTCTCGGGTGACTATCGCATCGATGTTGATCATCCGATCACGGGCGAGGTCGTATCCAAAGAACAGCTGGACATGTTCATTGAGACATTGAACACGCCAGGCTAACCACTTCTGACTCTACAACGACGAGACCAACGGTCGACCGAATCCGTCTCATATCGGCTCGCTCGTTGGACAGAACTAGGCGTCTTCGTCGGTGTTGCTGACCGACTCTAGCCCAAAGCGAGACCGCAGTGCTTCAAGTGTGAACGGATCATCAGAGCCGGAAACTTCGATCGCTTTTCGCAGTTCATTCGCGCTCATACGCCCGAGCGAGTCACCGAATCGTGTGCGGAAATCCTCTTCGGTGAATGGACGTGGTGCAACCATGCGTGCGATGCCAACTGCTCGTGATTCCGGCATCGGAACCGCGATGGTGATCGGTTCTGCTTGCAGCGACTCCGGAGTTGCCAGTGGATTGACCCCTTCCATTGTGGCAACCACGGCATCGCGAAATGACTCGCTGTTCAACTGCGGCGGCACGCCGCGGGCGATCGGTCCTGGTTGGATCTGCAGCGTTGAGACTCGGATGTTGGGAAACACGCCGGGACGAGTAACACCCTCAGGCAGAACGCCCGCAGCCAGGCTGATCGCGTCTGCAACTCCCGTGGTTCCGCTCTTGGCGGTGGCTCCGAGTTCATCGATCATCGATGCGAGTTTTTCATAGCCTTTCAAGCTCTTGTAGTCAGCGATGACTTGTTCACGCCCCGCGTCGTCGATCGACTCAGACGGACCAGCCGGCTTGAAGTCAGTGATGAGAACATAGTACCGATTGCCGAGTTCATCTTCGGCAGATGGATCGACCTGCGGAACACCAACGCGGAGCCCAACGAGGTCGATGACTCCCTTCTCGTCGATCTCCGATGGCGTTTGTCCGATCATCAACGCGCGTGCGCCAATCCGGAAGCCGGCGCGGCCGATTTCAGGAAGGGCGGCGATCCCGTTCGCGTTCAGCCACTCGCCATCGCGTTGGACAACGGTCGGGGTGGCGACCGTGACATCGTCATTGGCAGCAAGTTGATTGACAACCGCTTCGCTGAGATAGGTCAACGACGGCCGCATCGACTCCCAGTTCTCGGACAGCATGATTAAACCATCTTCAACCGGGAGCTGGCGGGTCACGCGAAGGACCTCGGCGCGAAGGATTTGGTCTGCTTTCGCAAGCAAGGCTGCGCCTCGATCAACGCGTGATGCAGCTTCGATGTTCGGGCGTTCCGAAGCGAAATCACCGGGATATCGACGCTCGGTCTCGGGCAGTTGGCTGTCGAGCTGCCAGATTTTCTGGAGTTCGACACGGTCGATTTTGGCGGCCCGTTCAAATGCGGCGCGCTCAAGCTTGAGCCACGCGAGTTGCACGCGGGCAGGCTGGGCGTATCCAATCCCAAACTCGTCGTCGGCTGGTTGAGACCCGGCCCGCGGTTCGAAGAATGCTTGCAGTTCGGCTTCGGTGGGCTCGGCGATCGTGTGTGCGAGCATGGAGCCTGGAATCAACGCCGCGTCGACCGCAGCGGCATCATTGAGCTCGCTGATTGCCGTCCGGGCACCGCTGGGAGAGAACGCGGGCGCGTTGTAGTAGAGCTCGATGAGTCGGTACGCGCCTTGAAACTTCGCCAGCATGCGCCAAACGTCGTCCTCAGTGGTGCCGGGAGATACGCCCGTTCGCGAGCGAACGAAGCTATGCATCTGAGCGCGGTTGAGTGATGCGATTTGTTCAGCTTGGGCGGTGAGTTCTTCCTGCGTGGTCAGTCCTTGGAACATCGCCATCATGTTCTGCTGGATGAACGCTTGCTGCAGGGTGCGGATGTATTTTTCTACGATCTCTCGGCCGTCTTCGGCACCGCCCACAAGCCCAGCTTCTTCAGCCATTCTTGAGAGCATCAACCAGTGATGCACTCGATCAGATCGGTCATCGCTTTCGTAGGTCAGTCCAAGCCCGCCTTGCTGCTTCGGGTAGAACACGACCGGCGCGATTCGCTCGGCCATATCGAGTTCCATCGAAGCCTGATCCGATGCGATCGCACCGATCTTGGTTCCGTCCGCGTATCGGGCAACGGTCTTGTTGCGTTGAGTGCGTTGGAACGATGTGATGACCGGCTCGAGCAGAAACACGACCATCAGCAGCGAGCCGCCGATGGCGAGAATGATAAGCTGGTACTTGCGGATGAACTTGAGCATGGTCGCCCCAGAATAAACGCCGATGTGGCGTGGGTTGGCCAAGAAGAAAGGCCGCGGACGATCACCCGTCCGCGGCCCGCAATCATGTCGCCCGCCGAACGATGCGGCGTGTCCGTCGGGCGGGTGTCTTAGCGATAGAATTCGATGATGAGATTCATGTTCACGTCGAACGGGACCTGGTCAGGCGTCGGCAATGCCGAGATCGAGCAGCTCAGGTCCGAAGGGTTGAACGCGATCCAGCCTGGAACCTCGTGTCCGCCCAGCGACTCCATGTTTTCGCGGGCGAGCTTTTGGATGCCATCTTTGAGGGTGATCTTGTCTCCGACCTTCAGGCGGTACGACGGGATATCAACCTTGCGGCCGTTGACGAGCACGTGCCCGTGACCGACCATTTGGCGAGCGGCCCAAATGGTGCGAGCAACGCCCATCCGGCGGACGACGTTGTCGAGGCGGCGTTCAAGGAGCTGGAGCATGAGGTCGCCCGAGTTGCCCTTGCCGCGTTTGGCATCGTCAACGATGGCAGCAAACTGCTTCTCGAGAATGTTGTAGTGGTAGCGGAGCTTCTGCTTTTCGATCAAGCGGATGCCGTAGTCACGCAGGCGCTTGCCGCGGTAACCATGGATGCCGTTGCCCGTAAGCTGGCGTTTCGAAGTGTGCTTGGGGATGTCAGCGATCGGGACGCCGACGCGGCGGGAAAGCTTGACCTTTGGGCCGGTGTAAGTAGCCATGGGACGTATCCTTCTTTTCTTCCGTCCGTACAGCCTGCCTGATCCGAACGCGTCGGGGGCAGTCATACGGTGCTGGGGCTTCCAGCGACCAAGCCGGGGGGCCGAGTCTTCGGTCCGGCGAACAGGTCCGGGCACATCGCCCGGTCAGGTCGCTATTCAAGGCTCTCCGCCCGTTCCGGTCAATGGCAGTGGGCTCTGTGGCACGCCGAAACTCCAAAGCAATTCCGGCCTTAGCCCGGGCCCAAGAACCGACCAAAGATCAAGTCATGATGGACCTGACCCATACCGATGCCGGCATCGCCGTTCAGACCCCCTCTGGGCCACTTGTGATCCGTTCAATCCTTGGGATCGGACGCAACTACGCTGAGCACGCCCGAGAGCAGGCAGCCGCCGTCCCAGACCGCCCCATGGTCTTCGTCAAGTCTTTGGGTACCCTTAGCCTTCAAGGCGAAGACATTGTGGTCCCAGCCATCGCCCGCGACCCCGAAACCGGCGGGAACCAAACAGACTTTGAAGCCGAGCTCGGGGTGATTCTCGGTCAATCAATCCGAGACGCGAGTCATGCGGAGGCCGCCGGCGCCGTGCTTGGCTACTGCTGTGCCAATGACGTTTCCGCTCGCTGGTGGCAGAAGAAGGGTTCGGGCGGACAGTTCTGGCGGGGCAAATCGTTCGATACGTTCTGTCCGATCGGTCCGGGTGTGGTGCCAGCATCCAAGATCACCGATCCGCAAGGTCTTCAGGTTCGCTGCCGTCTGAATGGCGAGTTGATGCAAGACGGTACGACCGGTGACATGATCTTCCCAGTCTTGAGTCTGCTCGCCGATCTGTCGCGAGGCACGACGCTGGATGCCGGAACATTGATCCTGACCGGCACGCCCTCTGGTGTCGGAATGGCCCGCACGCCTCCGGTATGGCTGTGCGATGGCGACCGCGTTGAAGTCGAAATCGACTCCATCGGCACACTCACCAACTCGGTCCGTTTCGAGTGAGTACCGGAACGCAAAAACCCGCGATGAAGTTGAGCGTGTTTGGCCTTGTTGCGATTTTGGCTTGTTTGGTGCGTCTGCTCGTCGGTGGCGAGTCGCTGGGATGGCCGGGCTCGAGCGTGATTCTCGAACTCCGAGTAAATCGCGTGCTCGCCGGCGCAGCGGTGGGGGCCGGGCTCGCGATCGCTGGTGTTCTGTTGCAGTCGTTGTTGCGAAACCCGCTCGCGGCACCGGATCTGCTCGGGTTGAGCGCCGGAGCGGGCTTTGCGGTCACACTGTTTTCATTGCTGACCGGGGCGGCTGTCGGCGTCGCTTCTTCGGCGGTACCTGCTTTGCTCGGCGCGGTCGTGGTGCTCGGATTCATCTGGATCCTGTCGCAGAGGCGTGGGTTGATTGACCCGATCACGATGATTCTCATCGGTGTGATTCTCGCCGTGCTGCTCGGGTCTGGAGCGTCACTGCTACGGAGCCTGATGCCCGACCAGGGGCAATCGGCAGCCAGGTGGATGATGGGTTCGATCTCTGACAGCACGGGTCGAGCAACGATCTGGGGCGTGTGGGCGATGGTCGGAGTCGTCGGCGTGCAGTCTTGGTGGATGGGGCGACGATTCGACGCTTCAAGCCTCGGCCAAGACGAAGCGCGATCTTCTGGTGTGCCCGTCCGCACCGTCCGGGTTGTTCAGTTGGTTGGCGCTGGTGCGCTCACAGCGGGCACCATCGTGCTTGCGGGACCGATCGGGTTCGTTGGACTCGTCTGTCCGCACGCCGCCCGAATGATCCTGGGCCCATCGCACCGCGGATTGATCGTTGGTGCGGCGTGTGCGGGGGTCGCCTTGGTGGTCGGAGCGGACGCGCTGGTGAAGGCAATGCCCGGTCCGGCCGGTCGCATTCCGGTCGGAGTGATTACCTCGCTCATTGGAGGCCCTGTTTTTCTCGTGATTCTTCTCAGATCCAGGCGGACTTGGTCCTAAACGACTACGTGTTGAAGTACCGCGCCTCTGGATGATGCACCACGATCGCGCTGGTCGACTGCTCAGGAACGATCTGGTGGTTCTCCGTCAGCGTACAGCCGATGCGGGTCGGGTCGATCAATCGCCAAATCGCTTCGTGTCCGGACATATCTGGGCACGCGGGGTAGCCGAACGAATAACGCGAACCTTGATACTCCTGCTTGAACAGTCCGGTTGGAGTGGTTGCATCTTTGCCGGCGATGCTTAGTTCTTGACGCATCCGCTTGTGCCAGAGTTCAGCGAGACCCTCCGCGCCTTCGACGCCGAGCCCATGCCAGTAGAGATAATCCTGATAGCCCCCCGAATCGAAGAGCTCTTTGCACTTCTCGGTGATTTTTTCGCCCATGGTCACGCAAGACATGCCGATCACGTCCTTGGCCTCAGCGCGTTCACACTCTTCAGCATCGCGGAAGAAGTCGGTGATACACAACCGGCGATTGCCGGGTTGACGCGGGAACGTCAAACGTTCGATTTCGCTGTTGACGTCCTCTGGATCAAAGAGGACCAGTGTTTCACCTTCGGCGTGGCATGGGAAATAGCCGTAAACGAGCTTGGGCTGAAGAATCTGCTGTTGCTCAGCCTCGATACACATCCTCCGGTACACCGGGCGAGCTTTTTCGTCCAGCATCGCTTCGTAATCAGACTTTGATTGCTGGCCCCGCTTGATCTGCCACTGCACGGCGAACAACGCCGTCGGATTGATCATCGAAAGGACATCTTTGAGCGGCACTGAATCAACAACCTGCGAACCCCAAAATGGCGGCGTGGGTGCGTCGATCTCTCGAGCGACCTTCGAGCGGACCGGGCGGCCGTCGTCGTCGCCAGCGCTGCCCGCAGCGACGGGTACTTCGCCCGCGGCAACGCGCTCGAGTGCCGCAGACCGCTTGGCGACACGCTCTTCGATCTGGGCATCGATTTCATGTGCATTGCCAGAACCCAGCCGGTCCATGATCGAAAGACCCTCGAACGCGTCCTTGCCGTAGTAAAGCGGTCCTTCGTAAACGGTTCGGAGGTGACTCTCCGCGTACGTCCGTGTCAGGGCGGCACCGCCGAGCAAGACCGGAACCTTGATGCCGCGCGCATTGAGTTCATGAAGATTTTCCTCCATGACGTGCACACTCTTGACCAGCAGCCCAGAAAGACCGACCGCATCGGCCTTGGTCTTTTCAAGCGCCGAAAGAATGTCGGCGATCGGCTGCTTGATTCCGATGTTATAGACCGTGTATCCATTGTTCGAGAGGATAATGTCGACGAGGTTCTTGCCAATGTCGTGTACGTCACCCTTGACCGTTGCAAGCACGATCGAACCTCGAGTCTGGCCTTCAACTTTCTCCATGTGCGGTTCAAGATGGGCGACCGCTTTCTTCATCACTTCGGCAGAGCGAAGCACGAATGGGAGCTGCATCTGACCACTCGCAAACCGCTCGCCGACGACTTTCATTCCTTCGAGCAAGTGGTCATTGACAATCGCCAGCGGCGGCCAAACTCCGAGTGCTTCGTTCAGTGAATCAGTCAGCTGATCATTCTCGCCTTCGATGATGTGATGCTGCAAGCGTTCGGGCAACGCGAGATCGTTCAGCGAAGGGCCGATGGACTTCACAGTCTCAACATCTGAGAACAGATCGATGAGCGCGTTGAGAGGGTCATGAGATGGATCAGAGACGCCTTTTGGAAGACCCGTGCCGCCGAGAGATTCGTGTCGCTTGTCGTAGATCAACGCCATGCAGGCATCGAGATGTTCTTGCGGGATCTTTGCCAGCGGCAAAATCGATCCTGCATGCAAGATCGCACTCGAAAGCCCGGCCTGCGTTAGTTCATGCATCAACACCGAGTTGATTGCGACACGTGCTGAGGGCTTAAGCCCAAACGATGCGTTCGATAGGCCACACGTGATTTGGATCGTGGGGTACCGCTCGGCGATCAGGCGTGTTCCCTCAATCAGTTCCAGTGCACTTCGGCGGTCTGAATCCATGCCGGTTGAAACGGGAAGAACCAAAGGGTCAATGAAGATGTCTTCGAGCCGGAGCCCGTGGACCGAGGTCGCACGCTCGATGGCTCGAGTGGCGATGGAGAGTTTTCTGTCACGCGTCCGAGCCATCGCTTCTTCTGGGTCTTCATCGATGGTCCCGATCACCAATGCCGCGCCGTAGAGCTTGGCCAGCGTGCAGAGCTCATCGAACTTCTCTTCGCCGTCTTCAAAGTTGGCCGAGTTCAGCACGCAGCGTCCCGCAGCCGCTTGAAGCCCGGCTTCCATAGTCGCTGATTGTGTTGAATCGATCATGATCGGCGCGTCGACTTCGCGTGAAAGTCGAGAGACCACCTCATGCATGTCTCGCTTGTTATCACGGCCGGCGACATCAACATTGACGTCGAGCAGATGCGAGCCATCACGGACCTGTGATCGTGCGAGTGAGATCACTCCGTCCCAGTCTTCTTCTTCGAGCAGTCGTTTGAATCGGCGAGAACCCGAGGCGTTGCACCGCTCGCCGACGAGCAATGCACTCGAGTCTTGACGATGTTCGACGACCGAAAAGAGCGAGCCACTCGCAGCCAGTACATCGATCTCGCGAATATCCGCCGGGTCGTGTGAATCGACCGATGCACGCAGTTGACGGATGTGTTCAGGCGCGGTTCCGCAGCATCCACCAACCGCCGAGATCACACCGAGATCAAGCAGCCGCCGCAGTGCTTCGACGAATCCCTTCGGCTGAAGCGGATAAACAGTCTTGCCGTCTTGCAACACTGGCAGGCCCGCGTTCGGCATGACAGTCACTGGGCGATCCCAAAGTTTGCCGAGCGCTTTGATAGGCTCGATCATCTCAACCGGGCCCGTCGCGCAGTTGAGGCCGAGTCCATCGATTGGCAACGGACGTAAAGCTTCAATCGCTGCTTCGATCGAACTGCCGACGAGCATTGTTCCAGTCAGCTCGATCGTCACCGAAACCAAAACCGGTACGGCATGTGCATCGCCGGTCTGCTTTTCGATCGCTCGACGCGCGGCTTGTACCGCACACTTGACCTGCAGCAAGTCTTGGCAAGTCTCAAGCAGCACGGCATCAACGCCGCCCGCGACCAGTCCCTCTGCGGCTTCTTGATACGCGTTGCCGAGGGTGTCCCAATCGATCTGTCCGAGCGTCATCAGCTTGGTGCCCGGGCCCAATGAGCCAAGAACGAACCTTGGGCGTTCGGGCGTCGATGCGGCATCTGCTTGTTCCCGCGCGATGCGGGCTGCGGATTCATTGAGTTCGAAAGTACGGCCGTCGAGTTGAAACTCTTCGAGCACGTGACGCGCGCCGCCGAAGCTGTTTGTTGTGACCGCATCTGCTCCAGCCTCGAAATACGACCGGTGGATTCCCGCGACCGCGTCAGGCCGTGAGATGCTCAGGACGTCCGTGCAGTTCTCGCAGCCGAGATAGTCGGCTTCGAGATCAAGGTCGAGGTCGTAGATTTGGGTGCCCATTGCTCCGTCAAAGACCAGGATTCGATCGCGCATGGCGTCGAGTATGGAAGGGCGATCGATTCGATTGGCCGAGTCAGGGGTCATCCTTGCCTCCTTGGGTGCCTTCGGACAGGCATTATTCGCTTGTGCGGATATAAGGATCAAGCGGGATCCGTGAAAATCATCATTTGAACACTTCGCGTCAGGCGCATGAAAAAGCCGGGCCTCAGTTGAGGCCCGGCAAAGGTGAATCAGATGGTCAGCACCCTCTTACGGGCATCCAACGTTGTAGACGTTGATGAACGTCGAGATATCGAAGAAGTTCAGCGTGCCGAACGGGGAAGCCAGGTCGGCTGCCGAGTCGCCCGCGTTGTACAACGCGATGAACGCCGAGATATCAAAGAAGTTCAGGGTGCCGAGCGGTTCGGCGATATCAGCCGCGGAGCAGCCGCCAACGTCTTCGCAGATCAGCCCAGAGAACTCGACCGCATCAACCGCCGCTTCGATGACCGAACCGTCGCCGATATCTTCTGCGATGAAGCGGATCCGGACCTGCGAGCTGGTGCTCACAAAGTCTCCAACCGTGAACGAAGCTTGGAACCATCCACCCGAGGATTGGGCGGTGTTGGGTCCAACGACTTCGAGGTTGGTCCAAGAGCCGCCGTTGTTGTCCGAGATCTGGACCGTGAAGATGTCAGCACCGGGTGCTGCCCCCGTTCCCGATCCCGTGTTGTCGTACCAGCGTGCGTACGAAACGACTGCGTCGGGGCTCATGGAGAGATCGATGGCGGGCGAGGTCAGAATGGTCTGGCCGCCGTCCACATCGGTGTTTGAGCCCGCGCCGCCGTTGCCGGTCACATACGCAAAGCCCGAACCATCGAAGTCATCAGGAGCATCGCCACGCGAGCCGTCGCCACCTGGGACGGCACGTTGCCACTCGCCTTCGGCAGCACCGTTCGCATCGCCGGTGACGCCCCAGCCCTGATTGGACTGGAAGTTGTCAGCAAACTCAACGGAGATCTCGCCAACCAATGCCGAGAACGGAGCCGAAGAACCTCCCGAAGGAAGGGTGATGGTTCCGCCGACCTGACCGACTGCCGAGACAAAGAACTCCGGGTTGTCGCCACATGCCGATGCTGGCAAAGTGGCGGTATAGGTCGAGCCACCAATAAAGTTCAAGTCCGACGCACTGAACGATCCACCATTGGCGCGGAACAACAGCTGCGGTGTGCCATTGATCGAGTCGTCTCGTGGATTGATTGTCACGTTGAACGTGGTCGTTTGGCCTGGGTCAACCGACGCAGGTGGTGTTGCGATGATCTCTGGTTCGAGGAACGGTAGATCGATCGTGCCAATTGACAGGCTGTAACGCTGGATGCTGTTGGTGTTGCCACCGAAGATTCCAATCAGGTACGAGCCAGCGGATGTGGCATTAAAGATGAGATCTTCTGAACCACCGACGCCGGTGTTGTCGGCGCTGGCCAACGGCACACCCGGGTTGTTCTCGGGGTACACATCGATCCGGAGGTCGTGGATCGCGTTGTAGTTGGTGTTTGTGCCGGTGTTGCACTGCTGGGTCTGCGTGCCTTGCAGATAAGACGCGGCGTCTGGTGCGAGTGCGAAGATCACCTGCGCAGGCTGAGTGAGCGTAATCTCATAGAAGTCGATGTCCGAGTTATCATCGATCGAAACGTTGGTCACGCTCGCGACATCGTTGATGCCCAATGTGCCAATGTTCGGCGCGTTGGTCGGGTCATCACTTTGGGGCTCAAAGTTATCACCGTAGTGACGCTGCCCGTTGAGGACATCGTCAAGCTGCGGACCGTCGTATGCGGTCGAGATAAACGGCTCCATCAGTTTGGTGCCCACCGCGGGACACACGTGGAGCATACCGAGACCATGGCCGTGTTCGTGGGCAATGATGTTGCGGAGGCGGAGCGAGTTGGCGCCGGTGTTGTTGTAGAAGCTGTCGGCTGAGTCAAAGACCATGTCGCCGTCATTCGGGAAGTTGTTGTACGCCAGCGTTCCGCTGTTGCCGTCGAGAGCGATGGCAGCAATACGGACATCGCCACGAACGCCGAGCACACCGCCCGCGCCGTTGAGGGTCACGCCATCGTCGTTTGGTTCGAACTGATAGGTGGTACCAATAAGCTCCGCCCAGCGGTCAAAGACCTGATCGAAGATTGGCTGCCAGTTGGCGGGGCTGCCGTAGATCCCGTTGAGCCATGCTTGCAGGTTTGAGTTCCCGCTAAACCCGATCAGGTTCGGGACGGTGGTTCCATCTGGCACGTAGGAATAGGTAATGACCGTGGGGGTGCCCTGCGACAGCCCGCCGCCACTCGCGGCCGTGGAGCTCCAACGACCGGTCTGCTGGAACGCAATCTGAAGCGGAAACTCGATCAGCTGGTTAATCATGAACGCGTACTCGGGATCGGTGCCCGGAGCGAAGCAGAGAGCCGGAGGCTGCTCATTGCGTTCAAGTGCGGCGACGACGCCCTCGACAAGCTGGCGCTGGACCGGAGTCATGCGTTCGCTGAGTTCGTCGGAAATGATTGAGTCGGCGAACTCGCGAGGAGACATTCCTTCAGGCGCCTTCACTTCAGAGCAGTTATGCTCAGCGTCCGAGCAGTTGTGCTGGGAGTATTCAGAGCCAAAGCCGCCCGCCGCGATGATCGCGTTCCGGTGCTCCTTTGGCATCACTGAAAGGAGACGCGTCGCGATCTCATGCTGCCCAAGGAGTTCTGGGTGCGCGATCGCTTCGGGGACGCGCTCTTCCGAGTTTGCGTTCACTGAGATGCCTTCGGCACCGACAGCGACTCCCGCCAGGCAGGCGAGAAGCGTTGCTGATCCGATCTGAGTCAAATAGGACTTCATCGAGTTCCTTTCTTGTTTCGAGATGCCGAGCAGAACAGCCGGCCATCTCCACGAGCTTTTTCCGCGTCAATGCGGACTGATCCACAAGCAGGGGCACAACGCAGCCACAAGAGCAGTGACAGATGCGATTTGAGACCCATCCCCCGGAGAGACTTCCCGGGTTCCACAAAGGTGTCCGCCACGTGCAGGCGCGGAACTCCCTTCCAAAGATGCACCAAGATACGCGAGAAACACCCCGCCTGATGCGGAAAATGAAGGAATCAATACTTCATGGGGGGTTGCCCTCACCCGTATTAGGGTTCTCGGTAGTTTCGAGGCGTCCATGAAAAAACCAGACCTTGCGGCCTGGTTTTCTATGTTGGTCTCTACTTACTTCGAGGCTCGCTTACGGGCAGCCCTGGTTGTAGATCGTGATGTAGGCCGAAACGTCAAAGAAGTTGAGCGTCCCAAACGGTGCCGCCAGATCGGCAGCAGCGTCACCGGCACTGAACAGCGAGATGTACGCCGAGATATCAAAGAAGTTGAGCGTGCCAAGCGGTGCCGCAAGGTCTGCTGCCGAGCAGTTGCCTGCCGATCCAACAAACATCTGGAGCAGATAACGCTGGATGTTGTTGGTGTTGTCTCCCGAGATCTGGATCAAGTAATCACCGGGGGTGAAAATGGTCTCGACCAAGTTCTCGAACTCACCCTCACCCGTCGCGTTCACAGAAGCTATCGGGCTAAATGGAGGGGCCGCCTCGAACACCGCGATCGAAAGATCGTGGATCGAGTTGTAATCAGTCAACGCACCGCCATTGCAGAACTGGGTCTGAGGCCCTTGGAGATAGGCGTCCGCATCCGGGGCGACGGTAATGTTGATCTCGCCCGGTCCGGTCAGCGTAAACCGATAGAAGTCAACATCGCCGTTGTCATCAATCGAGACGTTCATCAGCTGCGCGAAGTCGTTGACTCCGAGTGAACCGAGAGATGGTGGGTTGCTGGGGTCATCGCTTTGTGGCTCATAGAGGTCGCCGTACCGACGCTGTCCGCCGAGGATGTCATCAAGCTGCGGGCCGTCGAATGAAGTCGTGACAAACGGCTCCATGAGCTTCGAGTTGCTGATTGGGCAAACATGGAACATGCCGAGCCCGTGCCCGTGCTCGTGCGCTGCAACGTTGCGAAAGCGGCGTGAGTTGGTCGAGGTATTGTTGTAGAAACTGTCCGTGTCGAAGATCATGTCTCCGTCATTTGGGAAGTTGTTGTATGCGAGTGTGCCGCCGTTGCTTGTGTCGTTGGCAAGGTTGAACGCGCCGATACGGACATCGCCGCGTACGCCAAGCACGCCGGGGGCGCTATTGGTGTTGACCCCGTCGTCGTTGGGTTCGTACACATAAGTCACCCCGATGAGCTCAGACCAGCGTGCGAACACCTGATCGAACAACGGCTGCCAGTCTGCTTCGTCGTTTGCGTAAATTCCATTGAAGAAGCTAAAGAGCACCGAGTTGCCGCTTCCAACTCCAATCCCGAGATTGGGGATAAACGTTCCGTCTGGAACGTATGAGTAGGTGATCGTGATTGGGTCGCCTTGCGAGATACCGGCGCCGTTGGTTGCGGTGCTGGTCCACCGATCGGTGCCCTGGAACCGTGAGCCGTTGGTCGCGATCGAGCGCTTAAACAGGTTGTGGACTGCCGCGATGAAGGCGGGGTCGACATCCTCTGCAAAGCAGGCCAATGGAAGAATGTTGCCAGCCTCGATCGTCTCTTGCATTGCGTCGAGCATGGCGAGCTGGTCGTCGGTCATGGTCGAACGAAACGCTGGGTCCTTGATATCGAGCTCGGCTTCGGCGGGCACGCCGATGACGCCGCGGCGTGCGGATGGATCATCCATTCTGGCCAGCGCGTGGGCCCGGTCTTCAGCACCAAACCCGCCGCGTTCGATAATGGCGCCCTGCTGTTCCATAGGGAGCATCTGGAGCAGCGAGCGGGCCATGACGTGCTGCTCAAGCACGAGATGGCTTGCGATGCTCTCAGGGATTTGCTCCTCTGGGCTCCATGAGATCAGTTGGCTTGGAGCGGCCAGCGTGCTGCCCGCAGCGGCGCTCAAGAGTGCAATACCCGACAACGTCAAAGTTCCGATTTTCATTCTGTTCCTTCCTCGATCAACAACAGCAGACAGCGGGTCCGATCGGGGGATCTGTCTCGAAGCGTACGAAGGCTCCGAACCAGGTCCTCAGACCGGCGGGCGGCATGCCGCACCGCTGAGCTAATTTTCAACCGTCTAACAAGAGACGCACCAACCCGGGAGAACCCCGGACGGACAGCATGCGGCTCGAACGGACGCCATTCAACTGCCTTATCTGCAGCGTATACGCAGCATCCCGCGCCACTGATCCCTTGCAAGCGTTGAAACAAGAAAAGGATCAAACCGATCGTCGTTGGACGAAAAAACCCGCCGAGCGTGGGCTCGACGGGTCCGAAAATCGATTTCATCGTAAGCTTGCGTTTGCTTACTTCTTGCCTTTTTTGCCCTGGAAGTAGTTGCCAGCGAACTTCTTCTGGAACTTTTCAACCCGGCCTGCAGCGTCGATAAACGCACTCTTACCCGTGAAGAACGGGTGCGAGCCAGACCAGACTTCCACCTTGATCTCGGGTACCGTGGCGCCGACGGTCATGACGACCTCGCCGTTGTGGTACACCTTGCAGGAGGGGTAGTAGGTTGGGTGGGTTTCCTTCTTCATCGCTCGCTCCAAAGAGATCGACGGTGCCCGTTCCTCGGGACCGGTCGAGCGGGAACGATAGACCCCCGGTCTCCCCTCGGCAAGCAAACTTGCACTCTCCGCTCTATTCCGGTCCGTCGATGCTATTTACGGCTTTATGGGGCCTTTCCCTAGAAATGTGTGGTTGCAGCCTTCTTTGGGGGGCATGCTCGAATGAACCAGTTCAGCGGTTTCTCGCACACGGCCGCTTCCATCCGGTTCCACGCACCAAAAAGGAGATTCCCGAATTCTCAACTCGCGGCAAGTTCTTTCGACTTCCTGTGTTCTCGCCGTCCTAGCTGGGTCGGCCCATGCCCGGGTGACTGATCTTGATTTCTCGTTCCGGGGTACTGTGGCGTCTACCAACCTCTAC
>JBGCEB010000011.1:0-22937 GCA_045106075.1 Phycisphaerales bacterium
GGCAAGAAGTACTCGCTGGGTCAGGTGATGGAAGGCAAGACCCGCCCGGAGATGGTGGGCCTGTTCCTCGCGCTGCTGGTGCTGGTCCGCGATCAGCGGGTGGGGTTCAAGGCGAAGGACGGCGGGGTGGAGTTGAGTTTGGCTGAATCAGCCGCAACTCAACCGGTCGAATGAAATGGGACGAGCCAACTCCGCACAGGCCACGGTCGTTTTGGACGGCCGTTGGCGACGAGTTTTGGTCGTTCGCGCATTTCTGTTTGGCCCGTTTGCTGCTCACGCCGCTGCTGCTGTTTTACCTGGCGTTTGAGCTGTTGGGCGCATTCATGGTTGTGATCGGTGCGGGCTTCACTGCCGGCGGCATCTATGGGCTGTGGACATCGTCCGGGCGATCGTTGACAATGTGGGCGATGTTGGCTGGTGGAATCGCGCTCCCGCTGATCTACTACAAGATCCAGATCGATGGCGAGCGGCAATGGTGGAATCGAGTCAACGACTTGACTGAGCGATGGGATCGAGATCGGGCAGCTCGGCGGAGTGTCGATCGCGACGCACCAGAACTAGATGAATGAGCGGGTCTTGCCAGCCGAGGATGCGAGCCTTCGGTGGATGCTCAAGCACGCTGTGCTTGCACCCGGTACTTGTAAGAGGTCAGGTGATTGATCCAACAAACCCCGCGAACCGATCCATCCCCGCGTTGATCTGGTCGTCGCTGCAGGCGAAGGAGATGCGGAGGTGGTTCTTGCCGCA
Source organism: Phycisphaerales bacterium (assembly GCA_045106075.1). Taxonomy (GTDB): domain Bacteria; phylum Planctomycetota; class Phycisphaerae; order Phycisphaerales; family UBA1924; genus UBA6054. Next base: position 748 of record JBGCEB010000011.1, read on the forward strand.
GCCGCCGAAGTCTTCGCCGGGGACGAACGCGACGTGGGCCTCGTCGAGCAGGGCCTCGGACAACGCCAGGGCCGAATCAATCTTCGCGCCCTTGGGGCTCGTCTTGCCGAAAAGGCCGGAGACATCGGGGAAGACGTAGAACGCCCCCTGCGGCTCGACGCACGACACGCCGGGGATCTCGGCCAATCGCCCCATGATCAACTTGGCCCGCGACGCGAACGCGTCGCGCATCATGCCCACCGTGCCGGCGACTTCTTGGTTCGTCAGCGCTTCGCGGATCGCGGCGTAGTTGAAGCTCGTGATGTTCGTCGTGATCTGCCCCTGCAGCGTGCCCATCGCCTTGATGAAGGTGGCGCCGAACTCGCCGGGCATCGCGGCGTAGCCGATGCGCCAGCCGGTCATCGCGAACGCCTTGGACATGCCGTTGATGGTCAGTGTTCGATCCGCGATCTCGGGGACCGAGCCGATCGAGAAGTGGGGGACGCCGCCGTAGACAATTTTCTCGTAAATCTCGTCGGTCAGCACCACCAAGTTCGGCGCGATGTCGCGTGTCTCGTGAACGACCTGGGCGATGGCTCGGAGGTCGGCTTCGGAGTACATGGTGCCGCAGGGGTTGGACGGTGAGTTGATGACCAGCACGCGGCTGCGCGGGTTGATGGCTTTGCGGAGCTGCTCGGGGTCGATGCGAAAGCCCGACTCGGGCGAGGTGTCGAGTTCGACGACCTTGCCGCCGGCGAGCTGGCAGACCGGCGCGTAGCTGACCCACGCGGGGACGGGAAGCAGCATCTCCCAAGGGGCCTCACCTTCGGCAGGCGGATCGATCAGGCATTGCATCGCGGCGTACAGCACATACTTGCCGCCCGTCCCGATCGCGACGTGATTGCCGGTCAGCCCGGCGATGCCGTTCTCATCGGTGAGTTTCTTGGCGATCGCTTCACGGGTTTGCATGTCGCCCAGCGTGGGCATGTATTTGGTCTGCCCGGCGAGCATCGCGTCGATCGCGGCCTGCTTGATGGGCTGGGGCGTGTCGAAGTCTGGTTCGCCCGCGGCAAAGCTGAGTACATCCACGCCGGACGCCTTCAGCGCCTTGGCCCGGTTATTCAGCCCGACCGTCACGGAGGGCTTGAGTGATGAGACGCGGCGGGACAGGGTGGGCGTGTGCGTGGTGTTTGCCATGTGTGCATGCTAGCTTGAAGGCGTGGTTGCTTCGCCCGATGGACTCGATTGCGATTCGAGCACATCTTCTAGCCGTTGTGTGAGATCGGAGGCCGCTCGAAAGTTTCTGTTTGCCAGCCGCAGGACGATGATGTGCGGGACGCTCATCGTCATCAGTGTGAGCGGAACCAGCAGCGACCATTCCAATGCCGGAGCGAAGGGCCTGACTATTGCAGCCACCAAGATTCCGACCGCGACAATGCCTGAATAAGTCAACAGAATGAGAATGATCGGAATGTTCATCCCTGTTGAGTTTTGGGTCTGGGAGCCTCTGCAAGTGCTTTCACTTGGCACGCCGCACCTGCGAACAGGCCTTGCATTTCAAAGTGCTTCCGGGCGGCGTGTTCGGACTCTGCGAGTTGTACACGGACAGACTCTTCTCCTGTTTCTTGATCGATAACGAGGCATCGGTATCTCTGTGGCATGACGCCATCTTCGATGCCTTAACAGCACACTTTCATAATCCTAACTCAAGCCGTAAAACTGGAAACTGCCCATATTCACATTTCGCACACAAGTTGGACCCAACCTGTCTCTCGGCATACGCTTCTCGTCCTTGGAACAAGCGGTTTGGCCGCCTGCTTCCTGGGATCGGCGGCGATGCTTGTCTGGATGTTCCCGGCACGCTCGTTCGCGACTGCAATAAAGGAGGCTGCCATGCCCCTCGCACCCGAGAAGAAAACCGACATCATCAAAGACTTCGCCCGCGATGGCAAGGACACCGGTTCACCCGAGGTTCAGATCGCGATCCTGACGGCCCGCATCGCTCAGGTCGCGGTTCACATGCGTGCGAACAAGCAGGACACCCACAACCGGCGCGGCCTGGTTCAGATGGTCTCCCGGCGCAACCGATTGCTCCGTTACCTGCGGAACACCGACGTGGAAGCTTACAAAGCGACCATCAAGAAGCTCGGCCTGCGTAAGTAAATCATTCCGCCCCGTGTGCCAGACAGGCACGCGGGGTTTTCGTTTCGGGCCCGCGGAAGCGGCAGTTGGCGACGGACAGATCAAGCGGTCCGGGTCTCTTCAATGAGCACAGTCGTACAAACGGGATCGGCCCGTGTGCTCTGACAGAACTGACCCAACGTTGGAAACCGTTCCGGGATCTGTCTCACGCCTTCTGCCACTCATCCGTGAGGGCGGGCCCGCCATGTCGGTAGAGCTCCGGGTCGGACGCATCGGGCGTTCGGTGCCGAAGCAGCGGGGTCTCCTCAGCCCCGACACACCATGTGCAAAGCGCACAAAGGGACTTGTTATGACAACCCAGAAGATCGTCGTCGAAAAGGAAATCGGCGGCCGCATGATGCGGATAGAAACCGGTGAAGTCGCCAAGCTGGCAACCGCTGCCATCCTCATCTCACACGGCGAAACCACCGTGATGTCCACCATGGTCCGCGCGGCACCCCGCCCCGGGCTGGACTTCTTCCCAATGCAGGTCGACTACCGCGAAAAGCTCTCCGCCGGCGGCAAGTTCCCGGGAGGCTTCCGCAAGCGTGAAGGCGCCCCGAACGAAAAAGAAGTCCTGACCATGCGGATGATCGACCGCCCGATCCGCCCGCTGTTCCCCGACGGATTTATCGAAGAGATCCAGCTGCAGAACTGGGTCATGAGCCACGACGGCGAAAATGACGCCGACGTGATCGCCGGCACCGGCGCCGCCGCGGCGCTCGCCATCTCGGACGCGCCCTTCCAAGGCCCGCTCGCCACGGTCCGTGTCGGCCGCATCTTCACCGATGACGGAGCGATGTACCTGATCAACCCAACCGTGTCGCAGCTCGAGTACTCGGATATCGATCTCGTGCTTGCCGGTCACAAAGACGGCATCAACATGATCGAAGTCGGCGCCGCTGAAGTCGAAGACGCCGACGTGCTCGAAGCGATCAAGTTCGGTTACGACGAGGGCATCAAGCCCATCCTCGAATTGATCGAAGAGCTGGCTTCCAAAATGGGCAACCCCGAGAAGCGTCTCGGCGACCACATGAACGTCGTTCCCGACGAAGTCATGGCCAAGGTCAAAGCTGCCTGCGAAAAAGAACTCACCGAAGCTCGCCAGATCAAGGGCAAGACGGAACGCAGCGCCAAGGTCGGCGAGATAAAGAAGGCGATGCTCAACGAGCACTTCGCCGAAAAGATCGATGGCAATGTCGAGGTCGCCGAAGCAACCCGCACCGCCCGCAAGCAAGCTGGCGAAGCCTTCCGCACCCTCGAGAAGAAGATCACTCGCAAGCTGATCGTCGAGAGCGGCATCCGCGCCGACGGCCGCAAGCCCGAGGAAATCCGCCCCCTTGACATGCAGGTCAGCATGTTCCCACGCAACCACGGCTCGGCGTTCTTCCAGCGCGGCGAGACCCAGTCGCTCGTCTCCTGCACCCTCGGCACCGGCAAGGACGAGCAGATCGTCGACGGCCTGCTGCCCGAGTACTCCAAGAAGTTCTACCTGCACTACAACTTCCCGCCTTTCTGCGTCGGCGAAGCCGGGCGCATCATGGGCCCGGGTCGTCGCGAAGTCGGGCACGGCGCCTTGGCCGAGCGTTCGCTGCTCGGTGTGCTGCCCAGCCCCGAAGACTTCCCATACACCATCCGCCTCGTCTCGGACATCACCGAATCGAACGGTTCGTCGTCGATGGCTTCGGTCACCGGCGGCTGCCTGGCGCTCATGGACGCAGGCGTCCCGATCGCCAACACTTGCGCGGGCATCTCGGTCGGGCTCTTCACCGACGAAGCCAACACCAAGGAGGTCTTCGTCACCGACATCATCGGCGAAGAAGACTTCTTCGGCGACATGGACTTCAAGGTCTCGGGCACACGCGATGGCATCACCGGCATCCAACTCGACCTCAAGGCCCGCGGCCTGACCATGGATCAGGTCGAGCGGATCTTCGCCCAGGCGAAGACCGGCCGCTTTGACATCATCGATCAGATGGAGAAGGTCCTCCCCGCTCCCCGTGAGGAAATCAGCCGCTACGCACCGCGTCTGCTTCAACTCCACATCGAAGTCGACAAGATCGGCAAGCTCATCGGCCCCGGAGGCAAGACCATCCGCGCCCTCCAGGACAAGTACGGCGTCAACATTGACGTCGAGGACGACGGCACCGTCTTGGTTTCGTCCCCCAATGCTGAGTCCGTCGAAAGCGCACAGGCCGAGATCGGCGCACTGTGCGAAGACGTCAAGCCCGGCACCATCTATGAAGGCAAGGTTGTCAGCGTCAAGGACTTCGGTGCCTTCATCGAAATCGCGCCCGGCACCGATGGCATGTGCCACATCTCCGAACTCGGCGACGGCTACGTCAAAGCGGTTTCGGATGTCGTCAAGATTGGTGACATGATTAAGGTCAAGGTCATCCTCGTTGATGACCAAGGTCGTATCAAGCTCAGCCGCAAGGAAGCACTCTCCCCCGAGCAGCGCGAAGCTGAACGTGCCGAGCGGGGCGAACGTCCCGAGCGTGGCGATGGTGATGGCGAGCGACGCGGCGGCGGTGGTCGCGGTCGCGGACGGGGTGATCGTCCCCGCCGTGAAGAGCCTGCTGCAACCGAGTAACAATCGGTGACACGGGTGGGCCATTCTCCCCAGATATCCTAAGTTATCAACAACACCCCCGGGCCTCGCCCGGGGGTGTTTGACGTTCCAACAGGTTCTGGTAACCTAGAGAATGTAGTTTCGGTCGAAACGACTCGTGGGGAGACGTGCTTGACCAAAGTCTGTTTGTATTTTGGGGATGACCTATGTCTGGCAGCCCGACAACGTTAAGCGAAATACAGGGGCAGGTGAAATGGTTTGACCCACGGAAGGGTTTCGGCTTTATCACTGGTCCAGAAGGCCAAGACATCTTTGTTCACTTTACGGTGATTGAGGGTGACGGTTTCCGTGTTCTTCGCGATGGAAGTTCGGTCGTTTACGACGCAGAAAAGTCTGACAAGGGTTGGCGATCAACCCGTGTCGTGCATGTTCCAACGGACGAAGAATCGCCTGAGGTTGTGGTTCCCCGTCGAACCTATTCGCGGACACCGCGACGCTGATTCCCCTCGGTAGGTGTCGCCTGCCAACAATCACATATGACGGCGGACACTTCACTGCTGATCGGACTTGGTGCGGGGCTGTTGCTCGGCGCGGGTATCGGTGTGGTTGCGTCACGTGTCATTGTTCGTCGGGCGGTTGCTCGGGTTCGGGTCGCAGAGCGACGGGCCAGGTCCGCTGAACGGATGGCCGAGATCGGTTCGATGACCGGCGGGCTGGCACACGAGATCAAGAACCCGCTCTCAACCATCGGTCTCAATGCCCAGCTGTTGCAAGAGGCCATCGCAGACCTTGGGCTGCCCGAGCAAGACGCCGGTCGGCTCGGCCGCAGAATCGGTTCGCTGCGTCAAGAGACCGAACGGTTGCGGGGAATTCTCTCCGACTTCTTGGAATATGCCGGCGAGTTAAGGTTGTCATTCGCGCAGACCGACATCGGAGTCCTGCTTGATGAGCTTGGCGATTTCTTTGATCCTCAAGCTCGTGCATCGGGCGTGCGATTGCGGATCGAACCGCCGCACGAGCAAATCCTCGCACGTATCGATAGTGCCAATACCAAACAGGCATTGCTCAATCTCATGCTTAACGCGGTTTCAGTGATGGAGACCCATGAGGGGGGCACTCGGGATCTGATCCTTCGTGCCGAACGATGTGATGATCACGGCGTCGATTCTGCCCGGATTCACGTTATTGATACGGGGCCGGGCATGCCCCCAGAGACGGTTGAAAAGATATTTCGGCCTTACTACACGACCAGGGCTGGGGGCAGCGGGCTTGGACTCCCGACCGCCCGCCGAATCGCTGAGGCCCATCGCGGGCGGCTCGAAGTGCATTCGACTCCCGGAGTTGGTTCAGACTTCTCTGTCACCCTTCCGATCTCGGCCGAAGGCCCACTCGTCGATCATTCGATCGTTGATTCTTGATCGGGCGGGCAACCGAACGGCACCCTATGATCTTCCGCATTGGACCAGACAGGCGAAACCATCGTGAAGCCAGCAGACGTACCGCACGACCAAGTTGATGCGCCATCTGCGGCTGCGTCTGAATCGGCAGGTCAAGCCCCCGCGGAGGTTCGTCACAGTAAGCCCCGATCCGCGAAACCCAGCCTGATGGATCGCATCGATGCGTTTGTCAGTCGGTTGAGTACCCGAAACAATTTTTGGAACCGGATCTGCTCCATGATCTGGCTGCCTTACGCGGCCAAATCGGGGATCACCATGAAACGTGTGGATGACCACACGTTCCGAGCGGTCCTCCCATTCCGCCGATTCAACCGGAACTGGTACAACGCCATGGCCGGCGCGGCGCTTTTGGGGAACTCCGAGATCGCGGGCGGGTCATACGTGTTTGGCTTTGCTGGTGCTGACTACACCGTCGTGTGCAAGCATCTCGAGTACACGTTCAAGCGTCCTTGCTTTGGACCCGCCGAGTACCGAATCTCGCCGCGTGAAGATGTTGCCAAGTTGATCGAAACCGGCGACGAGTTCAACGTCACCCTGGATATGGAAATCGTTCAGCTTGTGCCGAGTTACTCCAAGTCCGAACGCAAGAAAATTCAGAACAAGCCAAAGAGTGAACGCACGCTCAAAGAACGACTCGGCGGACGCGAGAAGCGTGTGGGCAACTGCACCGCGACGTTCCACGTCACGCCAAAGCTGCATCAGAAAAACAAAGGTCGGAACTACCGCTCCTAATCCGGACGCGTTCCTGAGCGCTTCGCCCAAGCTACAGACTGCACAATGACCGACACTTCCGCGTTTGAACAACCGGTCCGATCGACGCACCCCCCGGTCCTTTGGGGGCTGTATCTCGCGTGCTCTTGGACGTGGTGCATCGGGATGTTCTTGCCCGCGTTGTTGCTGCGAGACTCCGGCGTGATGGGATACGTCGTGTTCTTTTTACCCAACGTCATCGGCGCGGGTGCGATGGGCTTTGTGCTCCGGTCACCCCAAGCCGCGGTTGCGATTATCGAAGAGCACGGATGGATGACCCGTGTCTTCTCGATCGTCACGCTGGCGTTCCATGTGTTCTGGTTCGCGTGGGTCGCATCCTTTGTGCGAGACGCGTTCCCGATTGACGATACATGGTTGATGGTGGCCGCCGCGACCGGCGTTGCGTGGGCGATCAGCTCAGGTCGAATCGTGCGAGGCGGCGCTGCCCCTCGGGCCGCGGCGGCGTTGTGGGTCATCGGGCTCGCCGTATTCGTCGCGGTGTTCATGATGCCCGATGCACTCGAGCCAACCACGAACGCGATGATCGCCCAGCCGACGCATCCCTCAGCCGCGATGTGGCTGATGCCGGTCTGTGTGTTTGGATTCATGCTCTGCCCGTATCTCGACCTCACGTTCCTGCTTGCTCGTCGAGAGACGAACGGCGTCACCGGCGGGCGTGTCGCATTTGGATTGGGGTTCTGGTTGTTCTTCCCGATCATGATCGGGCTCACCGCGCTGTATGCCGGGCCGTTGATCGCGGTGCTTGAAGGTCGGGCGGCGCCGTCTGCGGCGCCATGGGCAGGGGCAGCCATCCTGTTCCACATGATCGCGCAGTGGGTGTTCACTGTTCGTGTCCACTCAGATCGCCTCTTTGCACCGCGCGGTGTTGACGCTGAGGAAGATCTCAGCGATGAGGCCCGCGGACGCGGATTGTGGGCGGATCCCTACACAGTGCCCGCGGCGTTGCTGTGCTGCATCGGTGCGGGCGTCGTAGGGCTCATCGTGCCTGGTTTGCCAAAGCATGCGGACATGAGTGCGGGCGAGATCGTCTATCGCTGTTTTTTGGGCGCGTATGGCTTGGTGTTCCCGGTGTATGTCTGGGCGCGGATGATCCCGCGTCGCCGCCAATCCACGCACGCAGCCTGGATCGGCGCGTGCGTGCTTGCGATGCCGTTCTACTGGATGGGATTCATCGAGCGCGAAGGGATGTGGCTCGGGCCGGGCATCGTCATCGCGTTGGCGGTGCCTTTGATGTTCCGCGAACCGAGTCGCGAAGACGCCTGATCATCCGGGGCGGTTCTTTGCGTTTTTGATCGCGATCGATGCGTTGCGCTGCATCATGTCGAGCTTTGCTCGTTTCATAGCGCTGCCTTGAAACGCGTTTCTCTTGGCATCTTCATCCCATCCGAGTACTTCGAGAAGATCGAACCGATCGCGTTCGGACTGATACGCCGGATTGGGCTGTTTGCCTACCGGCACTTCGTCGCGGGGCGAGTTGTGCGGGCAGACCTCCTGGCATATGTCGCAGCCAAAGATCCATTCGCCCATTTTGCTCTGCAACGCCGGTGCAATGGCGGTCCGGTGCTCGATGGTGAGGTAGCTGATGCATCGCCGGGCGTCGACCGAGTATGGTGTGATCGCATCGGTGGGGCATGCGTCGATGCAGCGGGTGCAAGAACCGCAATGGTCGGTCTCGATGGTCTGGTCTTTGGGTGCGGTCAGGTCGAGCGTGGTCAGAATCCCGCCGAGCAAGAAATAGCTGCCAACCTTGGGATGGATCATGAGGGTGTGCTTGCCGATCCAGCCGAGCCCGGCTCGCAGCGCGAGCTCGCGTTCCATTACTGGGGCGGTATCCGTAAAGACCCGAAACTCGCCTGTCGGTTGTTCCGCGCGGAACCGGTCCGCGAGTTTGATCAGGCGTTTTTTAAGGACATGGTGGTAGTCCTTGCCCCGGGCGTATCTGGCAATGCGTCCTTCGCCGGGCCCCAGTAGGGTGTCTTGGTTGTCATCTCGGGCTGCATAAAGGTCAGCAACAAGGATCGCCGATCGGGCCTCTTCAAGCACTTTGCTCGGGTCGGTTCGGAGTTCGGCGTGGTCTTGGAGATAACCCATCTCGCCGTGTTTGTCTTCGGCGAGCCACGCGAACAGTTCATCCCGCCGATCGCTCGGGCGGGTATCAGCGATGCCAGCGAGGGCGAATCCCATCTCCTCGCACGCCGCGAGGATTGACTCGGAGACCGAAGCATCGGGTCGGTTGCTCACGGCATTCCAATCAGCTGGCGGAACTCGGGGCGAGCACGCCCGCGACGCGATCGGCGGCGGTGCTCAGCTGGTCTTGGGTGTTGAGCAGATCCGGGCACAATCGCACGAACCAGGGCTTTCCGGCGGGGCTGGGGCGAGCATCGGAGTTCACACCGGCTTTTTTGAGCTGGGCCGAAGCATCCGGCCCGTTTTCAGCTGGGATCAGCAGGTAGTTGCCGTGGGCACTCGGAGTCGAGTTGATGAGCTGGGTCTGGACGCCCCGGCTGTGGAGTTCGTTTCGAAGGAACTCGATCTGCCCCAGGGAATAGGTGCGGAGCCTCTCGACTCCTAGGGCGAGGGTGAGCTCCAGACCGGCCCGTGCTTGGTAATAGGTTAGGATTGGGGGGGTCGCTTCGAGCCACGCATCGCCGCCAGCGGCATACTCAGGCAGGTCGGAGCGTTTGTAAGAAAAGGGCTCTGCTTTGGCGAACCATCCAGTATCGATGGAGGCCGAGCGATCATCTTCAGGCACGCCCGCCGGTCCGAGCATGGAGTCGGCGAGTGCAAGCCAGCACGCGCCCGCCATCCCGCGGGTGTACTTGTAGTTCCCCCCGATCATGGCGTCGCAGCCGAGGTCGTCCATTGATTCGGGCAGCACGCCGGCGGAGTGGTATGCATCTATCAGCACCCGAGCACCAATCTCTTTGGCCCGGGCGATGATGCGTTCAATGCCTTCGACCACTTGGCCAGTCGAGAAGATTACTCGGCTGACCACGACCAACTCCGTGCCGGGTTCGATCTTGTTGATGATGACATCGGCGTCAAATCGGGCATCCGCAGCGCACGGAACGTAGTTCACCCGAGCTCGGCCTCGATGGGCGTAGGCCCGAAGGACGAAGTCAATGGAATCGAACTCGCCACCGGTCGCGATGACCCGTGGGCATTGGCTGGGGAGCGCGTTGAGGACGGCCCGGATGCCCTGGGCCGCCGACGATTTGGGAACCACGGCCTTGTGATCGGCCCGACCGATCATGCGCGCGACTCGGGCGCGATATGCGTCGCGTTCATCCAGCCACGGGCCCCAAGCGGCATCCAAATCGGTGTACCAGAGGTCCATCGCTTCGCGCACGTCGTCAGCCGAGGCGTCCAGGGGACGCCCCAGCGAGTGATTGGCGAGATAGATCTCGTTGGTGCCAGCGTCGCGTTCGAGGGTGCGGCGAAACAGCGGGTGGAGGTGCTCAACGACCGCTGGCTCGGTGAGCGGACCAGGCCCAATGCGATCGACCGCTGCTCGGATAGTCTGGATTGTTCCCATGGTTACAACTCCGTTCGGACATCCCAGAGTTCGGGGAAGAACTGATGGTCGACCATTTTTCGGAGGAAGTTGGCTCCGGACGAGCCGCCGGTGCCGGTCTTAAAGCCGATCACCCGCATCACAACTTTAAGGTGCCGGAAGCGCCATAGGGCGACCTGTTCTTCAAGATCGACGAGTTTCTCGCACATCTCATATGCGTCCCAGTGTTTGGCGGTATTGGTGTAGATGGTCTTAAAGACCGCGGTCACGCGAGGATCAGGGGTGTGGACGGAGGTGAGGTCTTGGTCGAGAACTTCTTGGGGGATCGGCATGCCTCGGCGGGCGAGGTGGGCCAAGAACGATCGATAGATGCCGGGGGCATTCAGGGCGTCGGTGAGCTGCTTGGTTGCCACGGGGTCATGGGCGTGAACCTTGAGCATCCGCGGGTCTTTGTTCCCCAGCAAGAACTCAACCGTGCGGTACTGAACACTCTGGAACCCCGACGCGTGCCCAAGGCTGTCGCGGAACTGGATGTACTCCGATGGCGTAAGCGTCGCGAGGACAGACCATTGGTCGATCAGCTGGCTAAAGATGTGTTTGACACGTGCGAGGATTTTAAACGCGGATTCAAGCTCATCGTTGTCGATGTGGTCGAGGACGGCTGATAGTTCGTGGATCACCAGCTTGAACCACAACTCGGTGGTCTGGTGGATGATGATGAACAGCATCTCGTCGTGGTGGTCCGACCGGGGGTGCTGACTGGCGAGGAGGGTGTCCAGCCCGAGATAGCCTGAATAGGTCATCTCATTTTTCAGGTCGGTGTGGATGCCGGCTTCGATCTCTCGGGTCATGCCAAGAGCGTAGGGGCGGGCGGAACCGAACGTGTCTGCGTCCGCTACACTTGGGCATACCGAAGGAATCGACCATGAAGATCGCTTTTTCAACCGTCTGTTGCCCGGAACTCAGTGTCGAGGACGCCATCGCGTCGGCCGCCCGCTGGGGTTTCCAAGGGCTGGAGATGCGTCTCGCACCCAAGGGCGTTGGGGCATCCGAGTTCGCATGTGATCCGATGGCGATTAACGCCGGACAGCTCCATGACTTGTTCGAGGACGCGGGGGTCGATCCCGTGGGGTTGGCGACCGGGATTACGTTCGACAAGCAAGTCTGGCCGCCGGTGGTGGGACGGTTGTTCCAGAGTGAAGAGATCGGCGTGCCCGAAACCAAGGCCGCTGTTGAACAAGCAGCAGAAGCGGGCATCGCCCACGTGCGCGTGTTCGGTGAGCGCCTCGGCGCAGGTGAACCGGCAGCGTGGGGATGGAGACGGGTCAGCGAACGTCTCGCGCTCGCATCGCAGACGGCAAGGAACACCAACACACGAGTGTTGATTGAAAACTCGGGGTCGTTCGCACGGGCTGCAGATTTGAAACAGCTGCACGACATGGTCGGGCGTCCGCATTTGGCGATGAGCTATAGCGTGTTGGCAGCGGTGCAAGAGGGCGAGTGCCCGATGGACGCGATCGGTTCGATCATCGATGGAACGGAGATTGTGCGCATCGGCGATATCGCCGAAGACGGGCGTCCGGTGCCGCTTGGCGAAGGCACGTTGCCGATCGAGGCGTTCGTTGGCAAGCTCAAAGAGCTCAACTACCGCGGATGGATCGTGTACGAATATCCAAGGCTCTGGCGTACCGAGTTGGTTGAAGCCGAAGCGGTGCTCCCGGGGGTTGCCGAGATGTTGTACGGGTGGGCCGGTCGGACGACTGCAAACGCCTAGGCATTCGCGTCAACGAGATCGTACCAGCCGTGGTCATTGGCGCGGACGCGACAAAGCGGATCGCCCGGTTCGTGATCGAGAACGAGCAGCCAGTTCTTTTCGGCGGCTTCTTTCAAGAACCAGTTTTTGGTCACCATCGCGGTGAACGGTTCGACGTCGTAGGACAGGCTGTAGGCTTGGCCGACGTGGTGGCGTGTTGGCATGAGGTCTGGGGTGAAGACGATCTCGTTGCCATCGGTGTCGCGGAAGCGGACGCCTTGCTGCCCCCAAGTGTGACCGGGAACAAGGAACACGCCGACGCCGGGCGCGACTTCGGTGGTGCGATCATCGACCGAAGTCTTTGGCAGTTCATCTCGCGATGGTTTTCGATTGAGCGGGAACGGACGGGGCGAGTCGATCGGGCGGAGGCGTTGTCGGCCGTCGGGGAGGGTCAGCGACTCATCTTCGAATGGCAAGATGTGATCGCGGTAGTAGGTCTTGGTCATCACCGAGTCGTTGTTTCGGGCGTCGACCCACTCGCGACGCTGGACGACGAGTTCGGCGTTTGGGAAGGTAAAGCGGATCGCTTTGGCATCGCCTGATGCGACGCCTTCCTTGTTGATTTCCCAGTGGGGGGATTCGTCGTTGCGGACCCGGCGGGTCAGCCCGCCCGCGTGATCAAAGTGCAAGTGGGTCACGATGGTCTGATCGATTTCGTTGGGGTGGACGCCCGCTTCGATGACCGCTTTCTCGATGGTTCGACCATCGAGCCCGAAGATCTTGGACATCTTTTCGTCGAGTTTGTCGCCGGTGCCAGCTTCGATGAGGATGCGTCGGGGGCGGCCGAGTGCGGGGTCGTTCTCGCAAGATTCGAGAAGCAGGCAGTTGTGGCTGACCTGGATTCGGTTCTTGTCATCGGCTTGGACCGAGCGTGACCAGACGACCTTGGGGATGACGCCGAACATGCCGCCTCCATCAAGGAGGAAGGTGCCGGCGCGGAGAACTTGCCATCGGTAGGTCGTCATGGAGTCAGGATAGGATGCAGCGATGGCAAAGATTGCTCCAAAGCCCGGTGCTCTGCGTTTCGAGCCGATTGAAATCGCACGTCTTGAAGAGCGTCGCCAGTCTCATGGGGTGGCGATGATCGCGGATGAGTCTGTTCCGGCGATGGGTGGGATGCTGTGCAGCGGGCCTTCAGGGTCATGGTTGAATCGGGCGCGGGGGATCGGGCTTGGTGGTGGGGTGTCCGAAGACGAGATTGATGACATGGTGGCGTTCTACCGGGCGCGAGGCCATCCACCGGCCGTCGAGATGTGTCCATATGTGGACGCCTCGCTCGTTCGTGGCTTGCAAAGGCGTGGGTTTGCGATCACAGAGTTTCTGACTTGCTGGGCGTTCGGGCTTGATGATCCCGGCTTGAACGCCGCTCCGTCATTGCCGGATGGCATCGCAATGCGACTGGTGGACCCGCTCGATGCGGGCGCGGTCGAGGCTTGGGCGACTTTGTTGAGTGATGGTTTCAACGACCAAGGCTCTCAGAAGCATCGTGATGACATCGCTGCGATGAGCACGGTGGCTCGGCAGGAAGGGGTGTTTTGCGTGGGCGCTTTCGATGAAGAAGTTTTGGTGGGTGCCAGCGCAGCGGAGGTCTCTCGGCCGACTGGTGGGCGGGCGGTCGCGGGTCTGTTTTCGGCAAGTGTCTGCGAGACCCATCAGCGCCGAGGGATTCAGGCGGGCATGATCCTCGAGCGATTGAGGATTGCCCAAGCTCGTGGTGCGAGCGTCGCGTGCATCGAGTCGAAGCCGGGCATCGCGACCGAGCGGAATGCCCTGCGTATGGGGTTTTTCCCCGCATACACCAAAGTGACCGTGGAGCAGCACCAGGCGCTGGGATGATGGGACGCTGGGGGTGTTTGGGAAAGTGGCTGCTTTGCCCCATTGGTCGAATCTGTACGATTTGACAGGCAGAGATCTGTATAATCTCGCTCCATGCCAACCGAACTCATGTATCTCGACAATGCGGCCACCAGTTGGCCCAAACCGCCCGAAGTTGCCCTCGCGATGTGCGATTTTTTGAGTCGGCACGCGGGCAATCCGGGACGCGGTGGTCACCGGATGGCGCGGGATGCGGCGTCGGTCGTCGAGCGTTCCCGCAGCAAGCTCGCAGAGATCATCAACGCTTCATCTGCGAAGCGAGTGGTTCTTACGCACGGCTGCACGGACTCGATCAATCTCGCGGTGCATGGTGTGGTCCGGGGCGCGATGCGGGCTTGTTCTGATACCAAGCCGCACGCGGTGATGACGACGATCGAGCATAACGCGGTGCTTCGAACGCTTTCTTGTTATGCAAAGGATGGCTTGATCGATGCGACCGTGGTGCCGTGTGATGGGCAGGGTCGGATCGATCCGGCGGAGTTCGCGGCGGCAGTGAATGAGCGGACGATTGTTGCGTGTCTTTCGCATGCATCGAACGCACTTGGAACGATTCAGGATGTTGATTCGGCCGTGCGTGGTGTGCGTGCGAAAAACCCAGATACGCTGATGCTGGTAGATGCGGCCCAGACGGTGGGGCACCTGCCAATCGATGTACAAGCTTTGGACATCGATCTGCTTGCAATCGCCGGTCATAAGGGATTGCGTGGCCCGACCGGGACTGGTGCTTTGTACGTGTCGGAGCGCGCGTATCCGGATGATTGCACGCGATCGCGTGTGTTCTGCGAACGGCGCGGGGGTACTGGGGCGGTCGCGCCGGGATTGGAAATGCCGACGGAGTTGCCCGACGCGCTCGAAGCTGGGACATCGAACGCGGTCGGGTTTGCCGGTTTGCTGGCGGCGATCGAAGCGAAGACGCAATCGCACCACGATCACGAGATGGCGTTGACTGCGCGGCTTCTGGATGGGCTTGTTTCAGTCAAGAATATCAAGCTGTACGGGTTGGCCGATACAGTGGGGCGCACACCGGTGGTGCTGTTCAACATGGGCGGCGTGGCGGCCCGTGATTTGGCGGCCGGATTGGACGCTGAGGAAGATATCGCGGTGCGTGGGGGCGTGCATTGTGCACCGCTGGTGCATGAGACGATTGGTACCGCACCTCAAGGTGCGGTTCGTGCCTCGCCGGGGCCGACGACCAGCGTGGATGAGATTGATCGGTTTGTTTCAGTGATAGATCGTTTCGCCTCGGCGTGAGTCTGCGGTACACTGCGGGCATGAACGAACAAGAAATCACGCGTCGAGAGGCGATAAAACGGACCGCGATTGGCGCTGGGTTAGCAGGCGGAATGTTCGTCGGTGCCCCAGCGTTGGCATCGAGCTTTGGGGCTGGTGATCGTCACTGGTTCAAAATCTCTCTCGCTCAATGGTCGTTACACAAGCTGCTGTACGCCGACGAAATCGGAAATCTCGACTTTGCGAGTGAAGCAAAGGGCATGGGCTTTGACGCGATTGAATATGTCAATGCGTTCTTTAAAGACAAAGCTCGAGACATCGGCTATCTGGATCAGATGAACAAGCGGGCATCGGATGCTGGTGTCGAGCAGTTGCTGATTATGTGCGACGGCGAAGGCAACTTGGGTGATCCGAGTGAGTCGGCGCGGAACGTTGCGGTGATGAATCACAAGAAGTGGCTCGAGGCTGCCAAGCAGTTGGGTTGCCACTCGATACGGGTGAACGCAGCAAGTTCCGGAACGTGGGAAGAGCAGCAAAGACTCGCAGCGGACGGACTGCATTCACTTTGTGAACTCGCGGACCCGTACAACCTGAACGTGCTCGTCGAGAACCACGGCGGGCTGAGCTCGAACGGCGCGTGGTTGGCCGGTGTGATGAAGATGGTCGACCACCCGCGCGTTGGGACGCTGCCCGACTTTGGTAACTTCTGCATGGACTGGTCTCGCGTGGATGAAGCGGACGCGTGGTATGACCGGTACCAAGGGGTGGAAGAGTTGATGCCATTCGCCAAAGCAGTGAGTGCGAAGTCGTATGAGTTCAATGATGCCGGCGATGAAGTCCGGACGGACTACGCCAAAATGCTCAAGGTCGTGAAGGCTGCGGGATATCGCGGTTGGATCGGTGTGGAGTATGAAGGCGGTGGGTTGGATCCGCGTGCGGGATCGATCGCGACGCGAAAGCTGCTCGAGCGGGTCCGCGACGAGGGCTGATACGTTGTTTTAGTTTGGGTTCGATTCAGCGGTTTTGGGTGCCGGGATTATGCAATCCAGGATGACTGCGATCCCGACGAGCGTCGTTGAGGCGCCGTACATGAATCCACCGACGACGATGAGGTAGACCCAGTTCTCGTTGCCTCGTGCGAGCCACCATGCGGACATGTCGCCGAGGAGCCCGAGCGCGCCGACCAGAACGATGCCTCCGATGATGAATCGCGTCGCGCGGGTCATACCGCCGAGGAGCGCGAGCACGAGGAGGATGACTGCCATCGTTGGGGCGTGGGTGTGCTGGCTGACTGCGATGATTTCCTTTGGGGCGGGCGTGATGTTGGTGGCGTATGCGATGGGCTGGATGTCATCCCAATACTCGAGTGATACTTGGGGATAGGCGTCTTGTCCGGAAGCGCCTCGGCTGTGGCAGTCGAGGCAGAACGTGGCGATGATTTCTGCGGGGGCTTCATCGCCGAGATCGAGATCGTCATACCCCTCGGACAAGTTTGAGCCGCTGGCAAGCCATTCGAGCAATGCGTTGCGGTCCGGCTCCGGGAGGTCGTCGGGATGGCCGGATTCGAGCGCCGCGATCAGGGGTGATGGCGACTGCACGCCGTGGTAGTGCCCCTTGATGTCATTGATGCTGAGACCGTCGATGCCGTCGCGGCTGTCGTAGTGCCACTTCATATGCAGCCCTGAGACCACGTAGCCGCCGAGCAATATGACGACAAGCAGTGCGATGCCGAGACGAGTGAATACGTGGAGTTCGTGGAGTTTCAAGCGGGCTGCCTCGTGCGATTATTAGAGCGAGCTGAGATCGATATCGATGGTGTTGCCCGAGACGACTGCTTGATTGGCTGCGATGCCGACCGCGGTGGCGCGTGCTGCTTCATCGATGGTGCACGCGGGCGTACCGCCGGAGTCAATGGCGCTGATCCAATCAGCGAGGGCGTAGTACAGTGATGAGTAGGGCAGGCCAACACCGTCTTTGAGTTTGCCTTGTTCGGCGAGTTGGGTGGCGCCGGCGATGAGTGTGATGCCCTCGTCGTTGTGGAACTGCTGGCGGTTGGCGTAGACCTCCCAGCCCTGCGTCGGTGCGTCGGACTCCTTGAACATCCAGCCGTGCGACCATGTGAGTTTGATCGCGGCGTTGGTGCCGTAGAAGTATTCGGCGGTGCCTTCGTATGAGTTTCCGATGGTCGCGCCGTATTGCAATGCGGTACCGTCTTCGAATCCCAGGGTGAGCGCGATGGAGTCAGAGATCTTGCGATCGTCTTTCCACGCTCTTACCGAGCCCATGCCCGAGACACGGGTGGGGTACCGGCCGGTGTACCAGTGAAACACATCGAACTGCTGAGCGCCGAGTTCGCCGGCCAGGCCGAGGCTGAGTTCGGGGTCGAGTTTCCAGTTGAGAAGCTTGTAGCGGTCGGCTTCGCGTGCGGGAGAGATCCAGCTTGTTTTCTCGTGATTCTGGGCGCGGTATGCGACGGGATCGCGGACGGAGTCGGACTTAAAGAAGCCGCGGGCGAGTTGATAGACGGGGTTGGATCGCCCTTGGAATCCGCCGGCGGCGACGACGCCTGAAGCGCGAGCAGCCTGGGCGATCGCGGAGCAGTCTTCACGGGTGTGGGCGAGCGGGCATTCGCAGTACAAGTGTTTGCCGGCAGCTGTGACCTGTTGGGCGACGGCTTTGTGGGTGTGGGTTGGCGTGGCAACGACGGCTGCGTCGATGGCGCCGGATTTGAGCATCTCGTCAACAGTCGCAAATCCGGTGGCGCCCGATGCTCTTCGGAGCCCAGAGGACAAGCGACGCTCATCCGAATCGCAGATGGCGGCGACGGTGACGCCATCGATCTTGGAGAGTTCTCCGAGTGCAGCCCTGCCCTGTCGTCCTGCCCCGACGACACCGACGCGGAGTGCTTCGCTGTGCGACCACGCCGGGATTGCTCCAAGTGCTGCGGGGACAATCGCGAAGGCAGCAGCAGAGCCTGCAGCCTGAGTCAGAAAGGTGCGGCGGTCGAGATCGGGAAAAGAAGGATCAGGCATGGGTCAGTGTCTCATTGCGAGGGTTCATCGTGGTTACGGATGGGTCTTGGTGGAAGTGCCATTGGCCGGCGATC
The DNA here is from genome assembly GCA_045106075.1 of Phycisphaerales bacterium. Lineage (GTDB taxonomy): Bacteria > Planctomycetota > Phycisphaerae > Phycisphaerales > UBA1924 > UBA6054. The sequence goes on from JBGCEB010000011.1 coordinate 19,246, forward strand.
AGAACATGGGCCTCGTATCCTACCGGGAGCAGTCGAGCAAGTTGAGCGTCAACAACGAGTGCAGTGGACCACGCTTCGCAGGTTTCTGCCGAAGCGCCAAGCACGCATGCGGCATCGACGCCGGCTGCGGGCTGACCGGTTCGGGTGTTCATGATGTGCCCGTGTCCGTCCGCCGTGCGGCCGCGGGAGGAAGAGCAGGCAAGTGACCGATCGACGAGTTCGATCGTCGGTGAAAGCGGATCGTCGGAAAACAGGCGGACACGCCAAGGTTCTCCATCGGGAGCGCACCCGATCGAAGTTGCAGATGACGTTCCACCATGAATGAGTGCGTTGATCACGCCATGCTCGGTGAGTTCTTTGAGTACAAGATCGAGTGCGTAACCCTTTGCGACGCCGCCGAGATCGAGCGACGTGCTATCTGATTGAAAGTGGATCGTTTTCTGTTTCGGGTCAAGCACAAATGGTCTGCTTGGTTGTTGGCTCGTTAAAGCGGCGGTGTTGCGACGGAATCCGTATGCATGCATCAGCGAGCCGGCGGTTATGTCAAACGCGCTTTGGGTTTCGAAGGCGTAGCCGAGGCATCTTTGGAGCAACTCGAACAGATCTGGATCTAGAAGGATCGGTCGAGTTCGAGCAGTTCGATTGACTTCGCTGATGCATGAATTTGGATCGAAGATGGACAGTCTTCGGTGCTCGTCTAAGACGAGCTCCTCGATAGCCTCAGCGATCGCGGATGCTTCAGCAGAGTCAACCGGGCGCACAAACCCCCCGAGCACGCACTCGAATCGTGTGCCCATCGCTTGAAAAGAGCGGAACGTCGCGGCCGGCCTTGTCACGGTGCGGATACCGATCAGGCCCTTGAGGCTTTGAGGGTTGCTGGGTCGAACTTGTAGCCGTGCCCATCCCATGCCGAGCGTGTGGCGAGGTCGACGGCGACCATGACCTTTGATGCGAGGTCGATGTTACTGGCTGCGGGCTGACGAGAACGCATGCACTCGAGCCAGTTGAGGCGGAGTTGGTCCTGGTCATTCCCGATGTCGGGGCACTTGATTTCTTCACGGTCGATGTCGTCGACGTACGCGCGTTCGGGTCGGATATCGACGTGGCGGCCGTTGAGATACATGTTGGCCATGTTGCCGCGGACCATGGTTTCAAGTCCGACCTCATTGTTGGTCGAGCCGGCAACAACCATGGTATGGCCGGTCTCAAACACGACGTTCATGTTGATCTGATCATGGTTTTCCATGTCCTTGTCGATCATGTGCGTCGCGGTCGCTTTGACTTCGGTTGGCCAGCCGGCATCGAGTGCGAAGATCATGGGCGTCATGACGTGCACGAGCAGGTCGCCGATGATGCCGGTTGAGTAAGCGCGGTAGCGGCGCCAGCGGGCAAAGATTTTCGGATCCCATTCTTGCGGGCCGAGGTTTCCGAGCCATGCGTTCCAGTCGAGGTTCTTTCCGGGCTCCCACTCGGGATTGATGCCGTAGTAGTTCCATTCGCCGTTGGGCGAGTTGCGGCAATATGAAGTCTGCGACCAGATGGGCGTGCCGATCTTGCCATCTTTGATCGCTTTGCGAGCTTCTTGGTACTTGGGCAGCATGATCATCTGTGTACCGACTTGGAAGATCTGCTCGGGGTGTGCGAGCACCGCTTTGCGGACTTCCATTCCCTCGTCGAGGCGGAGGGTCATTGGCTTCTCGCAATAAACATCTTTGCCGGCATGCAGGGCATCGATGGCGTGTTGGGCGTGCCAGTGTTCTGGGGAGCCGATGACCACGCCGTGGATGTCGTCGCGGGCGAGGATCTCGCGATAGTCGCGGGTGTGCATGACTTCGACGCCTGGCTGACGCTCGGCGAGACCGGCGTGGCAGGTTGCGCGGCGCTCGTCGCAGACATCGGCGATGGCGACGATTTGGACATCGGCCTGCCCGCGATCGGCGAAGCTTGAGAACGCGTATGCGTGCCCGGTGCCCATCCCGCCGGTGCCGATGATGGCGATTCGGATGGTGTCATTGGGGCCGGGGCGGTTGATGCGGCCGGATTTGACCGCTGGGACGAGCTTGGTGGTCTTGGCGTTCGCGCTCGAGCCTGCCGAGCCGATGACGGCCGCTGCTCCAACGAGTGCGGTGGCACCGAGGAACTGGCGGCGGGTGGGGATGGCTGGTGTCTTCGGCGTCGGTGATTGGTCGGTCATAGCGGGCTCCTGATTCGACGGGTTGGGATGGTCCAGCCCGGGCTGAGATCGTGATTGAGGGTCTTGATACACGCTACCAGAATGTAGTGAGAGGGTTCAAGGTTTGGTTGCGTGAATGGTCATGATTCGGGTTCAGATTCTGCCGTCTCGGCTTTGTCGCGGAAGAGCAAGACGAAGACGATGAGGACGGCGAACGCGAAGCCGGCGGGGTAAATCCAGACGGTTTTCCAGTCGATGACCGCGGCCGAGGTTTCTGTTTCTGCGGTGGTGTAGTGATCGACCAGGCGTCCAAAGAGCTGGTTTCCGATCAACATCCCGATGCCTTGCGTGACGAGGACCAGGAAGCCTTGTGCTTGGGCCCGAACTGCTTTGGGAGCAGCTTTCTCGGTATAGATTTGACCGGTTACAAAGAAGAAATCGTAGCAGATTCCGTGGAGAACAATGCCCCCGAGGATCATCCAGATTTGGCTGTTGTCTGGACCTCCCCACGCGGCGGAGAACAGGCCGTATCTCAGAACCCAAGCAAGCATGCCGATCGCCAGCATCCATTTCACGCCGAGGCGTCTAAAGAACAACGGCATGACGAGCATGAAGCCGATCTCGCTCATCTGTCCGAACGTCATCTTGATCGGCACGCCTTCCATGCCAGCTTTGCCAGCGTAAGTTGCTGCGAACGCGTAGTACGCGGCGAGCGGGATGCAGATGAGCATCGAAGCCACGATGAATACAGCAAACGATGGACGTTTGAGCAGGCTGAGCGCGTCAAGCCCGAGCATCGAGCCGACAGAGATCGGTTTGCCCTTCGACGGTGCCGGTGTATTGGGGAGGAAGAAGCTCATTATCCCGAGAAGAATCCCAGCGCCGCCGGCGACGTAAAAGAATTGCGGATTCGCAGCTCGAGCGGTTTCGATCGAAGCGAAGTTCCCCTGATCGGTCACCAGCGATTTCGCGATGTAACCGACCGAGACGCCGGCAAGAATCCAGCCGATCGTTCCCCAGACTCGCACAAGCGGGAACTGTTTTTCGGGATTGGTCATCGCGTGGAAAGCGACGGTGTTCGACAGTCCCAGCGTTGGCATGTAGCAGAGCATGTGTGCCAGCAGCATGCCGATGAAGAGCCCAGATTGCTGCTGGCCGTCCGCGACGAACTGAGGGGCAACACAAAGAAGTGCGCCGCCAAGCAAATGCATGGCACCCATAACTTTCTCGGTCGCAAAGAAACGATCGGCAACAATGCCGAGGATAAGCGGGGACAGGATGGCCGCGATCGGGGCGGTTGAATACGCATTTGCGATGGACTTGCCCTCAAAGCCCTGTGCATCCATAAACGGTCCGAGGGTGACAAACCACGCCCCCCAGACGAAGAACTGGAGGAACATCATGGCCGAGAGGAGAATCGCGACGTTGGTCCCGGAGCGGTGGGTGGGATCGGTCATGCTGGTGTATCCTGAGTGCGGTCCGTTGCCACGTGAATCGTGGGGTCGGAGAATACCAGAAA
>JBGCEB010000012.1:0-115949 GCA_045106075.1 Phycisphaerales bacterium
GGGCAGCGACGCATGTGCTTTCGCGGTGTTGGTCGAGTTCGACATGGCATTACTCGGGTTGGCGGGTGCCTGGGTCATATGGGGGCCTCACGGCGTCGGGATAAGAAGAGCATCGGACCGATCGCGGCCCGCCTGCAGGGAGGCGGGATCATGTGCGGGAAGTGTAGGGTATTCGGTGGCGAGGGGCCAATGGATTGGGGGCAGGTCCGGGCGCTCGGATTGGCATTCGAGGAAGGTCGGGACGGTCTCGGCGAGCTTCGAGGCGATATCCGGGTCTGGGCTACCAGCAACACCGGCGCGAGTTGGGCGTGGTGGCCCTTGGGCTTGCTGCCATTGGGGCCCTTAATGGCGGTTCAATGCCATAGGAAAAGACGGTCCGCCCTTTTCAGAGTGGACCGTCTGGAGGAGCGGAGTGAAACGAGTTCACTCCCGCTTGGAGAGATAACTGAGAACGACCATCTTTAGTCGCTGATCGAGGTCAGTTCGGGCTCGGGCAGGTTCTGGGTCTGGAGCAGGACCAGCGCGGTTTGGACCTGGAGGTCCACGCCGTCGGTGAGGAGGGTGTTTGGATCTGGGCGGGTCGCGTCGGCGATGATGTTGCCGGCTTCATCCAGGGGAAGAACATCGGCGTCGCGGCGGAGCAGCAGTGCTGCCTGCTGCTGACTTGGCAGCATGTCCACTTCGAGGTCTGGATCCACGCCCCACTCAGTGGCACCGGGCATCTTGTGGATGGTGCGTGGCGAGTTGACGCGGTAGAAGTGGGTGGTGAGCTTCATGCCAGACATGCCGCCGGGCAGAACGAAGACGTTCTGGACGCTGCCTTTGCCGAACGAACGCTGACCGACGACGAGGGCGTTGTTGAGTCCTTGCTTGGCGGCTGCCTGGACCGAACCCGCGACGATCTCGCTGGCCGAGGCGGAGCCTTCGTTGATCAAGATGACCACGGGCAGCTCGGAGAGGTCGAGTCGGTCAGGAATACGGGCCGCGTTTTGCTGTTCCTGCGGCACGCCTCTGGCGTCGACCGTGCGGACGATCATGCCCTGGGGCACGAAGCGCGACGCGATGCCGACTGCTTGGTCGAGCAATCCGCCGGGGTTGTAACGCAAATCAAACACGAGCCCGTTGAGGCCTTGTTTCTTCATTTTTGCGATGGCGCGATCGAAATCACGCGTCGAATCATTGGAGAATCCGGTGAGGCGGATGTATCCGATGCCTGCTTCAGGATCGATGAACCAGTTCCAGTCATCGTCTCCGGCGCCGGTCTTCTCCCAGCCTTTGATGCTGGGCAGGTCGATGCGTTGGCGGGTCAGAGTGAAGGTGATTTCTTCGAGCTCGTCGGTTTCTTCGTTGGCACGCTCGACCGTGAGATCGACCGACGTGTTGGCAGGGCCGGTGATGATTTCGACGGCTTGGTTGAGTTCGAGCCCGATCGCGGAGATGCCGTCGATCTTTTTGATCACGTCATCGGTCCGAACGCCAGCGCGTTGTGCTGGGGTGCCTTCGAGCGGTGTGACGACTTTGATGTTCTGGAGTTCGTCGAGTTGGATCTGGATGCCGACGCCGGTGAACTCTCCGTCTGTTGAACGGCGGAACCGTGCGAGTTCGTCGGGCCAGATGACCGCGGAATAGGCATCAAGCTCGCCCATGGCGCCGTTGCCGAACTCGTGGAGGACGGCTTCGGGCATGATCGAGAGCGTTTCGCGTGCGTCGGAGAGCACGCCGTCGACGACGCGTCGGAGATCGAAGGCACTCGCTTCGCGGGACCAGCCTTTGACGGTATCAGAGCGTTCGTCGAGGCGTGCGAGGAAGTCGTTTCGCGCGCTGGGGGTGCCGATACGTGGGAACGCGCGATCGAGGTCGTGCGTGGTGGCCATTGTTCGAACAGCTTCGAGTCCGCCGAGGATGAGCGTGTTCATCGTGATGCCATCTTTGTTATCGCGGGTCTCACGCCCGACATGCTGCTGGGCGGCGCGTTGGATGGCGGTTCGGACCGCGGTCGAGGTGACGCCAACCAACTTGGCGTGGTAGTCGTCGCCGTAGGGGTTGTACGCGGGCAACCCGTCGAGGTCTTCTGCCAAGCGGCGCTCGTTGCGGAGCTCCCAAAGACGTTCAGGGGCGTACATGCGGATCATGGTGAGGCGGTCGGTCAGACGTTCAACGTCTTTCTTAAATCTGCCCGATGGATCGAAGATGGTTTCAAGCCTGTAAAACAGTTCAGACGCGACCAGCCAGTCGCCTTTGCGTTCTGCGTTGTCCGCGGCACGTTCGGCGTCCTCAAGCAGCGATGCGACCTTTGGGCGAACCAAGAGTTGTTCATCAGACTCGAGCAAGAGCTGGAGCGCGACGACGCTTGAAAGCGCTTTGCTCAAAGAGACGGGCGAGCGTTCAGCGTCATAGGCAGCGAGATGATCGTTGAGCTCTTGGTTGGCTTCTTCGATTTGTTCTTGGCGGGTGACTTCGCGCTTATCAAGATTGCTGTCGAAGAGTTCGAGCGAAGCTCGGACGTGGGGGTCGAGCGTTGGGTTGTCGAACGCGGGCGAGTCGAGGAGTGCTTGGAGGGCGGCGTGATCGCCGTTGCGGGCGGACTGCCAGACCTTGTCGGTCAGGGCAACGTCGCCGGTGTTGAAATCGCGGACGCCGGGCTGGTTGTTAGTGAGGTTGATTTGGGTGCGTGCACCTGCGGTGCCTGCGCCGGCAAGAGCACCTGCGACGACCGTGAGGGCCAAAGCGGCCGAGAGACGGGCGAGGCGGGTGCGTGCGGGGCGTTGGGTGTTGGCTGGGGTCATGCTGGCTCCGTGGGTCGCCCGGGGAGGTGTTCACCGGGTTATTCAGTCGCGTTCGTGGGCCCTTTGGGTGCGGGATGCACAGGGCAGGTTCTCATATCCATCGTCCCGGGGATGGGGGTTTCCCACAACCGGGACGTAAGTCCTTCCGGGCTGGCCGGTTATGCGGGCGGGTCGTCCGGGGTGGCCCGTTTGGGCTACCCAACGGGGTTGGTCGCTCGGCCGATATCCGCCCAGACTGGGTTGGATCCCTTCGTATCTCATACGTCCGAACACGCCGAAAGTTTCCCGGTCCGGAGGGTGATTCGAGAAGGGTCCTTCGGGGCTTACTCGGGGCAACCGAGGGAGAACCACTCGGTGACGCCTCCGGATGCACTCGCACGCGTGGAGCGGACGCGAGAACGGCGTATGGGGATTTGGTGTTGCTGGCGATCGCAATTCATCGCGGACCTGCTCTATGCTTTCCCCCGGCGTGTGTTCGCAACCGCGGCTGCCCGTCGACATGCTGGTCCCGTAGCTCAACTGGATAGAGCGCTGGCCTCCGAAGCCAGAGGTTAATGGTTCGAATCCATTCGGGATCGCTTGATACACGACCAATCCCGCGTCTCGAGAGAGACGTGGGATTTTTCGTGGGATTGGCAAGATGTCGATAGGATTGGAACGTGTCGGACGCAACGAAGAGAAAGACGCAACGATGCATGAACGATCGTTCTTTGATCGCGGCGGTTCTGTTGCTGCTGGTCAGCGGGGGCGTGTTCGGTGCTGCGTGGATCGCGCTGCCTCGCGACGGCAAGCGCGTGAACGACACGTGGTGGTCGATCCCGAGCTACGCGTTGATGTTGAAAGTTGATGATGAGCACACGGAGGGCGATCGGCTTGTTCGGGTCGAGAACGCAACGTGGCCGACCGAGTTGGCGGATGTGTTGTTCATCGGTGAAGTCTATTTTTCAGAGTTTCAGCGGGTCGCGCCGCCAGGGTTTGGATGGCTTTGGGGCGATTGGATCATGCGGATCCGGTGCGAGCGTGGGCAGTGGTTGCTCACAGGAGACTGGTCGGCTGAGTCGTTACCCGCGGATGCAGCCGAGCAGATTCAGCACATGGTGGCGTTCGATCTCAACGACGGGCGATACGCCGAACAAGAGCAGCGAAACCCGGGCACGATTGATCGGATGTTGGGATTGACGACGCCGGTGTTGGTTGATCTTGAGACACCGAGGTTTAGCGAGCCGATACCCGAGTTCGATACGGACGTGCCGATGTACCGTCTTTGGGTGGTCAGCGCGTTGTCGGCGGCCGGGTGCGTGTTGGTGCTGCTTGCGACGGCAAGCGTTGGACGGTGGGGGGTTGGTTGGTTAATCCGGCAGCGCCGACGCAAGCAGCGTTTGTGCGTTGGCTGTGGGTACGACTTGCGAGACCTCGGCCGTTGTCCAGAGTGTGGGTTGAACACGATATAGAAATGGAGCTTGCGTGATGGCGCAGCGGTGTTTCACTCGTCGTTTTGGAGCGATTTTAGTATTTTGGTGGCTTGCTTGGGCGTGCGGTCTTCGAAGAAAATGCCCCAGTGTTTCTCGGCGCCCATCGGGTTGTTTGGGTCGCCTTTCCAACTCTCGTCGAATGCCTCAAACAGATATGTGGTGATGTTGACCGATGCGGCCCATTCGTATAACTCACGCACATACCGGGTTTGCTTTGCTTGTGATGCTCTTGGGCCGAACTCGCTGGCTGTGGTTGCCCAGCCTGCTTCGGTGATGACGAGTTTTGCGTCGGGCAATGCGTCACGCACGCGTTGCATGTTTTCGATGCCGTAGGAAAGACCTTGGTCGATATCGCGTTGTTCCCATACCGGATAGATGTGCACGGACACGAAGTCGAGTTCAGCGGCGAGCTCAGCGCCGCTGGTGGCCCACCAGTCATAGTTGTCTGCGACCGTGACGGGCTGAGTGACCGCCGCTTTCACCGTTCGTACGTATGCGATCACCGACTCAACGGGAACCATGTGATCGTTCCAGATAACCAAAGCTTCGTTGCCGACGGCGACTGCGTTGACGATGTTGGGATATGCGTTGGCCAGTCTGATGGCGGTGCCGACTTCGGTCGCGTTTGCGAGCTTATTGGCAGCCAGCTGCTCGTCCGTGAACGGGGTGGGCTCCCATGGGCAATCGGGGTTGTTGACCTCCGCTTGTAACCACGCGCCGAGCATGACGCGGAACGGGAGATCGTGTTCGCGGATCAGCCGTAGTACGGTTTCTGAGTTCTCGCGTGCGTCATATAACCTGAGCAGCCGGAACGGAGTGTTGTCGCGCAGGATCAGTAGATCCTCGAGTATTTCTTTATCACTCGGGTTCACAGCCCCATCGCCACGGTCGGGGTGTTGCCCGGCCCGAAAGCCTGAGTAGCAAATGCCAAGGACCGTGGGCCCGTCTGGACCTTTAAGCATCTGCTCGCGAGCTTGCGCGAGCGGCGCTGTGTTGGCAAATGCCGAACCCAACACGAGCACTATCGAACAAGCGCACATCAATAAGGCAACTGGTTTCATGCCCGAATGCTAGGAAACCAATGCGTGGCTCGCACGGTCTCACTACAGCTTTGATTTGTTGTACGGTTTGTCGCAGTTCACGCCGAAGGACTTGCAGATCGGGTGGTCGTGCTTGCAGTTTGGTCGCGCGGTGCAGGCGTAGCGGCCGTGGAAAACGAACTGGTGACCGAGCGTGCTCCAACGGTCGCGGGGCATGAGGGCCATCAGGCGTTTTTCGATCTTGCCGGTGTCTTCTTTGGGCCCCTCGACCAGGCCCAGTCGCCACGCGAGTCGTTGAACGTGCGTGTCGACCACGAATCCGTCATTGATTCCGAATGCGTTGCCCAGAACGACGTTGGCGGTCTTGCGTGCGACCCCGCGGAGCGTGAGCAGGTCCCTCATATTGCTCGGAACTTCTCCGTCAAAGTCTTCCACAACGGTCGTCATTGCATGATGAATTGACTTCGCTTTGGATCGGAACAATCCGATGGTTTTGATGTACGGCTCGATCTGCTCGGGTGTGCTCTTGGCGTACTGCTCGGGCGCATTGAATGCAGCGAATAGTTTGGGAGTTGCTTTGTTCACGCCCGCGTCGGTTGACTGTGCACTGAGAATAGTTGCGATGACAAGCTCGTGCGGGTTGCTGTGTGTCAGTTCGCAATAGGCATCCGGGTAGTGTTCTTCGAGTGCATTGGCGATCCGCTTGGCACGTGCTTTCTCCGCTTTGGTGACCTCGGGTAGCGCGAATGGGATGTCCTTGAGACCGCGCGGGTTGTTATTGCCCTTGGGATGCGGCGCGTTATTTGCCATCTGGAACTCCCAAGCCTTTGGCGTTCCCTGCAAGCATCCATACGCCCGCGATCAACGCACCAAGCGTCGCGAGTGCCGTGCCCCCGATGGATCGCGAGGCGCTCTGATGGCGATCGCTGAACGCTTGCCTGAACTGCTCTGCAGTCGCGGTATCACCCGCGAGTGCGGCATTCCAATATTGCCGAAGATCGCTTTGCATCGCCGGCATCAGCATCAAGAGGTGATAGCTCACCGCCAGGAACGCCAGCCCCAGCAACAAAGCCCGCAAGAAAAGGCCCCAGTTGCGTGCTGGTTTTCCGACGAATACCGCGAGCCCAAAGCCGACGACCGCGAGGCACGCACACACAAACTGGATGATATCGGTGATCAAAAAGACGCGTGACGCGATCATGCCAGCGCTGAGCATCCAGTGCGGCCCTTCATAAGCAGTGTATTCTGGCAGAGCGGGATCTAAATCGCGCACGGTCGGGAAGACGACAGCCGCCGAGATTCCCGCTCCGACCAGTGCGCCGGTCCAGACACCGAGTGCTGCGATATGAACGGTTTCGCCGAGGCGATAGAGTCTGATTGGTTTCTCGTTCGTTGTAGTCACAGGTGATCGTAGTGACTGTGTGTCTTGCTGTCCGCGGGGAGGCTGCCGAGCGGAGTTTGGCTGACCAAAGAAAGAAGCCCAATCTTTGCAACACGATGCAGCCGGATCGATCAAAGAAACTGAGCGTCCCCAGCGCTACCGCGAGATTCGACCAGCGATCCAGGCGATCACCAACCAGCCAACTTCAGGCTACCGACTACGACGAGTCCGCCTGCTGCCAAGAATCCGTGCCGAACGACCTTGGGTCCGATCCGATCTGGACCAACCCAAGCCGAGATTCGAAAAATCGGTCCTCGTCTCACGTCTTACCTGTCCACCTATGGCAAGTTGACCGTCCCGATGAGGATCCTCAAGGCCCAAACATGCAGCCGCGATCCCCGCCGGCTTGCTCACGCGATGTTCCCGATCGTTGTCAAAGGTTGTTCCTTATAGAGTTCGCCGCCGCTCTGCACGGCAATCCTCGCCTGATCGAGCCGCATCCGGGGTCATGATCGTGGGATCAACCTCCAATGAGTGGGTCTTTCGGTTCCGGGGTGCATAAAACTATCTGTGTTGCACGCCCCCGAAATCGTGGCCTCGATCAGCGGTCTCAAGCCGGATCCCGCTCACCCTTGGGGTGCGACCACCCAGGATGCTTGCCGGTGGATCCGCAAACGCACCCGTTGCGTTGCCCTCGACGCGGCCCGTTCAGATCTCCGGGCTCGCGAGTTGGGGCGGTCCGCCCGCCGGGATGTGGGCGCGATGTTGCGTCGGACGGAGCTGGAGCTGGCCGGGATTGATCTCTGGATCCCGGCCGAGCATTACACGAATAACGAGAAATCTCAGCGTGCGATGGACACGCTGCACGAGACGATCGTGCTTGCGACCGAGCTTGCGCGTCTCGCCGGCGGGCGTTCTCGGCCGATGGTTTCGGTCACACTCCCGACCGGTCTGGGTGACGCTGATCGCACCGCCATCAACCATCTGGGAGAACGCCATGGTGCGCTCATCGCTGACCACACCCCCGATGGGCCTCCGTCCATGGGCAGTAACATTGCCGGGCTCGTGGTTGGCGTTGATCCCGCGTCCTGTCTTATGGGTGGCGTCAATCCTGAGCAACGCGTCCACGATGCCGGCGCCCTCCGATTGACCGACGCCAATCCGTCGGGGCGTTGCGTCGTTGCGAGCGAGAGCAGCCGTCTCGACCTCACCGCGTACGCTGGCGCATGCCTGACCAGCGGGCAACGTTGGATCATTACCGATGCGTGGGGCATCGAAAACGCCGAGCGGGCCATCGATACCGCAGTCCATGCGTGGCGCGAAGCGATCCAGCTCCCGCTGTAGCCAGCGCACCACGAACAACTTGAAGAGTCGATCCGCCGATCACGCTCGTCTATCTCAACCACCTCGACGCGGTACCCCCAGGCACACACACTCGAACAGAGAGTCGTGTGAGGGGAACACGATGTGCAGGTATCTGCCCGAGCGTTTCAGACTGTACATCGTGTGCTCGCCTTTAAGTCGATCACGCGCGGTGATCCATCGCCTGAACACTGGGATCAAGATTTTCGAAGCAAGCGCTGGTGGTCATACTTGACTTTATCATGTCTCGTCGCCAAGGTCCGAAAGAACTACCTAAAGACTACCGCGACTCTAGAGTCGCCTGGCCGCGGCTCAAACAATCTGTGATTTGATCGTGTGACGAGACGTTGTGTAATACGCTTCTTCTACAGCACAACCTCGCGTAGATTCACGGAGCCAACCCAATGCTTAGTCCTTGCCTGATCAGCGTCGCCTGCCTGTCCGCTTTGGGTTTGGCAAGATAGCGAACGCGCAAACGTATTCCCTCACTGCGACGGCTGAAACGAACGGGACACCCGCCGTTATCGATTCGGCGACAGCACCTGGCATCGTGGTCGCCAACAACGCGTACGACAACGGCAGTGATGTCAACCCTGCGTTCAGCAGCAGCACCAGTTCCGAAGGTAGACCATCACTCTTTCGCGTTGCCGCCAACGCTGGGACGCAGTCTTTTGGCCCAAGCGCTCTTGGATCAGCATTCGCTAGCCTGAATGCGAACAACGATCTCATCACATTTAACGCGACTCATCCCTTCACGATCGAGATTAGCCTCGACCTGACGCGCACGCTCGTCACCAATCGGAATGTGGACGACGCTCGAGTGATCTAAGCGGCTGATTTCCGTGTTCTTTTGGCCCCAGGTGTCTTGATGGTCATCAACGACCGCTTCCACTACAGCGAATCGCTCAGTCAGAGCGCCAACAACGTAACGGCTGACGATCGTGATGCTTTCCCGGTTGATCTGCAGCCCGGCGACGTACTCGACTTCCGGTTGTCCCAAGCTACAGCCAGCGCTACTGCCGTCGGTTCCAACGGCAGCCCCTCAGGAAGTGCATTCGCTGAGCTCGATGTTGAAATCAACATCGATGTCATCGCGGGCGAGGCGCAAACTGCTGCGGCGTCTTCGGGCGGTGATTACACCACCCAGCCTTGCATCGCCGACCTCGCCGAGCCACTTGGTACCCTGAACTTCTTCGATGTCGCCGCGTACATCGCTGCCTATTCCAGCGGCTGCCCGTAACCAACACTCCGGCATAAATCTTAGCCTGTCTTACTCGGCATCTAGCAACTCGGGATGAACGCTATGCTCAAACACGGAGTGGCTTGACGGAGCTATCTCCCCGTAAGTACAGCGGGTGCTTCGGAAAACCGCCTTTGGTCACCGCGAAGCAGTGGGGGGTGCAGATTCCCTCTAGAAGATTCAACACGGCATCGTGCCGATCTTGCAAAGCTGCGTGGGTTCCCCAGCCGACGACGACGAGATCCGCACGCTTCGCTGCTCGAACGATCGCCCGATCGTTGCCTTTGCCGTTTGGGTCTTCGACTTGCTTCAAGCCCTTCGGGTTCGTAGATCGCAAGGCGAACGCATTGACAACTTCCATATGTGAAGCGCCCCAGCGCCTGGCGAAGGTCACGCAACGCTTTAATGTTGGGTCGAGCACCTTCGCGTCGGCCGTCGAAGGGTTGAGTAGGCAGAAGCACACCCGCCCGCCTTTCGGCACCGATACACCGTCGCCCGGATGCAGCGATGCCGTCTCGGCGTCCCACCTCCGATGGAGCGAGTATCGGTACAGCTCGCATGCACTAAATGAGGCCCATCCACGCATCCCCGACGATATCGCGAGTTCGCACGGACTTCATCCCGAAGATCGATAGACTTTCAATCCGTTGAGGGATTTCTCTCGACACGGTCTGAAAGAAGATCAGAGCGCTCAGTCAATCGTTACGGGCAGCCTGCGTTGTAGAGCGCGATGTAGCCTGACACATCGAAGAAGTTGAATGTGCCAAAGGGTGCGGCTACATCTGCAGTTGAATCCATGGCGTTGTATGCAGTGATGAACGCCGCCACATCGAAAAAGTTGAGAACGCCCATCGGTTCGGCCAAGTCTGCGTCACACCCGCTGCCCAGTCCCAATACATCCGAGAATACGTATGCTTCGCCGGGGCCGGTCTGATTTTTGTCGATCGCGGGTGCGATCGGGTCGCTCATTGCAGCGTCAATCGTCGAACCATTTACTTCGAGCGCGACTCCGAAACCGAAGACGCCCTGCATGGTTGGATTCGGACTCGCTAGCTCTGCGATCACGGTGCCGTCGATCGCTTGCACATAGGTTGTTGCGCTTCCGGTTGTGTCACCGGTGCCGTAGATCACGAAGCTATCAACGATGTCCAAGTTGGGCGCAAACCCTGAGAGCGTCGCATCAAGCGATCCCGGGCGAGTCAGCAAGCCGATCTCGCTGCCGGAATCGGCATCGAACAGGTAGATTGCGCCGTTGACGTCGCCTGCTCCAACTCGGAACGGAGCGTTCACTGCGATCGTGTCGCCATCGGTTGAGACAGCGGTCGCGAACTCGTCTGCGTCGACCGTATCGCTGCCGATGAATGAGGTGATCTGTGTGGGCGAAGCCGGATCGGTGATATCGAACAGATACGCCTGAGCTCCTGGCTGCGCAAAGAATGTGGATGAGTTCGCAGCCACCACGAGCCGCCCCTTCGTCCCATCGTGGAAAACATCAAGTTCTTGGCCGAACGTTCCACCTGTTGCGTCATCATCGGGAAGGATGTTTGCGATGTTCGCGCCGGTCCGCCCGTTGTAGAGCATGACATACCGCTGGAATCGGATCGTCGGCGTGACCATGACCAAGCCGCCCGAGACGGCCACGATTGGGTCGTCGCCTGAAGGGCCTGCTCCGGATTCTGTCACGCTGACTGCGAGCCCAAACTCTTGGATTCCCAATCCGCTCGGAGCAAGCAGTTCGTGCAAAAGAGATCCGTCGGCAGCGTCATAGATCCAGGCGCGATCACTCTCGTTGATTTCATCGCCCGGCCCACCGACTGCGGCGATGCCGCCGCCGAGTCCGACAGACAATCCGAACACGCTGCTCGCGTCTGTACCATTGGCTTGGAACAGTTCTGCGATCAGGCTGCCGTTCTCGGCGTTGTACAGATACGCGTTGCCCTGAACATCCCCATCAGCGCCTTCTGGGGCGCCAACCAGCAGCACGCCGTCGTCGAGATCAACGTCAAGCCCGAAGTTCCCGTTCATGCCCGGTTCTGGTGATGGGATCACGACTGGCTGGGCACTCGCCATGCCGCAGATAACCGTTATACACCCAGCCAATGCCGCTATTCGATCTTTCCAACGCATCTCAATTCTCCTGCGTGACGATAGTGCGCAGGTGAAGATACGTCGTCGGTTCGTGCTACGAATACCGGACGAAATCAGTTTTTCATTCGATCAGTCCAGCTTCGCAAGTTCGTCTGCTGGGATATCAGCGTTCGAGTAAACCTTCTGTACGTCTTCGTTATCTTCGATCGCGTCGAGCAGATTGATCACCTTGCGAGCGTCATCACCGCGTACTTCGACGGTATTGTCGGGCAGACGGACGATGCCAGCTTCGACGACTTCGATATCAGTTTCAATCGCCGTCTTCACTTCATGAAATGACGCGGGATCTGTAAGCACCGTCCAGACGCCGGGCTCATCTTCGGTGGCATCTTCGGGTGCTTGTACGTCGTCAGCGCCGGCTTCGAGCGCGGTGTTCATCACCGTTTCTTCGTCGTATTTGCCGGCATCAATGATGATCTGACCCTTGGTCTGGAACATGAACGCGACCGAGCCCGAGTTGCCCAGGTTGCCGCCCATCTTCTTGAAGATGCCGCGGAGTTCATTGACGGTGCGTGTGCCGTTGTCGGTGAGGGAGAGAATGATCAGCGCCGTGCCGCCCGGCCCGTATCCTTCGTAAACGAGTTCTTCGAAGTTGTCGCCCTGACCAGCGCCCGCGCCCTTTTCGATGGCCCGCATGATGGTGTCTTTGGGCATGTTGGCGTACTTGGCTTCATCGATCGCGTACCGCAGTCCGAGGTTCATATCGGGGTCTGGCCCGCCCGCGCGAGCAGCAGCCATGAGCGCTTTCGAACACTTCGACCACGCTTGCCCTTTTTTCTTGTCCTGACGTTCCTTGCGGTGCCGGATGTTTGCCCATTTGCTATGACCAGCCATGATCGCTCCTCTATCTCTGTCTACCCGGCGGGCCCTGTTCGATTCCGTGGTCCGGGTGCTGATTGTTGTCCGTTCAACTTCGCCTTGCTCCGATTCAGGCGATGATGTGTTCTGTTGCGAACTTGGGTCTGTGAAAATCCATCCCATCCGGTTTTCTATCCCGCGACTCAATCGGTGAATCTTGGTAATCCAGCGATGGAATAGGCGATGTTTTAGGCTCTCGCTCACTCTTTACACTCTCTAGCCGGCGTCGAACCTCACTCAACGACTCGGTTACGTAATCACGCTGCCGAGGGTTGGGGTTTTCTTGTGCTGCGATCTCGAGTGCTCTTGATGCCAAGAGCGAGTCGGCTTGGTTCCATGCTTGCAGAGCGTCGTCCCTGCGGTCGAGCCGCCACAGCGCATCGCCGAGATGTTGAAAGATCGTGGCGTTGTCTTTGCCATCTTCCATCAGGCTCGCGCGGGTGAGTAGTGTGACCGCGCCCTCGCGAATAACATCACCGGCCGCATTGAACTCGTCTTCAAGCACACCGAGTTTGTACCGAGCCCAACCGAGCGTGTCCAAAACGCTGGCTTCGGTACCGAGCAGTTCATAGGCCCGGCTGGCCCACCGATTCGCTTCCTGAAGGGATTCGCCACGGTCTGCCAATGCATACCCGAGGTCATTGCACGCCCAGGCGTGATTCGCGTCAAGCTCCAAGCACAACCGATACATGCCCTCAGATTCGCGCTCGCGATCGAATACGGTCGCGATCAAAGCGCAGGCGTACGCAATATCCGCACGATCCCGTGCCTCGCTCCCATCGCCTGGAATCTCCGAGAGCTGGTAACGTTCGCGTAACAGTTCGGCGACTTCAAATGCACGTTCTGGCGTTTCGATCAAGCCGAGTAGCACGCGAATGCGTTCAGCCTGGCCGCCGGCACCGACCAGACGTGTCCATTCTTCGATGAGCTCGGAGTTGATCGTTGGGTTCGTGCCATTGCCGAGCGCGAGCTGCGCAAGCAGATCCAGCCCGGCGTCGCGTTGTTCCGAACCAAGCAGTGCTTGCACCACGAGAAGCCCGTTCTCGTTACTCAAGCTCATCGTGTCAACGAGCGTCCGCAAACGATTTGTTTGTCCTGTCCGTGCCAAGAGAATCACCCGGGCTCGGACAAGTGCATCGGGCATGGGCATCACACGCTGCGAGGCAATGTCAAGCAAGCCGAGCAAGCCTTGAGCGACATCCTCGTCCATTTTGTCGCCGTCGGTAGATTGCGCGAGCGTTAGCACGAGCACTTGCCAGCGTTGTCGTTGCGCTGCGTGGAGCGTCCCGCCTTCGGGCAGTGCCTTTCGGAGCGCCGAGATTGCAATCGCAGGCTCGTTCGTGAATCGAGCGGCTTCGGCCCGATCGAGTAAACCATCGATCGAACTCGTACTTTCAGTACGAGACAAGACACGCAAAGCCGCAGACTCGCCGCTGTTGAGTTCCGTTGCCAGGATCTGCTCAGCAGTCCGTGCCACTTCCGGATGCCCAAATCGTTCTACCCCAGCGTCGAGCATTTCAATCGCAACGCCCGCGTCGTCAATTGCGATGACTCGGGCGAGTGCAACCAAGCCCGCGACGGATCCCGGCACGGATTCGTACCGCAAACTCAGCCATGTGTTCACTCTTTCAATGACTCCCGAGCCCGGCTGTTGAATCATTGATGCATCCGCGGCTTGCACGAGCAACGACAACCCAAGGTCACGGCTTGGCTCGCGTTTGCCAATCGCCATGATCAGATCTGCGGCGTCAGAGAATCGTCCCTGTGATCCAAGGTCACGGGCGCGAAGCATTGCAAACAACGCGCTGCGAGGTCGTGTTTCAGACAACTTACGGCCAACATCGCGTAGTGTCTCACCCTCGTTGCCCTCGCCACGCAACGTTGCCAGCGTCACTCGGCGTTCCCAAACACGCTCATCGAATGGATCAAGCTTCGACGCTCGATTGATGCGGGCTACAAGCAAGGCAGGGTCGCCCATGACCGACGCAATCTCGGCAGCGGCAAGAACGTCTTCGATCGGTGCATCAGGGTTTGTATCGACTTCCAAAGCGAGCTGTTGTGCCTCTTCGAGTTGCTGGCAGGCGATCATCGCTTCCAAAAGTCTCGCGCGGTTGGTCACGCCATTCCTTGCTGCATCGAGCCATTCGGCACCCAATGCCCACCACCCGGCCCGCCCAGACAGCTCTGCTCCAAGCGTCGGATTCAACACGCTGCTCGGCCCGGCTTCTATGATTCCGCGAACGGTGTCTGGCGCTCTGACCTCCAGCGCGACACCAAGTGCCAGCGTCCGAGATGCTTGATCATCAGACGCTGCGAGTTTACGTGCAAGCGCTGCGGGCTCCGATGTCATTCGTGAGAGTGCGGCGCCGTAGGAACGGGCCGCCAATGGGTTTAGAGAGACAGCATCCAACGCGATACCCAAACGAGCATCAATTTCTGTACGCCAAAGAAGATCCCCAACAACTACGGCTGAGAAGGCTGTTTCACCTGCTGCTTGAACGTGTGCGGCGGCACGAGTTGCATCGAGTTCCCCACGGATCAGCGTTTGCAGCACCTGTCGTCTTGCGCTCAACGCGCGTTCGTCGTCAATAGCAAGTTCGTTGATAGCTTCAAACGTCGCCTCGCCGACTCGATCAATCGAAGCGATCCCGCGAAGCCATTGAGGTTCTTCAGGGCCAAGATCACCAGCGTTCTTATTCAGATGTTCGATCAGGAAAAGAGCCGCATCGGCAGGACGTCCTGCTGCGACTTTCGCCGCGATCAGGCGTTGAACAACGCCCGATGGTGCGCGAGCGGACATTGCGAATGCACGTTCGTACGCGATTTCACCTTGCGTTGGTTCATCAAGTGCGATCCACGCGTCGCCGATACGGGCTTCGATTTCAGCTCGGCGAACCCGCAAACGTGTGAGCTCGGTCGCTTCGCCCGGCGCGGGTGCCAAGGCATCAAGTGTTTGCATCGCGTCGCCTAACGCACGAGCACCCGCTCGTAAGTTCCCGCGTTCGATGAGCGCGGACCCGAGCATGGAGCCGCCGATGATCCGATCTTCGTCAGCTGCCTCGGATTCCATGTCGATCATCGCGCCCGCCCAGCGAACAACTTCATCCAGTTCGTTGCGCGAAGCGCTCTCGGAGGCCAGAATGCGCAGAACGCGGGCGTCTCGATCACCCAACTCGGCAGATAGCCGCAGCGATTCTCCGGCACCGATTCGATCGCCCGAAGCAAACTGGGCTTCGCCAAGTTCGCGCCACAACGCAGGGGCGTTCGGATCGGCTTGCACGGCCTGTTCCATGAGTGTGACAGCCTGGCCCGGATCGTTGCTTTGGCGGGAAAGCCTCGCTCGCGTATACAGCTTGGTCGCTGCTGCCTGACGCTCGATGCTTACTGGTTCCGTCGAACCAGCTGGCGTGGGCACAGGGAACTGTTGAATGATCGAACTCAGTGTCCTTGTTGCACGCCGATGCGCCTCAGACCCTGCATCAAGAGCGCGTGGAAAGGTCGGATCAATCAACGAGATTGCCACTGAAAGATCGTCGCGCACGGGATCAAAAGCTTCAAGCTCGGCGAGCGCTCCAAGCCGATCTGGAGCGGACTCAATCTGCACCGCCGAAAGAACCGATTCCCGCAGAGGTTGCTTGGGCTCTGTTGCGCACGCTGTCAGTTGAGTCCCCGCAATGATCGCGGCAATCAGCCTGCGTCGGTCGGCATTCACGCCTTGTTCCCCGCGGGCTTCTTCGATGAACGGCGCTTGGACGTCTTTGTTGGTCCAGGATCAATCGCGGCTTGCATTTCAAGCAACCCATACACCCGAGGCGAATCGGCCGCCCGAACCGACCGTTCAAGCTTGACAGCCAAGTCGTCGGCGGGTTCTTTGTCTGTTTTGAGCACGCCGATTCGATGTAGTACGCCGACTAAACGTGCGTCAGCAGGGAATGCGTGCCCCCCGAGCGACACGAGCATCATCCGCGCCGCGACGAATGAAGGGAGTCCGTCGGTCGCATCGAGATACTGGCGTGCCTCGCGTTTGGTCATCGCGTTGAGCGATGCGAGGTTGAGAGCGTGTTCTCGAAGAAACACATGTCCCAGCGCGGTACAGATCCGATCGGCGCGTTCTTCACGGCGGCCGCATTCCTTTGGCAAAATCGCGGCAACCTCAATCGGTGAACACACACGCAGTTCATTGAAATCACAAAGCTCAGTCCGCAGATGCGTCAGAGACGTCTGGGCAGAATCGTGCGAAGACTCCCAAAGCAGCAATGAATACACGAGCTGTAACACCATGGGATCTTCACCGTCGGGCAAAAACGCCAACGATGGATCAGGCGCAGCCGGGCCAAGTCTTGATTCGATCTTGTTGGCTGCTTCGAGCATCGCCTTGCCCAGGTCATCGCTCACGGCCGATCCTCCACGGGTTGGTCTGTAGTGCCTGAAGCCAACGAATCAGAATCAGCAGAGTCTTTGGCATCAGTTTCGGCCGGATCGACGCCGCGTTCGATCTTGTCTTTGGTCAGCAACGCCATGACTTCCATTTGTTGCTTGAGACCTTCGTCATAACGGAAGTCGAGCGAGGGCATTTCACGCATGCTGATTTTGTCAGCGACGTCGCGACGCAGCTTCTTCGCCGCTGCACGCAGTCCGTGTACCGTGAGATCCGCTTGTTCAACGGGCAGGACGGTTACGAATACTTTGCATATCTTCAGATCATTGGTGACCTCGGCCTTTGTGACGGTGATAAGTCCACGCACCCGTGGGTCACTTACGCCGCGTGCCATCCGCTCTTGGATCGCCCGGAGCAAGATCGACTCGATTTGCTTTTTCCTTCGTTCACCGATCACGCGGCGTCCTCCCCGTCGGCTTTGTTTGCCATGTGGGTCACTTCCGCGTGACCGAGCAGCTCTTCTGCAAGATCTTCAGACTCAATCGTCGTGAATGCATCGCCCACGATCTCACCGGCCCAGCCGTGCATCAGCTGTCGTTGACAAGCAATGAGTCTGGCCTCTTCATGTGTTCCCAGCTTGCGCTCGATGGCATCAAGGGTTGCCAAGACAGGTCCAGTCGCGCTACCCGCCATCGAGACTCCGATCAGCAGCGTGTTTTGGATATCTTGAGCCCCAACCTCAGCCACCGAAACCTGATGCGAACGGTGCAAACGATCTTTGAGTGATCGAATCACCGTTCGCTTGTCCTTGAGCGACCGCGCCCAATCAATTCGAAGCTCGGCTTGCAAGACTCCGATGATCATGACGCGTGCCAACCCTCGGCGCAATGAGTACCCGAAACCCGCGGAACCAACAACAAGACTCCAGTTCTCATCAAAGCGTGCGAGCGACTTCGATCTGCTTGTAGCATTCGAGGACGTCGCCTTCCTTGATGTCGTCGTACCCGTGGATCTTCATGCCGCACTCGGTGTTTGCACGAACTTCCTTGGCGTCGTCTTTGACTCGCTTGAGCTGCTCGAGTTTGCGGTCGTTTTCCACGACGACGCCGCCACGGGTGACACGGATGAGCGCGTCGCGCTGCACCACACCGTCCGTGACGTAGCAGCCAGCGACCATGCCGACTTTGGAAACTCGGAACACCTTGCGGACCTCGGCATGGCCCAGAACTTCCTGGCGGAGTTCAGGTGCGAGCAAGCCTTCGGCCGCCTTCTTCAGGTCGTCCACGATGTCGTAGATGACCTGATAGTTACGAATCTCCACGCTCTTTGTCTCGGCCAACTGGCGACCCTTCGAGTTCGCGATGACGTTGAACCCGATGATCAAACCGCCCGAAGCGTGTGCAAGCAGAATGTCGGACTCGGTCACGCCGCCAACGGCTGCGTGGATCACGCGAACCTTGACCTCCGTGTTGTCAAGTGCAACCTTCTCGATCTCGCTCTTGAGCACGTCCACCGAGCCTTGAACGTCGGCCTTGAGTACGACCAGAATCTCTTTGAGATCCTGTTCGGCCAGCTGGCTGAACATGCGATCAAGCGTCGCGGTTGGCTGGGCCAACTGTTCTTGCCGCTCGCGGTCACGACGCTGCTCGGCGGCACGTTCCGCTTCTTTCAGCGAAGGCACGCAATAGAACTTATCGCCGGCGTCAGGCAGCTCGTTGATACCCGAGATCTGCACCGGCATTGGTGGGAGGGCTTCTTTGAGCTTCTTGCCTCGATCGTCGGTAATGTCGCGAACACGACCAAACGCACGTCCAAGGACGATGAAGTCGCCAAGTTTGAGCTTGCCTTCTTGGATGAGAATGTTGGCAACGTTGCCGCGTCCTTCTTCTGGTCGTGCTTCGATGACCGAGCCTTGTGCCTGTCCTTCGAAGTCGGCTTTGAGTTCGAGCAACTGCGACTGGAGATCGAGGATCTCGAGCAGTTCCTGGATACCGATGTCTTTGATCGCGCTGGTGCGAACGACTTCGGTGTCGCCACCCCATTCGGTCGGGTTCAGACCCTGCTCGGCCAACTGCCCCAGAAT
Organism: Phycisphaerales bacterium; assembly: GCA_045106075.1. GTDB lineage: Bacteria > Planctomycetota > Phycisphaerae > Phycisphaerales > UBA1924 > UBA6054. The sequence continues at coordinate 18,749 of JBGCEB010000012.1, forward strand.
CTTCTGGACATTGCCGTCCGTCGCCTGTTCCTTGTCGATTTTGTTCAGTGCCACGATGATCGGCACGCCAGCTGCTTTCGCGTGGCTGATCGATTCTTTGGTCTGGGGCATCACGCCGTCGTCAGCCGCGACAACCAATACAACAATGTCGGTCACCTGTGCACCGCGGGCACGCATGGCGGTGAACGCCTCGTGACCCGGCGTATCAATGAACACGACCTGCTTGTCTTCGTCACCCATATGGACCGGGACGCGGAAAGCGCTGGTTGCCTGGGTGATGCCGCCCGCTTCGCCGTCGGCGACGTTGGCTTTGCGGATCCTGTCGAGCAGTGACGTTTTGCCGTGGTCGACGTGACCGAGGATGGTGACGACCGGGCCGCGGGGACGCTCGTCCTTGCGGTTGCGATCTTCGAACTGAGCTGCGACGGCCTGCTCGGCCGACTTGGCCTCGGAGACCTCAAGCTCGATGTTCCAGTCCATCATGATTTCTTGGGCTTTTTCGGTTTCGATGCCCGAGTTGATCGTCGCCATTACGCCCTGCATGAAGAGCTTCTTGACGATGTCAGCGCCCTTCACACCGGTCGCAGCCGAGAGATCCTTGATCGAAAACGGCTCAGCGATGGTTACCTTGCCTCCGGTCGATGCCGCGGACGCGGTCTGCTGGCCCTGCCCGCCACGCAACTGCTGGCGCTTCTGCTTGAGGTAACCGCCCGAACGCTGGAGGCGTGCTTCGCGTTCGGCCAAGTCTGCCTGCGACCAACCCGAACCGCTGCCACCTTGTTCGCCTTCGCGACGACGGTCGGTCCCGCGGCGACGCGTGTTGCCCGCGCCACGCGCTGGTGCGCGGCCACCGGGCGGGAGATCGCCCATCGGTGCCATTGGTCCGCCGCGACCGCCGCCTCCACCGCCGCCACTTGGGCGTGGTGCCCGGGGGCGCGGTGGTTCAAGGCGTTCTGGCGCTTCGACGCGAACGACCTTGGGCCCGCTGAGTTTGATCTTGTCTTTCTGAATGTCTGCCAGCTTTGGACCCGCAGGCGTGATGACCTTGGGGCGGGTCGGCACATTCATGGTGGGGGGGCCTTCGGCAGCCTTGATGTTCGGTGCTTGCGCACGAATCACGCCGCGAGGCTCTTCGGTTGTTCCCGTTTCATCAGCTGCTTCAACTGGTTGATCAAGTTGCTCTTGTTCCGGCGGGCGACTGTTGAGACCTGCGGGCATCGGTGCCGTGGTCCGGCCTGGAGCAGCAGCTTTGGGCGTTGGGGCCTTGGCCGGAGCGACTGGGGGCGTAGCAGTCGCTGCAGGGCGAGCTTGAACTGCGCGAGCCGCAACAGGTGCTGCAGCAGCCGGTACCGCCTTTGCAACCGGTGCAGCCTTGGCCGCGGGAGCAGCCACTTTGGTCACCGGGGCCGCGGGCGCGGGCGAAGCCTTCACTGGTGCAGCGGTTGCAGGAGAGTCCGCAACTGCAGTACCTCCACCTTCATCCCCAGCATCATCAGCGTCGCCGCCAGAAGCCTTGCGAGCTTTTCGTGGCTTCTCATCACGGACTTTCTCGAGGTCGACTTTGTCGGCCTGCTCGACGGCCGTGTGAGCACCCTCTTCATTGGCAAACCACTCGCGGATGGTCTGCTCAAGACCCAACGACACGGTGGACATGTGATTCTTGATCACATCGGCCGGGATGCCCTCGGCGTGGCACTTCTCCACCACCGCTTTGGACTTCACGCCCAGCTGCTTTGCAATCTCGAATACGCGTGTGCTAGCCAAATCGTCCTCCGGGGACAGTCCCGTGTCTCTGCTCTACTCGGCGACGCAAATCTACGTGCCGTTTCTCTTCTCTCTACTTCAGCGAACCAACAAACATCGACGCTAGTTTCTCTGCTTTAGCTTGAGGCGTTGCCGCCACCCAAAATGTCGTCGGCCCGCGATTCGGACTCCGTGTCCTCCACCGGCGCCGCACCCAAGATCGCAGCGGCTGCGGTCTCGGAGTCGGACCCGACGTTGGTCGCCGCACCTGCGAGGATCGCTGCCGTCGCAGCCAATTCTTCCGAACGTTTGCGTTCTGCGGCTTCTTTTTCGATCTGCTGTTGTGCTGCGACTTCTTTCGAACGGGCAGCGGCAACGTCGCAAACGATTTGTGCGAGATCGGTATCGATCTCCAGCTCCTCGGCCATGACATCCAGCCCGACCTCTTCGACGTCGAACACGCTGACCATACCCAGTGCCGCCAAGCGGTCGACCATCTTGTCTTCGATGCCCTCGATGCCGACGAGCGTCTCGGACAAGATTTCGAGGCCCTTGCTGAACTCTTCGGGGGTCAGGATGTCAACATCCCAGCCAGTGAGGCGGGCGGCAAGGCGAACGTTTTGTCCACGCTTACCAATCGCTAGGCTGAGTTGATCGTCACGAACCACGACCGTTGCCCGTCCGAGTTCGAAGCAAAGCGAGATCTCTTCGACCTCCGCCGGCTTGAGCGCGTTGGCGATCAAGATCTGGCTTGATTCATTCCAACGCACAATGTCTATCTTCTCGCCGTTGAGTTCATCAACAATGGTCTTGATGCGAGCGCCACGAACCCCAACGCATGCGCCGACCGCGTCGACCTTCGAGTCGATCGAAGACACTGCCATCTTGGTGCGATAGCCGGCTTCACGGGCCATTGCTTTGATTTCGATGGTGCGTTCGGCAACTTCGGGAACTTCTACTTCAAACAGGCGGCGGATAAAGTCCGGGTGGGCACGGCTCAGGTAGATCTTCGCCTGGTTGCCCATATCTTTCACATCGAGAATCATCGCACGCACACGGTCATTAGCGCCGAACTGTTCGCCTGGAATTTGCTCGCTGCGGAGCATGACACACTCGGCGCGGTCTACCTGAACGATGAGCGCGCCGTGGTCATACCGCTGGGCGACGCCGTTGACGACGGTGCCAACGCGACTGTTATATTCATCGAGCAGCGACTCACGCTCATCGTCGCGGAATCGCTGGATCATGACCTGTTTGAAAGTCTGGGCAGCAATGCGACCGAGTTCTTCGGGCTGTAGGTCGAGCGGCTCTTCGTAGCGGAAGATCGAGATCTCACCGTTCATCGGATCGACATTGCACTGGAACTCCTCAGCGTCCAGCGTTCCAAAGAACTTCCGGCATGCAGTCACCATCGCCTGCTCAAGATCAGAGATCAAGAGTTGGCGATCGATCCCGCGGTCACGGGCGATCGAATCGATGATGCGGATCATTTCTTGGGTGTTCATGTCGTGGTTCCTGATGTTCGCCGCCGCTCGCGGCTCGGGTTGTCTGGTTGTTCGAAATGTCTCGCCTGGACGTTTGCTTTGACGGCAGGTGCCAAGACGCAAAAAACACAAAACCGCTGGTCGTCATAAGACCGCGGCCCGTCGTGCTGGCACCTGGGGAGGGGGACTCCCCGGAAACCCGGAACAGAATGGACAGACGCTTACCGCATCGCCATCACCCCGGGTCGGGCGGACTCGAACCGTTTCGAGTACCGATTAGCCAGCATCGCGAAGGACCATGGTCATACGCATCGCTCCTGCAGCCACCCGACCATCGGGGGGCTCTTCTTCCGCTCCTATAGTAGTTCTGTTCGGGGGGTTATATCAACTGATCGGCTGGGTATCAGCAGCGACTTGCCTGCTTGATCCGGCATCTGACCCTGTCTGAGAGCCAGCTTCAGCCGAGAGTCTGTCCCGGCGAGCGCCCGGTTCGAGCTTGGAGAGCACCCGAACCGCCCGCTGCCCGCGATGCTGCCCGATTCCTGCCTGGTACTTTGGCTCGCCTTGGACGAGTACCGTCGCCGGCAGGCTTTGATTCTGGGTTGTGACGATCACGTCGCCCGGCTGCATTTCAGCAAGATCTCTCAGAGTGATGGTGGTTTCCGCGAGGACCGCAGTCACGGAAAGCCCCGCTTGATCGAGGTTTCGCTCGATCTTCTTGACCGCTTGAGAGTTGTCGTTTCGAGAGACGGCGAACCAACTCTGGCTGCTGAGCACATCCATAACCGGTTCGATCACGTTGTACGGGATGCACAGATTCATCGTGCCGGCGCGGGTGCCCATTCGAAGCTCAAGCCCGATGACCATGACCACCTCGTTCGGGGGGACAATCTGGACCAGCTGCGGGTTCGACTCTTGGGCGACGACATCAAAGTTCATCGGACGGACGGATTCCCATGCCTCTCCGAGCGACGTCAGGCCTCGGGTAATGACGTTGGAAATCAATCGCTGCTCGATCGGCGTCATAGGGCGTTGCGGGATGAAAAGGTCTTGATTGGTGCCGCCGAGCAGGCGATCGATGATCGGATAGATAATCAGCGGCGAGATTTCCAGGCACATCTGCCCTTCGAGCGAGTCACTCTGGACCAGATTGAAGCTGGTGGGGTTTGGCAAGGCACCGATGAACTCGCCGTAGGTCATCTGCTCACAGGTCGCGACGCGGACCTCGACGATGGTCCGCATGAATCCTGACAATGAGGCCCCAAAGTTCCGCGCGAACGCCTCGTGGAGGGTCTGGAGGGCCAGCATTTGGTCTTTGGCGACACGTTCGGGGCGTTTGAAGTCGTAGCCACGGATTTCGAGCGAACTCGGATCCGAGGTGGATCTGCTGAACACTTTGGCGACGCTGACCTGCTCTTGAACCTCGCCGGTGTCAACGGCGGTCAGCAGGGCGTCGATCTCGTTCTGGTCGAGCAAACCTGGCTCCCCGTTGCGTTCCAACGGTGTGGGCGCACGATGCCGCCGGCGGACCGTCCTCCGGACGCTGGCACTATCGGTCTGTTCCACCGGATTCCTTGATCCCCGCCATCTTTGGACGGGAACAATCCCAGCATCAGCATCGTTTTCAATGCGTCACTCCAGGAGCCTCTCATGATCTATTCGTTCGCCGCCATCTCGATCCCGAGCTTTCTGCGATCGGTGCTGATTTCTGCATTCATGTTTGTGTCCTCAGCCGCGATTGGTCAGGGCTTTGGGGGGTTCGACCTTGATCCCATCGACGAGGCTCCACCGGTCGTCGTCTCGTCCGAAGCTTCGGTCACGAAGGTCCGTCCGGGTGATCAAGCAGTGGTCGCGGTGGTGTTCGAGTTCGCAGAGAAGTTCCACGCCTGGCCGAACGTGCCCGTGATTCCCGAAGCGCTCGGCGATTTTCCCGCGATTCCGACCACTGTTGAACCCGTCGAAGCAGCGGGCTTGGAGTATGGACGGATCAGTTGGCCGGCACCAAAGCCCGTTGAAGTCGCGTTCCTTGGTGACCCGGTTGACCTGCTCGTTTTTGGCGGAACCACCGTGGTCTATGTGCCCGTGCGGATCGCATCGGATGCAGAACTCGGGCCGCGAAGCATCGATATTCAGATCGGTTTCCAAGCTTGCGATGACACATCGTGCCTGGCGCCCGAGTTTATCACCCAGACGGTTTCATTCGAGATCACCAACGATGCCACCGAGCCGACGCAGTCTGATGTCTTTGGTGGGTTCGATCCCGCTGTATTCGCTGATCCCGACGCTTGGGGCGAAGGCGCGCTCGAAAGTGTGTCGAATGATGCGCCAAAGAGCAAGTTCCTCGGGCTGATTGAGCTTCCGGGCCCTGGCACGCTGGGTGGTGTTCTTGGTCTGGCGTTCTTTGCAGCGATCGGCGGATTCGTGCTGAATCTCACGCCGTGCGTGCTCCCGGTGATCCCGATCAAAGTGATGACAATCAGTCAGCACGCCGGCGAGAGTCGTTCGCGGGCGCTGATGCTTGGGATGTGGATGGCGGTGGGGGTCGTGGCGTTTTGGCTGGCCATCGGCGTACCGGTCGCGTTCATTGCAACGATCACAGATCCCTCAATAATCTTTGGCATCTGGTGGGTGACGCTCGGAATTGGGCTTGTGATTCTGGTGATGGGTGTCGGGATTATGGGTGTTTTTCAGATCAAACTGCCGCAGGCGGTGTACATGGTCAATCCCAAGGTGGATTCGCCGCAGGGTTCGTTCATGTTCGGCGTCATGACCGCGGTTCTTGGACTGCCGTGCTTTGGCTTTGTCGCAGGGGCTTTGCTTGCTGGGGCAGCGACGATGCCCGCGCCGGTCGTTCTGGTGATTTTCGGCGCGATGGGTGTGGGCATGGCGCTGCCTTACCTCGTGCTGGCGGCGTTCCCAGGATTGGTCAAGAAGTTACCGCGGACCGGCCCCGCATCTGAGCTGGTTAAGCAGGTCATGGGGCTGCTGATGATTGCAGCTGCAGCGTACTTCATCGGCGCGGGTGTGCTTGCGTTGATCTCGGGCGCGGGGCTGAGTCACAAACTTCCCTGGTGGGGCAAGGCGGTGCACTGGTGGGCGATCGCCTTGGCAATGGGGGCGGCGGGTGTTTGGCTCGCTGTTCAAACCATCCGCATCACAAAGAAGATCGGGCCACGCGTGGGCTTCTCAGTCCTGGCGTTGTTGTTTGTCTTTGTCGGTGGCTGGGCGGCGCTCGATCGAACAAACCACCTCAAGCACAACTTCTGGATCGACTACAGCAGCGAGTTGCTGGCCGAGTCTCTTGCCGATGGCAACATTGTGGTGCTCGACTTCACCGCCGAGTGGTGTTTGAACTGCAAAGCCCTCGAAGCTGCGATCCTGAGCAAAGAGCCCGTGCGATCGGAGTTAATCGGTGCCGGGGTGGTTCCTCTGATGGCGGACCTGACCACAATGGGCGCACCCGGCTGGGAGACATTGCGTGACTTAGGGCAGACTGGCATCCCTCTTTTGGCAGTTTACAGCCCTGAATCCGGTCCAAATCGCCCGGTTTGGCTCGGAAATACCTACACCTCAGACCAAGTCATCGCCGCGATCGAGTTGGCCCGGAAAGGTGCTCCATCTGAAGCATCTGCCATGGGTCCTTGAGGAATTGGGGTGTCCGTTTGGTTCTTGCAGGTCCGAGAGGCTGCTTCTGGTCAGATCGGCGTTGACGATCGGTCAAATCGGGCCTACCTTTCACCCCGCCGGACCCGGTCACTCCGGGCAAGGCAACCACCCAAGCGGGTGTAGCTCAGTGGTAGAGCGTCACGTTGCCAACGTGAATGTCGACGGTTCGAATCCGTTCACCCGCTTTCAGACGCCCGGTGCCAGATGGTGCCGGGCGTTGTCGTTTATGGACAAGTCGTTGCTTGATAAGGACTTGTTTGCCGGCCGGCGAGCAGGCAAACAGCTCTAGCTTTGTTCGCGTAGGGTCCAAAAACTCGGCCGACGTGAAATCGCGTTTATTTGCGACTGAAACGCACGAATCGATAATCAATCCGCGCACGAGAATGTCTCCGAAGCGACCCGGAATCTTGCTCTGGGGTTGGGGGTTCGAAGTGGGGCGGTCAGGCTGCTCGCCGGAACGAGCGGATCAAGCCGCCGAGCTGCTCGTCGCAGACGATCTTGCCGTGAGAGTCTACGGGCGATAGGTTGGGTGTGAGCAGCTCATTGTGCATGCCTTGATGGGGCCGATCACGGTTGTAGTGATCGACATAGGCATCGATGGCATGGGTCAGATGATGTTCCCCGATCGGGATGATCCGATTCAGGCACTCGTGCTTGATCGATCGCACGAATCGCTCTGCGTAGGCATTCAGGTTCGGGCTACGAGGCGGTAGTTTGACTGACTGCACGCCGCAGGCGGCGAGCATGTCGATCATGGCTTGTGTGAACAGCGGATCCCTGTCGTGGATGAGATGCGTGTGGGATCTCAGGAATCCGTCGAAGCCATCGAGCTGGCGCCGGAGCACGTTCCGGACCCATTCCCCGTGAGGCCGATCGCTGATCCCAACGATCTCGACCCTACGCGTTGCGAGATCGATCACAAAGAGCACTTGGAGCCGCGTAAGGCCCTTGAGTGTCCAGGCCTCGACAGTGAAGAAGTCCATCGCAGCGATCGAGCCCCAGTGCGCTTGCAAGAACTCGGCCCATGTGGTCCGCGATGATCGACTGGGTGCTGGCTCGAGCCCGTGCTCGGCCAGGATGTTGGCGACGGTGGTGCTTGCAACACGGTGACCCACCTTCTTGAGCTCGCCCTCGATGCGTTCGTAACCCCAGTGGCGATTCTCCAGGGCCATCCGGATGACCAACTCCCGGATCGTTCGCATGATGCCTGGCCGCCCAGCACTTCTCGACCCGCTGCCGTCGTACTTCTGGGCGATGAGCCTCTCATGCCAGCGGAGGATGGTGTCGGGCGTGACGATCGAGCAGATCTCGGAGAGGGCTTTGCATCCGATGGCCCTGCCCAGCACGGCGAGTTGCCGACGTTGGTCGTCGTTGAGCCGGATGCGCTTCGGGCCGAGCTGCTCGCGGAGAACTTGGTTCTCAGCTTTCAGGTATTCAATCACGCGCTGCTGGTGCTCGTTGAGCATCCCGGCGAGGATCACGCTGAGGAGTCGCCAGGGATAGAAGCTCGTTCGCATCGATCAGCATACGGCTAAAGCGCGGCTGCAAATGACTTCGGCCGAGCTCTTGGACCCCACGGGATCGTGCGCTGATGATGTTCGCCAGCGGTGATCACGCTGAGAAGCTGCCGTAGGTCGAGCGGTGCATGTATTTTTGGAAGAATTCGGCCTGAGCGTCGATTTATGGCCACTGCTCATTCTTTGACCCTACGCCCGGTGGTCCGACGACTGCACATACCTTAATCGTCGGTGTCGTCTTGGGCCGGTTCGGCGCCATCAGATGATCGGGGCGGGTGTCCGGGTTGGATCTCAGACCGGAGCCGTATAAACATGGAGTCGTCGTTTGCATCAATGCCCTCAAAAAGGCGCACTGCTCGCAGGAGATAGAGCTCTGCCATTTGGGGCTCGTTAGCTATAACGAGAGACTCAGACGCGATGAGTTGCCAGATCGCGCTCTCGAGGTCACGCTGACCTGAGTGCCAGAGTTCATCGGCAAGAGGTACTGCCTGAGTCGCTGTGTCGGTGCGCAGCAGAGAGCGTGCGTCAGGACTGATGGCCTCCATCGAGTGCCAAACGCTTGTAAACAGGACAAGCAGTTCGGAGTGGCCCGCCTCATTGAGCATCACCGCATGGCGTAGATCACGAAGTAGTTCACGGGTGTTCTTCACAATGCTCAAATACTGAGCGGATCTTCGGTTTGCTTCTGCGAGAGACCCGGCGAGGTCTTGCCGCTCTCTCTTGAGCTCGGCCAAGGCGAAGGCCATCCACAGGCCAGTGGACATAAGCGCGAGTATGCAAGCAACCAGGGATGAGACAGCCAGTGGTCGCCGGCGGACAAGTGAGCGAGTTTTGGTACCCAGCATCGGAGATTCTTCTGTGGGTTCTCTGTTGATCCAGCGATCGAGCGTGGTTCGGAAAACTGTAACGGAAATCGGGCGTGTGTCGGGGGTACGGCTCACGCTCTTGAGAACGAGATCACGCAAACCGTGGGGTACTCCCTTGAGCAACACGGGATCGATGTTTAGATCCGAAACTAGGAATCGGTGTGCTGATTCGGAATCAGATCCATTCGCGAATGTCCCAGTTAGCATCCATAGAAGCAGAGCTCCAAGCTGGTAGACATCTGTGCGAGGATCTGGATCTGCACCTGAATATTGCTCCGGGCTCACAAACGAGATCAAGCCCTCAGTCCCAGTATCGTGCGACTCCGGATCATCTTGGACGTTTGGGGCGGGCTTTGGAAACAAGGCGACCTTGCACTCGCACGCATCGTTTGAGAACAGATTTCTCGGCGACAAATCACCACATGCTTGGCCGGTCGAATGAGCAGTCTCTACTGCCATCGCGATGTTGCGAATCAATCGCACTCGATCGCCCACTCGAACGCACTGATCTACTCGAGCGGTTGCAATCGGAATCCACTCCACCGGACTCTCGTAGGAGATGAAATCTTCACCTGACATTGCGACGCCGTCCTCGCGTATCGCGAGAAAACCTCTACGGTTACCAATTCCAAGATCTATTGACGAGGCGGCTGGGTGCTCACGTGCACCTTTGAGATCTGAATCGTTCCTATTGAGTTTAATCCAAACAAGGACATGTTTGGAGATTCCTAGATCAGCAGCCATGGAGTCCGTACCGTCGTAGATCGCATAGTCTCGACCTCTTCGAACTCGCTTGGTGAGCGAATAGCGAAGGCCACCATCTAAATCTTGCGGGCCGAAATCAACCGGCAGCGGGCGAATCTCCGCCGTGGGAAGTATGTACCCGTTTGAGTCTGTGAGTCGTTCAATCGCAAAATCTACGACGGTTGACGCAAGCGGGTGACCCCGCGCGATCGCTTTACAGATCGATATGGGGTTTTGGCAATTAGAGACAGCTGTGAAAACCACAGATTCCACAGCGGACTTGAGCAGCCGATCTGAATCGAAAATCCACGGGATCGCTCGTCGATATTCTTCAAACTCTATCGATCCGTTCTCTTTGATTTGCAACTCGGTGTATCGCTCGATGAATAAAATGAGTTCGTCTTCGGCGTCCGGTGAAACCCCTCGCAAGATCTCTCTGAGATCAAGTTCAACGCCGGAGTGAAGGGCATCGATGAGTTGTGGAAGCCGGCTTTGCATCTGAGAGTTTCGGTTTTCATTCAGCGACTGCGGTTCGGAGCCTCAGTCAGTCGGGAGGCGTTCCCGGTGTGATGCGGTGTTGAGGGGACTTTTCTAGATTGTCTCTGTTCGATACCAATTATTCGCTGTTCGAGTTGGTCAAGTCGGCTTGCTATGAGCTCAAGCATTTCATTCGACTTTACTTCTTTGAGAGTCTGTTTCACCAGTTCCTCCCGCGTGCGTGGCCCCTCGCCGCGTAGCAGCCATGTTCCCAGCACTTCGTAATGCTCGCAAATCGCAGCAAGGAACTCGAAGCTGGGCGAGCGTCCGGCCAAGTAGCGTCTGACAGTCTCTGGATTCATGTCCACTTGCTCTGCAACTTGCCGCGCCGTCTGGTTGCCCACGGCGATCGACAAGCGGGTTGAGAGAAGCTTACGTGACATCAGCCTCGATGATATCGCATCGACTTGGATATGCGAAGGCAACTCACAAACGCGTTCTGGTTTAGGGCCGAACGGACCACATGTTTGTGCATGTTTCCAGCCGAACAGCAGTAACTACCACAAATTTGAGGGATATTTAGGAGTCATGCTACCCAATTGTGGTTGCAAACATCGAACCGCAGAAGCCCTTCATGCTGCGTTTGAAAACATTGGTGTTTTCAAACAGATATGGAGCTCTAAATGTTTGATATTGCTGTATTTGTACTTCTAGCCCACCAGATCGAGTTCTCGCCAATGGACGGACTGGATGAAGGTGCATTTGCTTGTGAGGTCGCCCCATCCAATGCGGATCAGGCCTGTATTGACTGCATGGAAGACGCTTGCGAGGTCTATCAAAAAGCCGTTGCTGGGTGTACCAGCCAGTCTTGCCGGCTTATTGCTAGAGCGGAATACCAGATCGATCTTTCACTATGCGCAACTTGTGATCCCACACTATCCAGCGTGGCCGGAGCGTTTCTCGATGTGCTTCCGGCTTTTAAGCAGAGTTGGGCGATCGAATCGCTCAGCCAGTTCGAGTAGTCTCGACCGGTGCCGCAGAGATGCGGCACCGGGATTTTGCACCGACAACACATCCATTAGGCGACGAGCCCTTCAATAAAATGATCCAGCTCGTTTGGTGATTTTCGCGCCAAGGTCTTTGCAAGGTCCGCACGCGACAGGAGTTGATCAAGCACTTCGTTCGCCACGGATTCTAGATCTGAGTCCACAATCGATGAGGACCTCAGTTCTGTACAGCGCTGCTGAGCCGAACAGCGATCCGCTATCAGGGCAATCGCAGTTTGGTGAGCGGTCGGTATCGTCCGGAAAAATGCAACGAATGCTTCGCGCATTGGCTGTGGATTGAGTAGAAACACAGCGCACTCAGCGTGCTGCTCATTGCAACCAGTGCTCTGCATGTACATGAGTGGTTTGGAGCGTCGCTCCGCGTCAGCCAAGCTGGCGATCGACAGCATTTGACCCACTGTGATGGAGAACCGGAGTTTCATGCCGAACCGGATTTCGTCAACTTCAGGCGCCAGCTGCACTCAGAACACAGATTTGTGTGTTGAAGCGTCAGGTCAAGTCCGATATGAATCGTTGTCCACAATTGCTGTCAACATCTAGAAACGGGGTTTGATCAGGTGCCCACGGCGGCTTGCGAGGGAGTTTCGAGCATGATGGTCAAGACATGCGTTTCGGGATACCGAGGTCATTTCGAAAAACACAAATCTGTGGTTTCGATTAAAACTTGGGCCGAGATCCCCCACAAGATCTGGTAGTCCCGCATTTGGCCAAGATGATCACTCGTCGCCGCCCCGAGAAGAAAGCACCCAAACGGGTCGCTGCAAAATGGAGCCACGTCCCGGCTTAAATGAGGAACTCCGACCGATCACCGGAGTTCAACCGCGAGCAGCGTGTCGATGGCAGGCTTGAACGTCGTTGGAGACGCATGATGGAACAGCAGAATCAGTTTCATGCAGAGATCGTCGCATTGGTTGATTCTGGAGACGGCGCTATACCCCGATCGTTTGGGATTGGAAAGTAAAAGCCTTTTCGGATGCCTTGTTTGACGTACAGCAGGGGCTTGAGATGCTGGTAAACGGGGCGGCAGAGTCCGTGCAAGCCGCCGGTTACGCGTCGTCAACGGTCAGCTTCAGTGTGATGGTAAACCAGGCGCTTCTCCGTGATAAGCGGTTCGAGAAAGTCAGCCGCGGCGTCTATTTAACGAGGTAAGCCACATCTGGCGGTAGTGTTGATTTTCAGCTTGCATGCGTGAGCGCGCGTGCGTTGGGACGCACTACGCAAGCTCAACTGCGCCGCGGAAATGCGCGGGATTCGATCTGCCGTCAGCCAAGCGATGGTAGAAGGGTTCAAATGGCGTTGGTGTTTGCTCCTCGTCGGGCGTAAGTGAGATTGAATCCCCACTAAAAGCCTGCAGTAAGTGGTACTGGAGGGGTAAGGGGTGAGCATCCGGAGTTGACTCAGGCAGTGAAAAAACTCGATCGATCGACAGCGGGTGACGCCAGCCGGTGGCTGCCAGTAGCGGACAGATCCATACTGCGCATAGTTTGGCGCACGAAAACCGCGGAATCGACAAGTGCTTGATCGGATGAGATGTTGTGATGGTTGCCCGTCACGTTGCCAACGTGAATGTCGACGGTTCGAATCCGTTCACCCGCTTTCAGACGCCCGGTGCCAGATGGTGCCGGGCGTTGTCGTTTTTGAGAAGGCCAGTTCACGATCGGTCAATGTGTTTCGTAGAAAGGCAACGCGGATCCGGAGATTGCAGCTGCAAGCTTGCGGGCGTGCGGCATGATCTCGGTCTCATAGGCGTCCGAAGAAGGCACGACGGCGATACGAGCGCCTTGGTGATCTCGTAGAAAATCAGCTACATCCGGGGGGGCAACGACCGGTCGGCTGGCGATGGAATCTGTTGCGGGGTTATCGTCGACGATGCACAAGATCGGTGGAGCATTGCTTGGCCAGCTCGCAGCAAGCAACTTTCGGGTGTGCCGCCCCGCGCCGTACAAGAGCAACGCGTCAAACTCTTCCTGATCGAGCCTGATGCAGAGCCGTTGCAATGCAAGGTCCATTGCGAGCGAGCCTTGATGTGATCTCGTCCGCTCAGCAGCAAGCGATGCAAGTTGTTCGGCAGAAGATCGTTCTTCTGCGTTGGCGCCCCGTTGCGAAAACCAGGTTGGCAACATGCTCAACCACTCGTCCCATCCAGCGGATCTGTGGAGTCCAGCCGAGTACTCTGAGTCGCGCCATCGATCGTGCTCGCGTGCGGCATCGATGGCGTCTGTGAATCGGCCGGCGTGTATTGCGTGGGCTGCGCGATACCCGGCGATCCAGCCCGAAGCATCTTCGTTGACTTCGAATCGAGATTGCCAATAGCTCGCGATATCAACCCAAGTCGCGTCGCCGATCGAGCGGGCGTCCGGGCTGAGGAGCGATAGATCGAGTGGATAAGTTGTTGTCCGCTTGAACGAGTAAGAACTGGTTCCAGCGATGCGATGGAAAGGTTCGAACGCATCACGAAGCTGCCACATGTGCAGGATCAGCCAGGGTGTCCTGAAATCACCGAAGTCTTGCTGCACGATGATGCCGCCGGGTTCGATGTGATGGGCGAAGGCGTTCAACACGCTGATGTGAACGCCCCACACTTTGGCAATATCGATGAAGAGTAGTCCGATTGCATCCTGTTCCGGATACAAGCAGGCCGCGAGGTCGCCGCATGCATGTTCGGGAATCATCCCCTGACGAAGCGTGATCGCCTCGATCCGATCTTGGTGCAGTTTTCGGTACAGATCAAGAAAGCAAGCGTTGGGGGTGAGGCCAAAACTGACCAGTTCGGGTGCGACTTTGAATGCTTCTTGGCTAGGTGCTTGGAAGGAGTCGTATGCGATGACGCTTGGGTTACGCGCGTTCGATTCATTGAGTCCAGCGAGCAGGGCTGCAGTTGAACCGCCGAGGAAACATCCGAGTTCAACGACCCTGCCGAGCGGCCCAGTTTCGCCTGCGAGCCAATGGAGATAGTCCAGTTCTCGTCGAAGCAACATGGTCGGAACGAGTTCCCTCGCTGCGATTCGGTGTTGATCCCAAGGCGTTGGCACACTGGGGCATGCGGGTGCTCGGCCGGATCGGCCGATGTATTCGGGGCGATTTGTGAGTTTCGTTTGCATGGGTGCGATCTGTTTTTTCAGACCAGTTCGGGTGCGTCAGCGACCAGCGTGAATCGTTCGGGGGTTGCGTTCGCTTCGTCGAGCAGGCCCCATCTCCAAAGAAATCGTTTCAATGGAATCCACGATTGTGCCAGAACAGGAATCAATTCGGCGGATACCGCATCATGGACATGCCTGGATAGTTCCAGGAAATGCATTTCGATGCGCTCGGCGTCTGTTCTTGTTTGAGTCAGTGTTTGTCGGCAAAAATCCAACTCAGCCGGGCTGGAGATATCGCGTTGAAAAAGCTCGCGTGTGAACGCGGGGTTGTGTTGGTGGTACATCCACGCGGCACGTCCAAGTTTGTACTCGCGGCGCATGACCTCTTGGGGTTCATAGCGGTGGTCATGTTGTACGATCGCCGTTAGCGCAAAGTCGATAGAAGCGCCGGTTGAGTGACCAACGCGATATGCGAGTTCGATATCGTCGTAGCCGTAAGCGTGGGGGAGATCGTGGAAGCCGCCGCAGTCGCGTGCGGCTTGCGTTTGGCAAGAGAAGTTGAGTCCGACACAATGCCTAAATGTCAGTCGGCCTCGTTGTTGCAGTTCGGCGATCGGGTCGAAGAAAATCAGGTCGGATTCCGCAACGAGTCGGTCAAACAGATTCGGGTTGATCGGGGTGACCCACGGCGCGGGTCCAGTCACGATGGCAGCGGTGTTTGCCTGATGAGCCGCAATGTGTGCTTCGACGAGTGATTCAGCCGGTCGAACGTCATCATTGAGTGACAGGAATAGATCAGATTGGGTCTTGGCGAGAAGTGTGGCGCGCGTGGGAATGTAGCCCAGCTTGGGTAAGGGGAGCACGCGGAGCCCGTCCAGTTTGGTTCGGTACTCGGTGAGGAGCGCGGACGCTTCTCGTTCGGAACCGCCGTCGAGTCCGACGATGATTTCCGAAGGTGAACGTGTTTGTTGTACAAGCCCGTCAAGGCACCGACGCAGCTTGTCGGGTCGGCCATGGCTTGGGATAAGTACCGTGATTTTCATCAGGCATCAACCCCGTTTCGGTTTGCAGAGCACCGTGTGGCAGCGGTGCGGGCTGAGTGATGCGTTCGCCAGTTTGAAAGCTGCTTCTTGATCCGCGTTGGTTTCGATTGGTGTGTCATCTGCGGGGAAAAAATGCTGGGCCTCGATTTCGAACCCGCGATCCTTAAGGTAAGCGACAAACTCATCCGCGGCCCACTCGCGCACATGTTCAGGTTTTGTGCTCGCCATGCAATCTCTCCCGTGCAATCGGGCTCGATCCGGTGTGCTGAGTAAGACGAGCGTTTGTTCATCGCAAAATGATTTGATGAGTTCAAGCATCGGATCTGGATCGAGCATGTGCTCGATCACGTCGGCGGAGATGATCAGATCAAACGTACGGTGCGGCTGAATGTCTGGTTGTTCGAGATCGACCGCGGTATGCACGCCCGGAGTCTCAAGCCTCTGAGCAGCACGGACGCCTGCGGGCTGATCGAACCCCTCGATATCGTTGCACACGGGTGTGATGTGATCGCGGAGCTTGATGCCGGTTCCGCTGCCAACATCGAGCACGCTGGCGAGACTGCGGGCTTGGATCAGTTCGGCCGCCCAGCGATACACATGAAATTGATAGACGCGGGAGCTTTCGATCCGCTCGTCGGTCCAGTACTCGCCATCGCCGAGCCCTTTATCGCGTGAATGGGCGGCGTCTTGTTGGATGTATCCGGCCGGCAAGAAAAAGTCCTCAGGCGGGCGGATCTGGCTATTTGGTACGGTGATTTGGTTGGTGGGCAAAATCGGCTCCTCTCGCGGGGCATATCGGCGATCCGGATCGTGCAGTATCAATACGCGACCCGCCGATACTTGCTATCGGCTCGAGGAGGGCCCCGCATGCTGCCCAGAATCATCGAGGCATATCACCAGGAAGGTTTCGCGTTTGAGATGGGGTCGCCCGCTCGGCTCGCGACTGGCGTGACACCATTAGACGAGTGGCGTCCGTATTGGAGAAACGAGCCTCCGAGTCATCGGCACGTGGGAATCAGCTTGCGAGATGCCTGGTTCATCCGCATGGTTGCCGACAGCCTTGGCCCTGTGCCGTCGCTGGTGATCGGGAACTCACATGGAATCTCAACGTTGCTGATCGCGGACCAGCTCAAGCCTAAGCCGTTAGACGCGATCGACGCCGAGACCTCGCACGGCAGTGATTTTGGTACCCGGCTTACCGAGCGGGTCGCAGATCGGCTCGGGCTCGATGTTCAGATCACACCAGGGTTCAGCCCGCAGAACCTGGATCAAGCGTGCCGATCGGACTCGTACGGATTCATACTTATCGATGGCGAGCACACCAATGAGCAGATCGTGCTCGACTTCGAAGGTATCGTCGATCGGCTGGCCGACCGATGCGTGGTATATCTGCACGATGTCGGACTGCGGGATATGGATGCGGGATGGCTGCGTGTTCGTGAAAGAGCAGATTCGCTCGGGCTTCGAGGTTTTGACCTGTCCGCGTCTGACTTCGGTTCAACACTTTTGGTCCGGGGGGTGCCCGAGCTTGAACGGGCGCTTGAGTTGACATGTCCGGGTCTTCGTTGCCACGCGACCGCGTACCACGGCGGGCTTGAGGTCTCGATGCCCAGTCACTTCGCTGAGAGTGATCGATTGGTGCTCAAGCCGGGCGAGCGTGTCGCGTTCTTCGGTGCCGGGCGAGATCTCGCAGAACAGGGGCACTTTATCTTGAGTCACCCCGATCGCGTCGCAGGGGTCTTTGATGATCATCCCAACGCGGAAGCAACCAAGCGTTTCGGAGTTGATGTTCAGTTGGGCGATACAATCGCGAACGCTGGCGCCAGCGCGGTGGTGATTTCGACACACGCGCACATGGATTCGGTGCGTGAGAGGCTTGCCGTGCTCGCACCAGCCTTACCGGTTTATCCGCGCCCTGGACAACTCCCGCCGGTGCGGGTTTTTTGTCAACCAGAGTGAACGATCAGCCTGCTTTGGCTTGTGATTGCGAGGCAAGCTGCAACGGTGCCAACGCTCCAACAATGGCGATCCATCTGCCGCGGCCGTCTGCGGCATCGCCGCAGGGAGTGACTTCGTGTTCGGTTCTTTTGTCGAAGAACAGCACATCGCCTGCGCGAATGCCGAGGTCGGCGACCGCTGCGATCGAGCCGCCTCCGGGCGGGTAGAGAATTAGATCGCCGCCATCAAAGTCCTTGCCCGGTTCCGTGAGTTGCAGCCAGCACTGGAGCAATGGGTGTGGGTACTCGAACGGGACGTCGGTATGGCGTTCGTATCCCCGCGAGTTGTGTTCATATTTGGCGATGATGTGAATGTTTCGCAGGCCTTTGGATTCGTAAAGCGATTGGTTTGGCCACACGGATTCGATCCGGTCACGGGCTTTCATGATCGAACGGTGGACTGCGCCGTGGGTGGTGCCCGCTTCATTGTGTAAGAATCGATAGAGCCGGTGAACAGAAAACGTGCCGCGTTCTTCGTCCCAAACCCAAGGGAGAATCCGGTCTGGCCCAGCATCGATCTCAGGTTTGATTTTCGTGCGAATTCCGGTCTCAAACTGTTCGATCGCATCTGCCATGTAATCATGAAGTGTGCTTGTTGACACGACGTTTCGAGCGACGGAAACCGTGCGATTTGGATCCAGAATCTCAGCACGCACGGTATCAACATCAATGGAAAGCTTGTGGCTGTTGATCATGCCTGACTCCGAGTTCGGCGTGCCGTGGCCCACAGTGGGAACCACGGTCGGCGTTCGATGTTGATGATTTCGAATCCCATCGATTCGATCAAATCTTGAAAATCGTCGGCGTACATCGGCAGGTCATATTTAGGAGTGAGCGCATCAAAGGTCACTTGCGTTTCGTATTGAAGCAGTGTCTTGCGATCAACGTCCTTGATCATGTGGTGGCCTTGCGTGACCCAAGGGCTCCAGCGGCGTGCGAACTCTTCGCCATCCAAGCGACCACTGAAAAGCTTGGTTCGGTTCAGCTTTGCGGTTACGCCGCGGAGGACGGGGGCACTTATCGCGAGCGCATTCCAGAGCAACGGGCTAGGAACTCGCGTAGTCAACCACCGGTACTTGTACTTGGATGTCCGCTCAAAGTACTTGCTCCGATGGTAACTATGCGCGAAGAGCAGGCCGCCAGGTTTGACCATCTTTGCAACACGCGCGAGCGTGGCGGCGGGGTGTGGGGTGTGCTGCATCATGCGGTGGCAGCTGACGATATCAAAGGATTCAGGCGCGAATGGGAGTTTGTTCACATCCGCACGTGCATACCGCACGCGTGGGTCATCGATCAGTTTCGCAGCTCTGAAGATCGACGCGGAGAGATCGATCGCGTGAAGTTCTCCGATGCCTTGCTCAAGGTAGTACGCGGTATCGTCGCCAAGTCCAGCTCCGACTTCAAGGCATGTCATACCGCGAAGATCCATCTGGTTGAAACCAGTACGTAGATCCATCTCTTCGCGATGGCGTTCGAGGAGTGTGGTGTCTTGGGTGCGGACGGCTTCTGTGCGATTCCATTGGTAGCCGAAGCTTTGGGCATAGCTATCGCCGCCGATGAAATCTGCGACACCGTCGCGGATTGTTGCGGCGGGTGAATCGCCAACGTTTCGGACCAGCTGCAACCCGTCTCGGGTGAGCTGCTCACCGGTCGTCGGATCGTGGTATGGGATCGGCGTCAGCGGTGCTGGGGGAGGATCGATGATGGAAGCTGGAGCAGTGGCGGTCGTCATGATGTAAACATCGGGCGGGTTCACCTGGTGGCATGAACGCGACCCTCCGAGTCGTTGCGGAACGATGAGTCCAGTGATTTCGTTGATCGGACCGATGAAATGGGTGCCATGCTGATCATTCTCCCAGGACATCTTGCGGTGAGCGGTGTGACAACTTGGGCTGCTCGAACGGTGCGTCTACTGAGAGATTCCGGAGAGCGAGCAGGTTTGCTTGTGCACACGCCCCCCGGCGAGTCTGTTCCGCCATTCCTGTCGCCGTTGGTCGTCGGGCATGCCGAGGGCGAGCCGCCGATCGATTCGCTCGATGGTCGGCTTGAACACTTGCTGCCGATCTATCGTCGAGCAATCGAGTCGGTCCGTCCGGAAGATGGTTCGCCCACGGTGATCGCGCCGTCGGTTCCAGGTGATTGCTACGGCGTGGTGGCTGCCCTTTCTCAAGCGATGAGCCAAGACATCCGAATCGTCTCTTGGATTCACTCAGACAACAACTACGACATCGCAGTTTCGTCGCATTATGAGCCGATGATCCACGCGTTCGTCCCGGTCAGTCAAGAGCTCGAACAGCTAGCGAATCTGCGATTTCCATTGCGAACGGCCGACATTCATCAGATCGACCACGCTGTGGACGTCCCTATTTCTTTGAGAGAGCGAGAGCCAATTCACGATCGCCCAATCCGGCTGGTATACACCGGGCGAATCGTTGAGGAGCAGAAACGTATCAGTGCTTTGAAATCGATGGTGGAACATCTTCGAAGGGCTGCAGTTGCGTTTGAACTCAAGATTGTTGGTGATGGTCCAAGTAAAGATGAACTCGATTCATTCTTCGCAGGCAATGCATGCGTTCATTTACTTGGCAGTGTGCCGCCCGAAGATGTTTCGGCAATCTTGGATTGGGGTGATGCATGGGTTCTTCCTTCGCGCTATGAGGGTCAGAGCATTGCTTTGCTCGAAGCGATGGCGCATGGATGTGTTCCGATTGTCACGCGTATCAACTCAGGGATCGATGGAATCGTCAATCACGGACAGACGGGGCTAATCGTAAATTCATATCCAGAAGATCCGGCGGACATCACGGGTCAGCGTCTCGCCCAAGCGGTTGAACGCTTTACCTTCAGTGAAATCTCTGTCATATCGAAGCAGGCGCACGAGTTGATCAGCTCGCGTCATACGCATGAGCGATATGGGGATCGCGTTCGAGAGATGATCCAGAGAGTTCGTGCCGATGGTTGCCGGGTATGGCCACCTGGGCGCCCGGCTGCGTTTACGACTTTGGGACAAAGCAGTACAACCCCGTTCGATGCCGAGAAACGAATGGGAGATCTACTTGCCAAACTATCGGGCCGAAGGGTTCTTCTGTATGGCGCAGGTCGTCACACAACGGATCTGGCGAACGTTTTCGCTCGGCATAGCTCGAACATCGTAGGTGTGATTGACGATCATGCAGCGTTTGAACAGCTTTGGGGCTGGCCAGTGATTCGATCTAGCGATGCTGGGTTGCTGCAGGCAACAGATGTAGTCATCAGCAGTTCAATTCATGAAGAAACCATCTGGAGGAAGCGAGGCGATCTTGAATCGAAGGGACTTACGGTTCACCGGCTGTACTGTGAATCTGATGTCGAACTGGTAGGGATTGGGGTCTGACCAGGTTCTCGATTCCGTTCGCATTGAGTCTTTGCGCGATGGGGTCTGATTCAAGCGGAGTTAAGATAACGGTATCGAGCTTGGTGATTTCATCTGGCCGAACTGACCTCATATTCGGCGTAAAACGATGACTGTCGTCATCCGAAGTGACGCAGTCAATGCCGAGTTCCTGCGCCGCTTGGACCGCTTCGAGACCGTTGCGGCCGAGTCCAAAGAGCACGATTCTTCCGCCGTTTCGCAAAGATCTCTTGGCCTCTTCGAATGCAAGATGCCATGGATTATCCCGGATTTGATCGATACATCGAGTTAGCAAGCGGCCTTGCGCAGTTTCGCCGAACGATTCTTGAACATTTGCAACCAGCTCTTGGCATCTCACTTCGAGTTGAACTCTGGTGACGCCCCAGCGTCGCATCGCGTGCCAAGAAATCGATGTGGAAAGAGTGCCGATGTCGGAGCTCAAGAGCGGGATGAGGTCAGCAGCGATTTCGCGTGCGATTTCAGGCTCGCCAGAGACAACCGCGGCCGCGAGGCAGTTAACTCGATGTGAGCGAATAGACGCTCTTTGAATAGTTGGACTCGCAGGCATCGACTGAATGGCTTTGAGCCCGCATTCTAAGAGCCGGTGAATACTCTTGGTTGAAGCGGATCCGGGTGTGCAGTGGTAGTTCGCGAGAACATGCGGCACCTGGACCCAACGTTCCGATGTGATCTGCGCGATTCGTTTGAGTAGATCCCAATCCTCGAACATCGAAAGTCTGGTGTCGAATAGCTCGCCGTTCACAGCTACTTTTTCAAGAACATCGCGTCGGTGCAGCAAGCTCATGATCGCGGGGGGATCGAGCCGGAGAAGCGCTTCAGTTGACAATGCATTGGTGGGAGCAGCGGGAATCTGTTGGAGTATGTCGCCAGCGGAGTTTATGAAAGAGTAGCCACAAGAGGCGCCGCATTGGGAACTTCTGGCAGCAGAGATCATCCGTTCCATGTAACTAGGTGCGATGGTGTCATCGGCATCAAGGAAACATACGAATGGTGCATCAGAAAAAGCAAACCCAGCATTGCGAGCCGCAGACACCCCGCGTTTTTCGAGTGCATGACAGATGATCCGAGGGTCTTTCATTCCGTTGGCCAGATTCCCGGTGTTGTCCGTGAGTCCGTCCTCCATGATCCACGCACGCCATCGCCCATCGGTTTGAGCGATGAGTGATTCGAGTGTTTGTACGATGGTTTGCTCAGCCCGGTATGCTGGGATAATCACATCAACCAATGTTTTTCTGCGGGTCATGGTTTTGGCATCCGCAGCACGTTGAGTCCATTCTTGCGTAACGGTTCGGATCGTTCCCAGATCTCATTCTCGTAGAGATCCGACGCGATGAGAACCGTTGCATCAGTGGGGAGCTGCGCTGGCGCGTACACACGATATCCGTGTATCATGTCGCCAGCTCGGGCATCGTCTGCGAATCCTGCAACTGGAACTCCGAGTAGATCGGATCCGACGATAGTTCGGGCGAAATCGCCGGCTCCCCATAACCAAACTTCAGAGGTTTTGGATTCGATCAGTATCCGGGCGGCTGCTTCAACTCGGGTCGCGCGACGTTCTGTGGCGGTCGCAGGAATCGGATGTAGTCGGCAGGACCACATCCAAGCATTGATAGTCTGCTTGCTTGGTCCGTCGCGTTCCATCACTGATTCAAGCTCCGCACGAGCAGACTTTTCGCCGCGCAGGAGTTTGGCCATAAGTATCGAGAGTTCCGGTGGTTCATCATCCGGCAGAGCCTGCCATGCGTCGAGCAACAAACGGGCGGTCGTTGCTGATTGCTCTTGGTCAAGCTCGCTCTCTTCATGCTCTTCTGGCATTCGGTAGCTGTACAGAACATCGGGGATACCGCCGAGCCCAGTTGGCGAGAGGCGTAACCAGAGGTCATAGTCTTGGGATCGCAGAAAATCTTCGTTGTATCCACCGCCGTCAAGAACGATCCGGCGACGCAACATCATTGAACCATGCGCGAATACATTTGATATATGAAGCCGCCACCTGGCCTGCGCAGCTGACGCGGGTGGTATCACAATATGACGCCGATGGCCGGCTCGGTCAATGAACTCGGTGCCGCACCCGCAGCCGGCCAGGCTTGGATTTTGAACCATGAACGCCTGCTGCTTTGCAACTCGATCGGGGCGCGACGTGTCGTCGGCGTCCATTCGTACGATCAAGTCGTTGGTGCTCGCACGAAGTCCGGCATTGAGTGCTGCGGGAAGACTCTCTGTTGAAATGTGGAATGCTCGAACGTTGCCATACTGGTCAGCAGACTTCAGTGCGGTGAGCTTGGTTTTCTCACACGGCCCGTTTGAGACGATGAGAATCTCGATTGAAGCATTCTGCTGACCAAGCATTGACGCAAGCGCGGCGTCCGCATTGGCGTCCCAGCGGTTCACCGGCATGATGGCAGTTACGGGTTCGGACACTCGCTCAATCCTCCGGTATACTGGGCTCATTCATCTATCGGTCAAGCGAGGCGCGATGCAAGAGCGACTATTTTCATATCCAGAAATAGAGGATCTCTTTTTCGTGGTCAGGGCTGCGGGCGAGCGCACCGAAGCGGCATGTATCGAGATGTTTCGGTCTCAGTTGCAAGACCCTGCCCAGTTAAAGGTACTGCATGAAACACCGTTCAGCACGGCGGTCATCCGCACGTTTGAGGCCGGTGTTGCCTCGGGTCGCCCATGGTTGATCGCGGTCGACGCCGATATTCTTCCATTGCCCGATGCCGTGGATCGAGTCCGTGAGATCTGCGGCAAGATGGCGGACCAAGCATTCTGCGCGACGCCCCTATTCCTTTGTAAAACGGTGGGAGGATTCGCGATGCGTGGCCTCCACTGTTACCGAGCTTCACTGCTCTCCGAAGCTTTGGGACTTACTTCCAAACTTCCCGAAGATCTTCGGCCAGAGAGCCGGTTCCACGATGCGATGTCCCAGCGTGGCTACTCCCGTGAGGTCTATTCCAAGGTGCTTGGGTTACATGAATATGAGCAGAGCTATCGGCACATTTATGTAAAATCGAAGCTCCGTGCTCGAAAAGATCCGTACGCGAGACTGATCGCCGAGCGACTCGCAGAGCGTGCAGATTCGGACGTTGATGCGCGTGTAGCACGCTGGGCGTTCGAAGATGTCCTTCGCGACGATCTACATCCAACGGAATATGACTGGAGTGATGCGCTACCAGAACTGGAGACCCGGCTCAACGCCGCGGGGATCCAAGAGAAGCGTGCTTTGGATGTTGAGGCCGTTCGTTCGATGGTGAAGCCTGAGATCCTTGGACATCCATTCGCAAGCGATACGGTGACTGAGTTATGGATTCGTGAGATGCTCGGTTTTGCCGAAGGAGCTCCGCAGGTGGTGGATTCGCTTTCCCGCCCGCCGCTCTTTACGTGCAGCGCTTCTGCTGCAAGGATCGACTAGATGTGCGGTATTGCAGCGATCTTCTCAGACACCGGTCTGCCGAGAGATGTGGCCGAAGATCCACAATGGGAAAGGTGTTTGAACGCCATTGATAGGCGTGGTCCGGACGGGCGAGCGTCTTGGCTTGCCTCTTCAAGGCACGCGCTTCTCGGGCATACTCGATTGGCCATCGTTGATCCGACGGAGCGCGGATCGCAACCCATGGTCGCACGCGACCATTCGGTCGCCATCACCTACAACGGCGAGATCTACAACGCGCCTGCACTCCGAACTGAGTTGGTGTCGTGCGGACACGCGTTCAGATCGACTTGCGATACTGAAGTTCTTCTTCGAGGTTGGCTCGAGTGGGGCGAAGGCGTTCTTGATCGACTTCATGGCATGTACGCGTTTGTAATCTGGGACGATTCCTCTCGAGAGCTTACTGCGGCGGTGGATCATGCTGGAATGAAGCCGCTCTACTGGAAATATGAATCGGGCCAACTTTACATCGCAAGTGATGCTGATGCTGTCCGCGCACTCACCCGATCAGATGAAGCGATCGACGCAATTACACTCAGGAATGTGCTCATACTGAGTTGTTGCCCAGGGCCGCGGACGATGTG
Source organism: Phycisphaerales bacterium (assembly GCA_045106075.1). Lineage (GTDB taxonomy): Bacteria > Planctomycetota > Phycisphaerae > Phycisphaerales > UBA1924 > UBA6054. Next base: position 43,862 of record JBGCEB010000012.1, read on the forward strand.
GGAAGGAATCAACAAGCTCGAACCCGGGCGTGTCATGCAATGGCAGCCGGTTTCAGCTCCAAGGGTTCGGCGGTACTGGAGTCCGCCTGAAAGCATTGATCAATCCCGATTGATGAACGATACCGAGTTTGGATCTTTGTTCGAGCAAGTGGTCCGAGAGCACATGTTCGCTGATGTGCCAGTGGGTGCGTTCTTGTCGGGAGGGCTGGACTCGGCGGCGATCGTCGCTGCTGCGGTTGCGTCGGGTGTTCGACCGGAGTGTTACACCCTTTCGATGGAGAGTAATGATGAGAGTGCCGATGCCGCGCGGGTCGCATCGCGTCTGGAACTCAGTCATCACATTGCCCGCGCTGGAACCGGCATCGATGAAGATCTTGATGACTTTGCTCTCGCCTATGACGAGCCGCAGGGTTACTCCGCGTTGCTCAATGCGACGCGAATCTCAAAGCTTGCGCGAAAAGACCTTAAAGCAGTCATCGCCGGTGACGGAGGCGACGAAGCGTTCGGTGGCTATCTATGGCAACGTGAAACCGGCCCAAATGCATGGCAGCATTTGCCCGAGCGATCGATTCTAAAAAGACAAAGAGAGTCAATATGTCGTGCGGTGCGTTCACCTGAGGCGGACGATGAAACAAGGAAAGCCGCACGAAACGTGTTTGGTTCCACGTCCTTTGTTCATGCGTACGCGTCTCGAGTCTTCCCGGGTTTTCATCCCGCTGAGGCACACGCACTGACAGAATCGATGGGTGGGTCGTATGACGAAGATCAATCAGTTGATTGGCTTACGGTCGAAGATTGCCCGGTGTTGCCGCATCTTCGTCGCGTACAACGATTGGATCTTGTCGGTTTCTGTGCCGCATCGATTCTTCCAAAGATCGATCGGGCGGCTATGCAAGTTGGCCTCGAAGTCAGATCGCCATTGCTTGATCGACGATTGCTTGATCTTGGAATGTCTGCTCCAATCCTAGAGGGCGAAGAGGATCGAACGGGCGATCAGAGCCGCCCGTACTTGCGAAACTACGTGAGAAATCGACTCGGGACCGAGTTCACAAAGCGACCAAAGCAAGGTTTCAGTTTGCGCGTTCGGACTGAGCATGCCCAATGGGAACAAATGGCTTCTTCGATCGACGCCGGGCTGCTCGTGAAGACTGGCGCACTCAGGGCAGACTGGAGACGCTATGTGCCACGCGGGGATACTCCGCGCCTGAGACTACTCGTTATGATCGATGCATGGTCGCGGGCTCGCTTGGGATAGAAACAGCCAGTCGCTTTCTCACAAACGAGAGCATGCCTTCAGCGAACATTCGTGTGGTCATGGTTTTTGTGAGTATTCCGCGCGATCGATCAATTGATCGTCGCCGCCAAGCCTGATCCTCGATCGCGCGTTCTAGGAGAACTTCGAGGGTTTGCTCACTTGCGAAGAAGAACTCGGTCATTCCCGCAAACGCTTCAGCGTGAGATCGAGCTTCCGGCGAGTCACCGGCGCGAGCATCGCGCACCTTGAATCCTGGCCAACTCAAGTATCCATCAGAGTATTCATCAGGATTGCAAAGTCCGAGCCGACGAAGTTCGGAGACCATGTGGGCGCTCTCGGGAATATCGCTAATCTTTGCTCGTCTTCCTTCCGAGTCATCCGGCAGCTCATAGCCAGTCTTTCGATCCGATGCTGTAATCACAGCGCGGTCATTGAGCCATGCGAAGGCATCCCGAACGACACGGCTGAGAGTCATCCCCCCAGCAAACGCGCACTCCGCAACGCGTTGGTGCAACGGCTGTGTAAGCGATGCGTGTAGATGAACTCTCGTGTTCGCATAGAAACTTGCGAGGGCATCGCCATGTTCGATCGGTTCGGCCGCCAATGATTGAAACTCCTTGTTCTCGCACCAGCCCTGCCCGTGGAAACGCAACCTCCAGCCACGTTTCGCGGCGATTGCCATTGCCCATCGAGCGGTCTCAATGCGGATCGAACGTTCGGCAATCTGATTGATATAGCTGTGAAGAACGACCTCGCCGCTCAAACTTCCCGACGGGCTGTCGATTCCAAGCAAATTCGACTCATTGCTCAGCCCGCAGAGTTCAGAGTGAACGAATGCGGTTGGATTCGAAACAATCGTGACGATGCGATCGCGAAGTCTCACGAGGTGCGGTTCTGACTGAGGGTGGGTCTTGATGAGTCCGGCGGTGATTCGGGTGTGCAGATCTTCTACGCTCTCCCCATGGTTCGTCGCCCACGCAATATCACAATCGAAGTTCTCTCGTGAGGATGGCGTTTGAAACTTGTTCAAGCTTGCAGCCATCGGAATCCATCGCATGTTCTCCTTCGGATAGCCAAACTGCCCATGCAGTTCGCGCTTCACCATGCCGACAAAAAAGTCCAGAGGACCTACTGCATCACCTTGCGTTTTATCAAAGAGATGCGGCATTGCGTCCTGAATCCAGCAAGCCATCGGGACATCGGTTGGCACCCGCCCGCCCATCATGGTGCGCGGATAGTTGATCGTGACAATCAAATCGGGATCGACACGCTGGATGCCATCCATGTGATAGGTTTCGGTCACCGCAGAGCAATCATCCGGTTCCATCAGCAGGTGGGCTGAGTGACCCATTCCGTTGAGTGCTTCACCAAGGTCTTCTGCAGCGTATCGCATGTAGGTACTAAAACGAGAAGTCAAAATTGCGATCCTAAGTGGAGGGCCGCCGCTGGCTGCTTGTTCGTACCGGTGATTCCACCAGGTCTGATCGCGTTGAGGACTTCGCTTGGCCATACTTTCTGACAACGAATCCCGAAGTTCAGACCACGCATGCGAGGCTTCGTGATTGATAGCTTCGATGTTTGGCGAGGCTTTGGTTCGCACCAAAGGATTCCGCACGGCGCATTGTGGTGGTGCGATGGAGGTCATGCTCAGCAGTCGGCTTCGGAGCTCGCTTGCCGCTTGGTCTCCTACAAACCACTCGAAGCGATGGTCTTCGAGCGCTTCGCCAAGAGATACGCAAGCGAGCCCATTGTAAAACTCATGCCGATCCCGCTGAATGACAAAGATCGGCTGGCGGAAACCGGGTGCTGTCACGGGTGTTTCCACATCCATGAGCGTCTGGAAAAACCATGGTGGATCCATTCCTTCAAGAACAATCGGACGGCATGGCTGTTGACGCATTTGCTCGATGAGTGGCGCAAGAAGATCCCGAGCCGCTCCACGAATATTCTGGAGGTGAGCGGTTTGTCCAGTTTGTTTTTTCATCCGAACAATGTTGCCATCCCGCGCACGCAACCACTCGATCTGACCAAACTCAGAACGCCATTTTATAAGATCATCATCTCGCGGTTGGAGACGCTCTGGAAGCCATCGGAGATTCTCTCGCAGTGTTGCCTCACGTTCCTCGATTGAAACGGAGTCAACTGGGGAGGCATCCGCAGCCGCCAGAATGTTCTGGCTGAGACGATTCGCAGAGTCCGCTGTAGCCACAAGCTTGGCCTCGGCCAGTGCCAGCGTACGGAGCCCGAGGGTATGAAAGACATCGGCACGCTTGAGCCGAAGTTCGGCTGCAGTTGGATTTCGTTGGACAGCAGCTTCGATCTGCGTGAGCGTTCGCCATGCGGTGTCGATGGCATCGCTGATCTGCTCTGCGGAGCGCGGATCGATTTTCGATGAAGTCGATTGTACCAAAGTTTCGAGGGCTTGAGTCATCGATCACCTGGTCGAATGTTTGATGGAGTTGTCGAACAATGGTGCTGGATCCTGATCTTTCCATCGGTCACTTCCACCTGTTGGCGACAAATCCGCTCGGTGACGCGGGTCTATCAGCCGCTGCGTCCAGGTTGGTCGGGCGTGATCGTCAATCAAGAACGGATTGTGATTCTGATCAAAGTTTAGAATATCGCGCAATTCCCATCCCTCTGGTCCGTCTCTGAGGTAAGAAGGAGGCACACGATGGCTGCCCTAGCAACCCCAGAACGAACTCTCTCCGATCTCGCTGCAATGCGTAGATACGCCCGGAAGGGTGACCCGCGTGCTTTTGAGTGCCTCGTCAAGCGATATCAGCAGATGGTCTTTGCGACATGCATGCGAACCCTCCGCGACGCCGGGGATGCCGAAGATGCGGCTCAGGAGACCTTCCTCAAGCTTGCCCGCCAAGGCAATATGATTAGCTCCAACGTTGCAGCATGGCTTCATGCCAGCGCCCGCCGAACGTCAATCGACATGCTGCGATCTCGCCTTTCAAATCAGAAGGCGATCGAGCAATCAATCAATACAACAGATGTGACAGATATCGAAACACCCGACGGGCAAGCCGCGCTCAAAGAGCTCGAAGTGCACCTTGACCTGGCGCTTGAAGGGCTCGATGAACCGGATCGCTCGTTGATTGTCCAGCGGTATCTTGCCGGCCGGCTCCAGACCGACATGGCGAAAGAGGCTCGGGTTTCACCCGGCACCATGACGCGTCGCATCGACCGAGCAATGGTGAAGCTGCGAGCAAACATGCCCAATCTCGCAATTGGAGGGGTTGGCGGCGGGCAACTGGCGGGCAACATCGAGTTGATCGCCGGCACACAATCGCCGAGTGCCGAGCTCGCGCCGTCGATCATGAAAATCGGTGTAGCAGGTGCAGGTACGACTCCTTCCGGCGGCGGTATTCTGGGCCAGCTTACTTGGGCTGGCCCTCTGGCAATGGGGCTGCTTACCACCGGATTCGTCGCGATCGCGATTGGATTCTTAGGTTCCAACGTCGAAATCAGTGGGGCTGTTGATCGGCCCACCCGAACCTCGCCGAGGTTCATGTTGATCGACGACCAGCGTGATGCCGATGCACAGGGAACGATGTCGAGCGATGGCGTTGATGTCCGATTCGAGTTTCCGTACAACTACAGAGGAAGCAGCGTCAAGCTCCGATTCACGATCGATGATGCAAACCCGAACGCTCGTAAGCGAGTGATGTCGATGACCCTGACCGACTGCCAAGTTCCCACGCCGGATCCGCGTAACGGCGTATATATAAGCGAGGATATTCAGAAGCTGGCCGAAAGAGTCGGGCAGACATTCCGTATTGAATACCAGATTATTGATGATTTGATACTGATGGGGATTCCAGACCTCCGCATCACATGGCGTGGGCAACGACAAGTCGGCGGCGATGAGCCGCGGTCCGACGCGCCCGATGCTGCCGTTGCAGGATTGTGGCATGGCATCAGCGAGTGGGATTTCGATCTCGGCAAAGACAATATCACCATCTACCAGAATCCAAACTACCGGCTTTTCCGGTACCGGATCCTCGATTGGTCGCAACAAGATGGGGTGACACGAATCCAGACGATCTGCGCCGACAGCGTTGATCCAACCCTGGTCGGCAAGCGAGTCAAAATGATCTTGGCCGAGAAAGAAGGCGTCTACACGCTCGCGTTGTATGAAAACAACTCGCCCAAGATCAACGAATGGCCAGCGGGCTTTGATCGTGAAAATGATCCCGATCTTCGGATCATGACCTGGCGGGAGGTGAAGCCATGAACGTTCCGCGACGAGATATCACACGTCGAGCTTTCACCCTCATCGAACTCCTTGTGTCCATCGCCATCATCGCGTTGCTCATTGGTATCCTGCTCCCCGCGTTAGGAGCTGTCCGCACCAAAGCGCGTTCAACAAAGTGTCAAGTTCAAGTGCGAAGCATGATGCAGTCGTTCGCAGCATTTAGTGCCGCCAATCAAGGTAAGCTTCCTGAAAATAGAACCCTTACCGGTGATGCAGAACACGTGACTTGGCGGTATCGATTTGCTCAAGATGGATACATTCCGCTCGATGGTGGATGGGCCTGTCCAGATCATCCCGGCGAGCCCTTCAGCGAGCTCGGCTCGTGGGATGTTTCGACGCAGTGTGTCGGTGATGTGCCTTCCAGCTATGCAATCAATGGACACTTGCTCTGGCGTTCCGAAACTCGGGATTCAGAAGAGGACCGTCCAGACTTTCAGATCGATCGCCCAAGTCACACCATTCTGGTAGCCGAAACACGCGCACGTTTTCCCGACATCCGTGTAACCAACCAGATTGTCGCAAGTGACGATGAGCGTGGAGGGCTTTTCGGATACTGGCACAGCAAACAAGGAAGCTATGGTTTCAACGACGGGCATGCCGAACTCATCCGATTCTTGGATACCGGCAACCCCGACTGCCGTTGGCACAATGGTCGGGATCTTGATCAAGATACTTTTCAGCCTCAACTCGACACCGAGATTAAGCCGCACGATCACGCCGATTGGGAGTATCTCGTTGATGCGGTGTATCTAGACGGTTGATAGCGAACAAAGCATGAAGTTCCCTTGGGGCGTGGTCCGGCGGCTTTCAGCTGTCGGATCACGCCTATTTGTGCTACGCTACCGTGAGCCAAGGCGAAAGGGGACACATGCTCCACGGCGCCCAGAACATCAAGAAACTACTCGCGGCGATGAGCCGACTCGATGCATCCGACCTCCATATCAAGGTCGGCATCCCACCAACGTATCGCATCGGCGGCGAACTCCATCCGATCCAAGGTGAGCCCGTTACAGAGGAAGAAGCAGACCATCTGCTCGATCCAATTTTAAGCGAAGCACAAAAGCAGATCTTCGATGATTCAGGGGACCTGGACTTTGCCTGGCATCTCCCAGCGGCTGATGGCAAATCGGGCGATCGATTCCGAATTAACCTGCTTCGCTCAGGTAACCACACCCACGCTGCGATCCGTCGAGTCAAAGCAGAGATCCCGTCGTACCACGATCTGCATCTGCCACCCGTGTATTCTCAAATCGTGCAACGAGAGCGTGAGGGTTTAGTGCTCGTAGTTGGCGTGACCGGCTCTGGAAAAAGTTCTACGCTGGCAGCCATGATCGATGAGATCAACCATACGCGGGCCGAGAACATCATCACCGTGGAAGATCCCGTCGAATATCGATTCTCGCCGGACAAGTCAATCATTTCACAGCGAGAGATCGGCATCGATGTGACGGACTTTCATGAAGCACTCCGGCACATCGTCCGCCAGGATCCGGACGTGATCCTGATCGGTGAAATGCGCGATCAAGAGACGGTTCTGAGCGCCATTCAGGCGGCTGAGACCGGGCATCTGGTATTCGCAACCATGCACACGATGGACACCATGGGCGCGTTCGGTCGGATGCTCGAGTTTTTCCCCCAGCAAGAGCGGGGGTTCATACGAAACTCACTTGCGGCCACGATGAAAGCGATCTGTGCCCAGAAGCTCATCCCCGCGAATCGTGAGGTTACCGGCACATCCGTCGTGCCCGCGACCGAAGTTCTCATGACCACACCGATGGTTAAAGAGCTCATCCGAGATGAACGAGACGCAGACCTGCCTGCTGTCATTTCCGGTTCGAGCTCGGAAGGAATGATGACCTTCACGCAATGCCTTGCCGATCTGGTCAACAAAGAGCAGATCACCATGCAAGTCGCGCGTGAGTTCGCACCCAACCGTGACATGCTCAACTCGATCCTCAAGGGTGTCGAAGTTAAAGCGGCGTCTTTGGTTGGTCGCATCAAGCAATAAGAACCGGAATGTTCTACATTCAGCTTGCCTTGGCATGATTGTCGGGGTCGATCCCCAGCGACCGCATCTTTTTGTAGAGCGTGGTGCGATTGATACCAAGTTGCTCAGCCGTCGCGGTGCGATTCCAATCATTGGCGCGAAGTGCGCGCAGAATTATCTGACGCTCGGGCTCTAGCATGGCATCTGCGAGCGTTGTGGGAATCCAATCGGAGTCATCAATCATCTTCGCAGATTCGATTGACAGATCATTCTGGGTAGTGTAATCGATCACTTGCGGCGGAAGATCTTCGCGGGTAATCGTTTGTCCTTGTGCAAGAACCGCGGCCCGTTCGATGATGTTCGATAGCTCTCGCACGTTACCCGGGTACGAGTAACGCCGGAGTGCATCGATCGCATCCGATGTAAAACCCGCGAACGTTCGCCCGAGCTGCTTGCCCTGAGACTCTAGAAACTGCTCAGCCAAAACCGGAATATCACCAACGCGCTCACGCAACGGCGGAACCTCGATTTTAACAACATTGATTCGATAGTACAGATCCTCACGGAACTGTCCACTCGCGACCAATTGCTCGAGGGGCTGATTGCTTGCCAAGATAACCCGCGCGTCGACTTCGATTGTTTCATTCGAGCCAACCGGCTCGAACTTGCGTTCCTGAAGCACCCGCAACAGCTTGAGCTGCATTCCAGGCGAAGCAGAGTTAATCTCATCGAGAAACAACGTGCCGCCGTCCGCAGCAAGAAAGCGTCCGGCCTTGTCAGCATGTGCTCCCGTAAAAGCACCCTTGACATGCCCAAAGAGCTCGCTTTCCAGCAGCGTCTCAGGAATCGAGCCGCAGGAAAGTTCGACATACGGAGCGTCTTTGCGGGGGCTGGCTTGGTGGATCGATCCGGCGATCAATGACTTGCCAACGCCTGATTCGCCGGTCATCAGTACGGTCGTGCGACTCGCAGCAACTGCACGAACCGTATCAAAGATTCGCTGCATTCGAGTGTCTTGTCCGACCACGCCTTCAAGGCCAAACGTGCTTTCGATTCGGCCACGAAGCTGAACGTTTTCGCTTTGAAGTGCTTGCGTGCGAAGGCCGCGTTCGAGTGAAATCCGAAGCTCATCATCTACGACGGGTTTGGTCAAGTAGTCGATCGCACCGAGTCGGAGGGCCTCGACCGCGGACTCAACGGTTCCGTAACCTGTCAGCATGATCACCGCGGTCTGGCGATGCCTCTTGGTGATCTCGGCGAGCACATCCAGCCCGCTCTTGCCTGGCAGGTTGATATCGCACAAAGCAATCGCAAACGGCTCCTCGCCCGCCCGTGCAGCGTCTTCAAAGGCATTCAAGGCTTCTTCGCCGCCATACACAGCAACGGCGCGGTGACCCTCATGATTGAAAAACGCTGCGAGTGAATCCGAGACGATTGGATCGTCATCGATCACCATGATTCTCGCGCTACTTGGCATCAGCCCACCTTGCGATCAAGCGAATCTCGCCCGTGACCCATTGGAATCCGAACTCGGAGTACCGCGCCACGCCGCTGCGAGCCCTCGCGGTCTTCACGCTGCTGCAGCGAGATCACACCCTCGAGCGATTCGACAATCTGACGTGAGATTGCAAGTCCGATCCCATACCCATCGTCTTTCGTGGTCATGCCATGTTTGAAAGCACTGTCTTCGCGGATGCGTGGATCGATGCCGACACCGTCATCTCGGATTTCAACGATCACCTCTTCTTGCCGAGCGTCAGCAGCAACAGAGATTTCGACCGTCCCCCCGGGGTTGAGCGAATCCTGCTTTCCGGCTGTCCCGATGGAGTCGATCGCGTTGATCAATCCGTTGAGCACAACCGTGTACATCGGTCCCGCAGCAACGGTTCCTGCGTCGGGTTCGATCGTCAGTGCGATGCGAACACCCCGTTCGTTCGCCAGCGGGCGTACGACATCGACCGCATGATCAATGGCCATACCCAACGAGACTGCGTCGGAAACACCAAGCAAGGGGGACCCAATCGGTACCGTACGTGAACGTAAGGCAGCGTTGACCATCGACGACATCCGCTCAAGCGTGCCGTGCACCATGATGATCTGCTCGCGTGCAGCTGCCAGCTTCGCGTCTTCTTCGTTGAGTTCACCCTCCGGAAGCACCGCGGCTGCCAGCCCGAGCCAACGCATCGATCCATCGAGCATGTTCCGAAGTTCATGCGCAACATCAGTCAGCCGATCGGCAGTCTGCGGCCCAGACGAAGGGTTGCTCGGTGGGTGGGCCCCGGGCGGACGGATCGTTTGCCGCTGAGGAGTTGGTCCCTGATCACCATTTTGTGCGTGGGGTGTGTCGTCGTTCATCAACAACAGAATCGTCGACAACCCTGCGTTTGTCACGCGCCGTGTTGCCTAGACGCGACACCCATCCATGGTTTGCCCCGGATCTTCGCGACAACCGGCACAAACCGAACCGGTTTCGATTCCAGCCTACCCATTCTCGGGCGGTTTTCAGGCAATGCCGATCGCTCGCGCGTCGCGCTCGGACAACATCCCACCATCCGATCGTTCACGAACAGAGTCATCACGCTTCTTCGAACGCTCGCACAGGGGCTGATCGCGAAGATCCGTTACTTCGATGTCGCCGCTGGGCTTGGTCGAGAAACGTGACACGCCGCAATAGTCAGCAAGATCATCTGTATCGAACGTGCTGAGCAGCCCATCTGGGTCCGGCAAGACGAGCCCCGCGTCAAGTGGGTTGTCGATTCCTGTTGTTGCCCGGGCTGCTTCGAGTGATTTCATGGCCTTGTCGAGTTCGGCCATCACGTCTTTCCATCCGGCATTTGGCGTCACGCCTGTTGCGATCGGGAACCCTGTGAGGTGGACGCATGCATGCCCATCGGACGCGTGCAAGACACGGAATGTCTCATCCGCTGTGTGACACATCACCGGCGCGAGCAGCTGGCACAAACCCTCTGCCAGCTTGAACAGCGTTGCCTGCGTGCGGCGTCGCCGATCTGAGTCGGGCGTGTCGCAATACAACCGATCCTTAACCGCTGAAAGATACTCGGAACTCATCGTCGAGTTGCAGAAGTTGTAGATCAGCTTCTGGGCATCATGGAACGCATACCGCTCGAATGCTGATACAACCTTCTCCCGGAACACGTCGAACTCGCCGAGCGCCCAGGCATCGATCGAATCAGGCGTGATCTCGGGGTCTTTGCCCGGCGTGTAGTCGTTTAGATTGCTAAGCATGAACCGAAGCGTGTTGCGTACCTTGCGGTAACTCTCGCCCGCCAGCTTGAAGAAATCTTCATCAACCTTGACGTCGTTCTCATATGCGATCGAGCACACCCACCAACGAAGGACGTCGGCGCCGTATCGATCGAAGAGGTCCTTGAGTGCGGCGCCCTTGGACTTTGATAGCTTTTTACCGTCTTTGTCGACCATAAAGCCGTGCGTGAGCAAAGTCTTGAACGGTGACTGCCCCGTCACGCCAAGCCCCGGCAAAAGTGATAACTGGAACCAGCCGCGATGTTGGTCCGAGCCCTCGAGATATAGATCGATTGGATAGTCACGGCCTTCAGACCGTTGACGCATCACGGCATTCCAAGAAGATCCAGATTCGAACCAAACATCAAGGATGTCGTTGCCCTTTTTGAGATCGCCGAATCCAACTTGTCCAGACCGAAGCGCCTCCGGTGCGTCGGCATCTCCATTCGCGTCATAGGCAGCCAGCAGATCGCTCGGTTCCATCGTGAACCATGCGTCCGAGCCCTGGGCACGCACAATCGCAACCACCGCGTTGACCGAGGCTTCGGTCATGAACGCCGAGCCGTCAGGCATGGTGAATGCAGGGATCGGAAGGCCCCATGCCCGCTGTCGGCTGATGCACCAGTCCGGGCGACTCTCGAGCATGCCGCGCATCCGATTGCGTCCCCATGCCGGAACAAACGTTACCGTTCCGCCCTCGCCTGTCGCTTCCAGCGCCATCGCACGCATCGACTTGCCGTCTCGCTTGGTTGGTTGATCGACGCCGACGAACCACTGCTCGGTACTGCGGAAGATCACCGGCGTTTTACTCCGCCAATCGTGCGGATAGCTGTGCATAAATCGGTGCGAGTAGAACATGTGCCCTGACTCGGTCAGCCGCTTGGCGATGACTTCGTTCGCTGCCCAGATGTTCTGGCCCGTCAACCAATCTGGCACCGAATCGTCATACGATCCGTCACCCTGAACCGGGCAATACACGGGCAGCCCGACGCGCAGGCCCGTCTGGTAATCCTCGGTACCGTGCCCCGGCGCGGTGTGAACGAGTCCGGTGCCGTCTTCTAGCGTAACGTAGTCGGCCGAAACGATCGTATAACACTTGCTCGTGTCGGCGCAATCGACTTCCGGAGCCGCGTCACGGAAGGGGTGCCGATACCCAAGACCAACCAGCTTGTCCCCGGCAGCCGTAGCAACGATTTCGACATCTTCCGCCTTTGCTGCTTCGGTTACTTTCTTGAGTAGTTCGACCGCCACCACCGTTAGATTGCCGTCCACACGAGCGAGCGCGTATTCGTACTTTTCATGCACCGCGACAGCAAGGTTGGCCGGAAGTGTCCAAGGAGTCGTGGTCCAGATCATGAAGCTTGGCGTGGCGTGCAGATCTTTGGATTCGCGATCGTTCTCTGAAACACCGAACGCGGCAAAGATCGCCGACGCGTCCGCACCCTCAAAGTCCACGTATACAGACAAATCTTCGCGATCTTCGTACTCGAGTTCAGCATCAGCAAGCGCTGTCTCGTTGGCTACCGACCAATGCACTGGCTTGAGAGCTTTGTACACAAGGCCTTGAGCGCACAAACCTGCCAGAACTTCGAGCACCGCAGCTTCATACCGCGGATTCATCGTCAGATACGGATCTTCGTAATCGCCGATGGTCAGCAGCCGCTGCATCTGCCCGGACTGAAGCTTGATCTGCTTGTCGGCGTACGTCTTGCATTCCCGCCGAACCGCCATCCGGCGTGCGTCAGGCTCGAGCCCATCAAGCTTCTTCGCTTTGCCCGACTCAACCAAATCAGTCATCACCTTGTGTTCGATTGGCAGACCGTGGCAGTCCCAGCCCGGCACAAACGGGCAGTCCTGCCCCATCATGAACCGACTTCGAACAACCAGGTCCTTCAAGCACTTGTTCATTAGGTGCCCAAGATGAATCGATCCGTTCGCGTAGGGCGGGCCGTCGTGGAACACGAACCGCTCTCTGCCCGCAGCCGTCTGCCGCATCGCTTCATACAAGCCTTTGCCATCCGCGAGCTTGTTCCAGCGTTTCAGCGAGGCCGGTTCATTTTGCACCAAGTTCGCTTTCATCGGGAACGAGGTCTTGGGCAGATTGAGGGTCTTTTTGTAGTTGGGTCGTTCAGCCGTGTCAGACATCGGAAGGCACCTCTGGCCCGCGAGACGCAAAGCGCAGCGGGTGGTCGTCGTTTATGTGGTCTGGAATCAGGAACAGTGGGGGATGAAGCCAACGAAAACGTCGGCAGCCCCGCTCAGGGTTTGCGGCATCGGCCGGCGCCCCTCAGCGGGGCGTGCTAATTCGGCGGCTCTGGACCGCCCCATGCTCAAAAACCCATCTGTTCATATCCAAGTCTATCGACGAAAAAGCCCCCCGGCACGACGCCGAGGGGCTCAAAGTTCAATGCGGCGGCTCACCGTTGCTTCATCCCCAGTTCGGACCCAGGAAAGCAACCCCTTTAACGGCGGATCCTTCGATCCGTTGCACGGCCTTGCCACCGCGTGGAGTGCGGCGGAAGTCGAGTTTAGCCGTGCTCAAAGATCGACTGCGTCCGCAGCACCAGCCCTTCACGGGCAATCAGGTGGTAGCTCTGGACGTGGACCTCGCGGGCAAACCGCTGAGTATCGAGAATCGACATGCAAGAGCCTGCTTCGTCCGTCCACCGGTGCGTGAGTGCTCGGGTGTCGCGGGCCAGCTCGTCGAGTTCTTCGAAGGTCGAGTGATACAGATTTTCGCCGAGTTGCTCGGTCTGGGCAGCCGTCATGTAGCCGATGCCGGTCGCTTCAAACTTCCGCTCAAGCTCCCGTTCGCCCGCACACAAAAACGACTCAACCACGCCAGTGTCGGGCAGCCCGCGCTCTTGATCAGTGACGTGCTCGGTAATGCAGTGCCCGTTGTGCTCGAACCTGAGGACGTGGCGTCCGGGCAAAATCCAAGCTTCAAAACCGTAGCGGGCATGATCGATGGTCCGCCGATCGCGGATGTCGAACAACTCGGGATGGATGCTGCGGGCATAAAGGATCGACTGGTATGTCTGCAGCGCCGAGGCGGGCGGGGTCGCGGTCCGGGTCGTTGCCATGGTGTCCGGCTCCTTCACCTGTTTGGGGTGCCCAAAGGGGGGTTGGCACCCATGATCGAGAAACTCTCGCCAAACCTCCGTGCCGGCCGATAACTGAACGTAGGGCAGGGTCCGTCTTGCCCAAACTCGTCCCGACCGAAACCCGTTCCAAACGGGGTGACCCCCAACATATCCGCATCCAGCACGCCCGGTCCACAACCATTAGACTAATTCACCAGAGAATGAGGAAACTCAGAACATTCACGGGGCAAGATCAGGTGACCAAGGTACGAACACAACCCGTCCAGCCGATTGATGTCATTGATCGTGCCCCGCTGACCGAGCGTTTGGCAGCGCTCCGCGTCGCGTTGCAGTCGGTCCCCGAGCACGATCGCGAGCCGATTGCGCTGCGGTTGTTCGAGATTGCATCCGATGCCCGTGTCCCGATTCGGACCGGTGCTGCCAGTCCGATTGAGTTGCTCACGGACCTCTCGAAACGGCGTCGCCTGCGCATCGCCGAAGAAGCCATGCTGGCATTGCTGACCAACTGGTCGGCGATCCCCGAGTCGACGCGCCCGCTCATCGGTGGTCTACCGCGTCAACGGTGGCTTCGTATCGCAACCCGGGCAGCGGAAAGCGAACTGCCCGAGCACCGCGCCGCGGTCTGCAAGTTTGCGCACGACACCGCCGATCCCGGATTCGCGTCCATCGTGTGTGCTTTGCTCCCAGATTCTGATCGAACTGTTCGGCTCGATGCCGACCGCGCCCTGATGCGGCTGGTCATGACGATGCTCACCCATGTGCCCAGCGAGCATCTCGGTGAAGAGTTCGCGTCGATCGCGGCCCGCAAGCGGATCCCTCTGCCCGCCGAGCATGGTGTGATTGAGCTCGAACGCGTTGAACTTTGTCGCCAGCTGGCCGACGCGGCGTGGTCGTTTGCCGACCATCGCTGCCGTGCTCCGCTGATCGGTTCCTTGCTGGTGCTCGATCGTCTACCCAGCGGCGTGCTCGAACGCTCGGTGGCGCAGCGCATTCGGCGCCTGCTCAAGGAACGCAACCACCCAAGCCATACCCCCATCCGGTCCGTACTGCGCGGCACACCGTCGCCATTGCTGAGAGAACGTGCTTTGCGCTGGTTGGTCGTTGAACCAGTTGCGAGCACCTGCGTCGATCGGTTGTCATCTGCGGACTCGCTTGATGAGCACGAAGTCGTTCTCAAGCGCGCCTACCTCGCGATGCGTCCCGCTCGGGCCCGCAAGCTGCGATCCGTCCGAGTCATCGGCGATGCTGAACGGAGTCCCATCCCGAGTGCGAAATCGCTCGCAGCGCTTTCGCCCGAGTCCCGGCGTGGTGTGGTACGGCTCGCATCACTCGCTGGTCTTGAAGAGTCAGCAAGACGCGTGGCGCTCGAACCGATGCTCGCGGACGATGATGCTCTGGCCCGTCTCGCCGGCGCTCACATGGCGCACCATGCAGACTTGCCAGATTACACCTATGACCCAAGTGCAGAAATCGCACGGTCGGCCAGCATCCGTTGGTCGTCCCTTGGTGTTCCGGCACCGATTCCCGGCACCGCGGCATGGAATCGCCGATCCGAGCTCTCAACTCGCCTGCTGCGTTCGCCGCACGCCGATGTCCGTGCCACGGCCCGCGCAGAACAAGACCGACTTGATCCATTCTCGGGTTCACCGACCGCACGGGTCATCGCTCGGCGATTCTTGGATCGTGATCCCGTCGCATTCGTTCGCTCAGTCCGCGATCAGCTCGCACAACCCGCCGGTGCATTGTCGGGCTTGATGCTGGTTCGTCACCTTGATCTCTGCGAACGGTTCGAGATGGATCTGGTGGATCTAGCCACCACTCATGCCGAAGATCGGGTCCGTGCGACCGCCGTCGCGGCGCTTGGAACAATCGATTCAGAAACCGCTCGGCGCGTGGTGAGCGCATCACTCCACGCGCCCGATCCTCGAGTCCGCTCCAACGCGATCGAATCCATTTTGCCGAGTCCTGAAGTGCTGTTGGAGTACAAAGACGACCAGAGTCACCGAGTTCGAGCGAGCGCGGTGCGGCGCGTGCTCTCACTCGAAGATCTCCCGGTAGAAAACGGGCAAGCCGCCGGCCAAGCACTCGCGCGACTGATCACGGACGACCGTCATGGGCATCGCTTGTCGGGCGTGTGGGCTGCCGAACGGGTCCTGCGCCATGATCGCCGAGACACCATTGGGCCCGCGTGGAGATCGGCCGTGAAGGGCATTATCGACGCAGCGGAAAACGACCAAGATCAGCGAATCCGAGAACGCGCAACCCGCTGCGCTCGAATCCTAAAGTCTCGACCAGATGCCCAAGCCCAAGGCGCCGCGTGACCGAGCCCGCGACTCAACTACTGATCCCGGGATCATCGCCGGCGTTGCCTTCTGAAACCCTTTCGATGTCGATCTCAACGCCTTGGATATTGGCGATTGGTACGGTGGTCATTTGGGTACTGTGGTTGGTGTTGAACAGACGCCGGAGTATCCATCCTGAAGAGCTTGCGTTCCGTCGGTTGATCGCGGGCCTAGGCCTTTCCCGCTCGGAAGTCCGATCGATCCGCCGTGTTGCAATCTCGGCGGGGCTGGCTCCAGCCGCCATCGCGCTCAGCCCCGAACTCACGGCGAAAGCAATTCGTGATGGTGGCAAACGCACGTCGCGGTCTCTTGCACGTCTTGCTTGAGAGATTGAGGGCTTGCACCGGTCGAGTTGTTGCGACCAACGAAGATCATCACAACAGCCGTGTGCCCAGACGACAGCCCGCGGCACCAAGGCCCCCAGGATTTGGGCTGCTGACTGACTAGGTCTTGCCAATCGTGAGATTTGTCCCGCCCTTGATCCGCTCGGCAGCCATCTTCTCCCAGCCACTACCAAGCTCGCCCTCAGGATCCGGCGGGACGATGTCGACCTTCTTCTCACCAAGTTTTACTTCGCCCGATTCAACCCGCACTTGGAACGCTTTGCATTCATCGAGGAGGCGGTCGAGGATTTCTTCTTCGCCGACGGTTGCGACCCGTTCGCCTTGAACATAGATGATGCCCTTGCGGTCACCCGCAAAGACCGCCACATCGGCGCCTTCTGCTTCGCCTGGCCCATTGACCACACAACCCATCACCGCGACCTTCATTGGTACACGGATTTCATCTTCGAGCTTCTTGTTCACATCTTGGACGAGCGAGAACAAATCCACTTGGATCCGCCCGCATGTCGGGCACGCGATCAACTCGGCACCCTTTCGCTCGCGGAGTCCAAGCGTGTACAGCAACTCAAGCCCATCTTCTACTTCGTAAATCGGATCGTTCGCATAGCTGATGCGAATCGTGTCGCCAATGCCGTTCGAAAGCAGCGTGCCAAGTGCAACGACAGAACGGATGCACCCGGTCTCTTTGGGTCCAGCATGCGTCACTCCAAGATGCAAAGGGTGAGGAAAGCGTTTGCTAACTTCGGTATATGCATCGATGACCATCGTCGCGTCCATTGACTTGGCGCTGATCGCGATATCGAAGAAATCGTTGTCGTAGAAAATGTCGAGGTACTCTTCGAGCTTCGCGATCATGATCGCAAGCATGTAGCCGTGCTTCTGCTCGCTAAATATCGCCCCGAGTTCTCTCGCGCGGGCTTGCTTGTCTTTCCGCTCGATGATCGAGCCTTCGTTTACGCCAATACGAATCGGTATCTTGGCGTCTTTGCACGCAGCGATGACATCCTCGACCTGAGCACGGTCCGTAATATTCCCAGGGTTGAGTCGGATCTTGTGGACGCCAGCTTCGACAGCTTCGAGCGCGCGCTTGAAGTGGAAGTGAACGTCGGCCACGATCGGTACCGATGTCTGCTTGAGGATCTCTGCGAGGGCTTCGGTGTCTTTCTTCTCGGGCACCGCGACCCGCACCACGTCAGCGCCGGCCGTATGCAGCCTGTGGATCTCGGCGACGCAACGATCGATCTCGTACGTGTATCCCGCCGTCATCGTCTGGACCGATACCGGTGCAGGGGATTCGGACCCGTCAGCCATTGGGTGCGAACTTGGCAGCCCGCCCCCGACTCGAAGGATCCCTGTTCGTTCGTCTCCAATACGGATCTGGCGGGTTGGGTTACGGCTATGCATCTTGGATCGTACACAGCCCCGATGGGTCTTGTTCGCATGGAATCAGATTGGCCGTGGCATCAGGTAGCCTTGAAGACTCCCGGTTTTGGCCTCTAAGGGCTCGGTATGCCAATATCCTGTTTTAAGAACTGATCAATCAAAAGTCATGATTCATCAAAAATCTCAAAAACATAACAATAGGGGAGAACTTACTGGGTTGACCGCCCGATGCTCAAAACTGTTGCAGGATGGCTTGGATTTGAGCCAGAGGGGGCAGGTATGGCGAAGGCACCCAATCCAATTCAGCGTCTTCGGCTCGGCCGAGACACTCTTGACGAACTTGTCGAGCAGCTTGATCGGGAAGACGCGAACTACTCGCCAGAAAAACGGGACTCAGCTCGAAGACCCACCAATCGCCCCGCCGTGCTGATTCAAGCAATGCCCGGAGAAGTGGGGACTCGCCACGAGGTGTATGTCCGGAATGTCAGCGCGAGTGGTGCTTCCGTGTTGCACACAGCGTTTCTGCAGCCTCAGTTAACCTGCACCCTCGTACTCGTGACAAGCACACGCGAGCCAGTGTCAGTGGCCGCCAGCGTGGTGCGCTGCAATCACATCAGCGGTCACATGCATGATGTCGGCATGCGATTCGTGCGAGAGCTGAGCGAAGAAGATGCCCAGAAGCTCTGCATCATTCCTGAATCGCAAGCAGTCACGCGCGATCCTCCAACGGAATATCTCCGGACAGCGCTCGCAAGGTGCAAGGACCTCGCCAACGAGGTTCATGAACTTATCGAATCTGGCGCACCACCAGAGAAGGTGCTGCCGTTGCTTGATGAGTTGCGCTCGCTCGAGCCGGCAGCTGCCAAAGCAGCTTGATCCTTAGGTCATATTCGAAGAGAATCTTGTGTTCTTAGGAGCTTTCGGCTTCACCGTTTGGCTTTGCAGTATTCACGTACTTGAGTCGCCGAACGCCTAGGTACGCGAAGATTTCGAACCACATAAATCCAACCAGAAGCCCAAGCCAGCGGCTGTGCCACACGACACGCCTCAACCAAACGGGAAGTTCAGCGCCTGCAACTGGTTGAGCCTGGATTGACTGTCCATTGGTGAATGTAATCGTCTGCACGTCAGGTGTGAAAGCACCCAGCGTTTGGTTTGCAACCCCACTCGAGGCAATGAAGAGCAGGCTTCCAAGAACCCAGCCTGCACAACCATGGGCAGTAATCGTTCGCCTATAGCTGGCTGGGATCCGGAACTTCCGAGTTCTCGCTATCACGCCTAAACCTACTGTTTCGACTCGAGTGAGTATCCACATCAAGCAGGCAAGTGCGATTGCGGAAACAAGGGAAAAGCAGCAACCAATTGCGAAATGAATGATGCGATCGTTCAGAGTGATCTCGTTATCAAAGAGAAAGACCCAAGGCGACCACCACACCAGGCTGATGAGGAAGCCGGCAGCGAGCATCGACAGCATCGACAATCGGCGGTCTCGCTTTTGAAATGGGCGGATCTCATCCAATGTTTGTAGAGGGTGTCGAAGTGTTGAACACATGGCATGATGGAACCGTGTGATTCGCGGATCGCGCTGCCATTGGGATCCCTCCCGGCGCTCCGGAAGACTCTCTTGGATCGGCTTCGAACATTCCGGGCAGGCTCCAGCGGTAGGCAGCCCTTCGATGACATAGCCGCACCGTTCGCAGAGCAGCGTGTACTCGTTTTTCCAAGCCGGACGGTCACCCATGGCAACAAGTCTATTGGGGATCGCCCCGCGAGCGGTTCCGTGCTACATTGCTGCATCAGGGAGGGACCCGTGATCCGCATCAAACGCATCAGCATGGATGACCCGTTGTACGCCCAGGAAGTGGACCTCCGTACCCGCGTCCTGCTGGCTCCGATCGGGTTTTCCATCAAAGATTACTACGAGATGGCGCCGGGTCGGGAGGAGCGATGCGAGCACTTTGTGGCCGTATTCGATCATCCGACCGGCGAGACCGTTCTCGCAGCCGCCACGCTTCTGCCACCGGAAACCGGCAGCCAAGACCCATTCGGCAAGGTCATGCAGGTTTGCGTCGAACCCCAGCGTCAAAACGAGGGCATCGGCGGCAAGCTCATGATCGCGATCGAGGCCCGGTCATTCGGCGAGCTCGGGCTGCCCGGTCTCTACTGCCACGCCCAGCTGGTCGCGGTGCCGTTTTACGACCGTTTAGGGTGGATCATCGCGTCTGATCTGTTTCTCGAAGCCGGGATCAAGCACCGCCGCATGGAGGTCGGGGCGCCCGATGAGACCGAGATCCGTGATCCTGAACTCGAGTTTGAACTGGAATGAGTACCGATTCGGGGTATTTTGAGCCCATCGCCCCTTCTTGAAGACTCGGATCAGCGCTGGCATCATGCCGCTCGGCTTGCAACAATACCACTATGGAAGCAGAACGCTCCAACGCCGATTCCACCAAAGCATCCCGCGGGTCAGAGCGCCCATCGCTCGAACGCGTCCGTGTTGCGTTGCGTGAGCACGGCGTCCGTTGCACCCGCCAAAGAGAGCTGGTCTATACATCGCTGGCCGCGACCAAGTCGCATCCAACAGTTGAAGGGCTGCTGGCGACCGTTCGCGTCGCCGATCCGGGCATATCCCAGGCGACGGTGTACAACACGCTCGATACGTTGGTCGGCTGTGGATTGGCGAACCGCCTGCCCGCTCGGTCGGCGGGGGGACCCTGCCGATACGACGCTGACACCAGTCCGCACGTGCATCTGACGCTGCCGGATGGGCGGGTGATCGATGCTCCGGCGGAGGTCTCCGACGCGATCATGGCTGCTCTACACGCAGCAGATCCGTGCTCAATTGGTACTGATACCGGGCGAATCGCCGGTGTTCACATCGATTTGGCAGAATCTGAAGCCTGAAGGTCGATTCCTTAGACCGAGAATCAAGCCGTGGTGTGAATCGGTCGATGCCTGACGCGTCGGGGCATGGTTGTCCCATCTGCTATCGCGAAAGGCCAAGAGACATGAACCTGAATCCCATCGATCGCCGGGTCTACGAACGTTTCCGCATGAACCCCGGGTACACCCAAGTCGAAGCCCGGATTCACCCCGATGAGAGCTACTCTTTGGCTGGGCACATCTATGACCTTTCCGAAAGCGGCGTTTGCTTCGAGCTCGACCATCCGATCGAACCAGGGAGCACGATTTCTCTGAAGATCGAGCTTCCCGTGCACATCATCGAATCGCAGCAAGACGTTGGTCCGGGAAGGGCAGTCTTCGTCACGGGGAACGTGGTCTGGTGCGACACTGAGGAGCCCGGAGCGGCCAGAATGGCCGTCGCGTTGACCCGGTACGACCGCGCTGGCGACCGCGAAAGACTGGTCAAAGCTCTGTCTTCCGGGCGATACCTGCGGGCTGCTTGATCGCGATCTGCACGAAACATTGAATCAATCGACAGAGGAGCACGCCCCAAGTCCTACGCTTGGGGCGTGTTTGTAGACCGCGCGCGAATCTTGATCAAAGCTGGCAAGGGTGGGGACGGCAAGCGTTCCTTCCGCCGATCCAAAGGACGCCCCAAGGGCGGACCCGACGGCGGTGATGGCGGACGCGGCGGGGATGTCATTCTTGCCTCAGACGATGGCATCAATACGCTGATCGACTTCCGCGGGATATACGAGTGGAAAGCCGAGAACGGCGAACCCGGCGGTTCCAACAGCCGCACCGGCGCCGATGCCGATTCCCGCACGATCCGTGTACCTCCGGGCACCATGGTCTATGACGAAGAGTCGGGCGAGTTGCTTGCCGACCTTGGTCCAGGTGATCGTGAAGTCATCGCTCGTGGCGGGTTTGGTGGCTTTGGCAATGAGCACTTCAAAACTTCAACCAACCAAGCGCCACGAGAAGCGATTCCGGGGCACGATGGCGAGATGAAGGCGCTCCGGCTCGAGCTCAAGGTCATCGCCGAAGTCGGATTGGTGGGACTTCCAAACGCTGGAAAGTCGTCGCTGCTCAAAACAGTAACGCGTGCCGATCCGAAGATCGCAGATTATCCGTTCACGACGTTGTCGCCGCAGTTGGGCATCGCATTGCTCGATAAGGGGCGTCGCCTGATCATCGCCGACATTCCGGGTTTGATCGAGGGTGCCGCAGAAGGCGCCGGTCTCGGGCATGATTTCTTGAGGCATGTTGAACGGACGGAAGTGATTGTGCATGTGCTCGATGTCATGCCGCCCGACGGTTCGAGCCCCGCGGAGAACTACCGCGCGATCCGCCAGGAGTTGATGGACTATTCACCAGAGTTAGCTGAAAAGCGTGAGATCATCGCGCTCAACAAGCTCGATCTTCTCGGCGGTGAGTCAGAATGGCCCGACGCAATCAAGTCACTCCGCGCGGATCTTCAACTCGGTGCGAGGCACGAGATCGTTGGGATCTCTGGCGGCATCGGTGCCGGCACGGACGCGTTGCTCGACGCGGTCTGGGATCTGTTGCACGAGCCCCAGCACGAACCTGAGGGTTGGCCGAATCTACAGCCCTGATTCGCGGTTCACTCTTTCATTGCGAGCAGCGCAAGCCACTCGGGATTTCCCGTGCCTTTGCGTTTCTTGCGTTTGCCGGCCGCCCCGCCGATGACCGGGCTCTTGGTCCAACCCAGCACGTGAAATCCCATCGCGGGCAATCCGTCACGCACGTGTTCGGCAACTTCTTCAGCGCGCGTGTGATCCATCACCCCGCCCGGCCCGAGTTCGGACTTCTCGCATTCATAGTGGGGCTTGACAAGTGTGATGATCCGACCGACGGGGTTCAGCCAATTGGCAGCCGCAGGCAGTGCCAACCGCTGCGGCGTCCAGCCGAGATCAATCACCACCAAGTCAACCAGTTCCGCCGGCTCGAAGTGCAAAGCGTTCGAACGTTCGTGCACCGAGACACGATCGTCTTGGCGGAGTTTCCAAGCAAGTTCGCCGTACGCGGTGTCGACCGAATGCACGCGTGTCGCACCGTGATGAAGCAGCACATCGGTGAAGCCGCCGGTCGAACAGCCAAGGTCTGCGCAGATCAATCCTGCCGCATCGACTGCAAACTCGCCGAGTGCGTGATGGAGCTTGAGCCCGCCGCGTGAGACAAACTCGGGGTCGGGCGTGCTTTCTGCGTGCGGCTCGGTAGATTGCGGGGGCGTTACCACGAGGTCAACATTCAGCGGACGGCTTGCGGCGGTGTCGGGCTCGAGCTCGGGTCAGAGGCAATGTCGTTGCTTGTGTCCGTTTTCGTTTTGGGCTCGATCGCTTGTACTTTGTCGACCATGCGAGAGACCGCCGTTGCGTGGGCCATCGGAACACCGATGATGGCAAGCCCGAGTTCGTCGGCTCGTTTGATCATGTTCTCACGATCAAGCATGATGACATCTTCCGCTGCGATCGCCAGACACCGACCTCCATGGCGGTGCATGTGCTCGATCGTCCGAATACCAACGGTGGGGACGTCCGAGCGTCGGTCGTGCTGAGCGCGAGCGCCTTTGACCAGTGTCCATCCTCCGCGCTTGCAGAGGTCGCCGGTTCGTTCGATCATTCGGTCGGTGCCTTCGACGGCTTCAACCGAGATCACGTCGCGGTCGCGCACCGTCAGCGATTGTCCGATGTCGAGTCGGAGCAGTTCTGCGAGCATGGGCCAGACCAACTCGATATCGGCGCGTTGCTCCGGCGATGGCTGGGTGCGCGTCATCACGCCGGGGCTGGAGAGCTGGTCGGGTATGGGTATGGTCGAATCGATCAACTGCACTCCCTTGCGGTCAAGCTCGTCCGCAACAACCTTGAGCACCGCATGCGATCGGCGGTCATGCCGGAGTTTACGATACCAAACGATCGCGGTCGTCAGGTCAGGGATGTTCTTGAACACCCGAAATCGCTCATGCATCAGATTTGCTTTGTCGACTTTGCCCACCATGATCGCGTGGCGCACGCCCCGGCGACGCAAGGATCTGCCCCAACTGGCCACCCGCAACAGCCCGACGTCCTTAAAACTGTCGCAACGCTCGGGCAGCGCCGGGTCGTATTGGCGGTGCAGCCCGACCGCATGCACGGTGTAACCCTGCTTTCTGAGCCCATCCGCAATAAAAAGCGGCAGCTGGCCTCCGCCTGCGATCAGACCGATCGGCGCTGGGGGCGGCGGGGGGTCAGGCAGAATGGTCAGGGATGATTGCATCGGTGGGTTTCGCCCGAAGGCTAGGTGATTCTACACCAAACTCACTCGGCCAGCGGGGGTTACGTTCAACAACACAGCCTCTCAGAGGCTCTAGAGGCACGCCGAGGGGGCACCTGAACCGAATAGAGTCAGTTTCTCGGACTGTGAAAGTGAGGCGGGGCGACGGGCCGATAGGAAATCAGTGACCAAGCCGGCCCGAACCATCTCGCTGCTCAAGTCTTCCCGATCCGAGCCGACGACGTCCCAGGACGCTCGCCCTTGGATCGGGGTTCGATTCGTTTGTTCGGGCACGTACGTCAGGGTCTTCCGCAATGTGCAGGGAACGGGTTACATCGCTGGGTGCCCCAAGTGCGGGCGGCAGATGCGGTTCCGGGTAGCGCCCGGCGGCACAGACCAACGGTTCTTCGACGTGTCCTGTTGAATGACCCCTGCATGACCCGCGTTGCCCGACCCGGATGCGATCAGGCCATACACTGTTTCCATGATCGGCTCATCCGCACCGTACGAAATTGTTCGCAAAGAGGACTCCTGTGCCGCCACAGGCCGAGCGTTTGCGCCGGGGGATAAACAAGTCGCCGTGCTGGTCGAGTTGCCAGATAGCGAGAGTCTTTCTCGTTTGGTCTTCTCGGCTGAAGCTTGGGACGGTGGGGCTCGTCCGGAAGCGCCCGCAGCGTTGTTCGGATACTGGCGCCGCATCGCCGGCGAAGAAAAAAAGCAGGCCGACCCGATGATGTCACCCGATGAGCTCTTTGATCTCTTTGAGCAGCTCGGTGAATCTGATCAGCCACGCCAAATCAGTTTCCGTTACCTGCTCGCGTTGCTGCTGATGCGGAAACGCCGATTAATGTACGACGGCGCGATTCCGGGCGACTCGGCGTGCTTCCGCGTCAAGGCCCGCCCCGGCGGACAGTTGTACGAGGTCGTAGATCCACAGATGGATGAATCCGCAGTCGCGGAGGCGACCGAAGAACTCGGCCGCGTGATGCAGATTGAGGACGAGACATGATCGCGCAATTGAAAGGATTCGGTTGTCTCGTGGTACTGCTTCTCCTGGGAGCTTGCACGTCCCAAAGGCCCGAGACGCCCAAAGTTGAGCTTCCTGAGCTTGGGGTATTGATCGAATCTCATGATGCACGCGTTCTGGCTCTGGACTCATTCTGGGCCCGTGCCAGCGTTCGAGTCGAAGGGCGGGACGCCGAAGGCTCAAAGTTCAGCGAGCAAGGCGAGGGGCACCTCCAAGTGGAACGCCCCGATCATGTCGCGATCAACCTCGGCAAGTTGGGAGAGATGTATTTCGCGCTCGGTTCAAACGAAGATCGGTACTGGCTCATTGATGTCTCCGATTCTTCGCGGCGGCTGATCGTGTTCGGTTCGCAATCTCAAGCCACCCCGGAAAAGGCAGCCATGCTCGGATTGCCTGTGCACCCCCGAGATATACCGCTGTTGCTCGGATTGATGCCGCTCGAAGGCCGTGATCTGGAGGCGCCAGCGTTCAACGAGAACGGTCAAGTCGTGGTGGGGATCGCGACGCGGTGGGGGCGCGGTGAGCTGCGATTTGATCCTCTGTCGCTCGATCTGATAGGGACTGCTGCATTCGACGCGAACAAGGCGTTGCTTGCAGAAGCAGAACTGTCGCGCCACGGACCCGTCGCCGATGCAAATGGTTCGGGCGTGGTTGGTAGGATGCCTCGGAAAATCGAGATGCGTGTACCCGGCTTCGATGGGTTTGTCAGGATGGTTCTTGACGACGCTCGCAACCGGCCGATCAATGCAGCGGTGTTCAATCCCGACCGGCTCGAACGCGGGTTTCGCGTGCGAGAGCGTATCGACCTCGACAAGCCTCGGGTATCCGAAGAGTCGAGCGAATGAGGACGCTGTCAGTTCTGGCCGTATTTTTGCTTTACAGTACCACCGTCCTCGCTCAGGTTGGATCGGTGTCAGCGGCGCGTGGTACAGGGCCGTCCCATGCTTGGGCTGTTATTGAGCGGGATGGCGAACCGCTGTTGATTCATGTTCCGCCAAGAGACTCCATTGCGGGTGCCAGTCTGGGTGAGGCTGGTTCGGTCCGCCCGATCCGAACATTGAACGCCGCGCCGGACGCGATGGTGGCAGTGGGTGATCGGCTGTACTTGTTCTTTCCGCCGAGCGGTTCTTCAGCGGGCACGGTTCGTCGAGTTTTATCGCTGCGATCGGTTCCTGCGAGCATTCAGGGTCTTTGGACTGATGTTCCGCACGGCTTGCTTGACTCCATGCCGACCATGCCCGGTGTGGGGCGGCTGGCTGGTGTCGCGGCCGACCCCGAAGGGCGCGTCTACGCACTCACAAGAGCAACCGGCGAGATCGCACTCTGGTCGCTCGAAGGCCATGATTGGGCCCGAGTTGAACTCCCCAGCGGTTTCGCAGCATCCGAGCCGATCGCGTTGGCGATGGTGTCCTTTGGAGATGGACTGCTCGTTGCGTCTCGTGATCGTGACACGAGCACCGGATGGTCGAGGTCGGCTGGCGGCGAGTGGTCACCATTCACCTTCGACGCTTGGGATCAGTTCTGGGATGCGACATGGCGTCTCGGGCTCGGGAGTGCGGTCATGGTCGGCGTCCCCTCGGACGACCAGACGGAAAGCATTTGGAGCTTGGGTTCGGCAGGCAGTCATCGGATCGGAGTGCTGCGCCGGACGTTGGGTTCCGCCGTGGTGCTCCAGCCGCAAAGCGGAAGGATCGCATCGATCCGCCCGGATGATTCGGGGCTTGCCATCCAAGAGCTCTCGGCGATCACAGGGCGCGTGGTGTACGAAGGTCCCGTTCCGTCATCGGTGCGGGTCCCGGTCAATGAGTTTCGGATGATCGTGATCATGGTTCTTCTCGTGATGTCGACGGCGTTGTTTGTGATCATCAAGCCAGGTTCTGAACGTCCCTGGACCGTTCCT
Source organism: Phycisphaerales bacterium (assembly GCA_045106075.1). Lineage (GTDB taxonomy): Bacteria > Planctomycetota > Phycisphaerae > Phycisphaerales > UBA1924 > UBA6054. Next base: position 70,912 of record JBGCEB010000012.1, read on the forward strand.
GACGGCACCGCTTTGGCCGATCCTGGGCGTCGACTCTTGGCGACGATCGCGGATGTCGTCGTGATTGCATGGATGCTTACGCCAGTGTTTGGTGTGTCAATCCGCCAGATCCTGACGTTTGAGGTGCTGGTGCTTGGCGGCAACGCTTGGCTGGCGATCCCGGCGCTGGCCGTGTCTGGCTGGATCAGCATGAGCATCTGGGAATCGCTGCTCGGCGCGACCCCGGGCAAGTTTCTGTTAGGTATGCGGGTCACTCTGGCCAAGGCTGGTCCTGGCCAACGGGTGCCATTCTTTTGGTGTTTGGTCCGCAATGGGGTCAAATGGCTCGTCTGCCCGGCTGCGATGCTGGCGCTCTTTGATCCCCAAGGGCGGCACCGAGGCGATGCAGCCGCCCGCGCGGTGGTCGTCATTCAAGCCCAACCCGCCGACCCGGAGTAGCCAGTCCCACGTGCGAGAAGTGGATGTGCCGGCGCGAACGTGCCGATAACTCGCGATGGACCCGGTTCGGGGCGCGGTGGTCGCGTCGCGTGGGTGCCTCTGTGAGCAAGCGATGGCCGACGAACCGCAGGACATTCATGGAGACGAGCCCGAGAGCTCGCCGATCGATACGCCCGAACCGGTCGTGATCGATCCGGTCGAACGCGTGCGGACGGGTTGGCGAGAGTTCTGGCAGGTGCCGGTGCTGCTCGTCGCTGCCGGCGTGCTCATGCTTGGCGTCGCGATCGCGGTTGGGAACGCACCCGACCCTGAGTTCTCGCCCTATATCACCAAGGCAGAGCGGATGGTCGAGCGGGAGCAATACGCCGAAGCGATCTCATTGCTCAACAGCAAGATCTACCCTTGGCTCGAACAAGAAGGCGTGCTGAGTCAACGCGACGTCCAACGGTACTACCTCGCCAAAGCGCGTTCGATCTATTACGGGCAGAAGCAGCTCGGAATAAACGACGATCGGAACAATGTCTCAATTGTTCGCGAGTATCTAGCCGCGGAGGATGAGGGGCTTGAACTTCCCACGCGAGATATCGCATCGCTTGCCGATACGTACCTATCCAAGGGCGATGTAGACGCTGCGATCCGCCGCCTGAAGTCACTGCCTTCGGGTTCCGAGGTCGTCCGTGACCCTGTGATACGCCGCGCGGTGTCCGAACTCCTTCGTCCTCCAGCGCCCGACCAAGACCGCGCGCTCGAACTCTTGAGTGAAGTTGTATCAGATCCATCGACTCCGCTCGAGCAGCGGGTTTGGGCGTTGGAGCGCCAGGCGAATATCCGCTTGGATCAAGGCTTTGTCGACGAGACGATTACCAAACTGCTTCGCGAAATGCCGCGGATCGCGAGCGCGAATGAACAGGGGCGAGCCCGGTTGCACCTTGTGCTCGCGCGTGCCTACCGGATGATTAGTGCCGATGAAGAGTCGGGTCGTCAACTCGGATTCGCCGAACGTTTTAGCACAACGGGAGACTCGCACTATCCCGCAGTACTGCTTGAACGAGCAAGGCTCAAACAACGTGGCGGCGACGCTGCCGGTGCAAGAGATGTCTATGCGGTCGTTGCGGATCGGTATGCCGATTCTACTTCGCTGCCGTGGGCATTGGTTGGTCTTGGCGAGACCGAATCGGCACTCGGTGAGGGCGAGCTCAGTCTCGAAGCATTTACAGAGTTGGCAGACAACTATGACGCGCTCGGCATCCATGAAGATCCGAGCCGCATGCAAGTCGTCGAGAGTTTGCTCGAGCGTGCCGGTGACGCCGTCAGTCAGGGAGAACCGCGGCTAGCGATTCAGTACGGCATGCTCGCCGAGCGCATGCTCGGAGGTGCCGAGGCGCCCGCGGCGTTGCTGGGTTTACTTGCCCAAGCCAATGAAGGCGCAGCCGAGGAGTTGTCGGCCGGTGCGACGACACGATCGAATCCGCTTTATGGACTCGACCCGTCGACTCGATCGGAAGTGCAGCGGTATCTGATCGCAGCTGCGACCTACCGTCGGCTGTATGCGGACCGATATCTCTTAACCGATCTACGGCGGTACGCAGACGCACTCTGGAGTGCGGGCGATCTTTTCGACCGTGCGGGCGATCAGCGTGAGGCTATCCAGGCGTTTCGGATTTACGCGGAGTCGATGCCAAGCGATCCGAGGCACGCCGAGGCAAGATTCCGGATGGCCGAGGCATTGCGGGCGACCGGTGACTTTGCCGCTGCGTCTGACATTTATAAGAACCTGATCGCAGAGCGAGAGGGCACCGCCGGTGTCGATATCGGTGCGTGGGCCGATGCAAGCCATGTTCCTCTTGCACAAGCGTATATATACGACGAAGATCCTTCCAATGATGCCGAAGCAGAGCAGTTGCTGGCGCGGGCGATCGACGGGAGCATGGTCGGCACGGGCACGGAGCTCTTCCGCGACGCCCTCGTCGAACTCGCCCTCCTCTATGACCGAACCGGCCGGCACGAGCGTGCGATCGAACGACTCGAAGAGATCGTCGAGCGATACCCGGAAGACCGCGTAGTAGGGCTGATGACCTATCGACTTGGCGAGGCCCATCGGCGACTGGGTGATGAAATTGAGGCGTCCCTGAGCGATGCGCTCCCGCCTGCAACGATCGGCGAGCGAACGCAACGTGTGATTCGGCACAGAGAAGAAGCCGTCGCTCGATACCAAGATGCAATCGAACAAATCGGCGCAAAGCGAGATGTAGACCGGACCCGTCTCGAAGACTTGGCGCTTCGCAACGCGCATTTTTACACGGGCGATTGTCTTTCAGATCTAGAGCGGTTCGACGAAGCCGTTCGGGCCTATGACCTGGCGCGCGATCGCTATTCAGGAGAGGCGGCCACCCTGGTGGCGTTGATCCAGATTGTGAATGCCCATATGTCCCAAGGAGATGTACTCCGGGCACGAACCGCGAACGAGCGGGCACGCCGTTTTTACCTGTCGCTGCCCGACTCTGCATGGGAGGATCCGACGCTTCCGATGGATCGGGCGGACTGGGAGGCGTGGCTGGCCGCGTCTGCCCAACTGCTCGCGGCAGCAAATGCGCCCGGAAGTTGATGAGATCGGCAGCATCGGCCGATAACAGAGCAACCTCAGACGGGGCGGAGTCCCCGAGAAATAGGTCAAGGATGACCAAGTCTTCATCGGATATGCAGTTTTCACCGGGCGCACGCGTCCGAACCCTCGCGGCTCAGATGCGTGAGCTCTGTCTCCGCCTCGATGAGTTGAGTGGTTCGATCGGGCAACAGGCGTATGAAGACGAGCCCGATGCTCTGGTGGCGTTGCTCGCCGAACGCGAGCCTTTGGTCGTGGAGCTTGCAGGCTTTGGCGAAGAGCTGGCTGCGATTTTAGATGATCCCGCGTCTGCCCGTGAGCTTGGTCAAGACGAGCACAACCAAATCCGAGAACGCCTCGGGCAGCTCGAAGTTGTCATGGGGCGAATCCGCGAGCGTGACCGCCAAGCTAGATCGGCCTTGCAGCGTCGGCGCGATCAGCTCGCAGAACAGCTTTCTTCGGTGAATGTCGCGCGCGGAGCTGCCCGGGCTTATTCGGGCGCTGGGCGTCCTGTGAACCCGACAGTGCAGGATTCGCGCGGATGATCGAAACGAGCATCCAACCCGCTGCCGAGCCAACACTTTCGCCCAGCGATTTGGCTGAGCTCATGGCCTCGTTTAATGAGGTCACCAGCAAGCTCGAACAAACGCACGCGCAGCTCCGTGGCGAGGTTCGGCGACTGAGTGCCGAGCTACGCGAAGCAAATGAAGCACTGCAGCGATCAAAGCGTCTCTCGGCGCTTGGCGAAATGGCTGCCGGCATCGCACACGAGGTTCGTAACCCGCTGGGATCCATTGGGTTGTATGCAAGGATGCTCGAAGAGGACCTTGGGGATCGCCCCGAGTGCCAGGGCGTTGCGACCAAGATCTCGGGTGCGGTACGCGGGCTGAATGCGGTGGTGGGGGATGTGCTTACGTTTTCTCGTGAGTTGAGGCTCCGCCCGCTGCCAACGTCCAGCGTGGAGTTACTCCGTCGAGCGTCGGAACTTTGCGTCGCCGAGGGATGCCGGATCGAGTTCGAGACCGAGCATGACGTCGCGTTGGAATGCGACGAGTCACTGATTCACCAAGCGCTTGTCAATGTCATTCGGAATGCGTGTGAAGCAAACCGTGTCGCCGGCGGCGGTGTCGTTCGACTTGGTGTCCTCGCGCAAGCGGTTGATGTAGATGATGAGGACCCGATACCGGGCGTCGTGCTTAGTGTGCGCGACCAGGGTGATGGGTTTAGCGCTGAGGGGATCGATCGGGTGTTCAACCCGTTCTTTACAACAAGAGAAGCAGGCACCGGGCTTGGGCTGCCGATCGTGCATCGGATCATCGATGCGCATGGTGGTCGGGTTGCGGTGTTCAACAACAGCGATATCGCCAACGGCGCGACAGGAGCGACGGTTCAACTCCGATTGCCTCTGCGGGTTTCATTGGTGAACGCAGGAGTCGTGGTCCGTACTGGCCCAACAACCAAACAAGAGATCGGGCAGGCAACGATGCCCGCGCTGCAGGAGAGTCGCTGATGGGTCACACGATTTTAGTTGTCGATGATAAAGAAATGATGCGTGATTCGGTCGGCTCGACGCTCACTCGCGCCGGGTTCACGGTCCGAACCGCGCCCGACGGTCGCACCGCGTTGAAAGAGGTCGCCGGTCGGCGTCCGGATGCGATCATCACCGACCTGAGCATGCCGGGCATGACTGGCGTGGATCTGCTCGCCGAAATCCGGGCATTCGATGATGACCTCCCCGTGGTGCTCATGACCGCGTTCGGCACGGTTGAGACGGCTGTGGAAGCGATGAAGCGCGGGGCCTTCGACTACATCACCAAACCGTTCGAGGGTGATGAAATGATCATCGCGGTCAAGCGTGCGATCCAGCACGGCGCCATGGTGCGAGAAAACGCGTTGCTGAAGGCGACCGCGACGGGCAATCAACCGAACGCTCTGTCGGGGCTCGATCGGCTGGTTGGTGACTCGGTCGCGATGCGGAAAGTTCGCGAGCAGGTCAAGGCGGTCGCGGCCTCGAACGGAACGGTGTTGATCACCGGCGAATCAGGAACGGGCAAGGAAGTCGTCGCACGCGCGGTTCATGATCTTTCCGCAAGAGAGCAGTCGCCTTTCCTCGCGGTCAACTGTGCCGCATTAAATGAATCGCTGCTCGAGAGCGAGTTGTTTGGCCATGAACGCGGCGCGTTCACGGGCGCAGACAAGCTCCGCAAAGGTCGCTTTGAACTCTCAGATGGCGGAACGTTGCTTCTTGATGAAGTGTCCGAAGTCTCGCCACAGATACAAGCCAAACTCCTTCGCGTGCTCCAAGAGCGTGCATTTGAACGGGTTGGTTCGAGCACAACGATCGGCGTCGATGTCCGGATCGTCGCGACAAGCAACCGTGATTTGCCGCGTGCGGCGTCGATGGGCGAGTTCCGTCAGGACCTCTTCTTCCGCCTCAATGTCTTGCCGATCTCGTTGCCCGCACTTCGCGACCGTTCAGAAGATGTGCCGGCGCTGGCTGAACATTTCATGGGTACCTTCGCCGCCCGTGAAGGGCGAGCACGCCCAAAGATCACCGGTGAAGCGTTCGACCTCATGCGTTCGTATTCCTGGCCGGGCAATGTACGCGAGCTTCAGAACATCTGCGAGCGTGCTCTCGTTTTGTCTGGCACGAAGGGCGAGCCCGTATCGCGAGATCTGATCGAACCTTGGTTATCTGCCGGGCGTGCGACGGTGAAAGCTGTTCCGTTGCGTGCGGCAGCGCCGCTGGGTGCAAGTGCTGCAGAGACGAACGGGAACGGCACCGCTGGGCGAGTCGTCCCGGCGAACGGAACTCACGCGGGATCGCTTTCGCACGCCGATCCGTTCCAATCGATGCATGGGGACGGCGTGAGTAATGGGGTCGCTCACGGCACGGCTGTCGGGTTTGCCGAACCAAAGCTGGTGGTCGCTCCCGGAGACCAAACCCTGGAACAAATCGAGCGGGACACCATCGTCGCCACGCTCCACCGTTTCAGTGGGCACCGTCAGCGGACCGCCAAGGCGCTCGGTATTGGGGTTCGCACCCTTGGGCTCAAGCTCAAGAAGTGGAAAGACATGGAACTGGTGGCCGCGAATCTCTGAATCGGGGGCTTCCTTGATCGGTGATTCGGCATTGGGATTGCGGAAAGGTCTCTTGTGAAGCTTGGTGATCTGAACTCGGGTGGTGCGTTACCAGCGTTAGAGATGACGCTGCGGTATGCCGCCCAACGTCAACGGCTACTTGCCCACAACATTGCCAATATCGATACGCCCAACTTCGTTGCCCGCGACGTGAAGCCCGAGACTTTCCAAAAAGCCTTGTCTGAAGCAGTCGATAAACGCCGGGATGCCTCCGGAGGTGCCTTCGGCGGCTTGGACTGGCGAGAAGGCAGGGGGCTGGAAAAAACACGAGATGGAACGCTGCAGCTGAATCCCAGTGCCGCGCACGGCGGGGTGCTCAAGCATGATCGCAATGCGACGGATCTAGAGCGTCTCATGCAAGACATGGTCGAGAATGCTTCGGTTGCCAGAGCGGTCGGAGACCTCATGCGACGTCAAAAAACCACGATTCTCTCTGCGATCTCCCAGCGTGTCGGCTAACCGGGTGAGTTGAAACAAAAGGACCGAATATGTACGGCTCATTGGATATCTCAACCAGCGGTATGATCGCACAACGCACTCGAATGACCGTGATCGCGTCGAATCTCGCGAACATCAACTCGCTGGAAAACAGCAAGGGCGAGTACGACCCCTATCTCCGCAAATCGGCGATGTTCTCACCCGGCGATCCAAACTCGAGCTCATCCGACGGGCGGTCTATGGGCGTGCATGTGAACTCGATCGAAGTGAGTGAAAACCCGCTCCGATTGCGATATATGCCTGATAGTCCTCATCGCGATGAGCAAGGCAATGTGATGGCACCCAACATCGATTCGACGACCGAGTGGGTGAACGCGATGCAGGCATCGCGTGCGTATGAAGCAAATGTTGCGGCTGCTGAGACCACCAAGACGATGATGGCCCAGATCTTGCGATTGCTGGCATAGCGACGCCGGGTTGTGGTAGAATGACGAAGTAGGTGATTGCCTGCTTGAAGGAGCTTTGGATGACGGATCGCGTCGGTTTAGCTGGATTGCACGGGAATGGCGGGATGCTGCCAAACCGTCCGCAGGTCCAGGCAGGATCCGACGGTGCCGATTTCAAAGCAGCCCTGATGAAGAATCTCAATGACGTCAACTCGCTCCAGCAGGACGCGACGAAGGCGACCGAAGATCTGCTGACCGGCAAACGGAACGACCTCGAGGGCGTCGTGCTGGCGACCGAGAAGGCTGATACTGCATTCAAGATGCTTCAGGCAATGCGGAATCAGGTCATGCAGGCATACGACGAGGTCAAGCAGATCCGCGTCTAACGCTCTTGCAAATCAATGACATGTGGAGTCATGTGGGTTTCCCTGTGCGCAACTCCTGCCGGGCTTTTCTGCGCTCATGGCGCGTCGGTGATGTTGTTTTCATAGCTTGTGAAGGAAATCGGGGCGCTCGGCCGATCTTGCCCACGTCGGGTGCGTTCTCTGCGCTCGTCACGCGCGAGGATTGCGCGTCTCAGCAAGGCAGGAAGCCGAGGGCATCATGGAACAGATTCGTCGAGCTTCGGCGAACATCCAGCAGAGCATGGGTCAGTTGGGCCCGACGCAGAAGTTGCTCTTTGGCTCCTTCGCTGTCATCGCTTTGATGACCCTCTTTCTCGTCTCGCAATATGCGGGCAAACCCGACATGGTCGACTTCATGGCGCAGGGCAGCGATTCGCAGCTCGTGGGCACGCTCCAAGCAGCCGGTATCAAGGCTGTCAGCGAAAACGGGCGGGTGATGGTGCCCTCGGGCACTGAACGCGCGGCGTTGGCCCACCTCGGCAGCGAAGGCCTCCTGCCCGGCGATACCACCATCCTCTTTAACAACCTCATCAGCTCGCAAGACTGGAAAGCGTCCAGAGAGCAGCACCGCCAGCAGGCGGTCATCGCATTGCAGAATGAGTTGTCACGCGTGATCTCGCAAGTTCGCGGCATTCGTGAAGCGACCGTCATCATCGATGCGCCCGAGTCGTCGGGATTGGGTCGCGCGGTCCGTCAGCCAAGTGCCTCCGTGACGGTGTTCAGCGCGAACGGCGGCGCCATCCGGCAGCAAACGGTCGATGCGATCGCAAGCATGGTCGCTGGTGCCAAGGCAGGGCTTGATCCTTCCCGCGTGCAGGTCACCGACGGCACGACCGGCCAGCCTCGTCAAGTTTCTGATGAAGATCAGATTTCTTCCGGCCGGTACATGGACCACAAAAAGCAGGTCGAAAACTACACGCGCGGCGAGATCGAACGGCTGCTTTCATACATTCCCGGTGTCGTCGTCACGGTCAATGCACTTGTCGACGTCACCAGGGTGGCGAGCACCGAGCAAAAGTACCTCAATAAGGACGAGGGCACCGTCTCGCTCGCAACGAAACTCAACGCGACTGAAGACACGACCACGCAAGCGTCTCGTGGTGCTGAGCCCGGCCTTCGATCAAGTTCAACCGCGAGCATCAGTACGGGTTCAACAAGCCAGGGCGCTGAGTCCTCGAATACGACCGAGGACTCTGAGTTTGAGGTCCGCGTTGGGTCGGTCACCAAGACGACGCAGGACCCGCGTGGCATGCCAACCCACCTAAGTGCGTCGGTGATGGTGCCGCAGGGTTACATCGAAGAGTTGATAAAAGCATCGCGTCCTGAAGATCAGGCCGATCAACCCGTGACCAAGGGCGAATCAGATGCTTTGTTCGCCGAGATGTCGACGATGCTCGAGACAGCGATCTTGACCCGTCTTGAGACCACTGATGAAAACGGCGAGCTTCGCACCGGAAAAGTCTCACTCGCGATGGTTCCTATGGCAATGGGAGGTATCGGCGGCGTGTCGCAAGTTGGTGGCATGGGAACCTTGGCTGGCGGATCAGGCGGCGGCGGGATGTTCTCGGCTTCAGGCATGATCGAGACCGTGCTGCTCGGCGTGCTCTCAGTCGTGGCGATCGGAATGATGCTGATGATGGTCAAACGTGCGGGCAAGCGGCCAGAGTTACCGTCCGCCGAAGAGCTGGTCGGTGTTCCACCCGCACTTGAGATCGGTGGAGACTTGGTTGGCGAGGCCGACGAATCTGACTCACCAATGGCCGGCATCGAAATCAGCGAAGACGAAGTCAAGATCGAGAAGATGCGTGAGCAGGTCGCCGAACTGATCGCCAGCAGCCCAGATGGCGCCGCCCAACTGGTAGGCCGATGGATCGGGGACGAGGAGTAACCCTTGGCACGCAAGCCCAACATGCCGCTGCCCGACAAAGCGCGCGATCTCAACGGCGTTGAGAAGGCGGCCGTGTTGATGCTTGCGATGGGCTCAGAAAACGCTTCATTGATTCTCTCAAAGCTCAGCCAACGTCAGGTCGAAGAGGTTACCCGCGAGATCGCCAGTCTCGGGCGTGTCAACGATGTGCTTCAAAACGAAGTTGTTTCCGAGTTCTATGATGTTTCCATCGCGACGCAATATGCGAACGAAGGAAGTTTGTCATATGCCAAAGAACTGCTGCTCAACTCGCTTGAACCGGGTCAGGCTGAGCGTGTGCTTGGGCAGATTCAAACACAAGTTCAAAAGACGCCATTCTCATTTCTCCAACGCGCCGAGAGTGAAAACCTCTTGACGTTCATCCAAGATGAGCATCCGCAAACGATCGCATTGATTCTTTGTCATTTATCGCATCACAAGGCTTCAGAAATCCTTGTGGGGCTGGCAATGCAGAAGCAACTCGAGGTCATCAAACGCATCGCCAACATGGAACAAACCAATCCTGAAGTCATCCGTGAGGTTGAACAGGGTTTGGAAAGCCGGTTGAGCAGTATGCTCATGCAGGCTACGGAAAAAGCGGGCGGCGTGCCCACGGTCGCCGAGATCCTCAACCTCGCAGATCGCGCGACCGAGAAGGGGATTATGGAGGGGCTCGAGTCGGACGATCCAGATTTGGTGGAAGAGATTCGTCGATTGATGTTCGTCTTCGAAGACATCAAGATGGTCAACGACAAGGGCATCCAGGCCGTGCTCAAAGAAGTCGAGAACGACGAGCTTTCGTTGGCACTCAAGACCGCGTCAGACGAGTTGCAGCAGAAGATTTTTGGCAACATGTCCGAGCGTGCTGCTGGCATGATCAAGGAAGACATGGAGTTCATGGGCCCGGTCAGAGTGTCGGACGTCGAGCAGTGCCAGCAGCGGATCGTCGACATCGTGCGTCGCCTGGAAGAAGCCGGGGATGTCATCATCGAAGGGCGCGGCGGTGACTCAGACCTGTTGGTTTGATCGCTCACGCGAACTGGAAGGACGCTTGATATGGGCATGATCCGACGCGCAGACCTTGAGCAGGTTGTCCATGATGCGGCTGTCATGAATCTCGACGATCTTCGGTCGCGAGGCGAGACCATCATTGCTGAAGCGCAAGCTCATGCCGAGCGCGTCATCGCACAAGCTCAAGCAGAGCGCGATCGCCTTTTGTCCGACGCCCAAGAAGTCGGGCATGCCAAGGGGTACGCCGAGGGGCTCGAAGCTGGCCAGGCAATCGGACAATCTGAAGGCGGTGAATCAGCACGCGCTGCAGAAGCAGAATCGATCTCGTCTTCACTGGCAGCACTCGACACCATGCGCGAAGAGTTCGAAACGAAGCGTGAGCAGATGCTCCGGGACGCGCGAGTCGATCTTGTTCGTCTCGCAGTTGAGATTGCAAAGCGCGTGACGCGACGAGCAGTGGACTTAGATCCTCAAGCCGTCGCGTCTCAGTTAGAAGTTGTGCTCGAAACGGTTGTCCGCCCGACCCGACTGATCATCCGGGTGAATACTGACGACCTGGACGCTGCGCAAAGAGCAATGCCCGGTTTGCTCGAGAAGTATGAGCAATGCCGCCATGCTGATGTTATCAGTGACCCATCTCTCTCCCGTGGATCCGCTGTGGCAACGACCGAAGCGGGGGGGCGAATCGATGCATCTATCGACGCGCAGCTCAAACGCATCGTGGCCGAACTCTTGCCAGATGTTGCTATCGAAGAGCACGCTGCACGTGTTGAAAAGGATGCAGACAGCGAGCTAGACCAACGAAGCGATGCAGCGTGAGTACGTTCACACGCGAGTTTGATGCGGTAAATCGAGCAGAGCCGATCGGGCTTTGCGGGCGGGTGCGTGTGGTGCGTGGACTCACCGTCTTGGTTGCCGAGTTACCAGTTCCGATCGGCTCACTGGTCCAGATTTCCTCGATCGGTCAGCACGGCGACGTGCCCGGCGAAGTCGTTGGCTTTGACGAGGATCACACGCTGGTGATGGTCCTCGGTGGCACCGGAGGCATCGTTCCAGGAGCGCTTGTCACGCTCGAACGCGTGCACCAGTCCGTCGGTGTCGGTCTGCCACTGCTTGGACGAGTGGTCGACGGTTTGGGTCGCCCCATCGACGGGCTTGGTTCGGTGGATGATCTTGATTTTCGCCCATTGGACCCCGAGCCGATCAGCGCGATGGCTCGGCGGCGTATCGATCAGCCACTGCGAACAGGCGTTCGATCGATCGATCTGATGACACCCATCGGGCGTGGGCAGCGGATGGGCATCTTCGCGGGCCCGGGTGTCGGCAAGAGCACGGTGCTCGGGCAGATCGCACGAGGGACGGATGCAGACGTGTCTGTTATTGCGTTGATCGGCGAGCGAGGCCGCGAAGTTCGCGAGTTCATCGATGACGCGCTCGGCAAAGAAGGACTGGAGCGATCACTTGTCATTGTCTCTACAGGCGACGAATCCCCCTTGATGCGTGTGCGGGCTGCTCGCTTTGCATGCTCGGCTGCCGAGTATTTCCGAGATCAGGGCAAAGACGTCATGCTCATGATGGACTCAGTCACGCGATACGCTCACGCGCAGCGGCAAATCGGTCTCAGCGTCGGCGAGCCCCCCGCGTCGAAGGGGTACACCCCCAGCGTTTTCACGAACATGGCCACGATGCTCGAACGAGCGGGAGCAGTCGAGCAAAGCGAACACTCGGCGGGCGGATCGATCACCGGGCTGTACACAATTTTGGTCGAGGGCGATGACATGACCGAGCCCGTTGCAGACGCGGCAAGGGGCATCCTCGACGGGCATGTTATCTTGTCAAGAAAGTTGGCGCAAAAGGGGCACTTCCCGGCAGTTGATGTTCTTGACTCTGTCTCCCGTGTTGCGTCGCACATCATGCAGCCGGGGCACGCTGCTGCCCGAATGCAATCGCTCCGCCTGATCGCCAAGCACCGAGAGATCGAAGAGCTGGTCCAGATCGGCGCGTACGCAACCGGTTCGGACCCGGAAGCCGATACCGCGATCGATCTGATCGAGCCAATCACCGAACTACTCCGCCAACGCCCGGACGAACCGGTGCGTTATGAGCAATCGCTTGAAGTCATGACCAAGATGGCATTGCAATCCGGCGAGATGATCCAGCAACGCAAGGCACTCCGGCAGCAGTCAGTTGGCCAGCAGGCTGGCGGTCAACCCGCCGGTGCCCGGCGATAGGGGTGTGATGGATGGCGGTATTCCGATTCCGACTACAACCTGTGCTCGAACAGCGAGTTCGCGAAGAGAAAGAACATATGCGCGTCGTCGCGGAACTTGAATCTCGGCGGATGCAAATCGAGCAGCACATCCGTTCTTGCCAATCTCGCATCTCCGAGAGTCGGCGAGAAGTCGCTTCGATTCTCTCGTCGGGTCGTGTCGATCTTGGAGCGGCCAAGCTCGGGTCGGCTGCCACCCTCCGACACGATCAAAACGCTCGGCGCGGCGTACTCGAAATGGCAGCAGTGTTGCAGCAGCTCGAGCGTGCACGAGGTGATCTCGTGCACGCCGCGTCCCGTCGCCGAGCGATCGAACTGCTCCGTGATCGGGATCAAGAACGGTTCCGTGCCGAACAGGATCGAAGAGAACAAGCCGAGTTGGACGATTTAATGATCATGGGATTTCGGGCTGCTCGATAGATGGTCCCTGTGTTGTCACTGTCGGAAGAGGTAAGGCATGAAGAAGCTCATCAAGGCCGTCGTCATTGTGGCCATACTGAATCTCTTGGCAGTCCTTGGCGCCGTTGGTTGGCTTGCATCGAGCGGCCGGGTTTCCAAAGATCGGATCCTTGAAGCCACCTCCCTGTTTGGCGAAGACCCCGTCGCCCGGGCAGAGCGGCTTGAAGCTGAACGGCTCGCGGCATTACCCGTCGAAGTCGAAGAGACTGTTGACGATGGAGACATCCGCGACACAGATCAGCGCAACCAAGCCCGCGTTGAAATCACCCAGATCGATCGCGAGCGTCTCGAGCGTCTCCAACGAGAAGTTCGGGATCTGCAGGGTCAGCTGCGTCAACAGCGCCTGATGCTCCAAAGAGAGCGTGCCGAGTTCAATGAAGAAAAATCAGAGTTTGAAGGCATGCGTCAACGCCTGGCTGAGCTTGAGGGCGGCAAAGCCTTCAAGAGCGCGCTCGGCGTGTTGGCAGGCATGAAGCCGGCCGACATCAAGCCGGTCTTGACCACGATGATGGGCAATGGGCAGAACGAAGAGGTCATTGCTTACCTCGCGGCGTTCGACGAACGACTCCGCGCCAAAGTCGTGACCGAGTTTGTCAAGGGTGGCGAAAACGATGTGGCAGCGAATTTGCTTGAATCACTCCGGACCCGGGGCCTCATCCCCGTGGATTCCGGAGTGAACGCCCCATGAGCCGACTGACCATTGACGTAGCACAATCCGCCCGACTGCAAACGCTGCCGAACAGTGCGCGAGATCTGCGCCCGATCGGCAACTCCGGCGCGGGGGCGTTTGGGGATCTGTTTGCCGAAAAACTCGCCCCAGACTCAGAACAACCCATTGAGACCGAAGCTGCGGAGGAGTCGCCTGAGTCCACCGAGGAAACGTCTGACTCTGATGGAACCGAGAACGAGTCAGAGTCTGATACAGACGAACAGTCTGAGTCTGAAGAAAGCGCTTCACAACAGCAGCCCGGTGGATCTAACACTGATGATGAGGCTGACTCGCCTGAATCGGAAGAAGCCGACGCCAGCCAATCAACGCCAGCCAATCCTTCGGCCGATGCTTCGTCAGATGATGCATCGAGTGGGGACGCGGGTGCTGCAACTGATGTGGTGTCCGAAGCCCCAGAAGCGAGCCCAGATCTCGCAGCCGCATCGGCCCAAGGTGCAGCGATCTCTGGTCAGGCCCAAGTCGAACAAGAGCTCAAGAACGCAGCCGTCGTCGATCTCTCTTCGATGGCACGTGCAGAAATGCTCGGCCAAGTCGAGGGCAGTCGCCCGCAACCGCCCCAAGCCGATGCGCCCAATACCGCTGCTCAACCCAAGCCCGTGCCGGTGCCAGGGCCGACCGTCACGCCCGCGCCGAGCGACTTCGGCGTTGGTCGGTCCCAACAAGACGGTGTTGGGCTGCCCAATCCGAGTCAGGCTCCGCCGCTCGTTGTCCCGGAATCTCAGTCTTCATCGCACGGGGCGAATGGTTCGTCGTTCGGTAAGCGACCCTACCGGGGAGATCATCCGATCTCGGCGCCGGGTGTAGCCAGGGTTGCCGGCGATCCTCCCGGAGATGCGAAGCAGCAGACCAACGCCGTCGTTTCAAAGGTCGCCTTCCTCGATCAACTCGTGAACAAGTCTGCCGCCCGGCGAGGCGCGGTCGCTTCGGTTGACCGGATAGCCCATTCAAGTGAGCCTGGTCCGGCCCAGCAACGCGCGAGCATGCTCAAGCCCATCGAGCCCGCCAACCCTGCTCGCGACGCGTTTTTAACACCGGTGCAACGTGGACTCGGAAAGTTGATTGCCGAAGGCGGAGGCAAGATGACCGTGATGCTTCGCCCTCGTGAACTCGGCGATGTTCGTATCGCAATGGAAACCGAACGCGGCGCCGTGCGTGTTCAAATGGAAGCTTCGAGTGAAGCCGCACGAAAGACGCTCGAATCCGGTCTTGAGGCGCTTCGCAGCTCGCTCGAATCCCGCGGCGTTCGCGTCGATTCCATGGAAGTGACCAACACCGGCACCCCACACGGAAGCGATTCCAATCAGAATGGTGCCAATCGTGATCGCGACAATGGTCATCAGAATCAGTCAGGAAACGCGAGTGACCAACATCGCGCAGAAAGTCAAAGTGATGATCAAAGCCAAGACACACCTCGCGGCATTTGGACCGACCTCGGTATCGACGCGGTTGCCTAGCGCGACAGGAGTGGAACGATGAGCAGCATTTCTGGCTTCAACAGCACCCAGCCGGTTTCGAGCACGGGCACTGACGCGTTCAGCGATCTGACCAGTGCCGAGTTTCTGCAAATTATCTTTACTGAGTTGGCCAACCAAGATCCGTTCGAGCCAAACGACACCCAAGCGATGCTCGATCAGCTTTCTTCGATCCGAGCGATCGAAGCGGATACTCAGTTCTCGAATCAGCTCAGTCAGTTGGTACGTCAAAACGAACTCGCCGCGGCTTCCGGGCTCATCGGCAGCCTGGTTTCGGGTATCACGCTCGACAACCGGCGTGTCGCCGATCTTGTGGTGTCGGTCACCCAGACCGATCAAGGCCCGGTACTCAATATGTTCGATGGATCACGCATGTTCTTCTCGAACATCGACGAGATTGTCGGGCCGCTAGACGATGACCCGGATGGACCAGACCCAGATGACGGGCCCGATGATCCCGGAGGACCAACGGATCCACCCACAGAGCCTCCACCGGTGGGTGGCCTGCCTGGCTTGATTGATCCAGACAACATCAAGAATCCGGACGCAGACAACGTAACGCCGACGGATCCGGATGGAAAAGGCCAATCCGAGGAAGAGATCTTGGTCTCTCCGCACGGATAGGGGCTGGTCGTCATGAGGATACCTTGAACATCCCGCCGAACGAGTTGCTGCGAATGCTCGCGGGCGGAATCCGCCCGGGTGGTGGCGTGCAGTCCGTCGAAGTCGCAGGTGACCGACCTGCGCTGGACTTTCAGAACATGCTCGAGCAAGCGGCAGGTGGCAAGCTCGAGACCGGGCTACCCATCCGAGCCCCCGAGGGACTGACCCCCCCAGTTGAGCCAGATCAACACGGGTCACTCTCTCGATCGACTGATCGGGCGGAACAAGAGGGAATTGAGCGAGCTTTGGTCGACCTCGGCGAGCGCACCTTCCGCATTGATGTGCGCAACCGAGCGATCATCGATGCGCCCGACGCGCAACTCCGAGCGGTGGGGGGGATCGACGGCTACGTACGAGCTCGTTCAGGAGCGGCTGGCGAGACCGATCCGATAGCGGCGAGCGGTCCGGCACGCGTTGTGCGAAACGTGTCGCTGCTCGACGCCTTGGCACGTGTTCGCCCAGACGTCAGTTGATGGAGAAAGCCGATGGCCTCGACGACCGCACTCTTCACTGGACTCTCCGGGCTCAACGTGCACGCACGCAAGCTCGATGTGATCTCCAATAACATCGCCAATGTAAACACCACCGCGTTTAAGAGTTCGCGGATGATGTTCGAATCGTTGTTCATGCAGAACTTCTCGCTAGGCTCATCACCATCCGACATCCTCGGCGGCACGAACCCCACCCAGATCGGAAACGGCGTTGGCATCGCCGGCGTGCAGCGCAACTTCAACAACGGCCCAATCAATGCTACGGGTGATCTACGCGACCTCGCTGTGGATGGACCTGGCTTCTTTGTCGTCGAGCGAGAAGGCTCGCAGTTCTACACGCGGGCTGGCAGCTTTCGGACCGATCCCGAAGACAACCTGATCACCGTGGGTGGCGAACGGTTGCTCGGGTACATGGTCGATGATGACTTCAATCTCCAAGAAGGCCAGCTGACATCAATCAATATCCCGGTTGGTAAGCGGACCATCGCAGAAGCAACCCAAAACGCTGTGTTTGCAGGCAATCTGAACTCCGAAGGCGACATCGCGACGCAAGGCTCGATCGTGAACATCTTGGCTGACGCAACCAACGGGCTCTCGCTCGTCGGCGGCGGATTCATCAACGCTGGTTCAGCGCTGACAAGCATTGAAGACCCAGAAGCGCTCGGTTCCGGCACGCCAGCATTCGCGATCGGTGAAACACTGAGCTTAAGCGGCGCAACCAAGGGCGGTGCCCAGGTCCCAGATGCCGAACTCGAGATCACCGCGACAACGACTGTGCAAGAGCTGATGGACTTCCTCAGCGCCGCCATGGGTATCCAAACGACCGGCAGCGCGAACCCCGATGGCAACACGCCGGGAATCACAGTCGACGGGACCACCGGGATCATCACCATTGTCGGAAACACCGGAACGTCAAACGACATCCGCTTCGAGCCGGGCGATCTCGTCGTGCGTGATACCGCAGGCGTCGCACGCGGGGCTGCGTTCGCCACAGACAAGACCCAGGAAGCAGATGGCGAGTCAATTCGTACCACCATGGTTGTCTACGACTCGCTCGGCTCATCGGTGTCTTACGACATCGTTATGACGCTCGAAGGCACGCCCAACACGGGCCCCCAATGGCGGTACTTCCTCGAGTCTGGCGATGACACTGATGTAGACATCGCACTTGGCAACGGTCTCCTGCAGTTTGACACCGAAGGACAGATCGATGCGGATAGTTCCGAGATCGAAGTCACCATCGACCGGAACGAGACCGGTGCCGATCAGCCGCTCAGTTTTACGATCAGTCTCAACGACAGCGCGGGGCAGGTCACATCAACAGCCACGAACAGCGCGCTCCAAGGTGTCTATTGGGATGGGCTGCCTCCCGGTGTGCTTGAGACCTTTGGTACGGGTGACGACGGCCTGATCCTCGGCCGATTCTCGAACGGTGCGATCCGCACGCTCGGGAAGGTCGTCTTGGCCAACTTCGCCAACCCGCCCGGACTAGTCGACGCGGGCGGGAACCTCTTTGAAACAGGTCCAAACTCGGGTCCTCCGGTCGTCACCGACCCGGGAACTTTGGGAACCGGGCTCATCGTTGCTGGTGCGCTCGAGCAATCAAACGTCGATCTTGGTGAAGAGTTCACGCAGATGATCCTCACCTCGACGGGTTACTCGGCATCGTCGCGTGTGATCCGGACCGCGGATGAACTCATGCAGCAGTTGCTGGTGCTCGGCCGATAACGAAACCTGAAATGGTTTGAGACCGCGATGATCAATGTCACACGACTCAACAATCAGCCATTCGTGCTTAATGCGGATCTCATCCGAACCATCGAGCAGAATCCTGACACCATCATCACCCTGGTGACCGGCGAGCATCTGATCGTCCGAGAATCAGCCCGCGAAATCATTGCCAAGGTGATCGAGTACGGGCGGCATCTCCGAGGGCTTGTGCCGGCAAGCTAGCCGGGAATCCCCCGGTTCGGCGTGAAGATCAACCCCGAAAGCGTCGATTGATCGTGTGTGAGCCCGCGACGGAACGCGGAGAGAACACACGGAGGTCCGGCTGTGGACATCGCCACGATTGGTGGATTGTGCTTTGCGTTTGTGGCGGTCGGTCTATCGATTGTCATGGGTGGTGGCAATCCGCTCGCGCTGATCAATATCCCGTCGCTGATCGTCGTCTTTGGCGGTACCGCCGGCGCGATCGTCGCCGCGTTCCCGCTGGCGCGATCGCTATCACTCCCAACATTGGTCAAGAAAGCGATGTTCAACGGCGGTGGCGACCCGGCCGAGACGATCAAAGACATCGTCAAGTACGCAGAGATCGCTCGCCGCGAAGGCATCCTCAGCCTCGAGAACCACGTGCCCGATATGAAAGACGAGTTCATCGTCCGCGGCGTCAAGATGGCAATCGACGGCACCGACCCTGAACTCATCAAAGTCATCCTCGACAGCGAACTCGAAGGCATGATGGAACGCCACATGCAGGGCAAGATGGTGCTCGACCAGTTCGGTAAGTATGCCCCCGCGTTCGGCATGATCGGAACGTTGCTCGGTCTCATCTTCATGCTCTCGACGATGGACGACCCCGCAACGATCGGTCCATCGATGGCTGTCGCGTTGATCACGACTTTGTACGGCGCGATCATCGCGAACGCATTTGCCGGCCCCATCGGTGACAAGCTCTACGCAAAGGACCAAGAGGAAGTCTTGCTCAAGAGCATCATCATCGCGGGCGTGATGTCGATCCAGTCCGGCGACAATCCCCGCGTGGTCGAGAGCAAGTTGCTGACCTACCTGCCGCCTGCCCAACGTGCAGCCGCGTCTGCTGAAGCCGCCTAACACACCCACGGGAGGTCTCTGCGATGCCCAAAAAGAAAGAACCACCAAAGGCAGAGGTTCCAGAATGGGTCGTCACGTTTGGCGATCTGATGTCCCTCCTGTTGTGCTTCTTCATCTTGCTTGCAGCGTTTTCCGAACTCAAAAAGCCTCGCGAGTACCAAAAGGTTCTCGACTCGATTAAAGAAGCCTTGGGCGTCGAAGGCGGCCTCGGGCTTTCGCACATCCTCGATTCGACGAACAATGCAATGGTCAGCCACCAAAGCGCACGGGCAAAGCGTGATGGCATGAAGCGCAACACCAATGACAACGTCGATCCGAGTGTGGTTGGTCGTCAGGAGAAGAGCGCCATCATCCAAGAGGGTGCCCGCCATGCCGTTGGCGGATCGATCCGCTTTGAGCCAGGGACAGCCGAGCTGACGCAAAGAGACAAGGACATGCTCCGACAAGATGTCGCGCCACGCATCAGCGGATTGAACTACATCTGCCCGGTCGTAGGGCACGCGTGGGGTGTCGAGGATAAGCGATCTGGCATGGGCTATGCCGAGCTCTCGTTCCGTCGTGCGGACGCAGTCGCGGAGTATCTCGTCCGAGAATGCGGAGTGAATCCTGCGATTTTGCGGGTTGAGGCGGCTGCAGACTTTGAACCGTTCGTCCTCTCGCCAGGACCCGGGCAAGACGCAGGCTCGAATCGCCGAGTTCAGGTCTACCAGTCCGGTCGCACCGTGGATCAGGTCCATCCTGACCCGAACTTCACCGGTGCTGGGGGCTAACCGCCCCGGGAGCAAGCATGGCTGACGAAGAAAACAGCGTTGAGACTTCAGAAGAAGGTGCCGAGCCTAAGAAGAGTGGCAAGATGCTACCCA
Source organism: Phycisphaerales bacterium (assembly GCA_045106075.1). Classification (GTDB taxonomy): domain Bacteria; phylum Planctomycetota; class Phycisphaerae; order Phycisphaerales; family UBA1924; genus UBA6054. Next base: position 91,077 of record JBGCEB010000012.1, read on the forward strand.
TCATCGTCGGCGCACTCATGCTCGTCGAGGGCGTAGTAGTGTTTGGTGCCGTCAAGATGCTTGGCGGCGGGCCGAGCTCTGCAGACGCCGCCCAAGTTGAAGGCGAAGAGCAAGCCAGCCAAGAAGCGCCCGTTGAAATCGAGCTCGTGAAGGACGCATTCCAAAACATGCAGACCGGGCGTGTTTGGGAATGGAAAGTGCAGATCTTCATTCGCGTCCGCGAGAAGAACGTCGAAGAGGTCACGAAGATCCAAGAGCGTGACTCCGCGACCATCAAGGAAGGCATCGCGATGATCTTCCGCCGGGCCCATGACCGACACTTGCGTGAGCCGGGTCTCGAGACCATCACGCGCCAGATAACTGCCTATCTCAACGAAGTCTTCGGCGTCGATCCCGAAGGCATCGCGAGGTTTGAACGGGTGATCATCCCCGAACTCAAAGGCTTCCCGGCCGACGGCTGATCGCAAGGCAGATCGGCAACATCTGCGCGTTCAGACGATCGCTGCGCGATCTCGCGCAAAGTTGGAGCAATCTGGGTCCATCGAACCGATAACCACTCGGGCCGAGGATCGGCCCAGATGTTCGTGCGCGGTGCAGGAAGCCGGGAGAGCGCCATGTCAGAAGAGCCCAACGACCAATCTGCAGACGAAACCACTCCGGAAGGCGACGCGCAAGCCCAGCCAGATCCAGAAGATGCGGTCAATGACGCTGCGTCCGCGGCAGATGACGCAGCTGGTGAAATCGAATCGGATGGCGAGATGGATGATGAGGCTGCTGAGGCGCTCGCCGCAGCGATGGCAGCCGTCAACTCGACCAAGTCCGCTGCCGACGAAGCTGTTGAAGCCGCCATGCTCGAAGCCATGCAAAGCGACCCCGGCGCGCCATCTGTCGCTGAGCGCGAGCGGGCATCTTCCATGCCCGATATGACCGGTGCCGCTCCGATGAGCTTGGTTGATCTTGCTCAATCACTCGGCCCGCAGCATCGCAAAGACACGCTCGACCTGCTCTCCGACGTGGAGCTCCACGTCCGTGTTGAGCTCGGGCGAACACGCATGTACGTCGAAGATATTCTGCAGCTGGGAAACGGAGCGGTCGTCGAGCTCGATAAGCTCGCAGGTGATCCAGTCGATGTGTTCGTCAATGAACGTCATGTCGCACGCGGCGAGGTGCTGGTTCTCAACGATAACTTCTGTATCCGCGTCAATGAGATCATCGATTCCGGGGCCGGCCAAGAGGCGTAAGCCGCAACTTCAAAGAACACACCGGGGCGTCGGAGCACGCCCGTCAACGCCAGGATGGCGACATGATCTCAGCACGATTCAAAGTCTTCAGGCTCCTGCTATCCGCGGCCATGCTCGTGTCCGGTGCGAGCGCGGTCGCCCAGGTTGGACCGCTCGCAGAGGATCGTTCGGCAAGAACTCCGCCGGCTTTAGTGTCGACCGATCGGCCACGAGACGACTTCGGGAGTCTTCGTAACACCGAGTACGAAGGCTCAAATGCTTCGTTACCGCTCGGAGTTGGTGCTGACAGTTCACAGTCTTTGCTCATTCCAGACGCTGACGCTCCGCGCCAAAGCCCGGCCGGTGGCACGGCACGCACCATGCTCGCGCTTGCGGGTGTGCTTGCACTCATCTTCGGTCTGTCGTGGATCTATAAAAAAGCTGCCCGATCCACTGGTGGCATCGCCAACGCACTCGGCGCTGGCGGGCGTGCCCCGGCGGGCGTTGTCGAGGTGCTCGCCCGCTATCCGATCGCGTCGCGACAAACACTCGTCGTGCTGCGTTTCGATCGACGCGTGTTGCTTTGCTCGATGGCATCGGGTGGGCGATCTTCAGCGGGGGCGATGACCACGCTGTGCGAACTCGATGATGCCGAAGATGTTGCATCAGTGTTGGTGAAAACGCGCGATGATGCAGGCGAGTCCATCGCGCGTTCATTTGAACGTGCACTTGACGATGCGGATCTTTCCGTGGAACGAGCAGCTGGCAATCGGCCCATTCAGATACGGACCCCCAACAGTCAGGCTGAGCGTGCGATCGTGACCCGCACCGGTGGGCTTGGCCCGTCCGATGACAATCGCGGCGCGTTGGCCCGCGGGCTCGAGTCGATTTGGCGTGGGGGCAACAAGTGATCTTGCGGTTTCTTGCTATCTTGCTCGTCGTGTTTGGGTTGGCATCCTCAGCGCAAGCTCAGTTCGGTCCTAGCCCAGCAGATGCGGCGCCAACACGAACTCCGACAAGGTCACCAGTCACCGGGCAACTGCCGCTGGTGAACTCGATGAACCCCTTGCGCGCTTTGAATGATGCCGGGTCCATTGTCAGCGGAGCTTCATCTTTGGGTGGAGCGCTGAACGGCGACAGCAGTTCAGCCGACGGCAGTGACGGCCCAGGCCTCTCGGTCGCGATCAACATCATGTTGCTGCTCACCGTGCTGGCACTGGTGCCTTCGATCATGCTCATGACCACGAGTTTCGTGCGCATCATGATCGTGCTCGCCCTCCTTCGCCAAGCGCTCGGCACGCAGTCACTCCCGCCCGCGCAGGTGATCACCGGCCTTGCTCTCTTTATGACCGCCCTCGTCATGAAGCCAACGATCGATCGGATATGGTCCGACGCGGTGGTCCCCTATCAGACCGGCGAGATCCGTCAGGTCGACGTGCTCTGGGAGCGATCCGTTGAACCCGTGCGTGACTTCATGTTCGATCAGATCGAAGCAACCGGCAACTGGTCGAGCCTCTATATGGTGCTCAACTACCAAGGTATCGATACCAGCGAGCCGCAGAACCTCACTCGGGCAGACGTGAGCACGACCACGCTCATCCCCGCATACATGCTCAGCGAACTAAAGACCGCATTCTTGATGGGGTTTCGCGTGTACTTGCCATTCTTGGTCATCGACATGGTGATCGCGAGTCTGCTGATCTCGATGAGCATGATGATGCTTCCGCCTGTTCTGATCTCGTTGCCGTTCAAGCTGATGCTCTTTGTTCTTGTCGATGGCTGGACGTTGATCGTGGGTTCGTTGCTCGAGAGTTTCGTGGTCGACGGGCAAGGACCGAGAGCGAGCGCGGTCGGTGCTGTTGTTTTGTTCCTTGCGTGGCGAGTCGTTCGCCCGGAAGATCCTGAGCTGGCCGCGATAGAACCGCCTAAGCAGGAGGCGCCCACGCCATGATGAGCGAAGAAAACGCGATCGACATGATCCGCGACACGCTGATGATCGTGCTGACCATCGCTGTGCCATTGCTGCTCGCGGGCATGGTGATCGGGTTGCTGGTCAGTCTGTTCCAATCTGTGACATCAATCCAGGACCAGACACTGACCTTTGTCCCCAAGATCATCATCATCGTGGTTGTCGCGATCTTGTTGACACCATGGATGATCGAACTGCTGACGACTTTCTGTCACGAGATGTTTTCACTTTTCTAAACGACTGACCACCGATCGGACTCATGCCCTCGCTCGATGTATTCATCCCTCATGTGCTCCCTTTGATGCTGATCGTGGCGAGGCTATCGGGCTTGTTCGTCTTTGCGCCGATGCTCTCGAGCGGAAACGTTCCGAGGTTGTATCGGGTACTCCTGACGGTCATGTTTGCGATCGCGATCTATCCTTTTACGCCGCCGTTTGATTCCAGTGTGAGCATTGATACGGTCGAGCTGATTCCATTGCTCTTCTCCGAGTTAATGATCGGTTTGGCGGTTGGCCTCATCGCGGCGATCCCATTACTCGCGTTGCAAATGGGTGGCTACATCATGGGGTATCAGATCGGGCTGTCACTCGCGGAGAGTTTTAACCCCGTGCTCGAGTCCAACGGCTCGGTCGTAGGCGACCTGCTGTTCTACCTCGCGGTGTTCGCATTCATCGGTGTTGGCGGCCTAGACATCCTGTTTGCGAGCCTCGCAGAATCGTTCCGGACCGTTCCAATTGGCACATTCATGGTCAGCGATGTTCCGCTCGAAATGTTCGTTGGAATTCTCTCGTCTGGGTTTGCGATCGCGATTCGTGTTGCAACACCGGTAATGGCGATCGTTTCGATGCTGATGGTTTCGATGGGCTTCATCATGAAGACGATGCCGCAGATCAACATCATGAGCGTTGGATTTGCAGCCCAGATTGTGTGCGGGCTGACCATGCTCTTTGCAGGTATCACCGTGGTCGGAAACGTCGCGGGCGAGTCGGTCCAAGACGTGCTCGATCAGATTAGCGGCTGGATCCAATCGTTCGCAATTCCGTCAGGTGGCCCAAATGGCCAATGACGTCGGCGAACGCACCGAAGCGCCCACCACCAAACGTCTCTCCGAGGCACGCGGCAAAGGGCAGGTCCCAAAGAGCCAAGACCTCTCGGGCGTCATTACGCTATTTGGCGCGCTCATTATCGTTGCAATCTTCGCCGGCTCACTCGGTGATCTGTTCGCGACGCTCATGACCAATCTGCTCGGGACCAGTGACGGCGAAGTATGGATGACCAACGACGCGATCCTCCCCGTTGTCAAATATGCCTTCGGTACCATGGCAATCGCGATGATCCCGATTCTGATCGTCGCAGGATTAATCGCCTTCTTGGGACAGATCGTTCAGGTTGGGTTTCTTATCTCTGCTGAACCGATTCGTCCAAAGCTTGACAAACTCAATCCCATTAGCGGAATCAAACGGATCTTTGGTAAAAAGGGGCTCATGAAAACGGTAATGAGCACGCTCAAGCTCATCGCCGTGCTTGTTGTTGCCTACATCGTGATCCGCTCTCAAGTCGAGCGTCTCTCGCTTCTTCCGATGATGACCGTGGTGGGAGCAATGTCATCCGTCATGCACGCGGTGGTGATCCTTGCATTCTCATTGCTCGCGCTGCTGCTTTTTGTTGCGATCGCGGACTTCATCTACCAACGCTGGCAGCACAGCGAAGACCTGAAAATGACCAAGCAAGAAGTGAAGGATGAACGCCGATCGATGGAAGGTGACCCCCAGCTCAAAGGCCGCCGACTCGAAATGGCCCGGCAGTTTGTGATGCAGCGAATGGGGCAATCAGTGCCCGAAGCAGATGTGATCATCACCAACCCCACGCACTTCTCGGTCGCGATCAAATACGACACCGACACGATGAAAGCGCCCAAAGTGACCGCGAAGGGCGTCGACGAGCTCGCGTTCCGTATCCGCCAAATCGCACGCACCAATGATGTGCCAGTTGTGGAGCGCCCGCCGCTTGCCCGAGCGTTGTACTGGGGCATCGAAGTCGGGCAAGAAATCTCTTCCGAGCACTACGAGGCCGTCGCAGAGATTCTTGCATACGTATACCGCATCGATGGGCGAATGCCCCAAACTCGTGACCGTGCAGCCGAGCGCCTCGACGAGCAACAACGCGACCAAAGACAAGGAGCGAACCAGCCGCAACCCGCCGGGGTTTGAGGTATTGATCGACGATGGCAGAGGAAACGAAAAACTCGTTACCAGGCTGGATGGAACGCGTCGCGCAGTTCCGCGGGCTGATCGTGCCGGTCGGCTTTGTCCTGTTGATGATGGTTGTCCTTGTTCCGCTGCCGCCCGCGGCGTTGGACATCTTGATCAGTGCCAACATCTCGATCTCGGTGATCATCCTACTGACAACGCTGTATATGAAGAAGGCGCTCGAGTTCAGCGTATTCCCTTCACTATTGCTGGCAACAACGCTGTTCCGGCTCGTGCTCAATATCGCCTCCACACGATTGATCCTCACCGCCGACGCCTCCACGCCCGATCAAGCAATGGATGTCGCGGGTAAAGTGATCATGGCGTTCGGTTCGTTCGTCGCGGGCGATTCGCTGTTCGTGGGCGTGGTGATCTTTGCGATCCTGATGCTCGTTCAGTTTATGGTCATCACAAAGGGTGCTGGACGCATTGCAGAAGTCGCGGCTCGGTTCACACTCGATGCCATGCCCGGCAAGCAGATGGCAATCGATGCCGAGCTCGCCAATGGCATGCTCACCGAACCCGAAGCCAAGCAACGCCGGGAAGACATCGCCCGCGAAGCAGATTTTTACGGTGCCATGGACGGTGCATCCAAGTTCGTCAAAGGTGACGCCATCGCGGGCATCATCATCACGGGTGTGAACATCGCCGGCGGCTTTGCGGTGGGCATCATCGAACGCGGTTGGCCCGCCGGTCAGGTCGCCGAGATCTTCACGAAGCTCACCATCGGTGACGGCCTCACCAGCCAAGTGCCCAGCTTCATCATCTCGATCGCAGCCGCACTCATCGTGACTCGCTCCGGTTCAAAGTCAGACCTCGGCAACGAACTCACAGGGCAGCTCACCAGCCAGCCAACAGGCCTCGCGATCACCGCTGGATTCTTGGGCCTGCTCGCGATTACGCCTCTTCCCACCATGCCTTTGCTTGTCACCAGTATCGGTATCGGCGTGCTGTCATGGTCCATGCGGAAAGCAGGCAAAGTCAACGATCAGGAAGAGCTCGAACGCGCCATCGAAGAACACCAAGGCACCACGCCCGAACCTCCGCCCGTGGAAGATTTACTCAAGGTCGACGTACTCGAACTCGAAGTCGGTTACGGCTTGGTGACGCTCATCGATGCGGCCCAAGGCGGAGACCTGCTCGACCGCATCGGTGCCGTTCGTCGCCAGCTTGCGGTTGAACTCGGGCTGGTCATGCCGCCGGTACGCATTCGCGACAACATGCAGCTTCCACCCAGTGAGTACCGACTCAAAATCCGTGGCAACATCGTCGCGACGAACACCGTTGAAGCTGGCAAGTTGATGGCGATGGACTCAGGGCTCACCACCGGCCGGGTTGAAGGTATTCCGACGCGCGAGCCCGCATTTGGTCTCGATGCATGGTGGATCGATCCTCCTCAAAGAGCACGTGCCGAAGCTCGAAACTACACCGTGGTCGATCCGGCGTCAGTGCTTGCCACGCACATCACCGAAGTTGTCAAGCAGCACGCCGAAGAACTCCTGACGAGACAAGAAGTCAACAACCTGCTCGAAGGTCTCAAGGAGAAAGCCGGCAAACTCGTTGAAGAAACGATCCCCTCGATCGTCAAGCCCAGCGATGTACAAAAAGTTCTTCAGTCGCTTCTGCGTGAGCGTGTTCCCGTCCGTGATATGGAGACAATCGTCGAAACACTCGCCGACTGGGGCACCAAGACTCAAGACGCTGACGTGCTCGTCGAGTATGCCCGCAACGCGTTGCGTCGCACGATCTGTGCGCAATACGCTGCTCCCGATGAAACCGGCACAATGACGCTTGCATGTGTCACGCTCGATCCCGCGCTCGAAGACCAGATCGATGCGTACATCGAACGTGGGGGTCACGGCACCAGCCTGCACATGCCGGCAAACATCGCCAAACAAATCGCCGATCGCGTGGCGGCGTCGCTTCAACAAGTTTCCGCGGCTGGGCGTTTGCCCGTGGTCATTGCTTCGCCCACCGTTCGCTCGGTCGTGTGGCAAATCGTTTCGCCCCATGTCCCCGGCTTGGCGGTTCTTGGCTACAACGAGGTCGTCACCGGGGTTGAGGTGGAGTCGTTGGGGCTGGTGGGAACCATCGGCCGATCCGATGCCGGCAACATCCCTTCAGAACAAGGCGCAGTTGGAGTCGCCTAAATAGGGTGGTTGCGGCGGTTTGCGCATCAAAAAGTCGGACCGGATGGTCGCGCAAAAACAGGTAGTGGTAGCCGGGCCTTTCTCCGGGTACAGTCTGGGCCGTACTTCCTCGAACGCCAGGACGGCCGCATGAAGCTAAAAACATTCAACGCCCAAACGATGGCCGATGCCCTCGCCGCGGTTCGCAAAGAACTTGGACCCGACGCAATGATTCTGCACACACGGTCTTACCGGGTGGGATCTTGGTTTGGGCTCGGCGGCAAAAACATGGTGGAGATCACGGCGTCGGCAGGTGAGTCATCCGGCCGCAACGCCCCCAAGCCCCGATCCAGACCGGCACCCCGCGTCGAACGTACCGAAACCGTTTCAGAGCACCGGGCTCCCTCTGCCGCGAGCGAGCATGATGATCGATCGTTGGTGCTCGGTGGCGAATCACGCGCCGGTAAAGACGTCGCCAAGACCAAACGCGACCCCGCGCAGGTCGTCGTGCAGCGTGCCTCTTCGATCGTCGAGCCCCAGCCTATCTTGACACGCAAACCCGTTTCAACTTCTGCGTCTTCATCGCCGCCCCGCGTGCCAACCAACGGCCATTCATCACCGCGTGAGAGCATCGCAACGCGTTTACCCAAACGCGAAGGCGCGGTGCCTGTCCGCTTGTCTGACGCCAATCAGTCGCCGCCAAATCCCTCGCGTTCGAACGGAAACGATAAGCTCCCAGGGCCCGAGATGAATCGGACAAAGGGTGAAAGCACGCCGGTCAAAGCTCAGCCTGCTCGAGCGACGGAATCGCCAAACGAAGCAGAGTTGAAAGCACAAATCGAGAACCTCCAGCAGATGATGGGTCAGGTGCTCGAGACAACACGACGGACATCCGTCGCTGTCGGCAAAGTCGATCCCAACGCGGCCGAGTCGGTCAATGCCGGCCCGCTATTGGATCTAACCAACAAGCTCGTTCAAAACGATGCACCCATGGATGCCGTCGACCGCATCATCGGTCGCGTTCGCGATCGTCTCGATGCGACGGAACTCGCAGACGCTGTTGTCGTCCGTCAGGGCGTGCTCCGAGAAATCGAAGCGACCATCGATACCAAGGGCGACTCATTGCTCGCATTGTCAAACTCGACAACAACCGGACGCCCGCGCGTCATCTCGCTCATCGGCCCGACCGGCGTTGGCAAGACCACCACGGTCGCCAAACTCGCCGCCGCGTGCAAACTCAGGCATGGTAAGAAAGTTGGCCTGATCACCAGCGATACCTATCGCATCGCCGCCGTCGAACAGCTACGGACCTATGCCGGAATCATCGGATTGCCGATCAAGGTGGTCATGACGCCCGAAGAAATGTCGGCCGCGGTCGCATCGCTCTCAGACATGGACGTGATCATCGTCGATACCGCAGGACGCTCCCAACACGATTCCAAGCGATTGGATGAGTTACGAGCGTTTATCGACGCCGCCGCCCCTGACGAGACGCATCTCGTTCTCTCATCAACAGTTGGGAATACCGTACTGCATCGGACCGCCGAAAAGTTTAAGCCATTAGGCCCGGATCGAGCGATACTTACCAAGCTAGATGAAGCGGTATGCACGGGCCACATTGCCGGTCTCACCGGACGCATCGGTTTGCCGCTATCCTTTGTGACTGTTGGGCAGGAGGTGCCCGACGACATCGAGCCAGCACGTGCCGATCGTTTGGCACGAGTCGCGCTTGACGGTCCTGAAGTGTTGTTCGGAGGGTCCGACGGGAGAGGGTAATGACGAGAGCATTTGTTTTGCATTCTGATACCCCCGACGAACAGGGCGGGGGCGACCAGGCATCCCGACTTCGTGAGTTGGTTGGTTCCCTTGAAAAGGGGGAGGCAAACGCTGTACACCCGGATGATCGCACCGACCGGCATACCGCCCCAGAGCGAAAAATCCCGGTCATCGCGATCGCATCCGGCAAAGGCGGCGTCGGGAAAACCACGACCTCAGTCAACCTCTCGATTGCGCTTTCGGCCATGAACCGCCGCACGGTGCTCATGGATGCCGATATCGGTTTGGCAAACGCCGATGTCCTTTGCGGCTGGATGCCCAAGAACCGACTCGAGTCCGCCGCCAATCAAGACGGTTTCACGCTCGAAGACCTCGCAATCGACGCGCCCGGTGGGTTTCGGCTGATCCCCGGATCGGTCGGCATTGGACGAGTCGATGAGCTCAACGACGAAGAACGTCGCACGTTGCTTTCAAGCCTACGGACCATGCATCGCCACAACGACGTCGTGCTGATCGATACCAGCGCCGGGCTGGGTCCGTCGGTGACCGAGTTCGTGGCAGCCGCCGATCTTGGGCTGATGGTCGTAACCCCCGAGCCAACTAGCATCGCCGACGCCTATGCGTTGATCAAAGTCCTTGTTTCAGGCGAAGGTGACGCCCGCCCGCCCGTGCTCTCACTGATCATCAACCAAGTTGCAAACGAGCGCGAAGCTGAGCAGGTGCACGATCGCATCGCAGGCGTTTGCGATCGTTTCTTGGGATATCAGATCCCGATGCTTGGTTACATCCGTCGAGACAAGAAAGTCCTAAGCGCCGTCCGTTCGCGGGTGCCGTACATGATCGATTCTCCTAAGTCTCATGCTGGCAAAGACATGACGCGTCTTGCGCAGACGCTGGTCGAATGGGCGGGCATCGAGGGGCGTGCGGCAGCGACTTCTTCGCGACGAGGCTGGTTCGCACGTCGCTGATCGACTTTCCCGCGTTCATATAAAACTCTACGAAGAACACTTGCTCCAAGTGAGTGTTGGCGCGGTATTTGCGTGAGCCTCCATCAATGATTCGGCCCAAGGAATGGGCCGATAGCAGAAGGACCGATCGTTCGATCGGTACGGAGGGCGCAGTGTTTGCGCAGAACGTATGGCGGATTCCACCTACAACGAGCCAATGACGCTTTCGGGCGAGCCTGTGCCTCGGGTATGTGGGGCCGTCTTGGGCCTCGCGGGTTTTTCAACAGCCCTATTGGTCGGGCTCGTCACCGGCAACCCCGCCACGAACACCCTGCTTCGTGGATTGCTTTGCATGGCGATCTGCGTCGCGGTCGGGCGAGTGATTGGTTGGGCAGGAGAGCTCGCGACCCGTGAGTTCATCGATCAGTTCCGCGAAGTGAACCCTGAACCTCAGACTCCCGAGGAACTTGTTCGCCTGCAGGAACGGCGCAGCCGGCACAAAGCCATCATTGACGAGGTAAAAAGGGGGGCTGCTTGAAAAATTTCGCTTGCATCCTGCACACAGACGCCAATTCTTCTATACTGAGCGCTCAGGCGCAAGGACCGCGCCATCGACAACCAAGCTTTGTGTTCCGCCTGTTTTCAAACGCCCTGATGGGGTCGGCAGAACGAAAGGTCTGGTCTGAGGGTCAAGGAGACGACCGATGACTGCCACGAAGACAGCGACCAAGGAAACCTCGCGCAAACCTCGCAAACGCAAGTCTGCTGTTCGCCCGTTCTCCGAGATGGAGCCGCTCGAGCTCTGGACGCTTTATGCCAAAGACCCCGCCAAAGACCTGCATGACTTCTTGACCAAGAAGTATTTGCATCTCGTCCGGTACAACGCAGAACGCATCCATCAGCGTCTGCCCGATGAAGTTGATGTCGACGATCTGTGCCAGGCCGGTTTCTTCGGCCTGCTCGATGCGATTGGCGGCTTTGACCTCAGCAAAGGCGTGAAGTTCGAGACGTACTGCGCACCGCGTATTCGTGGTGCGATCCTCGATGAACTCCGTTCGATGGACTGGGTGCCGCGTCTGGTTCGCCACCGCACCGCTCGGGTCGAGGGCGCTCGTCAGCGAATCGAAATGGAGCTGGGCCGCAAAGCCACCGACAAAGAAATCTCATTGAAGCTCGAACTCGACAAAGATGAGTTCGACAAGTTCAAGCGCGACTCGCGAGCAACGACCATTACGAGCATCACTCGCAAGGCATATCCGTCCGACGGCGGTCGCGATGTCCGCGAGATTGATGTCATCTCTGACGACACGCAAGTCAACCCAGTCCGCCTGATCCAACGCAAAGATCTCAAGGACTTGATGACCAAGGGCCTGTCGCGGGCCGAGCGTCTGATCGTCGTACTTTATTACTACGAATCGATGACGATGAAGGAGATCGGTCTCACGCTCGATCTGTCCGAATCGCGTGTCTCGCAGATGCACTCTTCGATCCTGGCCAGGCTCAAGGCACAAATGCAGCATCGCATGCGTGAGCTCGAGCCGCTCAAGTAGTCCGGCTCTCGATCAAACTTCTCTCGACCGCCGGGCCATGCCCGGCGGTTTTTTCGTATCGCTATAGACCCAAGCAGAAGGGCTCCCTTGAGTCGCCCATGCATGAACGGATCTACATCGGGATCGGCAGCAACCTCGGGCAGCGCCACGCGACCATCCATGCGGGTGTGCGCAGCCTGAATGCCCACGCAGCCATCGAGGTGGTCCGTTTGTCGTCGATCATCGAGACCGACCCGGTCGGGCCCGCCGGGCAGGGTCCATACCTGAACGCCGCGTGCGAAGTGCGCACATCGTTCGGGCCCCGCGAACTGCTCGACGCGATGCTGGAGATCGAGCGAGTGCACGGCCGCGACCGGTCCAAGGAGCAACGGTGGGGGGCACGCACGCTCGATCTGGATCTGTTGCTCTTTCGCGATGTTGTGATCGATGAAGACGGATTGACTGTGCCGCACCCTCGGATGCACGAGCGATCGTTCGTCATGATCCCGCTTCGCGAACTGCGAAGCCATCTCGCCTCGATCCGCGGCTAGTTGGTCGGCACGAAAAACCCCGCCGAAGCGGGGACTGGAGAGAGCTTGGATGGTTGACCTTCGGACTGACTGATCAGCCGACGTTCTTGGCCCGCGGGTGGGCTTCGTTGTACGCCTCTTCGACGCGCTTGGTCGAGAGATGCGTATAGACCTGCGTGGTCGAGAGCGACTGGTGCCCGAGCAGTTCTTGCACGCTGCGAAGATCGGCGCCGTTCTCGAGTAGGTGAGTCGCGAACGAGTGACGCAACGTGTGCGGCGAGATGCTCGGATCCAGCCCGACTTCACGCAGATATTTATCAAGCTTGCGACGAACCGAACGAGCGCTCAAGCGTTTCGCATGCTTGTTGAGGAACAGCGGCATGTCTTCTGCTTCGTTCCGCTTGGCCCAGATGGGACCAAAGCGTGCATCGGTCTCGAGGTGATCGGTATAGACACGGATCGCTTTAAGGGCATGCGAGCCGAGAGGCACGATGCGTTCTTTGCGGCCCTTGCCTCGGATGTGCAGAGCTTCGTGCTCGATGACCAGGTCATCGTGGTTGAGACCGACGAGCTCCGAAACGCGGATACCGGTCGAGTAAAGTGTTTCGAGCATCGCCCGGTCGCGGCGCCCAAGGACGTCCTTTTCACCGGGGGCCGCGAGCAGTTGCTCGATCTGCTCAACCGTGATGGCTTTGGGGAGTCGCTTCGATTGACGCGGGGTACGGATGAGCGTCATGGGGTTCGACTTGGCGTACTCCATGCGATGAGCCCACTTATAGAAAGAACGCAGCGTTGCGATCTTCCGGGCCATCGTCGCGGGCGAGTAGTTCTGTTCGCTCAAGCTCGATAGATACGCACGAATCAAGTCGGCATCTGCATTACAGATAGTGATCGAGTGCGTGTTGGTCGCGGTCGAGCCAGCGACGCCGCCGGTTCCTTCACAGATCTGCTTGAACGCGAGTTCTTCCTGAGCGCGATCGATCTCATTCCCAGATTCATCGACGAGATACTCGATGAACTGGCGAAGATCCGCGCCGTAGCAGCGAGCGGTATACGGTGAAAAGTGCCGCTCGTCCGTGAGGTAGGCGCCGAAGGATTCGGTGATGGGCAGGCTGGTCATGCGCGGGGCTCCAAAGGTCCCCAGGGTTCCGTCCCCGGGGTTTCTGTCTGACGATGCGGGTGCTATCGGTCGTGCGAGGCGTCGGGTTCAGCCCGATCGTTTGTTTGATTCGAAAGGACCTGTGCTGCGATCAGTTCGGCGTCGTCCCAAGTCAGTTCAGAACCGTCTGAGTCGGCCAGTTCGGCGATCCGTTCAAAAAGTTCTCGGACTCCCGAGCGATCGCACGCGAAACGCCAGAACTGGTCGCCACGGCGCACGGAGACGCACACGACCCCGGCGTGTGGGTCGCGCGATCGTGTACTCGTCGCGTGTGTGGGAGCCATCAGTCGTCCTCGCTCGGCGATGCCGAACGCGAACGCGCCGGGCATCAGGGGTTGGGTCGTCGGCGAGCATCCCGGGCGAGACGCAGCCACTCCTCATCGATCAACCGTCCCACTGCGTGATACGCAGCGAAACGTGTGTACAGATCCATGCTCGCCGTATACACCCGCCAACGAAGCGCGCTTGTCGGGTCCGAACGCCCCTCGGCGTAGCTCTTCACGGTCATCAGCACCGCGTGATCTCGGGCATCGAGATGCTCGGAGACGGTCGTCACGGGGTCGCCCCCAAACCGAACGCCATCGAATCGACCAAAGTCTGTAAACGCCATCGAAAGGCTGACGGCATCGAGATCGGTCTTTGAGTTTGTGTCGACCATCGCGCCGGGCTTGGCATACAAAGCGAGGGCCAACCCTAACACAGGGGGGTCATACGGGTCGTATGTGGTAATGGATGCGGCGATCACGCCATCGACACCGAGTGCCTCGGCGAGACGAACCGCGTCGCTTGCGTCTTGTGGCCCGCCTTCGAGACCGAGTGACCGGGCAACCTCGAGTGAGCGGTTGAGTGGGAGGCATCGCACGCCGCGGATCTGTTGGACCGCTGCGACCAACTCATCGCCGACGATGTCGGCTCGAACAAGCGACGTTCCCGATTCGTTGCGAGGCGGCAGGACCGCCCAAACAACATCGCGTTCGGTGGTGTCATATGGGGCAACGATCGCGGTGGGAGCCGAGAAACGGTCCCGCGTGTCGCGCGACTTGCACCCGGTCAGTGTGTGGATCGCAGCTGCTCCAAGAAGCAGGGCAAACAACACGCGGGTGAGCATGGTCTGTGCACTTGTCATGGCGTCCGTGCCGTTCCTGAGACGGGCCTCCATGCCCGTCCGCTTCGATGGTGCCCCGCCAACCTTGGGGTGAAGGCCGGTCGGGGCGAGAAACCAGAGATCGGCGGGTGGGCCGACCTCCGGGAGACTGGTCTTGTTAATCCCCCGTCGTGCCCTCGGTGGGGGCGTTGACGAAGGCGTTGTTCTTGTAACCGGGCATCTGGACGGAAGCCGCCCGGATCGCCGGTGAGAGTTCCATCGACCAGAGATGCTCTTGGCCGCCCATATTCGAGACAAAGAAGATCTCGTTCTGGCGAGACCAGCTCGGCATGAGGTCGATCGACTCGCCATCGGTCAGGCGGACTTTGCCCGCACCGTCGACGCCCATCATCCAGAGAATGGATGATTCAGGCTTGGCCGACTGCCCCGAAGCCCACGCTGCGGAGTAGGGCACCTGGGCGAATGTCACGAAGGCGCCGTCAGGTGACCACGACGGGTTGATCAGTGCTGAGTCGGGAGCCGTCGCGATCTCGGTCTCGCGTCCGGCAGTGCCCGGGCTGGCGTTGTAATCAACGGTCCAGACACTAAACGCCCGGTCTCCGCGCTCACGAGAACGCTGGAACAGGATCCGGTCGGCACCGTTCGCGCCGGTTGCCGGTGCGGGGCACCACTCGGGGAACAGCCCGAAACCAATGAACTGGGCGCTGGTCGGGTTCGAGACTTCCGCGACCCACATCTCCCAACGACCGGTTTGCTGGCCAAGTCGGCAGAATGTCAGGCGTGAGCCGTCTGCCGACCACGATGGATGCAGGTCGTGCGACGCGTCGTTGGTCACTTGGACCGACTTGCCGCCGTCAGCGGGCATCACGAAGACGTCCCACGATCCGTTGCGATCCGAGCAGAACGCGATGTACTGACCGTCAGGTGAAATCGCGGGCATCACATCCTGTCCGGGGTCATCAGTTAGGCGGGTGACCACCGAGCCGGCGATCGGCTTGATGTAAATGTCAGCGGTAGGTCGGTGCTGCGTGCTGGCAAAGATCAAAGAGCGTCCATCGGGCGTGGGCGTCGGGTCGAAATCCGAACCCGCGAAGGACGCTGTAATCTGGCGGACGTTCAGCGTCGCACGGGTCATGTCGTCTTGTTTGGCAAACTCGGTCGGCAGTTCGGCACCCATCGCGCTGGCATAGATGATCGCGCTGAGATCTTGCGAGCGGTTCGGGGTCGGGACCACGGTCGTCTTTGGTTCGTCAGCCGTGAAGCCTGGATCGTTGTTGGTCACCGTGTCGGCGTTGATTCCGGTGGGCTGCGTGCTTTGGGTTTTGCCGTTGTTCGTATTTCTGTTGTTTGAGAAGCTGGAATTGGTCGCTGCGGCGACTTCAACAACCGCGATCTGCTTGAACTCAGACACCGGCGTGTGCCCAGTGTTTGAGTTGTTGTTCCACGAGTTGTTGTCGTTACTGTTGTTCCAGCTGGTGTTGTTCTGGTTGGGATTGGCAAAGTCGGTGCCTTGCGTGCGAGCGTCTCCGCCGTTGTAAGCAAACGACGACTCGGTGGCGATCTCACGATCGATGCTGGCGGCCGTGTTGCTGGCAAGGCCCGATCGTCCGGTCGGGGCAGTCGTTGAGTAGAACGATCCCGAGCGCGTGAACTCACCGTTTGCCACTGCTTGCTGATGTTGGGTGGTCGCAATCGGCTGGGGTTCTGGGGTCTTGTTGCGATTCCAGAAGCCAGCCCGACGCGGGCCGCAGGCAGAGCCTGCAGCGACCGTTCCGGCGAGCAGTGTGATCGCGAGTGCGTTAAGGGGCAGATTGGATGCGTTGCGAATCAGGGGGGACATGAGGATGCTCCGTCGAAGATCGGTCCGCGGCACGCCGCCCGGATTTTCCTTGGGCGCCGAGCGTGCCAAAGCGAAGTCGTCCGCGACGACGGGCTCCGCCCGTGTGCCGCCCATTCGGGGTGATGCCGGACTCCGCCGACGACCCCTTGATGACGGGCTTATCGGACAACACGAGCCGAGGGCTTGAGTCCGGATAAAAAGTTTGGTCCGGAAATCAGTGCAACGCGTCGCAATCGAGCACGATCCCATTTCGGGAGGTCACCGCGGCGATCACCGGTTCAAGCAGCTCGCGGGCCTTGTCGGCGCTCAATACACCCGGCATCGGTCGCACGACGACCCCAACTGCTGACTCGCACAACACCAACGCCTGTGCGAATCGGCCCAAGTGATCCTCGCTGTCGGCCAGCATCGTCTCACTGATCCATGCGACCGGGTCGACCAATAGACCCGCACCGGTGTCTTTGCGTGCAAATGTCAGCGTTGAAATCGCATCCGACAGCACCGAGCCCGCACCAGGCCAGATGATGAGTTGGCACGGTTGGTCTCGGCTTTTCAGCGTCTTCGTGATCTCTGAGACCGCAACTTCGAACGCCTCCCAGCCAGCGGTCGACCAGCTTGCGAAACTGCCCTCGGCATCGGAGTTGTCGCGCTGTGATCGTAAAATCAATCGGGGCGTCCCTGAGATCGCTTGGAGCGAATCGACGCCGAATGTTTCGATCGGCTCGCCGGCGACGGCACCCCAGAGTTCATTCTCCACGCGGATTTCGTGTATCGGTTCGGGGGTGTTGGTGGGTAAACGGTGGAACGTTGCGGTATTCATCGTTCCAAGCGTACGCGGAGCGCACGGGCTGCGCGTCGGCGCAGGAACCTACGTCCGCAGCGCATTACACGCTGATTGAATTGGCAAGCGGCTTCCGATGTGTTGGTTCGCACGGCAAGGATGCCGGGCGTGATTCGACGAGAGAAGGGACGCTCCCAATGACCGATTTGTTTTCCTTGCCGCGCCCGGCGCGAACCGCACCGATCAAAGTGGCTGCGGCCCCCAAACTGCGACTCAACCGAGAGCAGGTCGTCGATCAAATCCTGACGATCAACCGATCCGCAACGGCCGACTACCTCAACCAGTTCGCCGAGCCGCAGCTCAATAACTACCTCGATCACCTGATCAACACGCAGGCTCCGCGAGGGCGTGATTCCCGCTGGGATCGTCCCGGCGACGCGCCTGCGATCATGACGCGCCGTCGGGCTTCCTGACGGTCAAACAGACTCCAGTTTCTCGGCTGAGCCGGGCGGGTCTGTGGTGGGGCCCGCCCGGCGTGTCCGCGCGCTGACTTTCCTGATCTCGGTGCATCGGTGACCCTACCATTGGGCGTACGTAGAACCGATCGGGGGAGCCCCGGTCTGCCGCCCAGCAGGAGACGCGATGTCCACCGCACCGACCCTCGACCACCGCATGTTCAAGCTCGTCAAAGACGCCTTCCCAGGCGATAAGTTCCGCGGAACCGAGTTCCGCGGTCAGGGCACGCTCATCGTCGAGCCAGAAGCGCTGCACAAGGTCATGAAGTTCTGTTTCGAGAAGGAAGGCTACGACTTCCTCTCTGACGTCACCGCGGTGGATTACCTCAACTATCCCGCCAAGATGCCCGGGCGATTTGCCGTCATATGGAACATCTGCAATACGACCACCGAAAATCCAGACGGTGATCGATTCTTGGTCAAGGTGTTCCTTGAACCATCGATCCCAACTGATGGCATCGAGCCCGATCCCGCGCTCCATGTCGATTCGGTCTGCGATCTCTGGGGCGGCGCCGAATGGATGGAGCGGGAAGTGTTCGACATGTTCGGCATCCGCTTCGACAACCACCCCGACCTGAGGCGCATCCTCACGTGGGAGGACTATCCCGCCCACCCGCTCCGCAAGGACTACCCCGTCCGCGGGCGCGGTGAGCGTGAGGACTACCGCATCGTCGATCGTACCAGTTCCTAATCTCAATCTCGATGAGGTTGTTCGCGTCCATTCAGGCGCCCGGAGAGTGACTCCGGGTGTTGTCATTTTGAATCCCACTAGGGTAAACAGCTTGCGTGATCTCGGATTCGCTGGTTATCGCCCCATTCCTGGTGCATGTTGCACCTGGCAGATCCTCGTACAACCGCGGGGTCGCCTCGTGGAGACCGGGGATGAGTTGCAGATTAGAGCGTACGACTGGGATTTCTTTGTATCCGCGGGCCGGAGCAATCTTGGCTGTCCTAGTTGCGACTGGCGCCGCAGCACACGCGGAGTTGATCCGGTTTGAGCACGCGGGTGTCGGGTCAGGAACGCTGCGGCTCGACGACGGGACAGGTCAGGTGATCGCGTTCACCGATGCCAACTTCGTCATCACTGCGATCGGTGACACCGACGCTCGTGAAGAACTCTTTGTGAATCCGATCGACCCTTCTTATGGATATGCGATCACACACCAATCAACGACGATCCAAATCGATGGCGTCGGTAGCTTTGTGCTGAACTCGGAAACTCGAACCTACGCGATCCGTGACGTTGACGGCTCTGGGCGTATCGGGCTCGGACGAACCCGTGCGAACGGTGGATTCGATCTATTCAACGGTCCTGTGATGCCCGATTTCAGCGACTGGGACATGCTCTCTGGAATCGAGCTCGATTCGCCAAGCGGAGGACGCTTGATTCAGTGGGATGCAGCACCGATGGAAACTGATGGCGGTTCGCTCGTGTTTCAGTTTAACACAGCAACTCCCTGGAGCTTCCGGGCCACCATGGTGCCAACGCCAGCGGGCGTCGGTCTGTTTGGATTCGGATCACTTTTGGTGATGCGCCGGCGTCGCTGAAACACGCCGGGTGATTAACCGCCCGGGAGTGTGACAGGGCTTGGCTGATTGATCTCGATCTGATCGGTGCTCAGATTCCATTTGATGGCGCGTGCGCTAAGGGGCGCGGCACGCCCGGGCTCGGTGAGCGTGACAAGCCGGCCCGGCGATGCGAGCGTGTGAAGGATCTGGCGTGCTGCGTCATAGTTCGCGCCGTCGGCTTCGAGCTGTTTTCCGTCGGCAGCGAATAGCACATTGCCTTGGGCGTCAAGTGTGTCGAGCACGAACCTGGGCTCGTCGCTGGCCGGATCAGAAGATCCTTCGCTTGCAGCCTCGAACGATGCGGTCAAGCGATCGCAAAGTAGATCGGCAATCTTCGAACCGCCGTCGGTGCGGGTGAGGGCTTTGTGGCGGACGGACACATTGTCAAACATCGTTCCGACGCCAGAAGCGCGATCGAGTGTCATCGAACCGTCCCACCCAAAGCGAGTCAGTCCCGGCCCGAGTCCACCCGGCCCGAGTCCACTTGGTGCAGATTCGGGGCTTTGGCTGGCATCTTTGTTGTCATCGTTGTCCGTTTGGCGATCAAGTAAAAGCAGCGTGCCAGCCCCGGGCACATGCAGCTCCGATTGCCGAGCATCGGCGATGATCTGATCACTTTCAAGGTACAACCTCCCGATGACAAACTCGGGATTGGCGGGGTCATATTTCGTGGTTTTCGCGCTGGCGGGCTTTGGGCCATCCGGAGTCGTGCCGCCGAAGGCGCGGGCGAGCGTCAGTTCGCGCTTTCCTGCGCCGCGGCCTCCGATTCGATCGGGCGTCAGGCGCGGCGTCATTTCGACCTCGATCCGCTCTGCACTGAGCGTATCGCGCGTGTATGGGTCGGGTGCCGCGACGACCGTGACCCCGCCGAGGCAGATGAGCTTGCCGAGTGCATCATCAAAGCGCATCGACTCGTTCCAGCTTGCAACGACTTTTCCACTGGCGATGCCCTCGTCGGTACGCAAGGTGTGTTCAAATCTTCCGAGACCCGCCACATTCATTTGGCGTGTTCGCGCGTCAAGTCGGATATCCGAGCCTCGGATCGTCGAGTCACCCTGTGCGACGGTCGAGTCTGTGCCTGTGAGCCGGATCGTTTCGCGTGAACCATCGACAAGCAGCTCGGCACCGTTGGCGCGGGTGTCATTCTCACCGCGAAACGACACCCCGCCTTGGGCATCTGCTGTGCGAACGAACAGATCGCCCGCGCCATTGCGAGTCAGGGTTGCGACGGATTTTTCAGCCGTGAGGGTTGATCCGTTTGCCTCGCCGCGGATCGGTTTGGTTGCACTGCCGATTGCCTCGACCCGGATCGGTTCGGGCGTTCCTGCGTTGCCGGTGAAATCGACTTTAATCAGCGAGCCGGAAAGGAGTCTCGGCCGGCTGACTTCGTCGGGTTCGCCCACGATTCTGCCCTGATCGATCCGGGCGTTCCGAAGGGCAGCACGCCCATCCGATCCGAGGCCAAACGAAGTGTGAAGGCGTTCGCCCTCGATCGCGCCGCTGCGCTGGGCGGCGCGGACATTGCCTTCGAACACCGCATCAGTGAGCCGATCGGTCACATCGCCATTTGAATCCTTTGCAAGTGTAAGTTCACCGGCATCCGACCATCGCAGCGAAGCACCGGTTCGGGACTCGCCCTGCCCCGCGCCGGTGAATCGGATGAGCCCTCGCACGAGATCGGCATCGACCCGATCAAACGTGCCCGAGCCTGCATCGGCGATCACAGCCGAAACCGGATCTGTGCCTGACTCAAGAGTAAACACGCCCTGCGTCGCGGCGTAGCGTGCAACATCGGCCCGACCCTCGATCCCCTGAACATCGTCACGGAACTGCACGGCTTTGTTCTCATTCCCGTACAACGCCAACGCGGCATCGTTTTCGATCAACTCATCCGGTGTCGCGTCTTCCCCGATTGGTCGGATGGTCATCGATCCCTGCCAGATCAGCACCATCCGTTCGGGATCGGCGGGCGGTCCCGGTTCGATCGCAGAGGTCTCCGAGCTGGCGAGTGGAGAGGAATCCAGACTCGGATCATCAAAACCGGTCGTGCTGTCTGAATCGTTGGGAGTTGATATGTCGCCTGGCGAGGGCTCAGCGGAACGGCGGAATCCGACCGCCGCAAACGCGTCGTCAGCGATCGCGTTGTCGCGCACCCGAGTAAACAACTCAAGTCGCTCGCCTTCGACGCGTGTGGTGCCCAGCGTTGCGACGACCTCGGAATCGAGCACCGCACGATACATATCAATCTTTGAAACTTCAGCAATCGGTACTGTTGAAGGAGTCGTCGTTGCGATCGGCGTCGCGAGTTCAACTGGAGAAGATTCAGCCGACTCGGATGAATCAGGTTCGACGGGCAACGGTGATTCATTGCTGGCAACCAGGACTTCCATCCGTCCGCCGCGTTCGACGTCGATGAGTTCGATCCGATCGCGCACGCCATTCAGCATGACCGAGAGTCCGATGCCATCGAATGACAAGCGTTCGCTTTCAATCCGGAATGCGCCGGGAGTTGATAGCCGCAGGTATCGGCTCTCGAACTGCACCGGTTGCTCAAACGTAGCGGTCATCACCGGCGACGTGCTGTCCGGAGGTGGAATTCCAGGTCCGGGCGATTCGGAAAAAACCAGGACCTGCACATCGCCCTCGAGCGTGCCCGCTTCTGGCGAGCTATTGGCGGTTGGCATGGTCAGCAGCCCGCGGTCGGCGCGGACCCGGATCACGCGCCCGTCGCGTGGGTAAAGCCATCCGCGCGGATTGACGAGCTCTCGTTGCCCGTTGCCGACCGGATCGAATCGGTCCGCTTCGATGATGCCGGCAACACGCCCGGGGTCTTGCTTGTCGGCCAGCGTGATCACAATCGACTCGCCGGTTTCGAACTCGGTGATATCCGGGGCGTCGCCGAGATCAACGATGTTGTTCGGTTTCACAGCTGGCGCTGACGTCGAGACCGCCCGCCAGACTATCCCAACGAACACAAACGCCAGCAATCCCGCGGCGATCCTTCCGAGCAGTTTCGGTGATGGTCCTGCGGGTCCGGGCATGGCGATCCTTCGCTTTTGATCGTTTACTTGTCGTCCGTGACCAGACGCATGGCTATCAGGTCTTGTACATCGAGCAGCCCCACGGGCTTGCCCGAATCATCCACCACAGGAATCTCGTCGGCGCGGTGTTCGCGGAACATCTGGGCAGCGTCTCGCGCCAATGCCAACGCGGACAGTGTTCTTGGTTGCTTGGTCATGACCGAAGCGATCGAGTTGGAAAGCTCGCCCGCGTCGCGAAGCACGAGCCGTCGCAAATCCGAGTCGGTGAAGATCCCCGCGAGCAATCCTGCGTCATTGATAACGACCAGCGCGCCCGGCCGACGGACAACTTTGGCAGCTTCGGTCAACGCGTCTTGCACGCTCATCGATTCATGAATCATCGGCAAGTTGTCGCCGGCCTTGAACCGAAGCAGGTCGGTCACCGGGCGCAGCAGCCCGCCGAGTTGCCCGCCGGGATGGCGACGATGAAAATCTGCTTGTGTAAACGATCGTCGCCTTGCCGCCGCCAGTGCCAGCGCATCACCGATCGCAAGTGTCGCGGTGGTCGATGATGTGGGCGCCATGAAGTCGCCGTCGCCCGCTTCATCAGTGACCAGCGCCGGCAGCGTGACGGTCGCGACGCGTTCGAGAGCGCTGGGTTTGCGTCCCTCGCCCGAGCCGCGGGTGATCGCGATGACCGGGATGCTGTCTTGCCGCAAGATCGATGCGAGTGCAACCACTTCTTCGGTCTCACCCGAGTGCGAAAGGCAGATGGCAAGGTCGCTGGATCGGAAGCGTCCGAGGTCGCCGTGGGCAGCTTCGGTCGGATGCACAAGATGCGAGGGCAGTCCGACCGACGCCATCGTCGCTGAGATCTTGGCGCCGATGTGCCCGGATTTTCCCAGCCCAGAAACGAGCACCGTGCCGCCCGCATCCGCGCAGGCCACGATCAGATCGACCGCTTTGGTGTATCGCCCGTCAAGCGTCTCGCCGAGCTTGGCGACCGCGTCAGCCTCGTGGCGGAACACCCGCGCGACGAATGCCCGCTCATCCAGCTGGTTCGGGTCGGGCTGGTTCGGGTCGGACTGGTTCGGATCAGCCTGAGCATCGCGGGAGTCGGGTTTGTGGGCCTCGGTCGGCATGATTCCATTGTAGGTGGGAGGGTGAACCGCGGTATTCCGCTACGATGCTGACATGTCCGAGACCTACCGCGTGCATCTTGACGCCTTCGACGGCCCGCTCGACCTGCTGCTCTACCTCATCCGCAAGCATGAGGTGGATATCCATGACATCCCGATTGCCGACATCGCCCATCAATACATGGATTCGCTCGAAGGCCTCGAGCGGGTAGACATCGATCTTGCAGGCGAGTTCTTGGTGATGGCTGCCTCGCTTATGGAGCTCAAGACCCGCATGCTCGCGCTCGACGCGGTCAAGAAAGACGACGAAGAGACTGACGAGGAACGCCCCGAGTCGGACCCGAACGACCCCCGGGCCGAGCTGGTCAAGCAGCTGCTCGAATACAAGAAGTTCCGCGACGCGGCCGACGCGCTCGACCAAAGACGCGCCGACTGGGAAGCCCGCTTCCCCGCCAAGGCCGCCGGCATCGATCACAAATCCGTCCGCGACGCCCTTGATGACATGGGCGAGCTCGAGATCGAGGATCTGGACCTGAACGATCTGGTCGAAGCCTTCCGCCAGATCGTGGCCGCCGTCAACTTCGACCGCATCGGCGAGCACAGCGTCGTCGCCGACGACACCCCGCTGGAAGAGCATGCCGAGGACATCGTCGACCGCATCGCGACGTTCGCGTCTTCCAACCCGGGTAAGAAGTACTCGCTCGGCCAAGTGATGGAAGGCAAGACCCGCCCGGAGATGGTGGGCCTATTCCTCGCGCTGCTGGTGCTGGTCCGCGATCAGCGGGTGGGGTTCAAGGCGAAAGATGGCGGAGTGGAATTGGATCTCAAAGAGAATGCTTCGGTATCGAGCTGATGTCGAAAGCGAAGATCAGTTGGCGCGAAGTCCTCTTTTTCGCAGGTTATCTGATTCTGGCTTTGCTATTGGAGCTACTTACTGCCGCGTTGAGCATCCTCATCGTGCTGAGTGCGATTTTGCTCCCATGTGCGGTGATGTACCTTTGGACAACCTCAGCGACGAGTTGGATTGCTTGGGTGTTGTTGGTCGTTTCTAGCTCGGTGATCATGTTTTGGCTTTGGCTTGGTCGCGGTGATCTGGAGGAGGCACTGAGCAAGAAGGCCAAGCACATATCCAGAAAATACCGTGAACGAAAACGTGCGGCTAATAAGAAACACCAAAACAACTAGCACGGTGCTGTGCTTGTCCATTCACAAATAACCCGTACATGGATCTCACAAGTTTGCCTACGTGCGTTTGACTGACGAAACGCACGAATCCCGTTGGAATATTTAGCTCAACGATCCAACAAAACCTGCGAACCGATCCATCCCCGCGTTGATCTGGTCGTCGCTGCAGGCGAAGGAGATGCGGAGGTGGTTCTTGCCGCAGCCGCCGAAG